>CANRPW010000020.1 GCA_947632615.1 uncultured Clostridia bacterium | reverse complement strand
TTCGCTTTGTAATTCTTTTAAGGAATTACGGGTTATTGTAATTTCGTCTTTCTTTTATTCGGTTTTCAATGTTCAAATCAGGCTGCCCTCTCTTTGGGGGGACAGCTTATTAATAATACCACACAAAAAGATGTTTTGTCAAGTATTATTTTTAACATTTTTCGATTTATTTAAAAATCGGAACGAAGAAGGAGGGATTTGAACCCTCGCACCGCTTGTCACGGTCTACTCCCTTTCCAGGGGAGCCCCTTCAACCACTTGGGTACTTCTCCAAATGCTCTCTTAATTATCAAAAAAGCAAAAAAATAACGCAGAGAGTGGGATTCGAACCCACGGTGCCTTGCGACAACACCGGTTTTCAAGACCGGCTCCTTAAACCACTCGGAAATCTCTGCATATATTCGCTGATCTAAAACTCTGAGTTTTCGTCAACGGACAACTTATATATTACATCATTATTCTTAAATTGTCAATAGCCTTTTTTATATTTTTTACATCAAAAATAAATATTTAAGATGCCGCAAAAAAAGCAAACGGCAAACATCCGCCGTCTGCTTTTAAATGTCAAGTTTCTTCATTAAGTATGTCCCATGTTTTTTTAGCTATAAGCTCCACTGCGAAAAATACTATCTTTTTAACAGCCGATGTGACAAGAGATAAAAGTATTATTGTGGCAATTAGCTTGCCTGCTATAGGTATGTACTGATTAAAGACATAGCCCGCCTGCTGATAGGGCTTATATATTATCATATCATACATCTGACTGAAAAGATACATTTCCAGCGACATAATGGATATAGCCTTGGCTGCCAGTCTGGCAAAACCGAAGGGGCAGGTCAGGTCGGAAAGGAGTATGACTATAAGAGCAGCAACTATAAATGCAGGCATAGACGAATAGCCCGAATTGTTGGGATATCCTATATAGTCCCAGTTGAAAACTCCGCCGGCGCTGTTTCCGTAAGTGCCGTAGGCTGTAAGAAATACCACCGCGGCTATAATTGCAATATTCAGAATGGGATTTATCCTTATTTTATACTCTCTTATATATGAGCCTATAAAGTAATATCCTACTACATATATAATAAGCCAGGTAATAGGCACTACGTTATATACAAGAGGGCCAACAGCCGTCAGAAATATTATTGTAAGTATAAGAAGCTCCTTGTTTTTTCTGCTTTCGCAGCCCTTATACATTTTATTAAGGAAAGGAATCAGCAAAAGCAGACCTATATAGAGTTTTACATACCAGCCATAATCAAAATAAAGCAACTTTTCCACAACATACCCTGGGGTAAGCTCTATGCCGTGAATATGCTCGTCGGTATAAAGGCGAACCAGACAGCAGACTATATGCGTAAGAAGAACGGGAATTATAGCCTTATAGTGGTCTGCATTTGCTTCCTTCTCCGACTTGAAATAGCCTGTTATTATCATAAAAATAGGCACTGCCGTAAGCACCAGCCAGCGAAGAGCCGTCATATAGAACATTTCGCTGCCTACTATATTTGCGCCGTAATAATTTGTATCTCCGAAAAAATGTATGAAGGGTACAAAAAGAACGGCAACGATCCTTGTGATGTCCATGCCGAATTCTCGTCCGATTTTTATCTCCGTTCTTTTTTCAACGGTTATAAGCTCTCTCAGCCCTGCGGCTTTTAAAAGCGCATTTACGCAAAACCAAACTATATTTATAACAACAAATATGCCAAGTGTCCAAATTATAAGCTCTTTATATATATCCTCGGGGAAGTACCACGGCTTGAAGCACCACGCCACATAAAGGGATATCATAATAAAAGCAAACTGTTTTCTCATAATATCTTTCCTCAAATAAAATAGATTGTAATAAGAATAACATTTCAGGCGAATTTAGTCAACATTTTATTTTACAAGACATTATATTTTTAGTATAATAAATAATAAGGTATTTAACAGAAAAGGAGGCGTGCTATGTATAGGGATCATTTTACAGACAGAGAAAGCAGTCTGCTTGAATTTCACAAAAGAGTGTTGGATCAAGCGGAACAGACCGACCTGCCCGCACTTGAAAGACTTAAATTTATGTCTATATTTTATTCAAATTTAGACGAATTTTTTATGGTAAGGGTAGGAAAACAATGTAAAAAGGGATATTCCGAGCTTAAATATATATATGATAAGACAAGAGAAATATCCAAAAACGAAAATGACATATTTAAAAGCATAAAAGCCTCTCTTAGGGACGAAAACATAGAATTTACAGACTTTGCCCATATTGACGAAAACGAGGCTGATTTTCTTTCAATATATTTCAGAAGGAATATTATGCCCGTTGTTTCGCCTCTTGTTATAGATGTAAACCACCCCTTCCCCTTTCTCAGGAATAATGAAGTGTATGTGTGCTGCTCTTTAAAAACAAAAAGAGGAAATATAAAATTCGGCATAGTATCCTTTTCGGGCTTAGGCTCTCATTTTATTTATGAATATGAGGGAAGGTATAAAATATGTATAATGTCGGAGCTTGTCAAAAACTTTTCGGAGCAGCTTTTCACAAGGCATACAGTCACCGAAAGCCATCTCGTAAGAGTCACAAGAAACACCGACTTAGCCTTGGACGATTATGTTGTTGAGGGCTATGATGCCGACTTTAAACACATAATGACAGATGCCCTGAAAAAAAGAAAAAGACTTCAGGCGGTAAGGCTTCTTCTGGCAGGAAAACCGTCGGATATTATGGAAAGCTTCCTTATTAAAAAGCTGAAAATAGATAAGGGGCAGATATTCACAAGAAAAACTCCCCTTGACTTTTCATTTGCCTTTCCTGTGGCAGCAAAGTTGGGCGAGGAGAAAAAACACCTTCTTTACACCAAGTATGAGCCGGTAATATATCCTGATGTGAAAAAGGGGCATATGATAGAATATATTGAAAAAAACGATATTCTGCTTTACTTCCCCTATCAGAGCATACAGACATTTATAGACCTTTTGTATGAAGCAGGCAACGACCCCGATGTTGTTTCCATAAAGATAACTCTTTACAGAATGGCAAACCACAGCAGGATAGTTTCTGCGCTGGCATATGCTGCCGAGCAGGGCAAGGAGGTCATCTGCGTGCTTGAGCTGAGGGCAAGGTTTGACGAGCAAAACAACATAAACTATGCCAAAATATTGGAAGACTCGGGCTGTACCGTAATATACGGACTGGGAGAATATAAGGTCCATGCAAAGGTGTGCCACATCACAAGGCGCAGCTTTGCGGGGGAGATAAGCTATATCACCCAGATAGGCACGGGCAACTACAACGAAAAAACCAGCGAGCAATATACAGACCTTTCATTTATAACCACCGACAGCAGCATAGGCTCAGATGCGGCGGAGCTTTTCCGTGCACTCTGTGAAGGCGAGGTCTGCGAAAGCAGCGAAAGCCTGTGGATAGGCCCTAAGTTGTATATTTCACGATTATCGGAAGAAATAAATGCGGAAAAGCTTAAGGGAAAAAGAGGCAGAATAAGAATAAAGGCTAATGCGCTGAATAATATTACGGTGATGGAGCAGCTTATAGAGGCTTCCGCCGCAGGGGTCAGAACAGAGCTTTTCATAAGAGGTATATGCTGTCTTCTTCCGGGAAAGTCCGAAGCCACAAAAAACATAAGCGTAAAAAGCGCTGTAGGCAAATATTTAGAGCACAGCAGGATATTCTGCTTTGGCGAGGGTGACGACTGTCGGATATATATAGGCTCGGGAGACCTTTTAAACAGAAACCTGCTTAAAAGAGTAGAGGTTTTTGCCCCTGTAAGGTCACAAAATATTAAAAATGAAATTCTGAATATGCTAAAAATTTACGAAAAAGACAACGCCCTTACCTATAATATGCTCCCTGACGGAAGCTATGTAAAGGAAGAGCCTACAGGCGGCATAATAAATGCCCAGAGCTATTTTGAAGAGTATTTTAAAGCCCTGACGGAAGGCAAATAATGCCAAAATCCAAGCGCCCTCCATACTACAGAAATTTTGTGCAAAGGGGTGGGGTTTTATTAAATTTTTAATATAATAATACTTGTCAAAAGGATACATTTTTGTTATACTTAAATTTGATTTAGTCACATTTCTACAAAACTTGTACAGGGAGAAATATATAATGGCAAGAAATAGAAAAAATCAAAATAAAAAAGGGGCAGGCGCTAAAAACTATTTTAAATTTATAGCAATAGTGCTGGCAATACTGCTTATATATGTTATAGCTATGGGTGTATGGTTCGGTTTTTATATGAAATCTAAAATCGACCATAACAAAGACGTAGTTGCAAGCGATACTCAGCTGGCTTTAGAGCAAGGCTTAAAGGATGCCGATGCAGCGGTTAGCGATGCTGCAAAATCACCTCGTGAAAAGGCTGAAGAGCAGCTTGCGGAAGCGGGCATTTTCGGAAGTATTCCCGATAAAACCTTTTTTGGCATATACGGCGTAGACCAGGACGAGAAGCTTTCAGATGTTATAATAGTTGCTTGCTTTGACAAAAATACAAAGACAATAAACGCTCTTTCCGTGCCTCGTGACACTTATGTTACTCTCAGCGACTCCATATACGGCGAAATGAAAGAAGACGGTCATTTCGGACCTAAAACAATGAAAATAAACGCCGTTCACTCATGGGGCGAAGAGGACGGAGCAAAGTATCTTACGGAAGAGCTTGAAGAAATGCTGGGTATACCCCAGATATCATATTATATAACCGTCAATGTGGAAGCCTTCCAGAAAATAGTTGACGATATGGGCGGAATAACCATAGACGTTCCTCAGGATATGTACTACAATGATGCCACCCAAGACCTTTACATAGACCTCAAGGCAGGCGAACAGCAGCATCTTGACGGCTATCAGGCTATGGGGCTTGTGCGTTTCAGAAAATACACAAACGGCGACGTAGACAGAGTCCAGGTTCAGCAGCAATTCCTCCACACTCTTATGGAGCAGGCTCTTTCCAAGGAAAACATACTTAGAAATATAAATAAATACACCGAAACCTTCCTGACGTATGTTAAAACAAATATGTCAGTGACAGATGCGCTTAAATATACGCCTTTCTTCCCTGTTCTTACAGAAGACAGCCTCACTATGGCAACTCTTCCGGGAGGATTGCGTGACGGCGACAGCGGATATTTTATCGATCCCGACAGAACCGGAAAGCTCGTAGACATTCTTTTCTACGACGGCGACGGCGATCCTTCCTCTTACAGCGGTCTTTCATGGAGCGGGGTTACCTCCGACTCAGCAACGGCTGTAGCCGACCACGAAGAAAGAGAGCTTGAAGAATCCGACAACAGCGAAGCGCTGCGAGCTACCATCGACTATGCAGAGCTTGCCGAGTTAAACGACAAAAATCAGTATTTCCAAAAGCTCGCAAATATAATAGAAGACTACCCTACTCTTTCAAATCAGTCAAGGGACGTTATAGCAGAATATATAGAGTTTGCCTCATCTTCATATTGCAACAGAGCATATTATTCAGAAGACGGCAAGGCTATAATAAATGCCGAAAAATTAAGCGGTTTATCTACAGAGGTCAAGTCCTTCTGCGATGATATGGTTCAGCAGCTAAGAGATGCTGAGATAGGTCTTGCAAGAGATGTGCGCCCTATAGCCAGAGTTGATATAAGCGGCTTTGACTATGATAAGCCTATAGAAACAGTCATCTCAAAGGATGTGCTTTCTGCCCTTGACGATATGAGCAGACTGCTTATATTGGTAGGCGACAATCTTCATCAGATAATAATAGAAAAGGACGATCTTGAAACTATTTTTGAAGACTGTGACGAGCTTAAGATAACATTTGAAGAAACTCCCAGCGGCTATAACATAACCTTTAAGGATCAGAACGACAATAAAATAAAAGAGCTTGCCGCTCCCGTTTCATTTGGTTTCTATACAATACACAATTCGCCTACCTGCTATATGAGCACTTCAGACAGTGTTGAAAATATAGGCGGCATATATGACGGAAACAATAAGTGCCTTATATTCTCAACTCTTAAGTCGGGAGAATATCTCATACAAAACGCCGAAGACAGCTTTGAGGCTTTAAGCGAATTTGGCAGCTATAAAAAGGAGAGAATAACAAACTTCCTTTTAAAGGGTTATGTAGACACGCAGGAGCTTGATGTTTCTGACACCGTAAGCCGCGAAGACTTTATGGATATTGTCACAAATATGCTCAAAAAGGATGGAGAAGACGTCCTTAAGGATCTTAATATTGAAGAGGACGGAAACCTGACATACGGAGAGCTTTTGGCAGCAGGCGGAAAGCTGCTCAATGTTTACAAGCACAGCTACTTCCCCAACAACCCTGACTATTATTTAGAGCTTTACAAGATAAATGACAACAAAGACGAATTTGATAATCCCGTTTCTCTTGCAATAGACAAAAATCTTCTTAACTTCAACGGAGATACCCTTTCATGTAAGGCAGAAGCCAATCAGGGCGATACGCTCAACGTGCTTGCCAATGTATATAATAAGATATTCGCAGTATCTCCCGCAGAATATTTCTTTAATGAAACAGAGGCGCCGCCTGTTCCCGAGCCAATAGCAAAGCTTTCAGAGCTTTTAAATCCTGATATGCTTGTTTTCTACATTGCGTTATGTATATTCGGTCTTGCGGCATTGTTTATACTGATAGTGCTCATTGGAGTTATCAGAAAGTCAAAAACAGCCGCAAAGAAAGAAAATACATCAGCCGGGGAAGCCCCGGTGAAGGCGGAAAACAAACCGTCACCGAAAGACGACTACAGCGATGAAGAAGTCGAATACGAAGACGATGTAGAATATGTGGACGAAGATGATGTAGAATATGTGGATGAAGACGACGTAGAATATGTGGATGAAGATGACGTAGAATATGTGGATGAAGATGACGTAGAATATGTGGATGAAGAGTACGACGATGACGATGAATACATTTATGAGGATGATGAAGAATATATTTATGAATATGACGAAGATGAAGAATATGATGACGTTGAATATGAATATGTAGATGATGATGAAGATTATGATGACGATGATGAAGAATATGAATATGTGTATGTAGACGAAGATGATGATGAATATGACGATTTAGACTAACAGCTCATATAAGGCTGCCGCACTTATCAAGGTTACAGTACGGCAGCCTTTAACTATATTAACACCCTCTCACCGCCTATGCGGCTCTGTCTGATAAACTAAGGAGATTGTTATGATATTTATTTCAGTAGGAGAAATTCTTGAAATGGCAGTAAGAAGCGGCTCTATAGACTCTCGTTTTACAGGAGCAAAGCGTGCCCTTGAAGGAACTCGTCTTCACCAAAGACTTCAGAAAAGACATGAAAAAGAAGCAGACAAAAAGGGATATATATATGAAAGCGAAGTAACTGTAAAACACAGCTTCAGCTATCTTGACAATGAGTTTACCCTTATGGGAAGAATTGACGGGCTCAGGAAGGCTGACGGGCTTGTTGTGATAGAAGAAATAAAATCCACCACTGCCCCTCTCGACGATATTGAAGAGCCCTTAAGCAAAAAGCACTTGGCTCAGGCAAAAATGTATGCTTATATGTACGCCGAAAAGCATAATTATGAAAGCATAAATATAGACCTTATATATTGCAGTCTTCAGGGACAGGAAAAAACCTTGTCATACACGGCAGATCTTGAGGAGCTTAAAGCCTATTTTTATGAAATAATGGATAAATATTATATGTGGATAAAGCTTAATGAAGAGCTTATTACAAAGCGGGATAAAACCCTTTCTGCATTGACATTTCCCTTTGAAAACTTCAGAAAGGGTCAGAGGGATTTGTCTGTGGCGGTTTATAAAACACTTGTGTCGGGCAAAAAGCTGTTTGCTTCCATTCCCACAGGCACAGGCAAAACCGTAGGCACGCTTTTTCCGGCGCTTAAATATATGGGTATGCCGGGGGAAAAAGCCAAAAGAATATTTTACCTTACCTCCAAAAACACAATAAAGGCTCTTGCAGAAAACACACTGCACATTATGGAAAATAAGGGGCTGTTTATTATTTCCGTGACGCTTATATCCAAAGAAAAATCTTGCCTTAACGGCGAGGTCAGCTGCAACCCCGTAAAATGCAAATACGCCTGCGGTCATTTCGACAGAGTAAACGACTGCATACTTGAAATGCTGTCAAATGAAACCGTTATAACAGGAGATATTTTAAAAGAATATGCCGAAAAGTATACGGTCTGCCCCTTTGAGCTTTCTCTTGATATAGCTATATTTTCCCACGTAATAATATGCGACTACAACTACGCCTTCGACCCCACCGCCAAACTCTCCCGATTTTTTGAGGACGAGCGAAACGAAGAATACATAGCATTGATAGACGAGGCGCACAATCTCCCCGATCGCTCAAGAGATATGTATTCGGCAGAATTTATACATTCCGATATAGTTGAGGTAAGAAAAAGCCTTGGCAAGGGGGTTTCTCTTAAAAGAAGTCTGTCAAAGCTGGGCGCTTATCTTCTTAAAGAAAAATACGCTATGAATGATGTGTCCGTTTCCAAAAACAGGGACGAAGGCTTTATTTACGCCCTCTCCGATTTTATGACAGGCGCTGATAAATGGCTTATGAAAAACGAGGGCGACCCTGCCTATGAAAAAGTACAGGATCTATACTTCAAAGCAATGGACTTTGTCAAAATAGACGAATATTTTGACAAGCACTTCGTAGTCATCACCGAAAGTGTAAGAACCGATATTAAAAAAACTATTTTCTGTAGGGACTCATCTGAAATTTTGCGTGAGCTGGAAAAAAACTTTAAAAGCATAGTATTCTTTTCGGCCACCCTTAGCCCTATGGATTATTTTGCAGAAATATTAGGGGGAGATCCTTCATCCGACAATAAAGCAAAACTGGGCTCACCTTTTCCCAGAGAAAATCTCTGCGTTATAAAGGATAATTCTATTTCAACCCTTTACAACGACAGAGAAGGAAGCATTGCCGCAATAGCCGACAGAATATATACAATGTATAATGTTAAGCCCGGCAATTATATTTGCTTCTTTCCTTCCTACGAATATATGGAAAGGGTTTATGAGCATTACTGCGAAAAATACGGCAATAAAAACTGCCTTATACAACAGAAAAGCTTTTCCGAAGACGAGCGTTCCCACTTTCTTTCTTCGTTTACCCACAGCTCCGCCATGTTGGGCTTTTGCGTAATGGGAGGAGTATTTTCAGAGGGAATAGACCTTAAAGGCAGCCGTCTTATAGGCTGTTGTATAATAGGCGTAGGGCTTCCTAAGGTGTCAATAAAGCAAAATGTAATAAAGGAATTTTTTGACTCGGAAAATAAAGACGGCTTTGCCTACGCCTATGCCTACCCGGGAATGATAAAGGTATGTCAGGCAGGAGGCAGGGTCATACGTTCTTCCGAAGACAAGGGCGTTATACTGCTTTTAGACAGGCGCTTTTCATCACCGTTTTACAGAGAGCTGCTTCCCGGGCATTGGAGCAGCTTCCACACAGTATTCGGCAGTAGTGAAATAGAAATGCTGCTGAATGATTTTTGGAATATATAGGTCGCTCGGGGCAGGGGACGGACTGCGCAGCAGTCCGTCCCCTGCCCCGACCCGTGGGGCGAAATCTCGGCAAGAATAAGGCGGACAGGTCCGCCTCATTCTTGCCGAGATTTCGCTCTACGGCACGCCTCTGCCTTTTTTGCGACCCATTACATTTTTAACCATACTTTAATAAAATTTTTAAAAAAATTCTTGCATTGGTATAATTATTGTGTTAAAATACACTATAGTGTTTATACAGGAGGTAGAAAAAATGGCTTTTAATATTGTATGCGTATTAATTTTAATTGCTTGTGTAGGCGTTAATTTATTCATTCTTTTACAGAACAAAAGAGCAGGCGGATTTACAGGTTCAGTTTCCGGCATGGGCGGACAGCAGACATATTGGGACAAAAACAAGGGTAAATCTATAGAAAAACGTCTTGAAAAATATACTGCAATAGCAACTGCTATATTTGTAGTGCTTACACTTATAAGCAATCTCATTTAATAAAGCATAGTAATTTAGGGGGCTGTCTCGAAGGAGACGGCTTTTTATTTGCAAAATAACGATCAATGTATAGATATTGGATCTGTGAGGAAATATGAAAAACTTAAACAACATTTTAAACGAAAAAAAGGAAAAACTGTGGGAATTTCTTGACTCTTCCGATTATAAAAATTATATGACCCGTGACGAATTAAGGCTGTTTGTTCAGGTCAGACCCGAGGATGATATGCTTTTCGACCGGGTTATAGACGAGCTTTTAAAAGAAGGCAAGCTAATGCTTTCAAGAAAAAAGAAGCTTGTCCCCTATAAAATGTTAGGATATCACATGGGAGAGCTGAGGACTCACGAAGACGGCTTTGGCTTTGTAAAATGTGACGATCTGGACGAGGACGTTCATATAAAAAGAACTGACCTGAACGGAGCGGCACATAAAGACAAGGTCATAATAAGCATAACATCAAACTCTCCCAAGGGTCTGTCGGGAGTAGTAAAAAAGATAGTTGAAAGAGGCTTTGACAATATAATAGGCACATATAAAATAATACACAACGAGCCCTATGTGCTGCCTGATGATATGCGAATATTCAGAAAGATAAGGCTGTATAAAAAGGAATGTAAGGGCATAAAGGAAGACTCTAAGGTAGTTGTAAAGATAATAAAGCCCCCGGGAAAAAACAGAGTGCCCACAGGCAAAATAACAGAGGTGTTGGGTCTTAAAACAGATATAGGCACAGACATAACATCTATTGTAGCCGGCTTGGGCATACCCCACGAATTTCCCGAAAAAGCCCTTGCCCAGGCAAATACTATTCCACTAAGCATAGCAGGCGAAGACTTGAGTGACAGAGAAGACCTAAGAGATGTGCTTACAGTTACCATCGACGGCGACGACTCTAAGGACCTTGACGATGCCGTATCATGCAGACTTGCCGAAAAAGGCAGCTATGAGCTTGGGGTCTATATAGCTGACGTAAGCCATTATGTTGGGGCGGAAACTCCCCTTGACAAAGAGGCTTATAAAAGAGGCACAAGCGTATATTTACCCGATAGAGTAATACCAATGCTGCCGGAAAGGCTGTCAAACGGCATATGCTCGCTTAATGCAGGGCAAGACAGACTGGCTCTTTGCTGCATTATGGAAATAGATGCCAAGGGCAGAATAAAGGGACGGCGAATAGTTAAAGGCGTTATAAATGTAGACAAAAGAATGACCTACAGCAAAGTAAACGATGTTTTGGAAAACGAAAATTCCGAATATGCCGAAGAATACGCCGAATTTCTGCCAATGCTAAAAACAATGAAAGGCCTTCGTGATATACTTTTTGAAAAAAGAGAAGCAAGAGGCGCTATAGACTTTGACTTTGAAGAGTCAGGCGTTGTTCTTGACGGCGAAGGCAAGCCTGTTGATATCGTTGTCAGAAAGAGAAATATCGCCACAAGCATTATAGAGGAATTTATGCTTGCCGCAAACGAAACCGTAGCTGAAAATTATTTCTGGCTCGAGCTTCCCTTTATGTACAGAAGTCATGAAGAGCCTGACAGCGAAAAATATGATATGCTTAAAAAGACAGTGAGCAAAATGGGTTATGTGCTGAGAGGCTATAGAACAAACCCTAAAAATCTCCAAAAGCTTCTTAAAAGCATAAAAGGAAAAGACGAAGAAATGATGATAAGCCGTCTGGCGCTGCGCAGCATGCAGCAGGCAAGATATACCCCCGAATGTTTAGGCCATTACGGACTTTCGGCAAAATATTATTGTCATTTTACATCGCCCATCAGAAGGTATCCCGATCTGTTCATACACAGAATAATATCCCTTTGTATAGAAGGACACAATGTGAATGATATCACAAAGCGCTATGCAGCAGAAGCCTCCGAAAAGGCTAAGGGCTGTTCCGAAAAGGAAAGACGTGCAGAAGACGCCGAAAGAGAAGCCGTCCTTCTGAAGAAAACAGAATATATGGCAGATAGGGTAGGCGAGAGCTTCGACGGCTTTGTCTCCGGCATAACCTCCTGGGGCATATATGTTCAGCTTGAAAATACTGTAGAGGGCATGGTGTCATACAGAGATATGACAGACGATATATATCAATATGATGAAGAAAGCATGTCTTGCATGGGCGAGCACACCCATAAGCTATATACTATAGGCAAAAGAGTAAGGGTTATACTTGCAAGAGCCGATGTATATACAAGGCGGCTTGATTTTGTATTTTGCGAGGATGAAAAATATGGAAATAATTTATGAAAGAAAAGTCAATTATTACGAAACGGATAAAATGGGAGTCGTTCATCACGCCAACTATATAAAATATTTTGAAGAAGCGAGAATATATTTTATTGAAAAGTTGGGTCAGAGCTATAAAGAATTTGAAGAAAGAGGCATTATAATGCCTGTTTTATCTGTAGAGTGCAGCTATAAGACCTCTGCCGATTTTGCCGACATACTTCTTATTTCAACAAAACTCACAGAGCTTGGAGGAGTAAAGGCAAGGTTTGAATATACAGCAATCAACAAAAATACAGGAGATATAGTTTGCACAGGTTCATCCTCTCACGGCTTTCTTGACAAAAGCTTTAAGCCTCTGAACATAAAAAGAAAGTACGGCGATATTTACAACTCTCTTTTAAAAACTTTATAAAACTTAATTTTCGCCGACCATACTGCGGAGCCGAGCGAGTGGGCGAGGGGACATATATCAAAAGGGGACGGACGGGTCCGTCCCCTTTTGATATATGTCCCCTCGCCCACTCGCCCCGCGGGGTCGCCCCACCGTCCATCAAGCCAACAGCCTCAACAAACCCGCCCTTTGGGCGGGTTTGTTGAGGCTGTTGGCTTGATGGACGGTGGGGCGACCCAATGCCCGAATTTTAAAGTTGGGTGATGAAAATGGCGACCATCTGCCAAAGGCGGGACGGACCTGTCCGTCCCGCCTTTGGCAGATGGTCGCCATTTTCATCACCCCGCGGGGTCTGCCGACCTCCCGACACGCCCACAAGCCCCAACGGAGCACCTAAAGGTGCTCCGTTGGGGCTTGTGGGCGTGTCGGGAGGTCGGCAGACCCAAAAAGGCGGCACATACGTGCCGCCTGAAAATCATAAATTATTTTCTTTTAACTTTGAATTTAGAAAGCTCATACCATACAGAGCCTGCAATAAGAACAGAGCTCCAAGTACCTGCTACGATACCTACAACTATAGGAAGAGCAAATTCCTTAATAGACTGAACACCAAATACATAAAGTGCGCCTATTGAAAGAAGTGTTGTAAGAGATGTGAAAAGTGAACGTCTCATACATTCTCTTACAGACTCATCTACAAGCTCTTCTGTAGACCACTTTCTGTGGGTATTCTTGTTTTCTCTTACTCTGTCGAAAATAACGATAGAAGCGTTGATAGAATAACCGAGAACCGTAAGGATGGCTGCTATAAATGAGCTTGAAAGCGGTATTCTTAAAACAGCATAGCATGTAAGAACTATAAGTGAGTCGTGAATAAGTGCTATGATGGATGATGCGCCTGTCTTAAAGTCTTTAAATCTTATAGATACATAAATAAGCATCATAAGGCAAGCAAGGAATACTGCAAGAATAGCATCCTGAGTCATTTCTGAGCTTATAGTAGCTGATATCTGTGTTACTGAGAAGCTGGAGTCTTCAAGCTGATATTTGTCAGCAACTGCTGCTATAACAGCGGCAATGTTTCCTGAATATCCTTCGCCTGTAGCTACTGTAAATACATGCTCTGTTGTTTCTTCAACAGCTGCTTCTTCGGAAGAAGCACCTTCTGCTGCGCTTGCATCTTCTGCTGCGCTGACACCCTCTTCTGTGTCAGCCTTAGGAGTTATTGTGTAAGTTCCGTCGCCATTGTCAACAAGACCTGCTTCAATATTATTTGCTGCTGTGTCAGCATCAGCTGCTGCTGTTTCTGCGTTGTCAGCCTCTGCATCAACTGCGGGTGTTTCAACATCTGCTTCTGCGTTTGAAATCACGCTTTCTGTTTCAACAGCATTTTCTGAAGTGTCTGCTGCTGCGTCTGTGCTGTCAGCTGCTGCGACAGATTCTCCCTCAACGGCTGCGCCATCGTTTAAAGCATCGTCTACTGTTATATCGTCTATTACTGACTTAAGCTTTATAATAGCCTTGTTTTCTGATGTTATCTTCTGAATTACAGGGCTGTCATCAGTAACTACCGAATTTACAAGATCTTCAAGCTCTGTCTGATCAAAATCCTCATTAAAGTTTACTTCTATTGAAGTACCGCCCTTAAACTGTATGTCATAATTAAAAGCGCCGTTTCCTTTTACGCTGTTATATACCATAACGGCAAGACCTATAATTATAATAAGAAGGGAAATGCCGATCCAGATTTTTCTGCGCTGAATAACCTTCATTGCCGTTACACCTCCTTATCTGCCTGTGGCTTAACGCCATAGAAAGCAGGGTTGCTTACACCAAGACCGTGGAATGAATTTATAAGAAGTCTTGTTATAACGATGGATGAGAACATAGAAAGCACGATACCAATTACAAGAGTCTGCGCGAAGCCCTTTATAGTACCTGTTCCCAATAAATAAAGTATAACGCCTGCTATAATAGTTGTTACATTACCGTCGATGATAGCAGAAAGAGCATTTGAAAATCCGTTCTTGATAGATGTTCCTACGCTTCTTCCCATTCTGAGCTCTTCCTTGATACGCTCGAATATAATAACGTTGCCGTCTACAGCCATACCTATAGAAAGTATGATACCTGCAATACCCGGAAGAGTAAGTGTTACGTTAAATAAGCTGAGTACGAGCACGTCAAGACCCATATATATAAGAAGTGCCCAGTCAGCGATAAAGCCAAGACCTCTGTAGAATAAAAGCATAAACAGAAGTACAAGAGAAATACCGATAACACCGGCAAAAAGGCTTGTTGAAAGTGATGTTGCACCAAGTCTTGCGCCGATGGAGTTAGACTCTATTACACGAAGGTCGAAAGGAAGTGAACCTGACTTGATAAGATCAGCAAGCTTCTGAGCTTCGTCATTTGTAAAGTTACCTGTGATCATAGCCTGTCCGTTAAGAATGGCTGTGTTTACGGTAGGCGCGCTTATGATCTGATCGTCAAGAAGAATGTATATCTGCTTGCCGATGTTTGCCTGAGTTGCCTCTGCAAAGCCCTTTGTTCCCACATCGTCAAATGTAAGAGAAACAACAGGCTGAGGTGTTCCGTTTTCGCTGGATGTAGATCTCTTTGCATCCTTTACGTTTATACCGTCAACAACTACGTTTCCTTCGGGGTCTAAGAAATAAAGATGAGCTGTCTGACCAATTTCGTTTATGGCAGTTTCCGCATCCTCAACACCGGGGATCTCTATACGAATTCTGTTTGTTCCTTCAGCTGCAACCTCGGCCTCTGTCCAGCCGTTGTTGTCCATACGCTGTTGGATCATAGAAATAGCCGAATTCATTTCTTCCTCGCTTGGGGTATAGTCTACTGCTTCATAAACTACATAAACACCGCCCCTTAAATCAAGTCCCAGATTAATGTTTTCATATCCGAGACCGCTCCACACTCTGTTGCCAAATGCCGATACAACAGCTAAAACTGCGACAACAAGCACAAGTATGAAGAGAACCAAACCATTATGTCTTTTCATTAGTTTATTCCTCCCTAACATATTTTATAAAACGGAAAGTCTTCCGCCGTTCGGACGTATGGTTTCCCGTCCAAACATTCTGCCATCTATTTTACCATAACAAAAACTTCAATGCAAGGAATTATTTTAATTTTAACATTAGTTTTATACAATATTTGTCATATAAAAACCTTAGCCGACTTTATATAATATAGGCGGCGGCCTTACGGGGCAAATATTTATATGAAATACTTGACACTAAAGGTATTAACTGATAAAATTATAGTATAATATAATGAAAGAGGGTGTGGTTATGTCAAGAATAACTACAATAAGCACAAGAGATCTTGCAAAGTCAAAATTAAACGGCGGTTGCGGTGAATGCCAGACATCTTGTCAGTCAGCAAGCAAGACTTCATGCAGCATTGCAAATCAGCAGTGTGAAAAATTAAAATAATTCATTAAAAATTCGTTGCTTTTATAGCAGCGATTTTTATTAAGGAGGAATTTATAATGGCAAAGGCATTGTTCTTATAAAGGACTCTCCAAATTCTAAAAAATCAGATAAATGAGGTGTCATTATAGAAAGCAGCGGGGCAAGCACAATATTTGCACAACAGCCTACCCCTGATATTGACCCCATAAATAATAAGCCGCCTAAAGATGCCAATACAACCGTTATACCATCTGCGGCTTAAAAAATATCTGCATAGAGGATAATGAGGAAATATGATACACAGATATAAAAATAACGGCTATAACATAATAATAGATGTAAACAGCGGCTCGGTACATGTGGTTGACGAGGCGGCATATGATGCCATAGGTATGTATGAAAACACATCCAAAAAAGACATAGAAAATACCTTGGCAGAAAAATATGGTCTGACCTCTGAAGATAGTGCCGAGCTTTTTGAAGATATTGAAGCTCTTAAGGAAAAGGGTGTTCTTTTCTCGGAAGATGATTATAAAGACATTGCCCCTGCTCTTAAAGGACGTCACACAGTAATAAAGGCTATGTGCCTGCTTGTGGCTCAGGACTGTAATATGGCATGTAAATATTGCTTTGCCTCCGAGGGTGAATACAACCAAGGGTCAAGATGTCTTATGTCTTATGAAACAGGCAAAAGAGCCATTGATTTTCTTGTGGAAAACTCGGGAACAAGAAAAAATCTTGAGGTAGACTTTTTCGGCGGCGAGCCTCTTATGAATTGGGACGTTGTGAAAAGGCTTGTAAAATATGCAAGAAGCATAGAAAAGGAAAAGGACAAAAATTTCAGATTTACAATTACCACAAACGGACTTTTATTAAATGACGAAATCAGAGATTTTATAAATAAGGAAATGTATAATGTGGTGCTTTCCGTTGACGGCAGACCCGAGGTAAACGACCGTCTGAGAGTCACACAAAACGGCAAGGGTACATACGACCTTATAATGCCAAAATTTAAGGATATGGCAGACAGCAGAGGTCAGAAGGACTATTATTTAAGAGGCACCTACACCCACTATAACACCGACTTTTCCAACGATATACTCCACTTGGCAGACTTGGGCTTTAAGCAGCTTTCTATAGAGCCTGTGGTAGCCCCTAAGGAAGCAGACTATGCCCTTACGGAAGAAGATCTGCCCATACTTTTGGAGCAGTATGAAATATTGGCAAAGGAAATGCTTAAAAGAAACGATTTCACATTTTATCATTATATGATAGACCTTACAGGCGGACCCTGCATATATAAGAGAATTTCGGGCTGCGGCGTAGGCACGGAATATATGGCTGTGACTCCCGAAGGCGACCTTTACCCCTGCCATCAGTTTGTGGGGGACGACGAGTATAAGTTGGGAAATGTTTTTGAAGGCATTACAAACAAGGAAAAACAGCAGGACTTTCTTGACTGCAACATATATGCTCATAAGGAATGTGACGAGTGCTTTGCAAGGCTCTATTGCAGCGGCGGCTGTGTGGCAAATGCTTATCACTACACAGGGGACGTAAAGGGCGTATACGAATACGGCTGTAAGCTGCACCGTAAAAGAATAGAATGTGCAATAATGATGAAGGCGGTTGAAAATGATAGGCGATGAGCTTAAAAAACTGACAAATTATCCTTTTCATATGCCCGGTCACAAGAGAAATTCAGACCTTTTTAAAATGGATTTTACGGAAATAGATGGCTCTGACGACCTCCACGACCCAAAGGGCATTATAAAAGACGCTATGGATTTTGCCGCCAATGTCTACGGCAGCAAAAAAACATACTTTCTTATAAACGGCTCCACCTGCGGCATACTTGCTGCCATGGGAGCAGCACTAAAGCCAGGAGAAAATATACTTGTGGCAAGAAACTGCCATAAATCAGTATATAACGGCATATTTTTAATGGGGCTTAAGCCCTCCTATGTGTACCCCAAAAAATTAAAATGGGGCATAGCAGGGGGCATTTCTCCCGAGGAGGTAAACGCCGAGCTTGAAAAAACCAATGCAAGGGCTTTTATAATAGTATCCCCTACCTATGAGGGAATGACATCGGATATTAGGGAAATAAGCAGTATATGCCACAGCCACAACTGCCTACTGATAGTTGACGAGGCTCACGGCGCGCATTTTAACTTTCACAGCGCTTTTCCGACTTCTGCGGTAGAACTTGGGGCGGATATAGTTATACAGAGTCTGCACAAAACTCTCCCTGCCCTTACCCAGACAGCCCTTCTCCATATCTGCACAGACAGAATAAGCCCGGAGCGGGTTCAAAAATATTTAAGCATATTTGAAAGCTCCAGCCCCTCATACATACTTCTTAATTCTATAGAAGCCTGTATAAAATATATGACCTCTCCCCAAGGGAAAAAAGCCATGGACGACTATGTAAAAAGGCTTTTTGATTTCAGAAAAAAGGCAGCGGGACTTATTTTAGAGGACATGAAGGGAAGGTCTTGCGTTTATGACACAGACCCCTCCAAAATAATAATACCCGGGGGACTTAAAATAATGGAAGACCTCAGAAGCTGCGGTTTTGAGCTTGAAATGGCAAACGCCGGCTACGCCTTAGCCATGACATCTATAGGCGACACCGACGAAGGCTTTGCCGGTCTTTTAAATGCGCTGCCAACACAAATGCCGAAAACTCCAACGGACTGCGACTATGACTTTAAGGCGGAGGTAATAATGTCCCCTTCCGAGACAATATATTACAGCACGGAAAAAGTCTCCTTAAAAAAAGCCTTAGGCAAAATAGCCGCCAAAAGCGTATACATCTATCCCCCCGGCACCCCAATAATCGCCCCGGGGGAAAAGATCACCGAAAACATAATCTCCATAATAGAGAATTATTTAAAAATCGGCTTTGATGTGGTGGGAGCAGACAACGGCCTTATTGAATGTATAGCAAAAAACAGTCAAAAGTAAAAGCGGAAGACGGGTCTGAAACCGTTTTCCGCTTTTTTGAAAGGATGGAAAATTTGAAAAATCTCAAGCTTTAGCTTGCACATGAGCATTGATAGATTTTTACTTCAATGTTCATATATATTTATAAGCCTTAAATATAAAACTGTCATTATATAATTATTAGCATACGATTAGAAATTGTGAATAAGTCAATTAATGTAAATTTCAGCTTAAAAACATTCCCGCGCAGCCGTATATGCCTGCATCATTTCCCAGTGAGGCCAAACGAAATTCAGTGTTTTTGGTGGCATGGAAGGCATATTTGTCATAATACTTTTTGGCAGCATCAATTATAATGCCTCCTGCCTTGCTTACGCCGCCTCCAAAAAGAAATGCCTGAGGGTCGAAAAACACTGCCGCCGCTGCAAGAAATCTTCCCATTTTTTCACCAAAATCTTCAAGAGCCTTAAGCCCTGCCTCATCTCCTGCCTTTGCTGCATCAAGCACATCTTTGGCGGTTATCTCCCCCGACTTAAGATATGATTTTATATTTCCTTTACTTAAAATTTTGTTGGCTGTTCTCACTATGCCTGTAGCGGAGCAATACTGCTCAAGACAGCCCTTGTTTCCGCAGCCGCATTTTTCCGTTTCGTCTGTATTTATAGGGAAGTGCCCTATCTCTCCCCCTGCTCCGTTTGTGCCGTAAACCATTTTTCCGTCTATTATCACTCCACCGCCAACGCCTGTGCCAAGGGTTATCATAATAATGCTGTTAAAGCCCTTGCCGCCGCCGCAGAGCATTTCACCAAGAGCCGCAACATTGGCATCATTACCAGCCTTAACTTCAAGCCCGGTAAGCTCACTCAGCTTTTCTTCTATATTAATAACGCCCCAGCCTAAGTTGACACAGCCGTTTACAACTCCACCTGCCGTTACAGGCCCGGGAACGCCCACGCCTATGCCCTTAACGTCAGATTTTGAAATGCCCTTTTCTGCCATCTTTTCATATATGCTTTTGGCAATATCTGTAAGTATGTTCTTTCCGCCATCTGCCTTATTTGTGGTTATTTCCCACTTGTGGGCAAGACTTCCGCCCTCTTCAAAAAGTCCTAACTTTACTGTGGTTCCGCCAATATCAGCTCCGAATATATATTTCATTTATATCGCCTCCATTTTTAATTCACATCATATAAATTTTACCATAACTCCACCATATATTTCAACTACTTTTGGGGCTGTTTGCTTATTTTAAGACTTTATGAAAAAACAAGAAAATAATTGACTAAGCCTTAAAATAGTTGTATACTTTGATAAGAAGTAATTTTTGGGAGGAAACTGATATGAAAATAGTACTTGCTTATTCAGGAGGACTTGATACCTCTGTTATTATTCCTTGGCTTAAGGAAAATTATGATAACCCGGAAGTTATCGCTTGCTGTATAGATGTGGGTCAGGGCAGCGAAACTGACGGACTTGAAGAAAAGGCTCTTGGTCAGGGGGCTTCTAAGCTCTATCTTCTTGACGTAAGAGATGAATTTATCAGAGAATATGTATATCCCATGGTAAAGAGCGGGGCTATATATGAAGATAAATATCTTTTAGGTACTTCTATAGCAAGACCTCTTATAGCTAAAAAGCTTGTTGAAGTAGCTTTGAAGGAAGGTGCTGACGCTATTTGCCACGGCGCAACAGGCAAGGGCAACGACCAGATACGTTTTGAGCTTACAATAAAGGCTCTTGCGCCCGAAATAAAGGTTATTGCGCCTTGGAGAACCTGGGACATCACATCCCGTGAGGAAGAGCTTGAATATCTTGAAAAGAGAGGTCTTCCCGTACCTATGACAAAAGAGCAGAGCTATTCAAGAGACAGAAACCTTTGGCACATCAGCCACGAAGGTCTTGACCTTGAAGACCCTGCAAACGAACCTGATTTTAAAAAGCTTCTCACTCTCGGCGTAAGCCCTGAGGAAGCACCCGATGAGCCTACTTATGTAGAAATAGGCTTTGAAAAGGGCGTACCCGTAACTCTTGACGGCAAGAAGGTTGAGCCTATAGCTCTTATGGACTATCTCAACGAAATAGGCGGCAAAAACGGCGTTGGTATTTGCGACCTTGTTGAAAACAGATGTGTTGGTATGAAGTCAAGAGGCGTATATGAGACCCCGGGCGGATCAATTCTTTACGCTGCACACAGAGACCTTGAATATCTCTGCCTTGACAAGCAGACCACAGCCTTTAAGGAAATTATAAGAACAAAATATACAGAGCTTGTTTATTCGGGTGAGTGGTTTACTCCCCTTCGTGAAGCTCTCCAGGCATTCGTTGACAAGACACAGGAGACCGTTACGGGTGTTGCAAGACTTAAGCTCTATAAGGGCAACATAATCTCAGCAGGCGTTAAGTCACCTAACAGCCTTTACAGCGCAGAGCTTGCAAGCTTTACTACAGGCGAGCTTTATTCTCATAAGGATGCCGAGGGCTTTATAAATCTCTTTGGTCTGCCGCTTAAGGTAAGAGCTATGATGGGACTTAACAAGCAGTATCTTAAATAATATAAAAAAAGTAACTGAGTGCAAATTTTGGCTTTGAAAATTATTTGCCCCACCCTTTCATCCACCGCAAGCGGCGGATAGAAAGGGCGGACCGGGGGAGGGCGGAAAATCAGCGGCTCCTACGTCGCCGCTGATTTTCCGCCGTACCGGCAGGTGGTCGGTTCTCCGAAACCGCTGTGCCTCCGAAGCCAAAAAAATGTATAGGTTTAGACAATTAGGGGTGCTTTTAAAAAGTGCCCCTTTATTTGAAGGGGTGTATTTATGAAAAAACTTTCAAACGGCAGGCTAAGCGCAGAGGCGGACAGCTTTACGGATCATTTTCATTCCTCAATATCCTTTGACAGCAGAATGTATAAGGAGGATATTACGGGAAGCATTGCCCACGCCCGTATGCTGGGCAAGCAGGGTATTATCTCACAAGAGGACTCTGAGCTTATTATAAAGACTCTTAAGGAAATACTTGGTGATATCGAAAAGGGCAAGGTGGAATTTGACATTAAGGCGGAAGATATCCATATGAATGTGGAGACCATTCTTACACAGCGCATAGGCGATGTAGGCAAAAGACTGCACACAGGCAGAAGCCGCAACGACCAGGTTGCCCTTGACATAAGAATGTATCTTAAAAATCAGATAGGCGATATAAAGGGACTTATTTTAAATCTTCTTAAGACCCTCAACTCTATGGCAAAGGATAACTCAGACACTATTATGCCGGGCTTTACTCATTTGCAGAACGCCCAGCCCGTCACCCTCGCCCATCATTTGCTTGCATATTTTGAAATGTTTTCAAGAGATTTTGACAGGCTTGGGGACTGCTATAAAAGAACAAACATAATGCCCCTCGGCTCGGGAGCTTTAGCCGCCACCACCTACAACCTTGACAGACAGGCAGTTTGTGACGAGCTTGGCTTTGGGGAGATAACCAAAAACAGCATGGACGGAGTATCTGACAGAGATTTTGTGTGCGAGCTTTTATTCTGTCTTTCGCTGGTTATGATGCACCTCAGCCGCTTTTGTGAGGAGCTTGTGCTCTGGAGTTCTCAGCAGTTTAAATTTATAGAAATATCAGACGCTTATGCAACAGGCAGCTCTATTATGCCGCAGAAGAAAAATCCCGATATGGCGGAGCTTATAAGGGGCAAAACAGGCAGAGTATACGGCGAGCTTACTGCCCTTCTCACCACCCTTAAAGGGCTTCCCCTTGCTTATAATAAGGATATGCAGGAGGACAAGGAGGGCGTGTTTGATGCAATCGACACCGTAAAAATGTGTCTGCCCGTATTTACAAATATGATAGCCACAATGAAGGTAAACAAGGCGAATATGCTTGCTTCCGCAGGGCTTGGCTTTATGAATGCCACAGATGCCGCCGACTGGCTTGTAAGCAAGGGCATGCCCTTCAGAGATGCTCATACGGTTATAGGCAGGCTCGTAATGCAGTGCATTGCCAAAAACAAAAGGCTTGAAGAGCTTACTCTTGACGAATTTAAAGAAGAAAGCCCCATATTTACAGAGGAAATATATAAGGCAATAGACCTTAAGGAATGTGTAAACAGAAGAACAGTCCCCGGTGGACCGTCAAGGGCATATATAGACAAGCTCATAGCCGACAACGACAAATTACTTAAAGGGGGCAGGTTTTCATGAAGATAACGGAAAACGGGATAGTCGTAAAAAACAAAAATATTGCCCCTAATATATACGACCTTACAATAAGACTCCCCCAAATATCCGCCCTTGCAAAATGCGGACAGTTTGTGGATGTATATCCCGACAATGGCGCAAACCTTCTTGCCAGACCCATAAGCATATGCGAAATAAACGGAGATAAGCTGAGGCTTGTATTTCAGGTGGTTGGCGCAGGAACAAGGCTTTTTTCAGTCCTTTCCGAAGGACAGAGCATAAGAGTTTTAGGCCCTTGCGGAAACGGTTATGCCTTAACGGAAGGCAATAAATTCATACTTGCAGGGGGCGGCATAGGCGTTCCTCCCCTTTTGGAAACTGCCAAAAACCTTGTAGATAAGGGCGAAGTCGAAGTATTTTTAGGCTTTCGCAGCGGCAGCTTTCTTACAGAGGATTTTGAAAAGCTTGGGGTAAAGGTACATATTGCCACCGACGACGGCTCGGTAGGCTTTAAGGGCAATGTAGTAGACCTTATGAAAAGCCTTGATGCTAAGGCAGACATTATATACTCCTGCGGACCTAAGATAATGCTTAAGTTTTTAGCTGAATATGCCGAAAAAAGAGGAATTACCGCCTACGTATCTATGGAAGAGCGAATGGCATGCGGCATAGGCGCTTGTGTGGGCTGCGTTGTCAAGATAAAGGATGGCGACGGCTACGTCCACAAAAAAGTATGTAAGGACGGACCCGTATTTGACTCAAGGGAGGTTGTTTGGCAATGATAGATACAAGAGTAAAAATTGCAGGGGTGGAATTTAAAAATCCCGTAACAACAGCCTCGGGCACCTTTGGCAGCGGCAGAGAATACGGTGAATTTGTAGACCTTAACAAGCTGGGCGCAGTGACCGTAAAGGGTGTTGCGGCAGTGCCGTGGCTGGGAAACGACACTCCCAGAATAGCCGAGGTATACGGCGGAATGTTAAATTCCGTAGGTCTTCAAAACCCCGGAGCAGAATATTTCATAAGAGAGGACATACCCTTTTTAAGGCAGTATGACACAAAAATAATAGTAAACGTCTGCGGACACAGTATAGACGAATATGTAAATGTAGTTGAAATGCTGAGAGATGCAGATGTGGATATGCTGGAGCTAAACATATCCTGCCCCAATGTAAAGGAAGGCGGCATGACATTCGGCACAGACTGCAAAATGATAGAAAAGGTGGTAGGCGAGGTCAAGAAAAGGGCAAAACAGCCCCTTATAGTAAAAATGAGCCCCAACGTCACCGACATAACCGAAACCTCTAAAGCAGCGGAAGCAGCAGGGGCAGATGCTCTTTCAATGATAAACACCCTCACGGGCATGAAAATAGACATATACAGGAGAAAGCCCGTGCTGGCAAACAAAATAGGCGGCTTCAGCGGACCCGCCGTAAAGCCCGTGGCAGTGAGAATGGTCTGGCAGACTTTTAAAGCCGTTAAAATACCTATCATAGGCATGGGCGGCATAACCACAGCCGAAGATGCCATAGAATTTATTATGGCAGGCGCTACCATGACAGCTGTAGGCACTGCCAATTTCATAAACCCCAAAACAACGGAGGACGTTGTATCGGGCATAGAAAAATTTATGAATGAAAATAAAATTAAATCCTTAGATGAGATCAGAGGAATAATAGACTAAAATATATCCCCTTGCTATAGCCCACATACTATAACAAGGGGATATTCATTTCTATAGCCGTTTTAGCTTTGAAAAAGTCTGAATTTTAATGAGTTGCTAAAAAACAAATTTTTGATATAATTATCAATTGGGGGTGTTTGTTCCTCCGATGCATTTGAATTGCCGGATCATTATAGAAATTTTTATGAAATAATATAAGAAAGGAAAATGTATTATGACAGAAATTTTGTTAGATTTCACAGGATGTAAATATATTATGAAATTACATGACATTATTAAAGAAGGCTTTAATTTTCCCGATTGGTATGGAGAAAATTTGGATGCGATATGGGATCTTTTGAGAGATGTCAGAGGTGGTCCTATTATTAAAGTTAAAATCAAAGGCATCAAAACCTTGCCTGAAGATTTGCGTGACTATATGGAAGAAGTATTGGATGTTTTTGAAGATATCCATAAAGAAATACCTGAAATGGATTTTGAAATAATATCATAAAAAACTTTAATCAAGCCATTTAATATAAAAATCCCAATAGTAAAAACTGTTGGGATTTTTTATGCCATAAAGGAGGAGGATATGACATCCGTAAATTGACTTAAAGGAGATATGCGAAAAGTATGGCATAGAATATGACGTTTAATCAGACGAAAGGAATATGGCTTAGTCCGTATCCTCTTTCAGAATTTCCATTGACAATCTCTCATAAATGTAATACAATGTATTACAGGAAGGAGGTTTTTTTATGACTTTTTCAATTAGGTTAAACAATGACGAAGCTGACATTATAAAAGCATATGCAAAGCTTAACGGAATGACGGTTTCTGAGTTGTTCAGACGTTCTGTAATGGATCATATCGAAAATGAATTTGATTTAAAGGCTTATGATGAGGCTATGGAGGAATATAAAGCCGACCCTGTTACTTTCGGTTTGGAAGATGTAATAAAGGAGCTTGATTTGTTGTGAAATATTCGGTAGAGCTGACAAAAAGAGCTAAAAAACAGTTATCCAAGCTCGATAAAAACACTGCAAAACTCATAACCTCGTGGCTTCTTAAAAATTTGCAGGGCTGCGATGATCCTCGCCGTCACGGAAAGGCACTGCGAGATAACCGTATGGAACAGTGGCGATATCGTATAGGCGATTACAGGGTATTGGCTGACATACAAGACGATAAAATAATAATATTAATTCTTGAAATAGGTCACAGACGAAATATTTGTACGTAGCCCTATGGTATAATGAAAGAGGTTAAAGAAATTTTTTAAACGAATGGATGAGGTTTTATAGATTTGGATATTATAATTTATACTGCTGATGAGGACAAGGAAGAAAGCTATACGCCCTCTATGACCTATGGAGCACCGAGGGAGGAATTTTTAAAGCAAAACAAAGCGACAGGAGAAATCCTGCCGTTTTTTTATTTGGGGAGAGTGATTTTATTATGAAAAAATATAATCCGAACGAAGTTAAGCTTTTGCTCGGAAAAGCAATTTTAAAAGTCACTAAAAGTGGTAATGACTTAGCAGACTTTTTGAAAAGGACTGCCTATTTTTATAAATATAACTTTTATTCTCAGCTTCTTATAAACTACATCAAGTCTGAAGCCATAGCCTGCGAAACCTCCGAAGTATGGACAAGATAAAATATGGCAGCCGAACCTTTCCTTGCCTGAGTTATTGGAGGAGCTTTCGGAAAAATTCGGTTTAAACGGCGGATCGTGTATATAACGGAAAATCCACCTGTAAAAAATGCATAAAAAAAGAGAACGACGAGCGTTCTCTTTATTTTGTCAATTATTTAAAATATCTGTCAAGAAGTCCCTTGAAAGCTTTGCCGTGGCGGGCTTCGTCCTTAGCCATTTCATGAACGGTGTCGTGAATAGCGTCATAGCCAAGCTCCTTAGCCTTTCTTGCTATCTTCATCTTGCCTTCTGTTGCGCCGTTTTCAGCCATATAGCGAAGCTCGAGGTTCTTCTTTGTTGAAGGTGTAACAACCTCGCCTAAAAGCTCTGCAAACTTAGCTGCGTGCTCTGCTTCTTCCCATGCTGCCTTTTCATAATAAAGACCAACCTCGGGATAACCCTCTCTGTGAGCGGCTCTTGCCATAGCAAGATACATACCGACCTCTGTACATTCGCCTGTGAAGTTGTCACGAAGACCCTGTACTATTTCTTCATCAAGCCCCTGAGCTACGCCGATCTTGTGCTCGTCAGCCCATACGATCTCTTCTTTTCCGTCAATTTCTTCTACGATAAATTTAGAGCCGGGAACTTTGCACTGTGGGCAAAATTCGGGAGCTTCTGTTCCAATGTGTACATATCCGCATACGGGACAAACAAACTTTTTCATATTATCTACCTCCATTATTAAGAACGATTATTATTAAGTTCCTGAAATTATTATATAACATTTACTACCAAGTGTCAACGACAAAAACATTGTTAGCTTATGCTAATGTCCGGCTTTCGGTCTGCTGTCCGGCAGTGGTTTCTTCAGTGTTCATTCCTCCAAAGCCCCTGTTTCTTCTGCCGCCCATGTGCATACCGCCGCCCTCACGAACTACCTCCCCTACGGTAATGCTCTTTCCTGTTATATCTGCGGTTTTAGCCGTTTCGCCGTTTATTCGTATTTCAAGACTGTCGTTTTCCGATATCTTTTCGCTGCCGTAAACAACACACCCAAACTTCTTAGGCGAGGTCACTTCCCTAAGCAATTCTCCTGTAGTAGAATTATAAATCGCAAAGATCGTGTTTGCCTGGGAGGTTTCCCCATTATACATTATAGAATAGCCCTGAGAGTTATCTGCCGAAGGTGCTTCTTCCATGCCGCCCATACCAAAGGCAATTACCTCTCCGCCGTTATATATTATCTCTCCGCCGCAGTCAAGGGCGGCATTTCCGCTGTTTTCTGGTCCGTATACGCTTATATTTCCCCCGTTTAAAACAATGTTTCCGTTTGAGTCAATGCCATCGCCTGAAGAGTCTATTGTTATATCGCCGTCATTTATGGTTATAAGGCAGCTTTCGTCCTTATCCATCATGCCGCCGCCCATACCGCCGCCATGGAAGTTGACATTTCCGTCTGCATTTGTGCCATCGGTCAATTGACGAAAACCCTTTCCCTGCTGCATATCTCCCGGCTCCGCTGCGCCTTCGCCCTCAGATAAATTCGCAGGGGGCATATCGGGCGATGTCTGTACGCTTTGAGGCATACCGGGTGGTACGCCCTCGCCTGTTGCTCCTTCGCCGCCGGTAAAATCACCTCGGGGCATATCAGGGGGCGCTTGCATATCCCGCGGCATTTCTCCGCCCTCAGGCATTTGCCGGTCGCCCTTTTCATGCGGTGCAAATTCCTCCGCCGTTTCGTCTGTGGTGCTTGGAGCCGCTGCATTTATGCCGTCGTCTGTAGACTTGAGGTTTATATCTCCGCCGTTTACGGTAACAGTGTGTCCCTCAAGACCCTCCTTACAGCTTGCTATCTGAATATTACAGTCGTTTATAACAAGCTCCTCCTCTGCATGCACAGCATCATCTTCTGTGGTTATGTTAAAGCTGCCGCTGTTTATAGTCGTGTTGGCGTTGGAATGAATGGCATCGTCTGTTGATGTTATGTTAAGGCTGCCGCCGTTTATTTCAAGGTCGGTCTCGCCCTTAATGCCCTTGCCGGCTGCATTTATATTGGCAGCGCCGTCATTTATAACCACATTTCCCTTTGACGAGCCAATTCCGTTGCCTTCGGAATTTATAACAAGCTCTCCTCCGTTTAGTGTAAGGCTGTCTTTGCCCTTTAAGCCATAGCCCATGGCGGTGAGTGTGAGCTTTCCTCCCTCTATGGTGAGGTCGTCTTTGTCTGCTATAGCATCGGCATAATTTCCCACCACCTGAAGGCTTCCGCTGCCCTCAATAACAAGGCTGTCTTTGCAGAAAAAGGCTGCATCGGGCTCGCCGTCACTGTCCACAAGGGCATACTTCTCTCCGTCTGAGAAGGAATTTTCAGAGCCTTCGCTGAGCTTAAGCCTTATATCTCCGCTTAAGGCATATATGGCAGGGCCTGTGGAGTTGTTTACATTTACTCCGTCAAATATAAGCTCTGCTTCTCCCGAAGAATTTACTACCAGCTGTCCGTCGGTCAGGCTTCCCTTCACCTCATACCTGCCCGGCTGAGTTATTGTGACCACATCTTCATTTACAGTGACTCCCGCACCGTCAGCGCTTGAAGCCCCGTCGGCAAGGCTTATAGACACAAAGTCCTTTTGTTTTTCTGCCGCACAGCCCCCTAAGCTTAAAACAATTAAAGAGGCAACGCCTGCGGCAATTAATATTTTATATATTTTCATACATCTACCTCCTGAATTTTCTTAATTATATCATTTTGGCATTTGTTTTTTCATTAAACAAATATTAGAGCTTAATTAAATATGCAAAATAAAACAAAGAGCCGCCGCAATAAGGCTTTTGTATGTCCCCTCTTGTTTTCATATTATTTATGGTTTCATTATAACATAATTGCCTGTTCGGCAAGCTTAAATATAAATCACTTGAAAATTTAAATGTTTATGATATACTTATGATAAATTTAAAAGGATATTTAGGGAAGGGGCTTTTTTATGGAAACAAAAAACAGCGAGCCTAAAAATATAATTATAAAAGGCGCAAGAGTGCATAATTTAAAAAATATAGACGTAGACATACCTCTTAATAAAATAGTAGGTATTGCAGGGGTGTCAGGCTCGGGCAAGTCTTCTCTTGCTTTGGGTGTAATATATGCCGAAGGCTCAAGGCGCTATCTTGATGCCCTTTCCACCTACACAAGAAGAAGAATGACACAGGCGGCTAAGGCAGACGTAGACGAGATACTCTATGTACCTGCGGCTCTTGCCCTTCATCAGCGCCCGGGCATAGGGGGCATACGCTCAACATTTGGCACAGGCACCGAGCTTTTAAACAGTCTTCGCCTTATGTTTTCCCGTCTTGCTAACCACCGATGCCCCAACGGACATTATCATGAACCCACCTTGGCAGTGGCAGCGGAACAAAAGCTCGTCTGCCCTGTCTGCGGTGAGGAGTTTTATGCCCCATCGGCAGAAGAGCTTGCCTTCAACAGTCAGGGCGCATGCAAGTGCTGCGGCGGAACAGGCATTGTGCGCAGGGTAGACCGCTCCACCCTCGTGCCTGATGAAAGCCTGACTATAGACGAAGGCGCCGTTGCCCCATGGAATTCCCTCATGTGGTCGCTTATGACAGACGTATGCCGTGCCATGGGCGTAAGAACAGACATACCCTTTAAGGACTTAACGGATGAAGAAAAAGACATAGTATATGACGGGCCAATGGTGAAAAAGCATATTTTCTACCGCCCCAAAAGCAAGGAAAGCGTAAGCGCAGGAGAAATGGACTTCACCTATTACAGCGCAACGGCGACAGTGCTAAACGCCCTTAAAAAGGTAAAGGACGAAAAGGGTATGAAGCGTGTAGAAAAGTTTTTAAAGGAGGACGTATGCCCCGAGTGCGGTGGCAGCAGACTTTCAGAAGCAGCCAGAGCTCCAAGGCTCAGAGGAATATCTCTTGAAGAGGTATGTAAAATGTCCCTTAAAGACCTTGCTCTGTGGGTAAAGGGCGTGCCTTCATCACTGCCTAAAGAAATGCGCCCCATGGCAAAAAGCATATGTGAGTCATTTGACGTTTCAGCAAAAAGACTCATTGACTTAGGTCTTTCTTATCTTTCATTAGACCGTGCCTCATCTACCCTCTCTACAGGCGAACGCCAGAGGATGCAGCTTGCAAGAGCCGTAAGAAACCGCACCACAGGAGTGCTATATGTTTTGGACGAGCCTTCCATAGGGCTTCACCCCTCAAACATAATAGGGCTTAACGGCGTAATGCACGACCTTATAGCTGACGGCAATTCCGTTCTTCTTGTAGATCACGATATACAAATATTAAAGGAAGCCGATCGGATTATAGAGCTTGGGCCAAGCGCAGGCTCAGACGGCGGACTTGTGATAGCAGAGGGCACTGTAGAGGAGATCAAAAATAACCCAAACTCTAAAATAGGACCTTTCTTAGGAAGAAAAGCGGTTATTCAAAATAACAACAAGGCTTCAGCCCGACTGTTTGAAAACGGTTCTATACATCTTTCCACAGCTGAAATACACACTGTGAAGCCCTTAGAGATAGACATTCCCAAGGGCAGGCTGACGGTAGTCACAGGGGTATCCGGCTCGGGCAAAACTACAATGATACTTGAAAGTCTTGTTCCTGCCATAGAAGCCATAAGTAAGGGCAAAAAACTGCCGGAGCATATAAAAACCCTTGATGCCCCGGGCATAGAGCATGTAAAGCTCATAGATGCCGCGCCCATAGGCATAAACATACGCTCCACAGTTGCCACCTATGCCAATATACATGACGAGCTGCGCAAAATATTCGCCCGCACGCCGGATGCTAAGCAAAGGGGCTGTAAGGCAGGAGATTTTTCCTACAACACAGGCAGCCTGCGGTGTCCATTATGCAACGGAACGGGCTCTATCAGCTTAGACGTACAGTTTTTGCCCGATGTAGACATTCCCTGCCCCGATTGTCACGGCTCACGCTATGCCAAAAAAGCATATCTCATAAAGCATAAAAATAAGGCAGGCGAAACCCTTTCCCTGCCGCAGCTTATGGATATGGACGTAAACACCGCGCTTAAATTCTGCGCCGATATGAAAAATGTTTCTTCTAAATTAAAGACACTGCAAAGTCTTGGGCTTGGCTATCTCACCTTAGGCGAAGAAACTCCCGGTCTTTCCGGCGGAGAGGCTCAGAGGCTTAAGCTTGCAAGCGAGCTTGGCAAAACACAGAATGACTCCATATTTGTGTTTGACGAGCCTACAATAGGTCTTCACCCCTTAGATGTTCAGTCACTTCTTGGCGTATTCAATACCCTTATAGCAAGCGGAGCAACCGTTGTAGTCATAGAGCACGACCTTGACGTAATAAGAAATGCCGACTATATAATAGATATGGGTCCCGGCGGAGGAAATGACGGCGGCAGAATAATTGCCAAGGGCACGCCGGAGCAGATAAAAGAAAATAAAGAAAGTATAACAGGCAAATATATATAATTTTCGCCGACAACCTTGCGGTTGCCGTCCGAGGGGGCGGAGCAGAGGGTGACGAAGCAAGCAATGAGGGGGACAAATGTCCCCCTCATTGCTTGCTTCGTCACCCTCTGCTCCGCCCCCTCGGACCCCGTTGGTCGCCCCTTTTTTACCATCTTTGATGGTAGAAAAGGGGCGGGCAGATATTATTTTTTCTTTTTAACGGAATATCCGAATTTGCCCAGATATTTTCCTAAGCCATAATATTCCCCGTGGCTATAGCATATAGGCAAAGACTTCTCATAGCAAAATCTTCCCTTTTCGTCCATATATTTATCATCTACGCTCACCCCAACGATCTCTCCCAAAAACATATCGTGAGAGCCTAAGGGGATAATATCCTTTACCTTACATTCTATACAAACGGGACATTCCTTTATTATAGGGCAGCCTGTAAAGCTTCCTTTTTCCGCAGTGAGCTTCATAGCCTTAAATTTATCTATGTCCCTTCCCGACTTCACACCGCAATAGTCTGTGGCAAAGGTCAGCTCTTCCGTTGGCAGATTTATAACAAATTCGCCTGTTCTTTTTATAATATCATATGAATACCTTGACGGTCTGACGGATATAAACGCCATAGCAGGGTCAGAATTTATAGTCCCCGTCCAGGCTACGGTTATTATATTTTTCTCTCCCTTGTCAAAATCACCGCAAGACACCATTACAACGGGCACAGGGTTAAGCACTGTCCCCGGTTTCCAAAGATCTCTCATATACATTCTCCTTTAACTAAAAACCATAGTCAAATAAGTCCGCCGGGGAAGGGCGAAGCAATAGGCGGGCTTGCCCGCCTATTGCTTCGCCCTTCCCCCGGCTGCGGGCAGCGCCAACAAAACCGCCTTGCGGCGGTTTTGTTGGCGCTGCCCGTAGGCGAACCTTATATAATTACAGTTTACATATTATAACGCTTATGTCGTCTGCTTTATACTTTTTGCTGTCCGACTCATTATAAAATGTGTCCAGTGTGTTTTTAAGTATATCCTCCGGACGGCTTTTATTATCAATGCTTTTTTTAAGCAGTTCCTTAAGCCTTATATTAAATCCGTCACTATCCTCTTTAAAATAAAAGTCCGACAAGCCGTCGGTATGCAAAAACAGCAGGTCGCCCTCATTATAGTCCACGGTCTTGTCCGTATAGTTGACATTTCTAAGCATTCCTGCGGGAATACCGTTAAGCTCCAGCTCCGCAGCCTCTTTCCCGTCCTTGTCGGCAAGTATGGGATAAGCTGCTCCCGAATTTGAATATGTTATTGTTTTTGCATTTACATCTATTATAAGATAGACGATACATACATAAAGATCGTTTTCCGACCCGTCAAAAATAGAATAGAAGGTCTCGTTCATTCTTTTTAAAAGCTCCGAGGGTCTTTCTATGTCGTGACATAATGAAAGAAAAACCTGACTGAGCATAAGAGTAAGCAGCGATGAAGATATGCCGTGCCCCGACACATCTCCTAAAATTATTCCAAGCCTGCCGCTGTCAAGGGGGCAGACATTAAAAAAATCTCCGCCAATGGCAAGGGCAGGCAAATATTTGGTTATTACTCTTGTGTTTTTAAAGCTTAGGTCTACATCCTTTATTATGGATCTCTGCACCTTCTGCGCCATGCTCATCTGAAGCTCCAGATATTTATTTGCCTCTGCAAGCTCGGCATATCTGTTTTTCAAAGAATTTGTAAGATCCTTTATTCTGAATAAAGACTGCAGCTTGGTAAGAAGCTGCTTTCCGCTGAAGTCCTTTGCTATGTAGTCATCACAGCCCGCATAAACAGCCTTGTCTTCCTGCATACTGTCTCCCGGGTCTACTATCATAAGCACAAGCACGTCTTCATACTCTTTTTTGATTATCTTGCAAAGATCAAAACCGGACATATCGGTAAGGGAAGAAGATATAGCTATCAGATCCGGCTTTACTCTCGGCAGCTTTATAAGCGCATTGGCGCCGGTCCTTGAAGAGTGTACGGTATAGTCCTTCATTAATAAATATGTGGTCACCGCATACAATGTAGAAATATCATCGTCAACAATAAGGAGTCTATACATGAAATCCCACCCTTTTGCTGAATAATATCTTTTTTCCGCTTTTTTTGAATGTGATGGAGTCTACAAGGGCTTTTACAAGGCAAATACCTCTGCCGTGCTCTAAAAATGAGGGTTCATCTGTGTCCTTTAACAGGCTGTAGTCAAAGCCCTCTCCCTGATCGCAAACAGCTGCGTATATGGTGTTGTTTTCAACATTTAAAGTCAGCTTTACCATTTTATTCTGATTGTTTTTGTTTCCATGAATTACCGCATTAACGAGCAGCTCGCTTAAAATAAGCCTCAGATCGAAAAGCTCGTCACTGTTTACATTGGGTAAACTCTGCCTTATGTAATCCTGCGCATCTTTAACGACCTTATTTACCTGCCCGATATTGCTTTGGAATATTACCTCAAATTTTTTCATATAATCACCGTTCCCTTGGTGTGTAGGCACGATCTCTTAAAACAATTCCTTTTCTCTGTGCACCTTTTTCATTGTTATTAAAAGGTTTTTATTGTTTTTAGACGTAAAATTAGCCTCGTCCATAAGTGCCTTTATCATTAATATGCCGATATCATCTTCATCAAGATGTTCAATGGCTCTGTTCATTTCTATTTCTATAAGCAGAGATTTATCTCCTGTTATAAATGAAACGTTGAAAAAATCTTCCTTATACTCTTTAAACTGCTTTATTATAAATGTGCAGCCTTCAGACACCGCCGCCTTTACATCTTCTATTTCGGCTGTAGAAAAGCCCAGCCTGTTTGCTATAGAAGATGCCGTAAGCCTTGCGGCAGAAATATAAGCGCTGTTGAGGGGAAGAGAAAACAATATTTTGTCATTGATCAGATTTTTATTCATCGCCATCACCTTCAATAATAAATAGTTTATCAAGATTTGTTATTTTTATGACCTTATTAACATTAGGCAGAAGATTTTTAAGGCTCACATTTCCCGAATATGCCTTCACCTTTTTAAGAAGCGCAACCAGAACAGAAAGCCCGGTAGAATCTATATAGCTAAGGTCTTTACAATCTATTATAAAATCCTGCTCCTCTTTTTCAGCCATATTAAGAAGCTCATCCTTTACTGCTTCCGAATTAAATATATCTATCTCGCCTGAAAGAGAAACCTCCCAAATCTTGCTTTCGCTATTATTATTATATTTAACATTATTACACATGATGATCCCTCCTCATAGATTTTATATCAATTATATTATACCATAATATTCTTTTTTTGTCATTCAATTTATCAAAATTTTTCTTATTTTTAATTATTAATTAATTATAGTATAGGCGCTTTTACTTTTAAGGCTTAAAGATACAAAGCATAAGCCTCCTTTTAGGGCTTATTTTATATATTTTTATAAAACAAGCAAATTTTTATTTGATATTGTCCATACATTAGTACTATAATATTATATAAGAGGTGATAATTATGATAACCTTCGGCGATAAGTTAAGAAAGTTAAGAATAGAAAAGGGGCTTTCCATAGCCGAGGCGGCTCTTGAGCTTGGCATAAACAAGGGCTCGCTTTCAAGATATGAAAACAATGTTGTAGAGCCCTCTCTCAGCATGGCAGGGCGTATGGCAAAGCTCTATGGCGTAAGCTTGGACTTTTTGGCAGGACTTGCAAAATAATGCCGCTTATGGTATAATATTTTGATATATATAGAATTTGCCTATTTCACATAAAAAATACATAAAAGGCAGATCTTATGCAAAACAATATTCGGAGGTACACTATATGGGGATCCATGAATCGGGTGAGGACTATCTCGAGACCATTCTCATTCTGAAAAACAGGCATGGCTTTGTGCGCTCTATAGATGTGGCAAATGAGCTTGGTTTTTCAAAGCCGTCTATAAGCAGGGCAATGTCTATACTGCGAGATAACGGCTATCTCACAATAGAGCTTGGGGGAAACATAGTTCTTACAGAAAAGGGAAGACAGCGCGCCTTAAGCGTATATGAAAAGCATACCGTCATCACCGACTTCTTTGTGCGCGTCTTAGGGGTTGACGAAAAAACAGCCGAAAAAGATGCCTGCAAAATAGAGCACGACATAAGCGATGAGACCTTTATCAAGATAAAAAACTTCTTGAAAAATATGTAATATTCCGTTAATATTTGTGACATAAATATTATCAGATTGTACATTAAATGTCAAATAAATGTATTTGTATTATGCCCGTTTTTCTGTTATAATACAATAGTAATATTAAAACGAAAGGATGAGAGATTATGAAAAATAAAATAATGGTTTTTTTAACTGTTGCTATATTTATGCTGTCTTTCGGAGTTTCCGCCTATGCGGATGATCCCGTATATGTTACTCTTAACGGCACAAGAGTTCAATACGTTTCTACCGATGCACAGCCAATGATTTACAACAGCAGAGCAATGGTACCCATCAGAGCCACTGCGGAAGCCTTGGGTCTTACCATAGCTTGGGATAAGGAGACCGAAACAGCCACCTTTACAAGCTCAGACGGCAAGAGAATAATCAAGCACGAAATGCGCAGCAATCTGATCTACGTAAACGGCACTCCTACTTCATTTGACACATCATCAATAGTAGTAAACGACCGTATTCTTATGCCTATAAGAATGCTTGCCGAAGCTACGGGTGCACAGGTAGGCTGGGACAACCCATCACGTACTGTTATAATCACCTCAGCCATAACAGAAACCCCCGATATAGTTTCCGCTCAGGCAGTAAGCAGCAAAATCGAAAATGGCGACGAAGCAACTATTGTAGTTGTTGCCAATTCAGCAACAAAATCGATCAAGCTCAACTACGCGTCAGTCAACAAGGATATTGCCGATTATGAAGAATATATCGAAAATGCCGACGGAACAAGAACCTTCACAATAAACTTTACGCCTGATGACGACAACACTCAGAACAAGGTTTACTATGTATATCCCGGTGACGGAAGCAAGTATTATTCTTCAATAACGGTTCTTCTCAGCGTAGAGGGCGAAGGTAGCTCTAACAGCAAGAATGAAAAATACGACGACGGCGAGCTTTCAAATTACATACACAAGGTAGAGCTTGACGACACAGAAGTCGAAAAGGGCGAATATATAAACTACACCATCACAACTACCAATTTAGTAAAAAGAATTAAGGTAGAGCCGAGCTTCTCTTCAAGCACTCTCACCATTTCAAACTATGAAGAAAAAAACGGAAACCGTGTATTCAGCGGCAAAACAAAGATGAATACAACCGGTAAATGCTATCTTTACATCTATGTATATCCCGAAGGAGAAAACAACTACCTTAAGGATTACAGAACCATAACCCTTGAAGGTCTTAGCGACGGAAAAGACGAAGACGAGAAAGAGCTTGAAATCTTCGATCTTTATCCTGCTGCAAGCGAGACAACCAGAGGCGAAACCACAGGGCTTTATGTATTCACCTCTACCGACATCAACTATGTTGAGGTAACAAACGAAGACGGCGATGTGGTTGCAAAAACAGGCTTCACTCAGGATACTATAGCAGGTCAGAATGTATATCTGCTTGAATGGACAGAGCGCAAGTCAGGCACAATTAAATATAAAGTAACCGCTTACAACAAGGCAGACGAAACAACAAGCGAGTCTACACATATTACCTGCAAAGCAGATACGGGCGGTCCGTTTATTATAAGCATAGACCCCGAAAGAGACAGTATGGAGTCAGGCAGGGAGTCAAGATTTACTCTCAGGTGTACAAATGACACCGACTATGTTGTTATAAAAGACAACAACAACAAAACCCTCTACTCTACAGAGAATGAGTCTAAAGCCACATCATCATCTTATAAGAGATATTCGGCAGGCATTATGATAGACGATGTAAACACCTATTATACAGCATATGCTTATAACGACGACGGCACATCATATAAGAGAGATTTCTACATCTACGGTGAAAGTTATGAAGAACCTAAGATAACAAACGTAACTTATGATTCCACCATATATGAAGGCGACGAATTAGATGTTGAGGTATACACCAACACATCAGTTTCAAGAGTATGGATAGAAGACGAAGACGGAGATAATGTTACTAATGTGCGTAAATCTCCTTCTAAGGAATCCTCAGACGAATACACCTGGAACTTTAACTTCGAGCCTGACGACGAAGGAAACCGCTCATATACAATATATGCTTCAAATGAGGATAACGTATCCTCCTCTGAGGAAGACTACGATACAAAGACTATCAAGATAAAAGTAAGATAAATCTAAGCCCCGATATTATAAATATATCGGGGCTGTTTTTTAGGCTTTTATAAAAGCAAGGTGCATTATGAAAAACAAAACATCAATAATATCTGTACTGTTCCTGTTTGCTGTGCTGCTTCTGGCAGGGGGCTGCTCCTATGCCCCAAGCTCGGGCGGAGCAGAAGACACAACAGGCGCAGAAGCCACCGCTCCTGACACTGACACTCTGATTGAAAACGAAGCTAAAGAGATAATTGACAATATGAGCCTTGAAGAAAAGGTGGCTCAGCTCTTCTTTGTAGCCCCCGAGGCTCTCACTTATGAAGAAAGTATGACCGAATGTGACGAAACATTCAAAGATGCCCTCTCTGCTTACCCTGTAGGCGGCATTATATATTTTTCTTCAAACATTACGGATGAAAAGCAAACCAAAAAAATGATAAAAGACACAAAAGCCTATGGCGAAAAGGTCTGCAAAGTCCCTCTGTTTATAGGCGTTGACGAGGAGGGCGGAACAGTCGCGCGCCTCAGCGGAAAAGAAGGTCTTGACATACCTGCTATTCCCGATATGAAAATAATAGGCGAAGGCGGCGACCCTCAGAAGGCCTATGACACAGGCGCAGAAATAGGCGCTTATTTAGCCGACTACGGCTTTAATGTTGACTTCGCCCCTGTGGCAGACGTGCTTACCAACCCCGAAAACACCGTTGTAAAAGACAGAAGCTTCGGGCAAGACCCCAACACAGTCTCTCAAATGGCAATAAGCCTTTCAGAGGGGCTTAATGACAAGGGCATAATATCCTGCTTCAAGCACTTCCCCGGTCACGGAGCCACAACAGGCGACACCCACGAGGGCTTTGCCTACACCGACAAGACCCTTGAAGAAATAGAGCAAAGCGAGCTTGTCCCCTTTAAAGATGCTGTAAATGCCGGCGCACAGCTTATTATGGTAGGGCATATATCCCTGCCAAACATAACAGGCGACAATTTGCCCGCCTCTATTTCACCTATAATAATAAACGACATACTCAGAGAAAAGTTGGGCTATAAGGGTGTTGTAATAACCGACTCTCTTTCTATGGGCGCTCTTACAGACATTTTAGGGGCAGACGAGGCTGCCGTAAACGCCTTTGAGGCAGGCTCAGACATACTTCTTATGCCCGAAGACTTTACTCTTGCCTATGACGGAGTTTTAAACGCAGTAAATTCAGGCAGCATAAGCGAAGAAAGGCTCAACGAGTCTGTTGTAAGAATTATAAAGCTAAAAATAAAAGCCCTTCGCTCCGATAAATAAAGGGTCAAAATTTTTTTCGGCACACCGTGTTATAATATTAATAAAGAGATATTTGCGGGGTGTGATGAAATGAAAACTTATTTAGCCATAGATCTTAAATCCTTTTATGCTTCTGTGGAATGTGTTGACAGAGGGCTGGACCCTCTTGACACAAACCTTGTAGTAGCAGACGTAACCAGAACAGAAAAAACAATTTGCCTTGCCGTTTCCCCATCTCTTAAAGCATACGGAATTTCGGGGCGGGCAAGGCTTTTTGAAGTGGTGGAAAAAGTCAGGAAAATAAATGCAGAAAGACGAGCAAGAGCCCCCGAGAAAAAATTTACGGCAAAGTCATATTTCGCCTCCGAGCTTAAAGCCTCTCCCCTGACGGCTCTTTCATATATCGCCGCTCCCCCAAGAATGGCGCGCTATATAAGCTATAGCACAAAGATTTACGGCATATATCTTAAATACATCGCCCCTGAAGATATACATGTATATTCTATAGACGAGGTTTTTATGGATGTAACAAAATATCTCCCCTTATACGGCATAAGCGCCCACGAGCTGGCTATGAAAATAATAAAGGACGTTCTTAACACAACAGGCATAACCGCCACGGCAGGCATAGGCACAAACCTTTATTTATGCAAGGTGGCTATGGACATAGTAGCCAAGCACATAGAGCCTGACAAAGACGGCGTGAGAATAGCCGAGCTTGACGAAACGGCATACAAAAGGCTGCTTTGGGCGCACAGACCCCTCACCGACTTCTGGAGGGTAGGCAGGGGCTATTCCAAAAAGCTTGAAGCCTACGGACTTTACACCATGGGAGATATTGCAAGATGCTCTTTAGGCAGCAAAACGGACTTTTTTAATGAAGACCTCCTCTACAGGCTTTTCGGAATAAACGCAGAGCTGCTCATAGACCACGCCTGGGGCTGGGAGTCCTGCACCATAGAAAACATAAAGAGCTATAAGCCCGAAAACAACAGCTTAAGCTCGGGGCAGGTTCTCACGTGCCCTTATGAATATAAAAAGACCGAAATAATAGTAAGAGAAATGGCGGAAATGCTCGCCCTTGACTTGGTGGATAAGGGACTTACAACAGATCAGATAGTGCTCACCGTAGGCTATGACAGAGAAAGCCTTAAAGACCCGAAAATAAGGCTAAAATATAAGGGCGCCATCAAAAAAGACCACTACGGGCGTGATGTGCCAAAGCACGCCCACGGCAGCACCGGCTTAGGCAAACCCACCTCATCGGCAAGACTTATAGTGGGCGCCGCCATGGCACTTTTTGAGCGCATTACAGACAAAAACTTATTGGCAAGAAGGGTCAACATAACCGCCAACCACGTTATCCCCGAAGCAGAGGTCAAAAAAAATACAGTGTATGAACAGCTTGACCTTTTTACAGACTACGAAGAAAAGGAAAGACAGCAAAGAGCAGAGGAGCTTGCCCGCCTTCGTGAAAAAAATACCCAAAAAGCCATTCTGTCTATCAAAAAGCGCTTCGGCAAAAATGCCATACTGAAAGGCACAAATTTGCAGGAGGGCGCTACTGCCTTAAGCCGCAATGTACAGATAGGCGGCCATAAGGCATAAACGGGAGGTGAAGAAATGGAACACACAAACCCCTATGAAGACATAATAAATTTGCCCCGCCACATATCAAAGACCCACCCTCAGATGCCCATACAAAACAGAGCCGCACAGTTTGCCGCCTTTGCCGCCCTCACAGGCTATGAAGATGCCGTAAAGGAGACCGCAAGGCTCACCGAAAAAAGAAAAGAGCTTGACGAATACGAAAAAGCCCTTCTCGACCGCAAACTTAAATTCATAATGGACAACATAGACAGCCGCCCCAAGCTCAGGCTCACCTACTTCATACCCGACAGCAAAAAAGATGGCGGCGCCTACCACACCGTAGTCGGAGCCGTCAAAAAAATAAACACAGCCGCCCGCACCGTAATAATGTGCGACAATAAAGTCATACCCATTGACGAAATAACAGACATCACAATTTAAAAGGCATATTCCTTATATTGGGAATATGCCTTTCAAAATCAATATATATTTTCCGTAGACTTCTCACATCTCAGGGTTATTCTATTTCTGCCGTCCATGGTGCAGGTGAAAAGGGTCAGATCCCAGTCGCCGTCTTCCATGGCTTTTACGTCCGCCGTGGGAATTGTGTCTATGCCCTTTACAACATAGTCAAACACATTCCCCCACATATCCGTAAAACGCACCTTCTCCCCGGGCATTACCTGCTTAAACTGCCCGAAATGGCTGTTGTAGTTGTGCCCGCAGACTATCATGTCCCCTGTGTATATGCTGCCCTTATATCTGCATGGGGCTTTTCTTAAGTTCCTATAGCTCCACTGACTCATTACCGGCAGAGAAATGCCCCTCTCGGGCATCTCAACATAGCCTATATATACGTCCCCGTCTATTTCCTTTTCGGGCATGCTTATCCAAGGATATCTTTCGTATATTTTCAGATCATCCTGTGGAACTTTTACCACCAGCTGCTCTAAAATATTCCTTGCTGCCCATTCGGCTCTTAAGTTGTCAACAAAGTTATATACCCCTAACAAAAGAGCCGCTGCAACCAGCAGCAGCCCCAATGTCATACTTAATTTACCTTTATTCTTCATCCTTATCTTCGTCCCTTCTTCTTATATATCCAAAGAGGAACAATATCATACCTGCCCCTGCAAGTATAGGCATAGGCCACCAAAGCTGACCCGTCTGAGGAAGTGTCTCCCCGGGCTCGCCAAGGTCTGCCTCTTCTATAATACCCTCGCCGCTTGTTACACTATCGGGCACAGGCTCGTAACCGCCGTCATCGGGTGCGCCGGGAAGTACGGGCGTAGGCTCGCTTGGTGTGCTTTCCCCGGGTTCTGACGGTTCTGACGGTGGGTAGGGATAGTGCTCGCCTGAAGGCTGATCGGGCGTAGGTGTTGAGTTGTCAATGCCTACGTCATAGCTGTCGCCGTGTCCTCCGCGGTCAGGCTCTGCAGGCTCAGGCTCGTCGTATTGGTTTACAATAACGAAGGTGTCGTCTTCCTCAGTGACAAGTGAGGTATATCCATCGGGAAGACCCTCCTGCTGTATGGTCCACTCGTGTTCACCGGGGCTTAAATTGTCAAATAAGTAGTTCCATTCGGGTGACGACAATACGTCCTCTAAGCTGCCGCTGTCGGGACCCAGGTATACGCTGCCGTAATATTCACCGTCACAGAAAAGGTCATATTTTAAAGAGCCGGGTCTTTTGCCGCTTTTATTTTCGTTATCGTCCCAGACTACCTCTACCCTTTTCTGCGGTGCACTGCCGCCGCTGCTGCCTGTCTCGGTGACATTTTTAGGCGAAACTACAAGATCGTTTACTACATTACCCTCTGCATCATAATTTGGCAGTGCCACCATAAACGGAGCTGAGGTATATGTCTTGCCGTCGGCGCTTGTTACTGACTTAGTCACAAAATAAAGTCCTCTTGCAAGGCCTGTAAATTTTGCCTGCCCGTTGGTTACTGTCTGTGTTTCCTTTGGTGTTATGCTGTTTGCGCCTACCTCATTTTGTAATGTCTCGGCTACGGCATTCCACTCTGACTGCTCTGTTATAAAAAGGTCTACCTTGCCGTCAAGATATGCAAAATCACCATTGAATTTAAACCAATTGCTTGCCTCATCAAACCCAGCCACAAAGTAAATCGAAAATGCTGCGCCCTCATGGGGATAGCTTATTGTCAGGCTGTTTTCCTCTGCGGCGTTTGTCAGAATTCCGCCAAGTGAAAAGCACATAACAAAGGTCAGGCACAATGCCATTATTTTGCTAAGTAAATTAATCTTCCTCATTATTTTTCCTCCTCTTTTTATTATTCCTCTTTTTCTTGTCTTTATTGTTTGGCTTACGTCTTGTCTTTATAAGCATTAATATTATCAATATCGCAATTATAGGTATTGCTATAAACGGAGCAACCAGAATTGTGTCTATCAGCGAAGCCTCGGACACCATACCCGAAGAATCGTACTCTAAATTGCTTATTCTGTGCCCTCTCACCAAAAGCCTGTGTGAATTTACGCCGTAGGGCGTGCAGGTCACCAGTGTTACATAGTCCTTCCCCGGCTCAATGCCAAGCTCCGACATATCCTCGGGCACAACTATAGATATTCTGTCTACCTCATAGCTGACTACATTGTCGAGGACCGTTATCTGAAATTTATCCCCTTCCTCAAGCATATCCAGGTCGGTGAATAGCCTTGCCGAGGGCAGTCCCCTGTGTCCCGAAATTACGGCGTGTGTGCTTTCGCCTCCTATGGGCAATGAGGATGTTTCAATATGTCCTGCACCTATCTGCAAATGCTTTTCATCCGTGCCATGATATATGGGCAGATATATTTTTGCCACAGGCACGTCTATAAACCCTATTATTCCCGATTCTGATGTGTTCAGAAGGCTGTTATACTCCGCCATTTCTTCATCGGTCATGCTCCATGGGTATTCCTTTGAAACAAGCTTTTTGTTATACTCTTCAGCCGCCTCAAGCATTTTGACTATATTTTCGGGGCGAATTTGCTTTACCTCATCTTTATAGTTTGAAATTGCTTTTTCATATAAACGTGTATTCCAATAATTACTTACCGATGGATACAGAAGCAAGGACAAACCTATAACAAGCACAAAAACTAATATAATTGTAGCTTTGTCTTTAAAAAATTTCATTATAACTCTCTCCTTGTTCCTGTAAGTCCCTCATAGGGAGGGGTATGGTAAATACCCCTCCCCAAGGACTTAAATTTATCTCTCATTAAGCCCGTCTTATGAGATTTTATATTATTCTGTTCTCATTCTTCTTCTTACTACGAGAAGAACAATTGCTGCTGTAGCAAGCAGTCCGCCCAGTGTGTAGAATATCTTAGTACCCATACCACCGGTTTCGGGAAGTTCAGTACCCTTGACATTGGCAATAGTTCCCTTGATTGTTCCGTTTGCATCGCCGCCTGAATTGTCATAAGTGAATGTTATGCCATCCATGGCAGAACTAAGAGAACCTCCGCTGGCATTAGGAGTGAAAGCCTGATAAAGCGTAGCCTGGACATTTGTAGCAGGCGTAATTGTTCCATCTGCGCCATCATCATTTGTAGTAACCTTAAGATAAGCATACTGACCATCAAGCCATGTGTCATAACCGCTGGGGGTTACTGTTTCTTTGATTCTGTATATGCCATCGCCTAAGCCTTTCCAAGTGAAAATATTACTAGTGCCGCCAACCGCTTCTTGAGTAATTGGTGTATCCCAATCTGAATCATTATTTTTTGTACCGCCGTTCCACTTCTGAACAGAGAAATTTGCACCGGGAAGGGCTGATGTTCCATCTGTCTTGGTTATCTGAAGATTGTGTGTAAACACGTATACACTTGAAGGATCTGTTGTTGTTGTTGATGTCGGGAACTCAACATCGGGGTCGTCAGCATAATTTGCATAAACGCTGTTGTGTGCATCAGCGGCTTTTGCGCCATCTGTAAGCTTAGCCCTATATACTATTGTTATATCCTTACATTTATCCCAGTGATCAGATGTAACTTTTCCTACGCCCGGAATCGTTTCGTCAAATGTCAAATGCTTGATTGTAAGTGTTCCGTCGTTTTCGCTTTTAGATCTATCAGTTTTATCTGTAAGAGTAAAGTGATTTGCTATATCATCTCCTACTCCGGCTGTAGCTCCGCTGTATGCATGGAATGAACCATCCACATACTGAAGATTTGTCATAGTATCTATAAGTTCGAAGCCATACTCTGCATAATCTACGGCATTGTCAGGTGTATTTACATAAACTTTGAATTCGATCTCATCTTTACCGTCAACACTGTATGCAACCTGTGTGCCGGTGAGTGACTTCGTTGCTGTTGTTAAGTCGCCGACCTTGGGATCAATTTCTGTACCTGTGGCAGTGTCCTTATCAGTAACAACAAGCATAACAGCACTCTTATCTTTAGTTCCTGATGCTTTTTCATCAACAATTACATAATATCCCTCTTTAAGATTTGTGATCTCATAATGATCTGTCACATAACTACATATTCCTGCAGCTTCAATCTTTTGGCTTTCAAAGAAATAAGCAAATGCCTGAGCAATAGCAGTTGTTGCTCTCGAATTATCTCCAAGCGTAACTGCTGCTTTAACTGCCTGAGCTACTTCCGATGCAGTAGCGGTTGTTTCTTTACCTTTTAAATTTGATAAAGCTTTCGGTACACTGGTAGAATATCCGGGATAGCTCCAATCTTTTCCGTCGGTTACTTTACCCGGTCCACTTACAAGAGCTGTTATTAATTCTAATCTCTTATCTACTGATGCTGATGAAGATGTACTATAAATTTTCTCGTCATACTTAATGTTTGAAAGTGTGTGGCTTCCTGGATCGCCTTCGTCATTTGAATCACCGCTGAAGATTCTGTAAGCATTGTATGTATGACCACTTTCTGATTCATTTATTGTAATTTTTGTTGATTTGGTTTCGTCTGCCTGAATTGCAACCATATTGATCGAAACGATTGCCAGCACAGCAATAAGCATAATGCTTAAGATTTTTGATATCTTTTTCATAAAAAATCCCCTTTCTTATGATTTTGTGAGTGTCTGAGGGGTGTTGACGGGCTTTCGTCGGCATTGCTGCCGTTATGTTTCCCTCTGCGCTCAGCTGCTTTTTCACCCTCGTTTTATCATGAGAGTTTACAGAGCTGCCAAAGGCTTATGCCCTTAGCCGCCCAAACCAATAAGTTACCTCTGCTCCGAAAAGTCCCCACGGCGTGAGCGTAGCCGCTTTTGACATTCCGAAGGAATTTACGATTTTGCGCTGCCTTCCTGCATCCTGTTTTACAAAATTCCGCAATTTTTTATAAAACCCTTGACACCTGTGAAAGCCTCGCATACTAATATGCCTTTTTTACTGCCGACTAAGGCTTGGGGCATATTGGCTGACAGGCGCTTTAGGCAAACCGTCAAAACCGACGATTTTGCGGCGTTTCCTTAAGCTTTCGCTTTGGCGCCTTCAGCCTTACCCATCACTTTTATAAAAAGCCGGGTTAAAAAATAACCAAAGCAAAATGCCGTTAAACATCACCCCATTATTTACCGTCACGGGATAAATGACCAACCCTCCCAACGGCTTACCGCCCTTGGCAGAATTTTCGGCTGCCTCCTTCAAAGCCCCCTCCCCCAAGCCTTCATAATTGAAAGCCGAGGGCAAGCCCCAAAAGCAAACCGCCATCCCTTATTTAACGTCACGGACAATGACCCAAAGCCCAAACCGATAGCCCTCGGCAGGGCTCAACGCCGTTTCCTCCAAAAGCCCTCGCCAAACTCCCCTGAAAAGAAGCCCCTGC
>CANRPW010000019.1 GCA_947632615.1 uncultured Clostridia bacterium | reverse complement strand
AAGGACTGGTTTCTAACAGATAAGACGGTAAACAATGCCGCAGAGCTTGTTAAGCAGCTTATGGCTGAGTATGGCATTCCGATTGACAATGTGATTATGCACCATCATGTTACGGGAAAGGTCTGTCCGAACCCTTGGTGCGTAACGAAGGATAGGCTTAGTAAGTGGCAGGACTTCAAGGCTATGCTTACTAAAAAGGAGGACGGAGAAATGGTAACAAAGACCGATTTCAACTGTGCCGGAAAGAATATCGAAATGGACAGGATATTGAAAGAAGGCAGGAATTACATATATATAAGGGACTTGGAGAAGACGGGTCTTTTCAGGGTCACTTATGATGAAAAGACCAAGACACCGGGGCTTGAGCTTGTGCTGAAAGATATCCCTATTGAGATTGACGGAGAAATTAAGACAGTAAAGGGGCTTAACTTAAATGGAACAAACATAGTTGGTTTAAGAGACTTATGCACCGCTCTCGGAAATATGGAGATCGACTACAAGGACAAGCCTGTTATTATAAAGCAGTAAGTTTTTTACAAAAAAGACAGGTTCTATTTATACGATAGACCCTGTCTTTTTATGTTATTTTAAAAACAACTTTTTAGGACTCAGCTTAGGCTGAGCCTTCTTTTTTTTGCGTCAAAAGCCCCAAACAGAGGCAAAACGCATAAAAACACATCGGAAAATCGTCCCAAAACACAGCATAACGCCGAATATTAGGAATTTCTCAAATAATGCTTTACAATGCCCCATAAAGGGGATATAATATAATTAGTTCAAGGGAACAGAACAAAATTATCCCGATACGGGACATTAAGGAGGAAGAGACCATGACACTTATTCCGAGAGATAATAGAAAATCTTTTTGGAGCGAAACTGCAGCAAAACGCTTCTACTCACAGCTCAATAAAGACGGATACGAGGCAGACATTTCCGGAGCTTACGATATAATGAATAAATGCCACGTTTTCATCGTAGCGTGGGACAATAAATAAAAATAGGGAGGTAAGAATAATGTACGAAGTAGTATGGCAGGAATTTAATAAGAGTGGCAGGCTTGTAACAAAGTGCAAGAGCTTCAACACTGCGGAGTCGATGGAAAAACATATTGATAAACTTTTTAAAAAAGATAACTTTCACACAATTCTCGCTACACGATAAGGAGGACATGGCTATGACAAGACAAAAGAAAGAGGTCGTTCGCAAGATCAGAGAAATCGAAGAGTTTATAGAGGTTGATTCAGAACTCGGTTGCGGATTTGCACCAGCAGGATCATATGACAATATGTATGATGAGATTTACAAACTGCAAGAGCAGCTCGCAAAGCTTTCCCACTACGGCAGCGTTGAAGAAATGCTTTACGACAATAGAGGCTTTAAGCTGGACGAAAATATACCATTTATTTAAGGAGGTACGACAATGAACATATACGAAATCACATTCCAGAGGGAAAACGGAACGACGGGTACTGACCGCTTTACAGCAACGACAGAGGCGCAGGCACGGAGGGACTTCAAAGAGGTTTACAGACATGGCATTGGCACAATCACAAACGTGGAGCTGGTAGCAGAGGACGCTCCGGCAACTAAAGAGCAGGAGCGCAAGGCACTGGAGCAGATTAAGAAGATAGTGGACTGCCTCGGAAAAGACAGCTACATAGCGACAGCATTTGAGGGGTGCTTTGAGATAGCAGAGGAGAACATAGAGAACGACTTCGCCTGCAGCATGAGGCAGAGATACGAAAGAGCAAGCAAGGAGGCAGCGAGCTTCGAGACACAGGCCTCCAAGTATAAGAAGCAGGTAGAGCAGCTTGAAGCACAGCTCGAAAGAGAGCAGGAATGGAAGCCATATGAGGACAACGAAAATGTAGCGCAGGAAGATTACGAACACCTCGTAAAGCAGAGAGATACACGATACCTCACAGACGAGGAAGCAAAAGACCTCCTGTATGATTGGTACGGTTTTGCAAAAGAAAAGGTTGTTATATACCACAGCATTCCAAGATTTGAGGTCAGCCGTCACAGATCACTCCGTAGGGTCGGAGAGATAGACCGCAGACCAGCCTATAATGCAACTGACTGGAATTACATAAGATTTGATTGTGGAGCAATGACATACGAGCTTCATAATGATAATTTAAGGTTTTTCGTACACTAAATTTTTTTACTCAGAACTGACACGAAACGGGGCGAAAATGTTTCACAGGAAACATAAGTAGCCCCAAATAGGGCACATGGAATTAAGGAGGAAAGAAATATGACAGCAAGAGAAGTAAAAATAAACGCTATTTTTAAGGAACTTGTACCAGCTTCTGGCAAGGCAGCTACGGTTGCAGGAGAGATTATTAGAGCCATTTCGAGAATAGGCTACCGTTATTACAACGACGGAGATCACCTCGGCGTAAGATACGGGAGAGAGACTTGCAATGCAGCAGGCAGATATCTCTCCGCAAAGTGCGATGACAGGATAGCCAAGTTCATAAGAGCCATCTGGGGAGAGGAGGACGACAGCTATTACGAAACAGGGCTTGCGGAGCTTGAAGACGCTATTCTCGAATACCTTGAGCAGCACCCGAATCTGAAAGAGACACAGAACACGGAGGATATGTGGGATTACTGGGACAGCGACGAGGACGTAGATGAGGATGACTACGAGGACGATGACTACGAGGATGATGAATGGTAAACCGTCCGGATTTTCCGAGATAATATCTTATCGAGGCGCTTTTGGGCGCTTCCAGCGAGGAGGAGTAACAGATGATTGAAAGGATTTACAAAACGACCGCCTACGAAAAGCACGACGGAACCCCGCACCTCTTTGAAGCGTTCGGACAAAACATCAGAGGAGCTGCCCCGTTCGTGATAATGCTCGATGGAGCTTTCCTCTCAACAGCAGAAAATGGAGTTGAAATCTCTGACGAAATTGAAAGCACAATTAAATGGTTCGGGTGGAGCAGATCAGACCCGATGTTCGCATAAGGAGGTATAAAGATGTATAGAAGAAATTGGAAGTCATCAAAATCGGCTAAGAGAGCGTTCGCCGAAAAAATGAACGAGATAGAAGCATTTTGCAGCGAAAACGGTATACATGCAAGTGCTTTAAACGACAGCTACTATTTCACCCTGAACGGTATTAATTACCGTGTAAGCAACCACTCAATTGAGACAAGTAACCGCAGAGCTTACGACTGGACAGGTACCCAGGTCAGAGACAAGTACCACGCAGATGAAAGGGATCCCAACACTGTATATATCCATGCAGGCAAGACCCGTATTATAGAAATTTACAACGACTTGGCAGCAGGTTACACGCTGGACGGTCGCGGTAACAGGATTTAGAAGCAGCATAGCCATAGGTTGGATTTTATAAAGGCATAAGCCGAAACCCCGAAAGGGGTCGTGCGGAAATTACCTACCGCACCTGACGAGGCAGGTGAGCCCTCAATGCGTTTGGTATTGGCTGACAGGTTTCGCCGGTTTTTAATGCGAAAGCCGGAGGCGGTTCATGTGGAAACAACGCCTTAAAAATCCCTTTGACGGTCAACAGGTTTTCGGGCTTTAATGCGAAACCCGATAAGGCAAGGCAGCTCCCGACAGTAAAGCTCCGGCGGAACGTGTGAGACCGCTTGATAAATACATACCCAAGCGCATTTTATAATCATCATTTTTATAAGGAGGAAGCAATGAATAAACAGCGCAGAAAGAAGTTAGAGCAGGCTTTTGAGGCAATCGGAAAGGCGAAAGATATCCTCGAAGAGGTGAAGAAAGACGAGGAGCAGGACGCGTATGAAAACCTACCTGAGAATTTTCAGTACGGGGAGCGTGGAGAGGAAATGCAGGGCTATATCGAAATGATTGATGAAGCATTCGGTTATCTTGAGGATGCAGAATCTGCCATAGAGGAAATTTAGGAGGTGTGGAACGATGGAAAGAAAGTATTTCTATATCAACGAGAGCATCGCAAGGTCGGCGCACGATATGACGTCAATGAGGGACTACTCGGAGGGAAGCACTACGGCAGAATACCGCTCCGCTGTGGATAAGGCATACGACATTGCGGACAGGGTATCAGAGAAAAAGCCACAGGAGGCAGAAAGGGCATACAGGCTCGCAGAGAGGTATTCCAAGAAATTGGCGGAATACTACAACAAAGAGAGCAGAATAGGAATGATGTGCCCCTCAGTACTTATAAGCGGTAGCAGTAACTTTCCTGTCAGAAAGAAAGAGAAGCAGGTAGCCGCATGGGAAAGAAACCATAAGTTTTACGAACATGTGCAGGGTATTCTCACAAAAATTGAGAACATTTTGTACTGCAGGGAGATTATAAAGTCCAACGACGAGAGAGCTATTGAAAAGCTGGAGGACAAGCTTGAAGATCTTAAAGAAAAACAGGAACTTATGAAAGCTGCTAACAAAGCCGTTAGGCTTAAAGATACCAAAGCAGGTGACGAGCTTCTTTATGAAATGGGATTTAGTGAGAAGAATATACACGCACTCCGTACGCCTGACTATTGCGGAAGGCTAGGCTATCCGGATTACGAGCTGTCGAACAATAATGCTAATATCCACAGGGTAGAGGAGCGTCTCAAGAGCTTAAAGGCAGTCAAAGATATAGGCAGCTCCGAGCATGAATACAAGACCTTTAAGGTGGTCGAGAATACGGAGGCCATGCGCTATCAAATTATATTCAACGGGAAGCCGGAGGCAGATGTCCGTACACTGCTTAAAAGCAATGGATTTAAGTGGGCGCCCTCACAGGGAGCATGGCAGAGGCAGCTTACATCTAACGGGAAATGGGCGCTTGAAAGAGTTGTCGAGAAGCTGAAAGAAATGGAGGATGTGTAAAAATGATGTATAACGGAAAAAAGGTTTACACACAGGAGACATTCAGCTTTGAAAAGGTCAAAGTCGGTGATTATGTCAATCAGGAGGTTGTCGATTACTTTATGGAATTACTGCCTCCCGCTTGTATGAGCATGAGTTGCTCGCAGATCGGAGAACCGTACACCCATAGACAAGACCCTGACACAGGCAAGTTGAGAGCTACATACGACACGTTCAAGCGTGTTGCTGGCAAATATCCTAACTGCATCTGGCAGTATTGCGGGGACTGTTTTAGAGGGGAAACATCAAAGCGTGGAATTAATATGCCTATAGTAAAGGCGACGGAAGGAGGCTTATTATAATGACGATAGGAGAAGTAATTGAATTACTTATCAGAGTTAAGGACGAAAACAGTCTTTACAGGCAGCAGGTTGAAGCTATAAACTACGCTTGTAACATATTAGCGCATAACTTCGGTTATATGGAAGACTGCGACAGAATTATTAAGGATGATGAGTTATGAAAGCTAAATTTATACGCAAGCATTACTATAACTATTATGGAGTTACTACCGTAATACTTGAATATGAGTACAGAGAACATACATACACAGTTGAGGAAAATTTGTCAAAAGGAAACGAGCCTTTATCTTGGCAGCATAAAAACGCACAGTCGTATATTGATGAAATCATTGAACGTGAAACAAAAATAGACGGAGTAGGGCCATCAAAGATTAAGCCAACAGTAGATGAAGCTTTAAATGAACTGTTTAAGTTTTGGGAAGCATAGTGGAGGAAAAAAATGAAAGCATTTGCAGATTTTACAGAAATAGATCGTTCTGAAATGATCAGAGAGCTGGGACACTTCCTAAGCCGTTTGAACCTTGGAGTGCAGCTCAGACCTATTTATTCGGGTACAGACCTAAAGGCTGTTAGAGTTATTGTGGATAATAAAAAGGCAGCATATGTGGAAGTAGGGATGAGAAGCAGGTTTAACATAGTTAAGGATATAGTCAATAGCTTGTAAGTTTTTGGGCGGAGATTTAGTATTATCATTGATAACCTTATGGGGCTAACGAGCTTGCACATCTTGAAATGATAGGCTCTATTGTTATGCAGCTTTCTCAGAATTCCGACCCTGCCGAGATAAAGGCTGCGGGGTTTGACTCATATTATGTAGATCATGGGCTTGGCATTTACCCGGCTTCAGCTGCCGGTGTGCCCTTTACTGCCTCTTACTTGCAGTCTAAAGGCGACCCAATAACCGATCTGTCTGTATTTATAAGATGTCGCATAAGTGATGTTATATTACATATATATAAAGCCCTAAAAAAACAAATTTTTAAACACTTTTTTTATTTGGCAGAAAATCCCTTGACAAAGCATATTTTTTTGAGTAAAATATTATGAGTGGTGTTATTTTAAGGAGGAGAACCAATGAAGAAAAAATTTATGTTATTTATTTCAGCACTTGTAGCCGTAACTACTCTTACAGGCTGCGGAAGCGGAAGCAAAAACTATACTGCAAGCGACGGAAGCTTTTCTATAGAGCTCCCAAATGATAAGTGGGAGGTATATACAGAGGATGCTTCAAGCGGTATGTATATTTTTTCACTTCCTAAAGCAGATGGCGGCGAGAATGACACAGATAATGATGCTCTTATTCTTTATTACAACCTGAGCGCAGAATCGGGAAATCTTAGCTATGACACTATCCCAACAACTCAGGAAGAGCTTGAAGCTTCTTTCGGAGAATCTCTTGATTATGAGATATTAAACTTTGAGGGAGATCTTAGCGATGACGGAACAAAGAGCAATTATTATTCTATAGGCTATACTGATGAAGACAGCTCTAAAGGATATATTGTTACTAAGACAGAAGCAAACGAAACAACAGGCTATATAATTGCAGGTCAGGTTTCGGTAGATGATCAGAATATTCTTGATGAAGTAACAAAGGCTATCGACTCTCTTGTTGTAAATCAATAACGACTCAAACTGCTTTCGCTTTTAATGAATGTGAAGGCAGTTTTATTTTGCAAAAAAACAGCATAAAATATTGAAAAAAATTCAAAAAAAGGCTTGTAAGTTAATAAAATATGTGATATAGTAATAGACGGCGCTTTTGTAGCCGAACACTTATTACACACATAACTGAGGCTTGCGGCGCAGTGCCCTACAGGGGTTGCCGTAGGAGGTTATGGAGGGAATAACTAAAGGAGGATTTTAAAATGAGTGTTATTACAATGAAACAGCTTCTTGAAGCCGGTGTACACTTTGGTCATCAGACAAGACGCTGGAACCCTAAGATGGCAGAGTATATCTTTGCTGAAAGAAACGGCATCTACATTATCGACCTTCAGAAGACAGTGAAGATGGTTGAGGATGCTTACAGCGCAGTTGCTGACCTTACAAAGGACGGCGGAGAATTACTTTTTGTAGGTACTAAGAAGCAGGCTCAGGATTCTATTAAAGAAGAGGCTGTACGCTGCGGTATGAACTATGTAAACGAAAGATGGCCCGGCGGACTTCTTACAAACTTCAACACTACAAAGACAAGAATTAAAAGACTTAAGGAACTCGACACTATGATCGAGGACGGAACAATGGATGCTCTTCCTAAGAAGGAAGTTGCTAAGCTTATGCACGAAAAGGAAAAGCTCGAAAGAAACATCGGCGGCATTAAGGAAATGAAGAGAGTGCCCGACGTTATTTTCATCGTAGACCCAAGAAAAGAGCACCTTGCAGTAGCTGAGGCTCACAATCTTGATATTCCTATCGTTGCTATAGTTGATACAAACTGCGACCCTGAAGAGGTTGATTATGTTATCCCGGGAAACGATGATGCTATCCGTGCCGTAAAGCTTATTGCTTCAAGAATGGCTGATGCTGTTATCGAATCACGCCAGGGCGTATCAAACGATGCTTCAGAGCCTACAGAGGCTGCAGAGGCTGCGGAAGAAACTACAGAAGAATAATTTATATATAAACGGAGGTTGTGTAAAATGGCTGTTACAGCTGCTATGATAAAGGAATTAAGAGGACTTTCCGGCGCAGGTATGAGCGCATGTAAGGAAGCGCTTGTTGAAGCAAACGGCGATATGGATGCTGCTTTTGACATTCTTCGTAAGAAGGGCGCTGCTACCGCTGAAAAGAAGGCAGGACGTATTGCTGCCGAGGGACTTAGCTTCCCATACATTTCAGAGGACGGCAAGGTTGCTGTTGTTGTTGAGGTAAACTCAGAGACAGACTTCGTTGCTAAAAACGAAAAGTTCAGAAATTATGTACTCGCTGTTGCTAAGCAGATAGCTGCTTCAAAGGCAACAACAGTTGAGGAGCTTTTGGAAGAAAAGTGGAATGAAGATCCTTCAAAGACAGTTAAGGAAGCTCACATTGAGCAGGTTGCTACAATCGGCGAAAACCTTTCCATCAGACGTTTTGAAAAGATGGTCAGCGACGGCTCAAGCCTTTATGTAAGCTATATACATGGCGGCGGCAAGGTTGCTGTTATGCTTGAACTCACATCAGACGTTAAGACTGATGCCGTTGTTGAAGCAGGTAAGAACATCTGCATGCAGATTGCAGCAATGAGCCCAAGATTTGTTGACAGAAATGCTATTTCAGCAGACTTCATCGAAAAGGAAAAGGCTATACTTATCGACCAGGCCAAGAGCGATCCTAAGAACGCTTCTAAGCCCGACAATATCATCGAAAAGATGATCCAGGGCAGACTTAATAAGGAATTTAAGGAAATGTGCCTTGTAGATCAGGAATTCGTAAAGGACGACAGCGTAACTGTTGGCAAGTATCTTGAAGGCGTAGCTAAGGCTGAGGGCGGCAATGTTTCTATAAAGAATTTTGTTCGCTACGAAACAGGTCAGGGCATCGAAAAGAAAAACGAAGACTTTGCAGCAGAAGTTGCAAAGGCTATGGGCTGATATACCAAATATAATGCCGGAGATAACCTCCGGCATTTTTTAGTGCAAAATTTTTAGCTTTATTATTTTACAGTAAAAGCGGGTAAAAACCAACGTTTTTATTTATAGAAAAGCTCCCCAATTTATGGGGAGCTTTGTGATTTAATATATATTTCCCTATCTATGACCCTAAGGGAAAATCAATTTTTTATACAGCTTAAGTTAATTTATTATAACCTGAGAGCTTTCGGCTTAAAGCAAGTACATCCTGCATACCAATGCTTCCGTTTCCGTCTATATCAGCGTAAGCTTCATAGAATGTGATATCCCTATAGCCTGCTACATGTTTTGAAAGAGTTAAAACGTCTACCATATTTATATCTCCATCACCATTTACATCACCGAGCTCTTTATCTCCGGGAGTAGGTGGTGTTGGTGGATTTTCATTGCCCGCAAGGGAAACATTGTCGAAGTATACCGTTGAAGCGGCTGTTCTTACAAGTCTTATCTGCTTGATTTGCAGAGGTGTCTTTGTAATGAGGTTTGTTGTGGTGGTTGAAATAGGATTATCGAATGTGCCGTTGGGGGCATAGGTTCCGTCTGTGCCGTGGAGATAAATGCTTGTTGTTGCTGTTTTGGCATCAACGTCTACATCTACTACCACTCTGTACCACTTGTCATTGCTTACCTTACAGCCTGTGTCTGTGTCAACGGCTGTATTTGCACTCGGGGCATCACTTATTACGGAATATACCTCATCGCCTACGTCCATAAGGTGGTAAACAATGTTGTTTGTTGAAAATTCCTCCGTAGCTGAGCCTGCTGCATTTGCCGTTTCTGCATTTTCAAGATAAATTCTGAAGGACCTGCCGGCTGTATTGGATGAGGCTGTTTCTCTTAAGAAGTCGGCTGTGAATGTTACCTTTCCTGTGCCTACAGAGCCGTCAAGAACCTTGAATACTGCCTTGTCGCTTAACTTTATCTTGGTTGTGGAGTTGCCTGCAATATCTGTTTTATCTGCCTTATCTACAACTGCACTCTGGTTAAGCTGTGTGTTCCAGCCTGAGAAGTCATCTGTGTCGGCAAAGCTTGGGTCGGCTTCTTCAACATTTCCTGAGCCCGTACCTGTAAGGCTTAAGGTGATAACGTCTGACTCTGCCTGACCCTTAAGGTCTTCACCTGCGCTTACGATTGCCTTTACCTTGACTGTTGCCGTTCCGAATTTGTTGTAGTTGATGGTTCCGTCACTGTTTACCAAGCCCTCGGCGCCGCCTACGGTTATCCAGCTTATGTCGGTCATGTGAGCGCCGTATACGGGCAGCTTATCTGTGCCGCTGAGTGTAAGGGCAGGGGTCTCGCTTATAGCCTCTGCATCCTTCCGGGCAAGGTCTGTGAGGTTTGTATAGCTTAAATTATCGACGTAGAATTTAACCTTGCTATAGTTTCTGTTGGGGCGGAATTCTATTCTGTTGGCTTCAAAGTTTGCCGCTGTTTCGGCTGTGAAGTCGGTGGCTGTTCCGCAGTTCTTAAGAGAACTTACAAGTTCGCCGTCTTTGTCATAGAGATAGTAGTTTACCTTGGGCTGAGTTCCGTTTGAAAGGTTGGTAGAGTCTACAACCACCTTTACTGTATACCACTGAGAGCCTGCGGTTACAAGTTCGCTTCTTGTGGTTTTGTTCTGATAGCCCATTATGCAGTAGTCGCCGCCTGTTTCTATAAATCTTGCCTGACCTATGGTGCTTGTGCCTCTTACATAAGCTTCGCAATAGCCGTCTGTAGCTATGTCGGAGATATAAACGTCATAGCTTGCTTCGTATACAGAGTCTTTTACGTTTTCGCCATCCTTGGCAAATTTCCAGGCAAAGCTGTGGATGTTTTCACCTGTTGTTGCTGACTGGTCTATCATAAAGAATTTGTCGTGGTCTGCAAATTTAACAGTGTCTATGTTGTCAACAATTCCGCATTTTACTGTGTCGGTGTCAACTGTAGGATTGCTGTCTGCGAAGTAATCGGGCTTATCACCTGTGTTAAATTCGTCAAAGCTTACTACGCCTTCGCTGTTGAGAGCTGAAGAGCCTACTGTTACGGTAAATGTTCTTACCTCGTCTGTAAGACCGGCTTTTGAAAGAGTTACCGTAAGATGTATCTCTACCGAGCCTTCGCCGTATTCACCTATGGTGATGGTGTTGTCTGAAAATCTGTCTGCGTTGTCGCTTGTCCAGACTACCTTTACATTGGGGTCGCTTTCAAAGGAGGTAGTAACGGCAGTGTTCTGAGTTACTACAGAAGGAAGGCTAATGCTGTCGGCAAGAGCCTTAAGGCTTTCCTGCGGGGTCTGTGTGTCCCAGCCGCCGGGGTTCCAGCCATCATCTGATTTGCCGTATGAGCCTTTTGTAAAGTTGTATGGGCCGTAATGTCTGTTGAGGAAGTCAGTTTCCGAAAGGGCGGAAGCATCGGCAGGGCTGCAGCCGCTTTCTACGTATACCATACCTGTTCCCGAATATCTGCTGCCGCTTATTGCAAGTGTACAGCCGTAAGCCGCTGCCATACCGCAGGCGTCTACGAAGGGATCTGCGGACTTGGCAATGCCTGTACCTGTAAGGCTGCTGTCTTTAAACATAACGCCGTAAGCGCCTACCCTCGGAGTTGATATATTTGCAATAACGCCTGTGGAGGTGATGGTACAGCCTTCAAATACTGCCTGTGCGTTTTGGCTGTCTATTACACCGTCTGCGCCGCTTATGGTGCAGCCTGTAAAGTATGAGCGGCTGGAGTTTGCAAGCCTTACCAAAGGACTCTGGCATTTTGTGAAAGTTGCGCAGTCGCCGTTTTCCGTTATGCTCTTATAGCTTATAGACTCTGTGTTGAAGTTTTTGCCGTTTACCGTAAGATCGCGTACGCTTACGGAAGAAGAGCCTTCTGCGGGAGCTATTGTTACGTTGTCTATTCTTACGGTTATGTCATCGTTATATGTGCCGTCTTTTATGTAGAGTGTCTTTGTGCCCTGAGAGTCGCTTGCTTCAAGATATGCCATAGCCTTTGCTATGGTAGTTCTTACAACAGCGCCTGTGGCATCCGAGTCTGTGCCCTTGGGGTCAACTGTTACTTCTGCGCCTACTGTGGGAGAAAGTGTAACAGTGCCTTCCGGGAAGGAGTTGATAGTAAGGTCGTTTATATAATATTCTATATTGGTATAGCCCTGTCCGCAGTAGTCGCCGTTTGTTTCGGCCTTTGTATTGCTGTAGGGGTCTAAGCCTCTTTCAAGCTCCCACCAGTCGGGCATACCGTCGCTATCGGTGTCGGTGTATTTTTCGCCTGCCTGATCTTTGGTGACTGTTGTGGGATAATTATATGTGGTATATGCTATACCGTATTTGTCTATCTCAGACTTCTGAGTGGAGTTAGCCTGTGCAAGCGGTCTGCCGCCTGTAAGAGAACCTGTACCTGTGAGGGTCTCGTTTATCACCTGTGCATCGATCTCTGTTCTGGATGCAGCGTCAATAGCAGGGCCTACGAAGGAGGTTACGCTGTTGTAGGCCTCGTCCGCTGATTCTGCTTTGTTCACATAGGCTATATCCTGAGAATTGTTTGTTATCTTGAAAGGAGAAGCCGAATAGAAGCTGTCTTTTGTATAGCCCGATGAGCCATAGTTGATGCCCTTGTCCCATTCTTCGCCTTCTTTTATAACGGGGCTATCGTTCTTGTCTACAAGCTTGTTGCCTGTCATATAAAATCTGAAATTTTCATAGCCTGAGCCTGAGGATATGCTTATATATCTGTCGCCGGTGGTCTTTGCACCTTTTTTAAGGTAGTTGCCTACATAGTTGAGGTGACCGAGAGTACCGTAGGCTGTCTGATAGCCCCAGTTGTAAATTACGTTGTTTACAAATTCGGCTGTGTTTGTGCCGGCAACCTTGCCTCTGAAGTTTCTTGAAATGTTGTGGGCTATAAGGTTGTGGTGCCATGTAGTGTTGGATTTACCAAACATTATGCCAAAGCCGTGTATGCCCTTGCTGTGGTATGAAAATGAGTTTGAAGGGCCTATGATGGACCACTGTGTGGTGTACATATCGTTGTTGGAGTAAAGTCCCCACTGCTCGTCATTAGCCCAGCCAAAGGCGCAGTGGTCGATAATAGAGCCTGAGCCGTCCGAGCCGCCGAGGGCGTCGTAGTCCTGTGTGGTGCCTCTCTCGCCGGGGCGTGAGCTTATGTAGCGGAGTATAATGTTGGAGCCGCCAAGACCCACCTTATAATTTTTAAGTGTAACGCCGTGACCGCCCGGGGCTGTCTGACCTGCTACGGTCACATTTGACTTTATAACAACATCGCTTTTAAGCTCGATGGTGCCGCCTACGTCAAACACAACTATTCTGTTGGAGCCGGACACCGCATCTCTGAAAGAGCCGGGACCGCTGTCGTTAAGGTTAGTAACGTGATATACAGTGCCGCCTCTGCCGCCTGTTGCGAACTTTCCGCCGCCCTCAGCGCCCGGGAAGGCAGCAATTGCTTCGGCTGCTTTTACGTCTGTTATGGCGGTGGGTATAAAGGTTATAGCCGTTATTGCCATACAGGCGGATAAAAATATAGAAATAAGCCTTTTTTTCAAATTTATCTCTCCCTTTCTTTAAATTTTATAATTACATAAAGTCATTATAACATATTGACAATTTTTTTTCAATAATAACATATAAATTTGTTATTTTTTTAATTTTTGAAAAAGGCTAAAGCGTCCGCCGCTGTCAAACCCACCAACTTACCTGCTTGTGCTGTGACAGAGGGGAGGGGTGAAATGACCTGTTGGCAGTTTTTTTATAATAGTTGTTGAAAAAATCTCCAAAATATTATATTATTTATATATATGACTTTAAGAAAGGAGCAGTCTGATGTATTCACTTCATTTACAGGAATTTATAGAGGAATTTAATTTAGAGGTCGTTTCGGGACAGGAATTTGTAGCCGATAAAAAAATAACCACTCCCGAAATAAACAGACCGGCAATTCAGCTGGCGGGCTTTTATGAGCATTTTGACGGAGAAAGACCTCAGATGATAGGGCTTGTTGAGCATAGTTTTCTTACAAAGCTGGAGGCTAAATTCAGAAGAGAGACACTTAAAAAGCTGTTTTCATATAAGGAAATGCCCTGCTTTATATTGAGCCGCTCCTTAGAGCCCTTTCCGGAAATGATAGAGTTTGCCAATGAAAGCGGCATACCCGTGTTAGTATCAAAAGACACAACAACTCAGCTTATGGGCGAGCTTCTCAACTGGCTCAAGGTAAGGCTTGCTCCCAGAACCACCGTACACGGAGTGCTTGTGGATATTTACGGTGAGGGCGTTCTGATAATGGGCGAAAGCGGCATAGGCAAAAGCGAAACTGCCCTGGAGCTTGTTAAGAGAGGTCACAGACTTGTGGCTGACGATGCGGTTGAGATAAAGAGAATTACACATAATAACCTTACAGGCAGCTGCCCTAAGCTTATCAGATATTTTATTGAGGTTAGGGGCATAGGCATTATTGATGTAAAGCAGATGTTCGGTGTGCAGTCGGTTATGGACAGCGCATCTATCGACCTTGTTATAAAGTTAGAGCCCTGGGAAAAGGGCAAGGTCTATGACAGAATAGGTCTTAATGAGGAATATATAGAAATTCTTGATACAAAAATTGTCTGCCACACAATACCCATCCGTCCGGGCAGAAATACTGCTGTAATCTGCGAGTCGGCGGCTGTAAACAGACGTCAGAAGAAAATGGGTTATAATGCGGCGCAGGTTTTGAATGACAGAATTATGAATAATATAAATGGGTGAATTTATGGAAAAGCTTATAATGGCATTAAAATCAGTGGCAAGAGACAGGGTTTTTACAGACGAGCCTATGAGCCGCCACACTACCTTTAAGGTGGGCGGAGCGGCAGATGTGCTTGTTATGCCTTCTTCTGTTGATGAAATAATTAAATGTATGCAGATTTTTAAGGAATATGGGGAAGACTTTATTATAATAGGCAAGGGCTCAAATCTGCTTGTTGGCGATGGGGGCATAAGAGGGGGAGTTATAAAGCTTTCCTCCGACTTTGGCGCTGTTTTGTGCGAAGGAAATGTTGTCAACGCTAAGAGCGGCGCTTCTCTTGCAGGGGTGGCTTCTATGTGTCTTAAAAATTCTCTTACGGGCTTTGAGTTTGCAAGCGGAATTCCGGGAAGCGTTGGCGGTGGTGTGTGTATGAACGCAGGAGCTTACGGCGGAGAGCTTAAGGATATCATTCGTTCCGTCACCGTATTTAAGGACGGCGAAATATTGCGGCTTAAAGGCGAAGAATGTGATTTTGGCTATCGCACCAGCCGTATAATGAAGGAAAATATGGTAGTGCTTGAGGCAGAATTTGTGCTTGAGACAGGGGATTATGACAGCATATACTCCAAAATGAAGGAGCTTAGCTCAAAGAGAAATGAAAAGCAGCCCGTGGAATTTCCTTCGGCAGGCAGCACTTTTAAACGTCCCGAAGGTTATTTTGCAGGCAAGCTCATACAAGACAGCGGTTTAAGAGGTTATTCTATAGGAGGAGCGCAGGTATCGGAAAAGCACTGCGGTTTTATAATAAATAAGGGCGGCGCCACTGCAAAGGACGTAAAAGACCTTATAGAATATGTTAAAAAGACTGTCTATGATAAGTTTGGCGTTGTGCTAGAGCCTGAAATAAGGTTTGTAGGTGACTTTGTTTGATATAGACAAAAATTGTTTAAGCGGTCAAAAAAAATTGTGCAAATATATGGAGCTTGTTTTGACATTTAGCAATTTTACTAATATAAAGCTTTAAAAATCAACTAAAATCAAGTAACTTTAAGACTTGAATAATTTAAAGCAATAAACTATAATGAAAAAGCGAGGTGGTATGATGGAGTTTGTAGTTGTCACAGGTATGTCAGGGGCAGGCAAGAGCCTTGCTCTTAAATATCTTGAAGATATAGGCTTTTTCTGTGTTGATAATTTGCCTCCCGCACTTTTGCCGACCTTTGTTGAGATATGCGACAAAAATTCGGCTGAAATGCAGAAGGTCGCGCTGGGTATAGACATAAGAGGCGGCAAGATGTTTGACGACTTACTTAAGTTTATAGACAGTGAATATGAGTCGGATGTAAAGTTTACGGTGCTTTTTCTTGATGCAAACGATGAAGTCCTTATTAAAAGATATAAGGAAACAAGGCGTATGCACCCGCTTATGAAAAACGGCACTATATTTTCGGGTATTCAGGACGAAAGACAGCTTCTTAAAAAGGTCAAAGACAGAGCCGACTATATTATAGACACCTCGGGAATGTTAACAAGAAGGCTTAAGGCTCAGATAAACGAAATTTTCTTAAATCAGAAGGATTTTAACTCGCTTATAATAACAGTTATGTCATTCGGCTTTAAATATGGCATACCCCCTGAGGCGGATCTTGTGTTTGACGTGAGATTTTTGCCAAACCCCTTCTATATTCCCGAAATGAGAAATCTTACGGGTAAGGATGCTATAGTCAAAGACTATGTTATGAAGTCGGAGGAAGCAAAAATATTCGATGAAAAGCTCGACGACCTTGTGGAATTTCTTATTCCCAACTATATAAACGAGGGCAAAAACCAGCTTGTAATATCATTCGGCTGTACAGGCGGAAAGCACAGAAGCGTTACCTTTGCCAACAGGCTGTTTGATCATCTTTCCGCTAAGGAACTAAGCGTTCTTATATCTCACAGAGATATAGATAAAGATGCTAAAAGGTAAGGGCTATGTCTTTTACTTCGGAAATAAAGGAAGAGCTGTTTAATACCTTTCCAACTTCATCACACTGCATGATAGCGGAGCTTTCGGCGTATGTAAACCATCTCTGCGTGTTTGACGAAAGGCAAAGGGGAGGTTCTGCGGTATTCTACAGCGAAGACCTAAGACATATAAAACGCATAATAAGTCTTTTAAAGTCTGTTTTGGGAATAGACTGTGAATATAAGGAGCTTAAAGGCCCTTCATACATTGTTGAGATAAAAGAGCCTATGAATGTGCTTAAGCTGCTTACGGTTACGGGGGTATTTCAGGGCTTTGACAGCGAGTCGCCCATAAACCCCAAGGTGGTAAAAAAAGACTGCTGCAAGGGGGCTTATGTGCGGATAGCCTTTCTTATAAATGGCTTTATAACAGACCCCGGCAAAAAATATCATCTGGAATTTTTTTATACCGATTATTCCCACGCTTACGGGCTGAAAAGGCTTTTGGCAAGCTTTGGGATGACGGCTAAAATTATAGAAAGAAAAAACAAATTTGTAGTTTATTTAAAAGACAGCGAGCAAATATCGGATCTTTTAAAAATAATTGAGGCTTACCTTTCTCTTTTAAAACTTGAAGAAATAAAGGTTTATAAAGAGGTAAGAAATAATATAAACAGAAGGGTAAACTGCGAGACCTACAACAGCGGCAAAACCGCCGAAGCCTCTGTAAGAGAGCAAAAGGCGATCACTTTCATAATAAAAAGCGGCTTTTTTGACAGGCTTTCTCCAAAGCTTAAAGAAACGGCGGAGGTCAGGCTTGAAAACCCTGACTTAAGCTATGCAGAGCTTGGAAAGCTTTTAGAAAAGCCCGTAGGTAAATCGGGAGTTTATCACAGACTGCAAAATATAGTTAAAATTGCAGAAAATTTAAGGGAGGAAAAGTAAAATGGTAGAAAAGCTTGTAAAGATCGCAGGAAGTGACGGAGACAGAACAGTTGCTAATATTGTTTCTCTTGCGAGCAAGTTCTCAAGCTCTATAAAGCTTGTAAAGGATAATGCTACAGCCAACGCAAAGAGCATTATGGGCGTTATGTCCATAGGCGTTTACGAGGGCGAAACCTTTAAGATCGTTGCTGAGGGTGATGATGAAGCCGCTGCAGCAGATGCTTTTTACAACTATCTTAAATAATACGCTAAACTATAGCTTGCAACATATTAAAAGACTTTGATGAAGAGGAGTAGTAAATTACCGTATAAAGAGAGAGAAACTGCGAAATTCGTGCTGAGAGGTTTCTTATACAAGGGATTTATGAAGGTAGCTTCGGAGTTTTTCCGCCTAACGGCTAAGCCTTATTTAGGGAGCTTATTAAGCGGAAACGTCTTGTCTGCGTTATAGACCGATATGTATAGGCATATCAAAAAGTGCCCTTCGGGGAATAAAGGTGGTACCACGGTCTTCGTCCTTTTACGGCGGAGGCTTTATTTTTTTGGAGGAACATATGACAAACAGACAAAGACGGGGGACTCTGTGTATTTTGGCAGGCGGCACTCTTTGGGGCTTTTCGGGCAGCTGCGGACAGTATTTGTTTATGAATTACGGCTTTGATGCAAAGTGGCTCACAAGTGTAAAAATGCTTCTTGCGGGAGTTGTTCTGATATCCTATGCTTTTTTAAGAAATAAAAGAGGTTTTTATGATATAATAAGAAATAAAAAGGATATAGCTACGCTTATAATATACTCCGTGTTTGGGCTTATGATATGTCAGCTTTCTTATTTGATGACTATTTCATATTCAAATGCAGGCACGGCAACGGTTTTGGAATATCTGTTCCCTGTGTTTGTGATATTATACACCTGCATTGTGACACCGAGAAAGCCTATGATAAAGGAAATATGCGCAATAGCCCTTGCTATGGCAGGCACTTATCTTTTGGCCACCCACGGCAAGACGGACGGGCTTGTGCTTTCCCTGCCCACACTTATATGGGGACTTCTGGCGGCGTTAAGCTGCTTTATATATAATGTGTCCCCGGCAAAAATAATTGATAAATACGGCAGTATTCAGATTACGGGACTGGGTATGCTTATTGGCGGAGCTATATTGTTTATATTTTCTAAAAGCTTTGGTATAATGCCAATATGCGATATTAATTCATTTATATTTTTTATAATAATTTGCTTTGTGGGTACAGTGCTTGCATTTACACTTTATATGCAGGGCGTAGGCGACATAGGCGCAGTAAAAAGCAGTATGCTTGCCTGCATAGAGCCTGTTGCCGCATCGGTGATATCGGCACTGTGGCTGGGAACAAAATTTTATTTGCCCGACATAATAGGTTCGGTGCTTATTGTTTCGGTAATATTTATAACAACAGAAAAAAATAAGCAGAACGGGGAAACGACCCTCTCTGCATAAAAATAATAGGAGGAAACTATGTATAAACAGCTTGAAAAAAACTATGACCCCTCGGTAGTTGAGGACAGACTTTACGCTAAGTGGATAGAAAAGAATTATTTTCACGCAGAGCCTGACAGCAAAAAAGAGCCTTTTACAATCGTAATACCCCCGCCAAACATCACGGGACAGCTTCACATGGGTCACGCCCTTGATAATGCTATGCAGGATATGATAATCCGCTTTAAGAGGATGCAGGGCTATAATGCCCTTTGGGTTCCCGGAACGGACCACGCAAGTATTTCCACCGAAGTAAAGATAGTAAAGCAGATGGCAGAGGAAGGCCTTACAAAAGAAGACATAGGCAGAGAAGCCTTTTTGGAAAGAGCTTGGGCTTGGAAGAAGGAATACGGCTCAAGGATCATAAATCAGCTTAAAAAGTTAGGCTCATCCTGTGACTGGGAGAGGGAGCGCTTCACAATGGACGAGGGTCTTTCAAAGGCTGTTGTGGAGGTCTTCATTCGCCTTTATAACAAGGGATATATCTATAAGGGCGAAAAGCTTATCAACTGGTGTCCCACATGTCAGACAACTATTTCTGATGCCGAGGTTGTACACGAGGATAAGGAAGGACATTTCTGGCACATCAAATATCCGATAAAGGGCACGGACAAATTCCTTGAATTTGCCACTACCCGTCCCGAAACAATGCTTGGGGATACTGCAATAGCAGTCAACCCCGATGATGACAGATATACAGACGTTGTGGGCGGAGTATGCGTTGTGCCTTTTGTTGACAGAGAAATACCTATTATAGCAGACTCTTATGTAGATATGGAATTTGGTACGGGCGTTGTTAAAATAACTCCTGCCCACGACCCCAATGACTTTGAAGTAGGTATCAGACACGACCTTCCTAGGATAAACATTTTAAATGATGACGGAACAATAAACGAAAACGGCGGCAAGTTTGCCGGTATGGACAGATATGAAGCAAGAAAGGCAATTATAGACGAGCTTGAGGAAATGGGGCTTTATATCGGCTGTGAAGATATTAAGCACGCAGTAGGAACTCACGACAGATGCGGCGACGTTATAGAGCCTCTTATAAAGAGTCAGTGGTTCGTAAAGATGGAAGAGCTTGCAAAGCCTGCTATTGACGTGCTTAAGGATGGCAGACTTCAGTTTATACCCGACAGATTTGGCAAGACCTATCTCCATTGGCTTGATAACATAAGAGATTGGTGTATTTCACGTCAGCTTTGGTGGGGACACAGAATACCTGCATATTACTGTGACCAGTGCGGACATATAAATGTAGCCGCAGAAAAGCCCAACCACTGCGAAAAGTGCGGCTGCAAGAGCCTTACTCAGGACGAAGACAGCTTAGACACATGGTTTTCATCTGCACTCTGGCCATTCTCAACACTTGGCTGGCCCGACCAAACAGAGGAGCTTAAGTATTTCTATCCTACAAGCGTACTCGTAACGGGCTATGATATTATATTCTTCTGGGTTATAAGAATGGTATTCTCGGGACTTGAGCAGATGAATGATGTACCTTTCAGAAAGGTGCTTATACACGGTCTTGTAAGAGATAATCTGGGAAGAAAGATGTCTAAATCATTGGGCAACGGCGTTGATCCTCTTGAAGTAATAAACGAAGTTGGTGCCGATGTATTAAGACTTACTCTCATAACAGGTAATGCACCCGGAAATGATATGAGATGGAGAGAGGAAAAGGTAACGGCAAACCGTAACTTCTCAAATAAGCTTTGGAATGCAACAAGATTTATACTTATGAACTTCAAGGAAGGGGAGGACATTAAGTGCGACCTTTTGGAGCTTACTGACAGTGATAAGTGGATACTTTCTAAGGTAAATTCGCTTGTTAAAAATGTTACCGAAAATCTTGAAGCTTATGAGTTAGGCGTTGCCGTACAGAATACTTATGACTTTATTTGGGACGAGTTTTGCGACTGGTATATTGAGATGGTAAAACCCCGTCTTTATAATGAGGACGACAAAACAAGAAATGCAGCTCTTTGGACACTTAAAACAGTGCTTATCACAGCTCTTAAGCTGCTTCACCCCTGTATGCCGTTTATTACAGAAGAAATTTTCTGCTCTATACAGAGTGAAGAAGAGTCTATTATGATATCAAAGTGGCCCGAATATAAGGAAGAATATAATTTCACCAAGGAAGAGGCCGCTATAGAGCTTATAAAAACAGCCGTTAAGAATATAAGAAACCGCAGAGCGGAAATGAATGTTGCTCCTTCAAAGAAGGTAGAAGTATATGTTGGCTCAGCCGATAGTGAAGTAAGAAAGGTATTTGAAAACGGCAAGGTCTTCTTTGCGGCTCTTGCATCAGCTTCTGATGTGATAGTTGAAGACAATGCCGAAGATAAGGGCAAGGATTTTGTTTCTATAGTTATACCCGGCGGAGTTATTTCAATACCGTTTGCAGAGCTTATAGACCTTGAAAAGGAAATTGCACGCCTTACAAAGGAAAAAGAAAAGCTCGAAAAGGAAGTTGAAAGAGTAGAGAAAAAGCTCTCCAACCAGGGCTTTGTAGCCAAAGCTCCCGAAAAGGTAATCAACGAAGAAAGAGCTAAGGGCGAAAAATATAAGGCAATGCTTGAAAGTGTAGAAAAACAGCTTGCAAGCCTTAAGAGTATGTAAATAATTTCAAAAAAAGGCATATCGCTAAAATTATGGTGATATGCCTTTCTCAAAATAAAATAGGGTGGGGTGCTTATAAAGAAGTGAATTAGGATCGAAGCAGGCTTAGCCACGGCGTGAGGGCGGAGCAAACAGCAAAAAGGGGCAGCGGAGCGCCCTTTTTGCTGTTTGCTCCGCCCTCACGCCGTGGCGTTTTCCTTCGATATCGCTAAAGCGATGTCGAAGGAAAACGTCGCGGCAGGCGCAAGCCCAATATTACGAAAAGCCTAAGCATAGAGCGTTGTAAAAAAATTCTCTAAAAATTTTTTCATCTCATACCGGGATCGAAGAAGGGGTAGCCACGGCGTGGGGCGGAGGCAAACATCAAAAAGAGCCGCGGAGCGGCTCTTTTTGATGTTTGCCTCCGCCCCACGCCGTGGCGTTTTTCTTCGATATCGCTAAAGCGATATTGAAGAAAAACGTCGCGGCAGGCGTAAGCCATAATTTTATGGAAAACCTACTTAGCTTATGAGAGCTGTGATAATGTCGGTGCGTATTTGCTCTATCAGCTCGGTTTTGTCTGAGAAGGTTTTTTCATTTCTTATTTTAAAGCGGAAATCTATTTTAAGCTTCTCACCGTACAGGTCGCCGTTGTAGTCTGTTATGTGTGTTTCAACGGTTCTTGCGGTGTTGTGGAAGGTGGGGTTTTTGCCTATGTTTGTAACGGAAGGGTAGGGCCTGCTGTTAATGTAGGTCGTTGTGGCATAAACTCCGTCTCCGGGCAGGAGCTTTTCTGAGGCTATTTCGGTGTTTACCGTGGGAAAGCCCATATCGCCGCCCCTTTGTTTTCCGTGGACTACCCTGCCTGTTATAAAATAGGGCGCTCCAAGAAGCGTATTTGCCTGCTCCATAAGCCCATCTTTGATCAATGCCCTTATGTGAGTAGAGCTTACACGGGTTCCGTCATAGGAGACATTTTTTAAAACTGCTGCTTCTATGCCGTAGTTTGCGCCTATTTTTCTAAGGGTTTCGGCGTTGCCAGCCTTATTTTTGCCAAAGGAGTAGTTTTCGCCTATGGCAAGATATGCGCAGTTTGTGGTTTCTTTGAGAAGCCTTATAAATTCCTCGGGGGAAAGTCTTGAAAAAGCTTCCGTAAAGGGGCAGTTTATATAAAGGTCTGCGCCAAGTGTGCCTGCTGTCAGCTTTTTTTCTTCTTCCGTATATATTGTTTTAAATTTTTTGTCGGGAGCAAAAAAACGGACAGGGTGGGGCGAAAAGGTGAATATAACCGTTTCAAGCCCTGTGGCTTTTATTTTGTCTACAAGCCTTCTGTGCCCTATATGAAAGCCATCAAAATTGCCTAAGGTGACGGCTGTTTTATTTTTAATACTAATGTCTAAATTTTCAATTATTTTCATAATTTACACCAGCATACAAACAGGCTTTAAAAAGCCTTCGTTATTTTTAAATATGCCCATGAGCTGCCCTTGGGATGAATAAAGCAAAAATTCGCTGTCCTTCGGCGGTTTTTCGCCGTCTACAAGTGATGGCTTTATTTTATTTCCGTTTATAAGGGCTTTGTCTGCTTCGCTTACGGCTTTATATTTTTTATAGCTTGTCAGGGCGTTTTCTATAGGGATGAGGGCGGTTTGCTCCTTGCCTTCTGCTTTAAGGGCTTTCAGCTCATCTACGGTTATGGCAGTGTCTTTTGTAAAGCTGCCTGAAGCCAGCCTTTCAAGAGCCGACATAACGCCTCCGCAGCCTAACTTTTCGCCAATACTGCTGCAAAGAGTGCGGATGTAAGTGCCTTTGGAGCATTTCACCGTAAATTCTACATTCTTTTCATCCTTAAAGCTTATATCATATATGTCAAATATATGTATTTTTCGGCTTTTGCGCTCAACGGTCTTTCCCTCTCTTGCAAGCTCGTAGAGCTTTTTGCCGCCTACCTTTATGGCGGAATACATAGGGGGAGTCTGATCCTGTTCGCCTATGAAGGACAGTATGACCTCGTTGACTTTTTCCTGTGATATATTTACGGGGGAGGTTGTAAGTGTTTTTCCCCATATATCCTCTGTATCAGTGGTCAGCCCTAAGGTGAGAGAGGCTTTATATACCTTTTCTTTTGCCTGTACATAGTCTGCAAGTTTAGTGGCTTTGCCAAGACATATAGGCAAAACTCCTGTTGCCATAGGGTCAAGTGTGCCGGTATGGCCTGTTTTTGCTCTGCCAAAAATGCCCCTTACTATGGCTACCACATCAGATGAGGTAAAGTCCTGCTCCTTATATATATTTATAAAGCCGTTTATATTATTCATTCATTTCATTCCTAAGCTCCTTAAGGCAGGCGTTAAGTGCTTCCTCAAGGGTCGATTTTTCTATGGTGCAGCCTGCGGCGCATACATGACCGCCGCCGCCGAATTTTGCAGCCACCTTATTTACGTTTATGCCGTTGGAGCGGAAGCTGCATTTTACGGTGCTGTTTCCTCTTTCGTAGAGAAATACCGCTGCCTTTGCGCCGTCGGTGTTGAGGCAATATTCGGCAATGCCGTCAAGCTGTTCAAATATTGCGCCTACAGAGCGTATTTCTTTAATAGTGAGGGTGGTGTAGCAAATGCCGTCACTTAGCTTTGATTTCATAATAGCCTGAGCAAAGGCTTTTGCCGCAGTCATTTCGTGGCTGTGAAGCGCTCTTGCCTGTATAAAGCTAAAGTCTATACCCTTTGACATAAGCTCGCCTGCTATCTCCATTGTGCGCTTGCTTGTCTGAGAGTGCTTGAAGGCGCAGGTATCTGTTATAAGCCCTGTATATATACATTCTGCCATATATTTATCTACTTCAACAAGGCGTGAAGCTATCTCATAAACAAGCTCGCAGGTGGATGATGCCCTTGGGACTACAAGGTTGTAGTCGGCATAGCCTACGTTTGAAATATGGTGGTCTATATTGAAGGTGGTTTTTGCGTTTTGAAAAACGGGCTTTCCCTCTCCGAGCCTGTCCATATCTCCGCAGTCTAAGCTTATAAATAAGTCGGGTTTAAGCTCTGCCTTATCCCCTGTATAAAGGCGGCTTTTATCAAGTATGAAGTTGAATTTATCGCCCTTGAAATATACAAATATCTCGGGCTTTTTTCCAAGTTTTTCTATCAAGGACGCTGCGGCAAGAGTAGAGCCTATGGCATCGCCGTCAGCGTTCATATGGGCGCTGACGACAATGGTTTTGCTTGCTTCTATATGGCTTTTAAGCTGCTGTGAAAAATTATCAAATTGAGGGTTCATCTTCGTCACTCTCTTCTTTTATATCAAGACTGTCTAATATTTTTCCAATGTGTATACCATATTCCAAAGCATCGTCATGTATAAATATAAGCTCGGGGGTATTGCGGAGGTTTATTCTGTGGGCGAGAAGGCTTCTTATATAGCCTTTTGCGCCTTTAAGGACTTCCATAGAGCTTTTTACGGCTTCTTCGTCGCCTAAAATGCTAACGTGGATCTTGCAGTATTTAAGATCCTGAGTGGTTTCCACCTTAAGCACGCTCATAAGGGCGGCGGATCGGGGGTCTTTTATTTCAGAACGGAGAATTTCCGAAACCTCCTTTTTGATCTCGTCATTTATACGGATCATACGGTTGTTTTTTTTCATAAAATCACCTTATTGTTTGATCTCTTCCATAATGAATGCTTCTATAATATCTCCTGCTTTAACATCGTTGAATTTATTTAGGAGAATACCGCACTCGTAATTTGATGCGACCTCTTTAACGTCGTCTTTATAACGGCGGAGAGTTGCAACCTCGCCTTCGTATACGATTACATTATCTCTTAAAAGGCGAACTTTAGAATTTCTTGTTATCTTACCGTCTTTTACATAGCTGCCGGCAATAGTGCCTACGCCCGAGGCATGGAATATCTGTCTTACCTCTGCGTGACCCAATATTCTTTCTTCAAATTCGGGGTCGAGCATACCCTGCATAGCTGCCGTTATATCGTCAATAGCGTTGTAGATAACTCTGTAAAGGCGAATGTCTACCTGCTGATCCTCTGCTACATTTTTAGCTGAAGATTCCGGACGGACATTAAAGCCTATTATAATTGCGTTTGAAGCCGAAGCCAGCATAACGTCAGACTCTGTGATAGCGCCTACGCCGCCGTGGATGGTGCGTATTCTTACTTCGTCATTGGAGAGCTTTTCAAGAGAAGCCTTAACGGCTTCAACTGAGCCCTGCACGTCTGCCTTTATTACTATGTTCAGCTCCTTCATATTACCCGACTGTATCTGGCTGAAGAGATCTTCAAGAGATACCTTCTGAGTGTCTTTAAGCATATCTATCTTAGCTTTTGCAATAACAGATTCCGCAACCTGTCTTGCCTGCTTGTCGGTTTTGGCTACATAGAATGTATCGCCTGCGTGAGGAACGTCGTTAAGGCCTAATATCTCAACGGGCTTTGAAGGCCCTGCCTCCTTTATCTGTCTGCCCTTGTCGTCTACCATGGCTCTTACTCTGCCGTAGGTGCTGCCTACTACCATTGGGTCGCTTACGTGAAGGGTGCCGCCCTTTACAAGCGCCGTGGCAACGGGACCTCTGCCCTTGTCAAGTCTTGCCTCTATGATAGTACCTATTGCAAGCTTATCGGGGTTGGCTTTAAGCTCCTTCATTTCGGCTACAAGGGTTATCATTTCAAGAAGCTGGTCGATGCCCTCTTTAGTAACTGCGGAAACGGGCACGCAGATAGTGTCGCCGCCCCAGTCTTCTGCTACAAGGCCGTACTCTATAAGCTCCTGCTTAACTCTGTCCGGGTTGGCAGAGGGCTTATCTATTTTGTTTATAGCAACTATTATTTCAACCCCTGCTGCCTTGGCGTGGTTGATAGCCTCTATTGTCTGAGGCATAACGCCGTCGTCTGCGGCTACTACAAGTACGGCAATATCCGTTACCATAGCGCCTCTCATACGCATGGCTGTGAAAGCCTCATGACCGGGAGTATCTAAGAAGGTAATAGGCTTTTTGTTTATAGAAACGGTGTAAGCACCTATGTGCTGTGTGATGCCGCCTGCTTCGCCTTCCGTTACCTTTGTTTTTCTTATGCTGTCAAGAAGTGATGTCTTGCCGTGGTCTACGTGTCCCATAACTACAACTACGGGAGGACGCTCCTTAAGGCTTTCGGGTGAGTCTTCTTCAAGGCTGAACATTTCTTCAGCTATGTCCTTTTCAACTTCTTCTTCTACTATTATGTCATAGTCTTCGCAAATTTTTTCGCAGGTATCTCTGTCAATTTCGTTGTTGATAGATGCCATAACGCCCATCGCCATGAGCTTCATTATGATCTCAGTTGGCTTTTTGCCAATTCTCTCGGCAAGCTCGCCTACAGTGACAGAGGGTGGAAGCTCTATTACAGAAATGTCGTCTTCCTCCGGCTCGGGTGCGGGAGCAGGCGCGGGAGCGGGCTGCTGTTTGTTCTTTTTATTCTTCTTTTTGTTTTTATGTTTAGGTTCTGCTGACTGCTGTGCGTTCTGAGCCTTCTGCTCGGGCGCTTTGCTTTGCTGTGGCTTATTTTCGGGCTTAGCCTCTTTTGGCTTATCTGCCTTTTTTTCTTTCTTTTCCTTAGGATGCTCCTCCTTGGGCAAATCTTTCGCCTTATTTTCTTCGGCTATAAGCTCGCGAAGCATCTCTTCTTCTTCGGCAGTAAGTCCGCTTGCGGGCTTTTTGCCCACAACACCTAATTCTTCCAGCTTTTTGAGTATTTCGTTATTTGAAAGTCCAAGTTCTTTAGACAATTCTCTTATTCTCATAAACCCTTCACCTCCATATTAAGTTAAAGAGAGGGAGAAAAGATTTCATATATCCTGTCTGCAAGTCCCTTGTCGGTTATGGCAAAGGAGGTTCGGTTTTCTTTGCCTACGGCGTGGGAAAGCGTTTGTTTGTCGCTCATTATAAGAACAGGAATATTATAGTATTTCCCCTTATTCAAAAATTTATTTTTAGTATTATCCGATGCGTCACCGGGAATTATGAGTAGGTATGCTTCGCCTTTTTTAACGGCGTTTTCTACCGACTGCTCACCGGTTATAAGCTTGCCTGCCTTCATAGAGAGTGAAAGCATAAAAAAGTCATTTTTCATAGGCTTTGAGCTCCGCTCTTAGCTTATCATATACCTCAGCGGGCACTGCCGACTTAAAGGAGCGCTCCAGCCCTTTTGACTTTTCTGCCTTTTTAAGACATTCCTCATTAGGGCAGATGTAAGCGCCTCTGCCGGGCTTTTTGCCCTTTTCGTCAAGAGAAAATTCGCCGTTTTCATCTCTGACTATTCTGATAAGCTCCTTTTTGTTTTTCATTTCAAGGCAGCCTGTGCATTTTCGCAGCGGAATTTTTCGCTTTTTAAGCATCAAAACCACCTCTTATCAATCGTCATAATAGCTGTCATACTCGTCGTTATAGTCTTCGCTGTATTTTTCGTTGAATTCGCCAATAAATTCCTTATCGCCGTCAAAGCCTACATCGCCTTTAACTCTGATTGGCCCTTTAAGGTCGTCATCGTCGTCATCGGCTGTGTTTTCAGCTGCAGCTTCTTCGGCTTCTTCGGCTTCTGCTTCTGCTGTTTCCGTAGTTTCCTCTGCATTAGCTTCTTCCTCAGCCGGTGCTTCGTAAGCTTCCTCAGCTTCTTCTGCTGTTTCGGCTTCTTTGGCTGCTTCTGCTGCTTCCGCTGCCTTTTTGGCTTCGTCTTCCATCTCTGCCAAAACCTCTGCGTGAGCCTTGTCAAAGTCGGCTACAAGATCCTGCATTGTGTACTTCTTCTCAACATCAGAGAAGTCAATAAAGCCTGTGGCTTTTGCCTGAGTTTCGCTCTTTATGTCTATCTTTCTGCCTGTAAGTCTTGCGGCAAGGCGGACATTCTGACCCTCCTTACCAATGGCAAGGCTTAACTGATTGTCTGCCACTACTACCTTGGCAAACTTTTCGTCCTCTGTTTCGCCTATCTCAACGGCTATTACCTTTGCAGGGTTGAGGGCTGCCTTTATAAATTCGGCTGTGTCCTCGCTCCAGTTGATAATGTCTATCTTTTCGCCTTTTAGCTCGTCAACTATTACATTTACTCTTGAGCCGCTCTGACCTACGCAAGCGCCTACAGGGTCTACCTCGGGAAGCTTTGAGTAAACCGCCATCTTTGTACGAGAGCCTGCTTCTCTTGCTATGCTCTTAATTTCAACCGTTCCGTCTGCAATTTCGGGAACTTCAAGCTCGAAAAGTCTTTTTACAAGCTCGTAGTGCGTTCTTGATGCGTTTATCTGAGGTCCTTTTGGAGTCTGTCTGACTTCAAGTATATATACCTTTATTCTGTCGTTGAAATTGTAGACCTCTCCGGGCATCTGCTCTCTTAAGGGCAGCATTGCCTCCATTTTGCCAAGAGAAACAATTACGTTTTTCTTTTCGTATCTCTGAACTATGGCGGTGTCGATGTCCTTCTCTTTTACAATATATTCGTTGTAGAGCTTTTCTCTTTCCGCCTCTCTTATTTTCTGAACAACTACCTGCTTTGCGGTCTGAGCGGAGATCCTGTCGAAGTTTCGGGGAGTTATCTCAAACTCAACACTGTCGCCTATCTCATAGTTAGGGGAGATCTCTTTAGCATCTTCAAGTGATATCTGAAGATTTTTGTCCTCTACTTCTTCAACCACCTCTTTTGATGCAATTACCTTTATATCTCCTGTTGTTCTGTTCATCTCTACTCTTACATTCTGAGCAGAGCCAAAATTTTTCTTTGAAGCTGTGAGCAGTGAAAGCTCTATGGCTTCAAATATAATTTCCTTGTCAATACCTTTTTCCTTTTCCAAAAGATTTAAAGCTGTTATCAGCTCTTTTTTATCCATGATAGTTTTTTCCTCCTGTTTGGATAACTTAAATTATTACGCTTAAGCGGCATACGGCAACGTCTTCTCTTTTAAATGAGAGCTGACCTTCGGCGGTGTTTATTATTATATTGCCGTCTTCAAGCCCTACAAGCTCCCCTTCAAACTCCTTCACCTTGTCAATAGGCTTATAGAGCTTTACGTCAACCGTTCTGCCCTTGTATTTTGTAAATTCGTAGTCTTTTTTAAGAGCTCTGTCAAGCCCGGGAGAGCTTACTTCAAGAATGTAGGCGTCGTCTATGAAGTCTTCTTTGTCTAAAATTTCTTCAAGCTCACGGCTTACCTTCTCGCAGTCGTCTATTGTCACGCCGCCTTCCTTGTCTATATAAGCACGAAGGAACCTGTCTTGCCCTTCCTTTACATACTCGACTTCCACAAGCTCTAAGGCATATTTGTCTGTTATGTCTTTTGCAAAGGCTTCGGTTTGTTTAATAATTTCTTTTGTCTGCACTTCAGTCTCCTTCCTATTAAAAAAACAAGAGTGGGCGTGACCCACTCTTAAACTACTACATTTTCATCTATAGTGATTATAACACCCTATATATATAAAATCAAGCATTTTTTTCATAAAAATTTACAAAATGCGAAAACCCTCACGAGTAAAATAAAATTTCGGGCTTTTATTCTTTACTTTCGCAAACTAAAGTGGTAAAATAATAATAATCGGAGGTAATTTTTATGAAAAAAGATGATATAAAACTTGATAAAAATTTTTTGTACGACTGTTTGTTAAAGCTTGAAACAAGGGAGGAGATAGCTGCCTTTATGGAGGATCTCTGCACCGTGCAGGAGCTTAACTCTATAACTCAAAGGCTCTGGGTGGCTGTGCTTTTAAAGCAAAATAAGACCTACACCGCAATTGCCCGCTCAACAGGCTCGTCTACCGCTACTATAAGCAGAGTGAACCGTTCCTTAAGCTATGGCACAGGGGGCTATGACAGGCTTTTTGAAAAATTAGGTGACTTAAAGGAGAATTACCGTAATGAGTGATATATTAAAGGGGCTAAACCCTATGCAGAGGGAGGCTGTGCTTCATACCGAAGGGCCTCTTCTTATTATTGCGGGCGCAGGCTCGGGCAAGACCAGGGTGCTTACCCACAGAATAGCCTATATTCTTGAAAATAGACTTGCATCAGCCGGAGAAATTCTTGCCATAACATTTACCAACAAGGCGGCAAGAGAAATGAGAGAAAGAGTGGAAAGAGCCGTTTTCTGCGGCTCTTATGTTAATGTGTCTACATTTCACAGCGCCTGCGTTAAAATATTAAGGCGTGACGGACATCTGTTGGGATATAACAAAAATTTTACCATATACGACACCTCAGACTGTGAGAGGCTTATTAAGAATATTATTAAACAAAACGATCTTGACGACAAGACATTTAAGGCAAGGTCTGTTCTTTCATACATAAGCAGCTTTAAAAATGAGTGCATTACTCCCTCGGGAATGAGAGAAAAGGCAGACAACTTCAGAGCCGAGATGATAGCCGATATATATGCCGACTATCAAAAGGAGCTTTTCAGAAACAACGCCTTTGACTTTGGCGACCTTATAAATAAGACCTTGGAGCTTTTTACGGCATATCCTGAGGTGCTGAGGAAATATCAGAACCAATATAAATATATATTGGTAGACGAATATCAGGACACCAATACGGCTCAATATTTGTTTGTAAATATGCTGGCATCATATAGAAGAAATCTATGTGTGGTAGGCGACGACGACCAGAGCATTTACGCTTTCAGGGGCGCAAACATACAAAATATATTGAGCTTTGAGGAGGACTATCCTGATGCTAAGGTAATAAAGCTTGAGCAGAACTACCGCTCTACCTCGTCTATACTTGATGCGGCAAATGCCGTTATTAAAAACAACGAAGGCAGAAAGGGCAAAACACTTTGGACGGATAAGCCCGAGGGCGAGCCCATAACCTTTTACAGAGCCGACAGCGACAGAGATGAAGCTCTTTTTATTGCCGACAATATAAAGCGCCTTGTAAATAAGGGATATTCTTATAATTCCATAGCCGTGCTCTACAGAAACAATGCCCTTTCAAGAGCTTTGGGAGAAGGTATGGTAAAAGCATCTATACCCTATGTGGTCGTAAGAGGTCATTCCTTTTACGAAACGGCAGAAATCAAGGATATGATGGCATATCTTAAGTTTATATACAATCCCAATTCCCAGGTTGATTTGGAGAGGATCATAAACGTGCCCAAAAGGGGAATAGGGGCGGCAACTATTGAGAGAATATCTCAGACCGCAGCAAGAAATAACACCTCTTCGTATGAGGTTATAAAACACATAGAGAAATATCCCGAATTTGGCACAAGAAGCAAAAAGCTCAAGGAGTTCAGAGACCTTGCCGAGGAATTGATAGAAGACTCTCTGACCGTGCCCGTAAGCGACCTTGTAGACGAGATATATACCAGAACGGGCTATATTGCCGAGCTTATGGCAGAGGGCGACCTTGTGGCGCAAAACAGGATAGAGAATATATACGAGCTTAAAAGCAAGGCGGCGGATTTTGAAGAGCAAAACCCAGACGACCCAAGCTTGGCGGCGTTTCTTGATGAAATATCTCTTGTTTCCGACACTGATGCTCTAAACTCCGACGAGGGGGCAGTTTCTCTGCTCACTCTTCACGCTTCAAAGGGACTTGAATTTCCCGTTGTATTTCTTGCAGGCTTTGAGGACGGCATTTTCCCTTCGTCCCTTGTTATATTCGGGGGCAAGCCTGACGAGCTGGAGGAGGAAAGACGTCTTTTATATGTAGGCATTACAAGAGCTGAGGAAAGGCTTTTCATAACCTGCGCCAAAAGCCGTATGCAGCACGGCAGCCCCGTGTTCAATCTTCCATCAAGGTTTTTGGAGGAAATACCCACAAAATATATAAAGGACCTTTCTTATGAAAATTCTACGCCCAAAACCTACGGACGTGACCGCCGCGTATACGGTGAGAGGGCAGTGACAAAGCCCATAAATGTATCCGGGGGCTATGTGGTAGGCTCTAAGCCAAAGACATCGGCTTCTACACCATCTAAGGTAAGCTATAAGCCCGGTGATAAGGTAAGACAGCTTAAATATGGCATAGGCACTGTAATAGAGGTTTCTTTAGCTTCTGGCGACCCTCTTTTAACCATAGAATTTAAGGCGGGCATCAAAAAGCTGTATGCAGGAATGGTAAAACCCGTAAAATAAGAAAGCCGGTGTAGTTATGCTTGAAATATATATACACATTCCCTTTTGCAGGGCAAAGTGCGGCTATTGCGACTTTAACTCGGCGTATAGAGAAGAAGGGGACGTAAGGCGCTATGTAAACAGGCTTGTAAGAGAGATAAGAAAGACTAAGTATAAGGGGCAGAAGGCAGACACTGTTTTTATAGGCGGCGGCACTCCCTCATTTATAAAGGGAGAATATATAGAAGAAATTATGTCAGCCCTGAGTGAAAGCTTTATTTTAGCAAACGACTGCGAAATATCTATAGAAACCAACCCCGACAGCGTAAGCCCCGAAAAGCTAAAGGCATATAAGCGCGCAGGCATAAACCGTGTGAGCATGGGCGTGCAGGCGTTTCAAAATAAAAACCTGAAGCTGCTGGGAAGAATACACACCGCCGAAAGGGCAGAGGAGGCCTTTCATATTATAAGAGAGGCAGGCTTTGACAATATAAATTTAGACCTTATGTTTTCATACCCCACCCAAACCCTTGAGGACTGGGAGAAAACTCTTGCAAAAGCCATAAGCCTTGCCCCCGAGCATATATCCGCCTACAGCCTAATTATAGAAGAAAATACGCCATTTTATAAAAAATATAAAAATTATCAGACAAATGAAGATTTAGACCGTATAATGTATAGAAAAGCAAATGAAATGCTTGAGGCGGCAGGCTATCATAAATACGAAATATCCAATTTTGCCAAGGCGGGCAAACGCTGCCGACACAATGTGGGATATTGGAAAAGGTATAACTATCTTGGCTTTGGGCTTTCCGCTCATTCTCTTTATGATAATGTGAGGTTTGCAAACACCGATGATTTTCAGGAGTATATGGGGGAAAACATAATAAGCTATGAGGAAAAGCTAAGGGTTAAGGATATTATAGGGGAGTTTATGTTTTTGGGGCTTCGTATGACAGAAGGCGTAAGCTTTGATGAATTCAGGATAGCTTTTAACTCGGATATTTATGAGGTTTTTCCGGGCGTTATAGAAAAATACAGCGACCTGGGGCTTATTGAAAGAGATGAAAAAAGGCTGTGGCTTACGGAGAAGGGCATAGACGTTTCCAACACAATATTTTCTGATTTTTTATTATAAATTTTTAAATATCACTTGACATTTTTGCCAACAAGTGATATTTTTATAACAGTTAATAGCACTCAACAGGGTAGAGTGCTAACAACGCAGTAACCATCGAAGGGCTAAGACTTTCGGAGGAAGTGATTTTTATGGATCTGAGTTCAAGAAAAATTAAAATTTTGGAGGCTATAATAACCGATTATATAAAAACCGGCGACCCTGTAGGCTCGAGGACGATCTCTAAAAAATATCCCTTGGGCATATCATCAGCCACCATCAGAAACGAAATGAGCGACCTTGAAGAAATGGGGCTTATTTGCCAGCCCCATACCTCGGCAGGCAGAATTCCCTCAGACAAGGGCTATAGGCTTTATGTAGACAGGCTAATGGGGCACAGTTCTATTTCCGAAGAGGAGAGCGTATTTTTAAAAGACCTTGTTATGTCAAACATAAGCCACATAGACTATCTGATGGAGCAGACGGCAAAGGCACTTGCCCATCTCACCAACTACGCAACCGTTGTCACCGAGGCAAAGGCGGAAAACGACAGGCTTAAGAAAATATCCTTGGTAGGCGTTGATGACAGAAGCGTTGTTATGGTAAGCGTCACCGAGAGCAAAAAGGTAGAAAACACCATATTAAGAGCGGGCAAAATACCCGACTTTGACGTACTTAACGCCATAACGGCGGCGGTAAACAATTACATCGGTCTTTACGGATCGGAGATAAACAAAGAAGCCGCGGAGAACATACTTAAAAGCTTCAAGCCCTACGGCGAGCTTATTGCCAAAATATTTACAGCCATTTCTCAGACGGGCAGCAAGACCTCTGAGGTATATACCAGCGGTGTAAACAATATACTTGATTACCCGGAATTTTCGGATATCGAAAAGGCAAAGAATGTATTTAAGGTTCTGGAAGAAAAGGACATATTACAAAAGCTGTTAAAAGACAATTCAGCAGGTGACGGAGCCGTTCAGATAATAATTGGCGGCGAAAGCAATCTGTCACAGCTAAAGGATCTGTCTATCATAAAAACAAACTATACAATGGGAGATAATATAGGCTTTATAGGCATTATAGGTCCTACAAGAATGAATTACTCTCAGACAGTGTCTGTCCTTCGGGGTATGATAGAAAGTCTGAACGAAGTAATAAAACAAATAACGGGAGGTTAAGATGAGCGAAGAAGAAAAGATAATCGACAATACAGAAGACATAAAAGACGAAGAAATAGAAACCCGGGAAGCGGCTGAAACGGTCGAAGCCGATGAGGTTATAGAAGAAGTTAAGCCCACCCGTGAGGAGGAGCTTGAAGCGCAAGTCGCCGACCTTAACGACAAGCTTTTAAGAAGGCTTGCGGAGTTTGACAACTTCAGAAAAAGAACTGCGGCTGAAAAGTCGGCAATGTATTCTTCGGGTCTTGCCTATGCGGCTGAAAGTCTGCTGCCCGTTATGGATAATTTTGAAAGGGCGCTTTCTTCAGAGGCAGACAAAGACGGCGGCTTTTATAAGGGCGTTGAAATGATATACAACCAAATGAAAGAAGCCTTTGAAGGTATGGGCATAAAGGAAATAGAAGCTGAAGGCGAGACCTTCGACCCCAACTTCCACAATGCCGTAATGCACACAGAAAACGAGGAGCTTGGCGAAAACACCGTGGCTCAGGTTTTGCAGAAGGGCTATAAAATAAACGACAGGGTAATTCGTCCCGCTATGGTTGTCGTTGCAAACTGACATAGTAATAAAATTATATACAGGAGGAAACAAAAATGGGTAAAATTATAGGAATTGACTTAGGAACAACAAATTCATGCGTAGCCGTTATGGAAGGCGGACAGCCTGTTGTTATCTCTAACAGCGAGGGTTTCAGAACAACTCCGTCTATAGTAGGCTTTGCAAAAACAGGTGAAAGACTTGTAGGTGAAACAGCTAAAAGACAGGCTGTTACAAATGTAGACGGTACTGTAATATCCATCAAGCGCCACATGGGCGAGGACTTCAAGTTTGAGCATGACGGCAAGAAGTATTCTCCTCAGGAAATTTCCGCAATGATACTTCAGAAGCTTAAAAAGGATGCAGAAAGCTATCTTGGCGAGAGCGTTACAGAGGCTGTTATAACAGTTCCCGCATACTTCACAGACTCACAAAGACAGGCTACAAAGGATGCGGGCAAGATAGCAGGCCTTGACGTTAAGCGTATTATAAACGAGCCTACAGCGGCCGCTCTTGCTTACGGCCTTGACAACGATAAGGAACAGAAGATAATGGTATATGACCTTGGCGGCGGAACTTTCGACGTATCTATTATAGATATCTGCGACGGAACAATAGAAGTTGTAGCAACAGCAGGCAACAACCGTCTTGGCGGCGACGACTTCGACCAGAGAATTATTGACTATCTTATCTCCGACTTCAAGGCAAAGGAAGGTATCGACTTATCATCAGATAAAATGGCTATGCAGCGCCTTAAGGAAGCAGCAGAAAAGGCAAAGAAGGAGCTTTCATCAGCCGTTACCACAAACATCAACCTTCCGTTCATAACAATGAATCAGGACGGACCAAAGCACATGGACGTTACTCTTACAAGAGCAAAATTCAACGAGCTTACAGCTGACCTTGTAGACAAGACATTAGAGCCTGTTCGCCGTGCATTAAGTGATGCAGACCTTTCAGCCTCAGAGCTTGACAAGGTACTTCTTGTAGGCGGTTCTACAAGAATACCTGCCGTACAGGACGAGGTTGCCAAGATAACAGGCAAAGAGCCTTTCAAGGGTATCAACCCCGATGAATGTGTTGCTATAGGCGCAGCTATTCAGGGCGGAACAATGGCAGGAGATGCAGGCGCAGGTTCAATACTTCTTCTTGACGTAACACCTCTTACACTTGGCATAGAAACAGCAGGCGGAGTTGCTACAACACTCATACCGAGAAATACTACAATACCCGTAAATAAAAAGCAGATATTCTCAACCTACTCAGACAATCAGACAGCGGTTGACATCAATATAGTACAGGGCGAAAGACCTCTTGCAAGAGATAATAAGTCTCTCGGTATGTTCCGTCTTGACGGTATACCTGCCGCTCCAAGAGGAGTACCGCAGATCGAGGTTACCTTCGACATTGATGCAAACGGCATTGTTAAGGTAACGGCAAAAGACCTTGGCACAGGCAAGCAGCAGGATATCACGATTACATCTTCAACCAACTTAAGCGACGACGAGATCGACAAGGCAGTTAAGGAAGCTGCGCAGTATGCTGAGCAGGATAAGAAGCGTAAGGAAGCCGTTGACGTTAAGAACGAGGCTGATGCTATCATCTTCCAGACAGAAAAGACACTTAAGGACCTTGGAGATAAGATCTCTCAGGAGGATAAGGCAAAAATCGAGGCAGAAATCAGCAATCTTAAGGCAGTTTCGGAAGGCAAAGCTCCCGAGAGCTTAAGCGAAACAGACGTTGACACCATCAAGAAGGCTACAGAGAGCTTAAAGACAGTGCTCAATGACTTCACAACAAGACTTTATCAGCAGGCTCAGGCAGCAGGTATGGACCCCGGAGCTATGGGCGGTGCCGACGGAGCAAACGGCGCAGCAGGCAACGACGATATAATCGACCAATAATAAGGAAAGATCGTTATGGCAGAAAAAAGAGATTATTACGAGGTCATGGGGGTGGATAAAAACGCCTCCCAAGACCAGATCAAAAAGGCATACAGAAAAAAGGCCAAGGAGTGCCATCCGGATTTTAACCCCGACGACCCCGATGCCGAGGCTAAATTCAAAGAGCTGAATGAGGCGAATGAAGTTCTGTCAGACCCCGACAAGCGCGCAGCCTATGACAGATACGGTCATAAAGCCTTCGAGCAGGGCGGTATGGGCGCAGGCGGATTTTCAGGCGGTATGGGCGGCGGCTTCAATATGGATATGGGCGATATTTTCGGCGACATATTCGGCAGCGTTTTCGGCGGCGGAAGAGGCGCAAGAAGAAACGGACCTATGCGTGGCTCTGACATAAACATGAACATCATACTGAACTTTGAAGAAGCCATATTTGGCTGCACAAAGACAGTGACCGTTAATGTGGTTGAAAACTGCGAAAGCTGTCACGGCAGCGGCGCAAAGGCAGGCACAGCCCCCAAGACCTGCCCAACCTGCGGCGGCAGCGGAATGGAGGTCACTACAAAGCAGACAATTCTCGGTATGATGCAGTCTCAGACGACCTGCCATACCTGCGGCGGAAAGGGAACCGTAGTAGACAGTCCCTGTCCTGACTGCAACGGCGTAGGCAAGCTGAGAAAGACAAAGTCTGTTGAAATAACCATTCCTAAGGGAATAAACACAGGTCAGACCATAAGAAAAGCAGGCTTTGGAAACGCAGGCTCTAACGGCGGCGGCAGCGGCGATCTGCTTATAACCGTAAGCGTACGCCCAAGCCCGAAGTTTATACGAAACGAAACAAATATACTTTCGGAAGTAAAAATAAGTGTTGTGCAGGCTATACTTGGTGACGAAATAACCATACCCACTCTTGACGGCGACATTAAATACACACTTAAGCCCGGCGTTCAGCCCGACGATAAAATTTATCTAAGAGGCAGGGGCGTGCCCTTCCTGCGCTCGCCAAATAAAAGAGGCGACCATATAGTTACGGTGAAGGTGGAAATTCCCACAAACTGCACCAATGCACAAAAGGACCTTATAAGAGAATTCGGCGGACTACCAAAAAAGGAAAAATTGTCGGATAAAATAAAGAAGGCCATGTCATAAACTTAAAATTATACCCTCATATGGTAAAAAGCCATGTGGGGGTTTGTAATATATAAACGGGAAACCGACCGGCTTGCTGAGCCGCGGGGCGGAGAAGGCGAAGGGGCAAGGGACAAAGGGCGGGTGTGCCCGCCCTTTGTCCCTTGCCCCTTCGCCTTCTCCGCCCCGCGGCTCCCTGCTTTCTAAACCATCTTTGATGGTTTGGAAGTAGGGGGCAAACAATATTTTGGAGGCATACAAATGATAAGATTTAATAATGATTACAGCTTCGGCGCTCATGAAAGAATAATAAAAAAGCTCTCGGAAATAAACGGAGAAAGCTACGGCGGCTATGGTATAGATGACTGGTGTTTAAAAGCCGCTGATGTTATAAAGGGGCTTATAGGCGATAAGTCCGCAGGGGTTCATTTTCTCGTGGGAGGAACTCAGACCAATTTTACTGTAATTGCAGCTGCCCTGCGACCTTTTCAGGGGGTAATTGCAGCGGATAGCGGACATATAAACGTTCACGAAACAGGGGCAATAGAAAACAGCGGGCACAAGGTAATTACCGTTAAAGGCGAGAATGGCAAAATTACGGCAGAGCAGATAGAAAAGGAAGCCAAAGCCTATGTCAAAAGCGACATTAAGGAGCACATAGTCTGCCCTAAAATGGTTTATATTTCTTTTCCTACGGAATACGGCACAATATATTCCAAAAAAGAATTAAAGGAAATAAGCGAGGTTTGCCATAAGTACAATATGTATTTATTTATAGACGGAGCAAGGCTTTCCTACGGGCTTACAGCACCTGAGTGTGATATAACCATTAAGGATATTGCCGAATATACAGACGTATTTTACATAGGCGGTACAAAATGCGGCGCTCTTTTTGGCGAAGCCGTTGTAATAACAAACCCGGAAATAAACGAAAACTTCAGAAGCTATATGAAGCAGAACGGAGCCATGCTTGCAAAGGGCTGGCTTTTGGGAGTGCAGTTTTACGAGCTATTAAAAGACGGACTTTATTTTGAAATTGCAAAGCGCGCCAATGAATATGCCCTTATGATAAAAAAAGCCTTTAACAGCCTTGGCATACCCTCATATATAGAAAGCTGTACAAATCAGCAATTCTTTATAGTGCCAAACAGCCTGCTTGAAAGGCTTAAAAAATATACATACGAATTTGAAAAGGAAATAGACGAAAATAACAGCTGCGTGAGATTTTGCACCGACTGGAACACCAAAGAGGAAGAGGTGCGAGGTCTTATAGACGAAATAAAAAAATGAGCCGACCAAAGTGTCGGCTCTTGCTTTTTACTGTCTTCTGCCTCTTAAGAAGTTAGGTATATTTATTTCTGAATTTTTAAATCTTTCGGGGTCTGATACTACGAATGTATCCTCAGGTCTTGATGCTATAGTTGTATGTCTTTCTTCTTTTGCGGAAACCTGTGACTCTTCTTCGTATGAAGCAGGCTCAAATCTTCTGCCGCTGCCTTCCGAAAGGCCTGTTACTACAAGAGTAACTATAACGTCGCCGTTAAGAGACTGATCGAAGGATGTACCGAATATTATCTCTGCTTCGGGGTCTACTGCCTCTTGTATAGGCATCATAGCATCATCTACCTCATGTATGCCCAGACTGTCGTCACCCGTAACATTTACAAGTACATATTTAGCGCCTGTAATAGAGGTTTCGAGCAATGGGCTGTTGATAGCCTTAAGCATAGCATCGTTTACCGTTTCGCCTCTGCCTATACCCATGTGCGCAATACCCTTGTCCTTCATGATGGTCCTGATATCGGCAAAGTCAACATTGATAGTTCCTGCATCGGAAATAAGTTTTGAAATGCCTGATACACCCTGCATAAGAACCTCGTCTGCCATAAGAAATGCCTCTGCAAGAGTGGTGTTTTTGTCAGATACGCTTAAAAGATTTTCATTAGGAATAACTATAAGAGTATCAACTACATCTTTTATGCTGTTAATGCCTTCCTGCGCAAAACGAGCTCTTTTTTTGCCTTCAAAATTAAAGGGTTTTGTTACAACGCCTACAGTAAGAGCGCCCTGGCTCTTTGCTATATCGGCAATGAGGGGAGCTGCGCCTGTGCCTGTGCCGCCGCCCATGCCTGCGGTAATAAATACCATGTCTGCGCCTTCGAGATATGTGCTTATTTCATCTCTTGATTCCTTAGCGGCATCATAGCCTACTGCGGGACGTCCGCCTGCGCCTAAGCCTCTTGTTGTTTTTGCGCCTATAACTATTTTTGAAGGAGCTTTGTTTTCTTCAAGAGCCATTCTGTCGGTGTTTACAGAAATAAACTCAACTCCGTCAATGCCGTTTTCTATCATACGGTTTATAGCGTTTCCGCCGCCGCCGCCAACACCTACTACAAGTATATTAGCTAAGCTTTCATTATCGTATTCGTATGTGCTCACTTTATTTACCTCCCAAAACTTCACAACAGATATATTTATCCACACTAATCTAATTCATTTTATCAGATAATTATATTTATGTCAAGTATTCAAAACAGTATTATTAAATGTAAAGATCGATATATTTTTTTAGTTTATAAAAGTGAGAAAGCACGGCTTTGGGAGTAGCCGTGCTTTCTGCTAAAATATTAAGGAGATGAATTATATATAGGAAACGCTTAAGCATTTCCGTAATAATCCGGCAAAAGCCGAGATTATCCTAAGTTATGTGAGCTTAAATGCTCTTTAAATATTTGTCGCAATCCAGCGCTGCATCTCTGCCTTCGTGTATAGCCCAGACTACAAGCGACTGACCGCGGCGCATATCGCCTGCTGAGAATACGCCCTTTACATTGGTAGAGTATTTTCCCGCAGGGGTGAGAACATTGCTTCTTGCATCCGTATTAAGACCCAGCTCGTTTATTATGTGCTGTTCTGGGCCTGTAAAGCCCATGGCTATGAGAAGAAGGCGGCAGGGCAATATCTTTTCGCTGCCGGGAATGTTTTTAGGTATCATTCTTCCGCCGTCATTCACCCATTCTACCTTAGATGTATGCACTTCCTTTATGTTTCCGTAAGAGTCGCCTACAAGCTTGGTGGCTGTGGTGAGGTAAGTCCTTGGGTCTTTTCCGTAAAGATAAACAGACTCCTCCTGACCGTAGTCTACCTTCTTTATTCTGGGCCACTGAGGCCAAGGATTTTCCGGACGTCTTTCAACTGTCAGCTCGGGCATAATTTCAAGCTGAGTTACGCTCTTGCAGCCGTGACGTATAGATGTGCCTACACAGTCGGTGCCCGTGTCGCCGCCGCCTATAATTACTACGTCCTTGTCTTTGGCGGATACATAATTATCATCCGTAAGACCCGAGTCTAAAAGGCTCTTTGTGTTTCTCTTAAGAAAGTCTACCGCAAAGTATATGCCGTTCAGATCTCTTCCGGGTATTTTCAGATCTCTTGGAGAAGCAGCGCCGCAGCAGAATACAACTGCATCAAAATCGCCCACAAGCCTTTCGGCTGAGATGTCCTTGCCTATTTCCGTGTTTGTTTTAAATACTATGCCCTCTTTTTCAAGAATTTCAAGCCTGCGCATAACTATTTTTTTGTCCAGCTTCATATTCGGTATGCCGTACATAAGCAGTCCACCGCATCTGTCGGAACGCTCGAACACCGTTACGCTGTGACCTAATTGGTTGAGCATATGGGCGCAGGCAAGCCCCGAAGGACCTGAGCCTACCACAGCAACAGTCTTGCCCGTTCTTACCTCGGGTATGTGAGGCAATACCTTGCCTTCTTCAAACATTTTGTCTATAATATGGACTTCTATATTTTTTACGGTGACAGCAGGCTCGTGCATGCCGAGAGTACAGCTGCCTTCGCAAAGGGCAGGGCAGACTCTTCCCGTAAATTCGGGGAAGGGGCTTGTAAGAGAAAGCCTTTTGTATGCCTCTTCAAACTTTCCGTGATATACAAGGTCGTTCCATTCGGGAATAAGGTTTCCCAAGGGACAGCCGCCTACAACGGGGTCGCCTGTGTGGCAGAAGGGGGCGCCGCAGTTCATACATCTTGCGCCCTGCTTTCTGAGGGCAGCCTCGTCAAAGTGAGTGTGAAATTCTGCCCAGTCAGCTATCCTCTCTTTTTCTGTTCTGTCGGGAGGCAGCTCTCTTTTATATTCCATAAATCCGGTTGGTTTACCCATTTATCGACACACTCCTTTCAGGCTCAATGTAAGATGTGCCCGTCACCTCGGCAAATGCCTTCATCTTAGCTTCTTCATCTGTCATTCCCACAGAGGTACATTTTTTGATCTCTTCAACTACTGCCTTGTAGGTTTCGGGAATGACCTTTACGAAATTGCCAACTTCCTTATCCCAGTTTTCAAGAAGATATTTAGCTCTCTTGCTGCCTGTATATTTAAGGTGATCCTCTATCATCTTTTTAAGCTCAGCCCTGTCTTCTTCAGAGGTCATACCCTCTAAAAGAACAAGCTCCTTGTTGCAGTTTTTCTCAAATTCTCCGCCAAAGTTATATACATAAGCAACGCCGCCTGACATACCTGCTGCGAAGTTTCTTCCGCATCTGCCTAAAACAGCGACCTTGCCCCCTGTCATATACTCGCAGCCGTGTTGACCGACACCTTCGGCTACAGCGGTTATGCCTGAGTTTCTTACGCAGAAACGCTCGCCTGCCATACCGCCTATATAGGCTTCGCCGTGAATAGCTCCGTAAAAGGCTACGTTTCCTATAATTACGTTGTCGGCTGCATCATACTTGCTGTCTTCGGGAGGAACAACTATTATCTTTCCGCCCGAAAGACCCTTGCCTATATAGTCGTTGGAGTCGCCAACAAGCTTCATAGTCACGCCGTGTGTCTGGAAAGCACCGAAGGACTGACCCGCAGAGCCCTCAAAGGTAAGGTTTATAGTGTCATCGGGAAGACCCTCTGCGCCGTAAGCCTTGGTTATCTCGCCGGACAGAATAGTTCCTACAACTCTGTTTATATTAGTTATTTTAAGAGATGCGTTTATTCTCTTTCCGTTCTTTATAGCCGGGTCGCAAAGACGAACAAGAGCGTTTACGTCTAATGAGTTTTCAAGCCTGTGATCCTGCTTCATAGTACAATATCTTTCATTGTCGTTAGAGCATATCTTTGGCTGGTAGAGAAGACCTGTAAGGTCTACGTCTGTTGCCTTCCAATGGTCTATATGCTTGGGAACAAGCTTTTCTACATGACCTATAAGGTCGTTTACTGTTTTACAGCCTATTTTAGCCATCCATTCACGGAGGTCCTGAGCTATGAACTTCATAAAGTTTTCAACGTATTCAGGCTTACCGCAGAATTTTGCTCTGAGGTTGGGGTTTTGTGTAGCTACGCCAACGGGGCAGGTGTCTAAGTTGCAGACTCTCATCATTACACAGCCCATTGAAATAAGCGGACCTGTGGCAAAGCCAAATTCCTCTGCGCCTAAAAGAGCGGCGATAAGAACGTCACGTCCTGTAAGCAGCTTACCGTCTGTTTCTATGGTGACTCTGTTTCTAAGATTGTTCATAAGCAGAGCCTGATGTGTCTCGGCTACGCCAAGCTCCCAGGGAAGACCTGTATGCCTTACTGAGGTTCTGGGCGCTGCGCCTGTACCACCGTCATAACCTGAGATAAGTATAACGTCAGCAAGTCCCTTAGCAACGCCTACCGCTACCGTGCCAACGCCTGCCTCCGAAACGAGCTTTACAGAAATGCGGGCATTTCTGTTGGCATTTTTAAGGTCGTGTATAAGCTGTGCAAGGTCTTCGATAGAGTATATATCATGATGTGGGGGCGGTGAAATGAGGGATACGCCGGGGGTAGAGTGTCTTGCCTTAGCTATCCACGGGTATACCTTCTTTCCGGGAAGGTGTCCGCCCTCGCCGGGCTTTGCGCCCTGAGCCATTTTTATCTGTATTTCAATGGCATTCTGCAAATAATTTATAGTAACGCCAAAACGTCCCGAAGCCACCTGCTTTATGGCAGAGCATCTTGAATCGCCGTTGGGGTCTTTGATATATCTTTCCGGGCGTTCGCCGCCTTCGCCTGAGTTTGACTTGCCCTTGAGGCGGTTCATGGCTATTGCCATACATTCGTGAGCCTCTTGGCTTATTGAACCGTAGGACATAGCGCCTGTCTTAAATCTTTTGACGATGGACTCAACAGGCTCTACATTGTCAAGATTTATAGGCTTTTCGTTTTCTCTTATGTTCAAAAGGCTTCTGATGGTAGAAAGCTGCTGTGAATAGTCGTTCATCATAGCGGCAAACTCCTTGTAGAGCTTGTAGTCGCCTGTTCTTACCGCCATTTGCAGCTTATATATCGCCTTGGGGTTGAACATATGATATTCGCCGCGGTTCTTCCACTTGTACTCGCCGCCTGCTTCCAGAGCGTTGTCTCCTGTGATTTTGTCAAAGGCATTGTTGTGGCGAAGGGTAGTTTCCTTTTCAAGCTCCTTTATCCTCATACCGCCAATTCTCGATACTGTACCTGTGAAGTATTTGTCAATAAGCTCCTGACCAATGCCAAGCGCCTCAAATATCTGCGCGCCCTGATAAGACTGAATGGTTGATATACCCATTTTGGACATTATTTTGACAATATTCTTAGTAATTATCTTTTGATAGAGCTTTTCGGACTCAGCAGGCTTTTTGTCGATATAGCCTTTCTTATACATATCTGCAAGTGTTTCATAAGCAAGATATGGGTTTATGCCGTTTGCGCCGTAGCCAACCAAAGTCGCAAAATGGTGTACCTCTCTTGGCTCGCCTGTTTCCAATACTATGGAAACCTTCATACGCGTTCCCTTTTCAATAAGGTGATGATGAAGACCTGCAACTGCCAGAAGGGCAGGTATGGCAACCTTGTTTTCCTCCACGCCCTTGTCTGAGAGTATGAGTATATTATAACCGTTTTCTATAGCAAGGTCTGAGGCTGCGAAAATTTCCTTCATAGAGGATGAAAGACTTTTCTCCGCATCTTTAAGGTAGAACATAGGTATGGTAATAGCCTTAAAGCTGTCGGTGTCAAGGCTCTTTAGCTTTGCTATATCGTCATTTGTAAGTATTGGTGTTTTGCTTCTTATTCTGCGGCAGTTTGTTTCGTCAGGCTCTAATAAGTTGCTTTCGCCGCCAAAATAGCAATAAGAGCTGGTTACGACCTGCTCTCTGATAGCGTCGATAGGCGGGTTTGTTACCTGTGCGAAAAGCTGCTTGAAATAGTTGTAGAGAAGCTGAGGTCTGTCGGAAAGCACTGCAAGGGGAGCATCAAAGCCCATAGATGTGATAGGGTCGTCCTCTTTTTCCATCATTCCCTTAAATGTAAGGTCGATATCCTCCCAAGTATAGCCAAATGCCTTCTGCCTTGTGAGCAGGGGAAGCTTTTCCTTAAATATATTCTTCTTTTCTTCAAAGGGTTTTGCAATTTCTTCAAGCGCTCTTGTGCTTACCTCGCCAAGATGCTCTTCGGCGTATTTTTCACGAAGGTCAGCGAAAAATTCCGTTACCGTGAAAGGCGCTTTTTTGGATGACTTAAGGCTTTCAAGCTCTGTTAAGTTGTCTTCAAGCCACTTGGTGTAGGGCTTTTCGCCAACTACTTTTGCCTTTATTTCGGCATCGTCTATAATGCGCTTGCTTTCTGTGTCTATAAGCAGCATCATACCGGGCTGCAGTCTTTCTTTCTTTATTATCTTTTTGTTTGGTATTTCAAGAACGCCAACCTCTGAGGAAAGCACTACCATGCCGTCCTCGGTAACGTAATAGCGTGCCGGACGTAAGCCGTTTCTGTCAAGGGTCGCGCCTACTACCTTACCGTCTGTAAAGCCTATTGCCGCAGGACCGTCCCATGGCTCCATAATTGTGGAGTTGTATTCATAAAATGCTCTTTTAGACTTATCCATAGAAAGATCGTTTTCCCAAGGCTCGGGGACGACAGTCATAATAGCCTGGGGGAGAGAATAGCCCGAAAGATAGAGCATTTGTATGTAGTTGTCAAGCATGGCAGAGTCTGAGCCGTCTTCGTTTACGGCAGGGAATACCTTTTTAAGCTCGTCGCCAAATACCTTTGACTTGTACATAGATTCTCTCGCCTTAGACCAGTTTACGTTTCCTCTGATGGTGTTTATCTCACCGTTGTGCATAAGGAAACGATTGGGATGAGCGCGTTCCCAGCTGGGGAAGGTGTTTGTTGAAAATCTTGAATGGACCATAGCGATAGATGTTTTCATATCAAGATCCATAAGGTCGAGATAAAATCTTCCTACCTGTTCGGGAGTGAGCATTCCTTTGTATACTATTGTGCGTGATGAAAGAGAAGAAAAATAGAAATAGCCATCTCTGTTTTCCTTGCAATATCTTATTTCCTTTTCTGCTCTTTTAAGAATTATAAAAAGCTTTCTTTCAAAGTCGATACCCGGTTTTACGTCGGGCGCTCTTTCGATAAATACCTGTACTATACGAGGCATATTTTCCTTCGCTGTAACGCCTATGCAGTCGATGTAGCAGGGCACCTCCCTCATTCCCAGGAATTTCTGACCTTCCTCAAGAATTATGCCCTCTAATAATTTAAGACTGCGTGTCCTTGTTTCATAATCAGGCGAGAGAAAAAGCATACCTACGCCGTAGTCGCCCTTTGGGGGCAGGGTTATGCCCTCGTTCTGGCATACCTTTTTCATAAATCCGTGAGGGATCTGAAGAAGGATGCCTGCGCCGTCGCCTGAGTCCGGGTCGGAGCCTGCTCCGCCTCTGTGCTTCAGGTTTTTCAAAATTTCAATGGCGCTTGTGACAAGGTCGTGAGATATAGAGCCGTCAATATTGACTATAAAGCCAATACCGCAGTTGTCATGCTCAAACCTCGGATCGTAAAGTCCCTGTTTTTCAGGCAATCCATTATAAGTCATTTTCATTACCTCCTTAATATATAAACCCTAAATGAGTGTATATTCTGCCGAAAAATATAAAAAGGGACATTGATATACAATGTCCCTTTTGACAGTCATACGCTCTATCGTATGTTTATACTGCATATTCTACTCCTTTATAGAAATAAAATCAAGTCTTTTTTTATAATTTTTTTGTAAAAATATGTGGTAATTTTTATATCGCTATTTTTTTGGTTGATATTTTAAGCATTATTTGATATAATGGGGGCAACTATTTAAGAATTTTACTGACTCTGTTTCGGAGGTAGCCGAGGGCGCAGGCAGGGGACAGAAAAGCGGGGGAGGGTGGGGCAATTTTGCCCCACCCTCCCCCGCTTTTCTGTCCC
>CANRPW010000018.1 GCA_947632615.1 uncultured Clostridia bacterium | reverse complement strand
CGAGGGGCTTGGGAGCGGACAGAAAAAGCCATTCGGCTTTTTCTGTCCGCTCCCAAGCCCCTCGCCCCGCCCCGTTCGCAGCCGCAGTTTGGTCGGCAAAGGTTTTATTTTGAAGCATTTTGAAAAAAATGAAAAAAATGCTTGCACTTGGGGTTTGTCTGTGGTATAATGCTTTTGTTTGGTTATTACGGATATTCCTCTGGGACGGAAGCAAAGGGCTTCATTTAATAGGGTCTTTAAGAATATCTATGGTGAAAGGAGGGTAATACCCTATGAACAGCACAATTATTAAGGAAATCGAAGATGCCCAGTTAAAGAGCAATGTTACAGAATTCAGCGTAGGCGATACTGTAAGAGTATATGCTAAGGTTGTTGAAGGTAACAGAGAAAGACTTCAGATGTTTGAAGGAACAGTTCTTAAAAGACAGGGCGGCGGCGCAAAGGAAACATTTACCGTAAGAAGACTTGCATCAGGCGTTGGTGTTGAAAGAACATGGCCTCTGCATTCTCCCCGTATCGACCGTATTGAAGTCGTACGTTATGGTGTTGTCAGACGTGCTAAGCTTAACTACTTAAGAGACAGAGTAGGTAAGGCTGCTAAGGTTAAAGAAAATATCAACAAGAGAACAAGCAAATAATTTGCTGATTTTAAGGACGAGAATTTACTTTCCCGTCCTTTTTTACGAATGGACTGATTTTATATGGATATACAATGGTACCCGGGGCACATGACAAAAACAAGAAGAATGATGGAGGAAAATATATCTCTTGTAGATATAGTAGCGGAAATTTTAGATGCACGCATACCTCTTTCTTCGAGAAACCCGGATATAGACAGGCTTGCGGCAAACAAAAAGCGTGTCATAATACTCAATAAGTCGGATCTTGCCGACAGCGAAAAGACAAAAAAGTGGATAAGCTATTTTGAGGCCCGGGGCTTTAAGGTTTTATGTACCGACAGCCGTACAGGCAAGGGCGTAAAGGACATAGCCCCGGTCTGCAAGGAGCTTATGAAGGAAAAGGTGGAACGACTCAGAGCCAGAGGAAGAATATTTGTGCCTTCAAGAGTAATGATAGCAGGCATACCCAACTCGGGCAAATCTACCTTTATAAACCGCCTTGTGGGCAAGTCTATCACCAAAACAGGCGACAAGCCCGGTGTCACAAGAAGCAAGCAGTGGGTGAATATAAAAAAGGACTTACAGCTTTTAGATACCCCGGGCATACTGTGGCCAAAGTTTGACGACAAGCAGGTAGGGCTGAGGCTTGCATTTACGGGAGCTGTAAATGATGAGATACTTGAAAAAAGGGAGCTTGCTTCCCTTCTTATAGGAGAGCTCAGAAAGCAGTATCCAAGGGCTATAGCAGACAGATATGGCATTGAATATGCCGAAGATGAGGCTGACCATGAAATTCTTGACAAAATAGGCAAAAAGAGGGGCTTTTTAAAGAAGGGTGAGGAGATAGACACCCTAAGAACAGCCAGCATTTTACTTGATGAATTCCGCGGAGGAAAGCTCGGGAAAATAACTCTTGAAATTCCCGAATAATTATTTGTTTTCGTGAAATAATAGTAAATGTAAAGTAAACAAATATAAAATTTTGTTTGCTTTGCCGTAACTATTATTATCATATTTCGGAGGTAACGAAAATGAATAAGAACACTAACAAGGATGCTCAGAACAGAACAAACAAGAACTCAGAGAGCAACTTAGAGTTTGCAAACGAGATCGACGGCGGCGGAATTAGCAAGAATTCCGGCAAGAATTCACAGAAGAACTCACAGAAGAACTCACAGAAAAGCTCTTCAAAGGAAACTGACTGATATTTATTTTGGCGGTTTTATACCGCCGTACATACGAGGGAATATTATGAATGTTGTTTTATTAGAGCCTGAAATACCTTCAAACACGGGGAATATAGGCAGAACGTGCGTTGCAATAGGGGCAACACTGCATCTTATAAGACCTCTTGGCTTTGAAGTGGATGACAAGGCTGTAAAGCGGGCAGGGCTTGACTATTGGGCAAGGCTTGATGTCAGATATTACGACAGCTTTGATGATTTTGTGGGCAAAAACAAGGGCGCAAGTCTGTTTTTTGCTACCACAAAGGCTGAGAAGACCTATGCTGATGTTAGCTACGGGGAGAACCCCTACATAATTTTCGGAAAGGAAAGCGCAGGCATACCCGAGGAAATACTTGTAAAGCACAGGAATGACTGTATAAGGATACCTATGATAGGCGAGGAGAGGTCGCTTAATCTTTCTAATTCCGTTGCCATAGTTGTTTATGAGGCGCTGAGGCAAAACGGCTTTAAGGGGCTTGAAAGGCAGGGTAAGCTTCATAGGCTCAGCTGGGAATGAAAGGAGTACATAAGCTGTGGATGAATTTTTAAAAATAATGGACAGGCTGCTTGCTGAGGATGGCTGCCCATGGGACAGGGTTCAGACTCATGAGAGCCTCAGAAGATATCTCATAGAGGAAAGCTATGAGGTAATAGATGCTATAGACAAGGGTAATGATGAGGGGCTCTGTGAGGAGCTGGGAGACGTTTTGCTCCAGGTAGTGTTCCATGCTAAGCTTGCAGAGAAGGAAGGCAAATTTACGTTTGATGATGTTGTAAAGGGTGTATCGGATAAAATGGTATACCGCCACCCGCATGTATTCGCACAGGGCAGCGCAAAGGATGCCGAAGAGGTGTTGTATAATTGGGACGAGTTAAAGAAAAAGGAGAAGGGTTATAAAAGCGATCTGGAAACACTTGAGAGCATACCCAAGGCATTGCCTGCTCTTATGAGGGCTGAAAAGCTTGTTTCAAAAGGCAACAAACTCAGAGGAGAAAAGCCTGATTTTGAGAAAATTACAAAGGATCTTGAAAAATGTGTTTCAACGCTTAAAATGTCAAATATTGACGAAAATGACAAAAATATGGAAAATATTGGTAAAATTCTTATGGATGTTGTTAAAATTTCAAATATTTTTAAAATAAATCCTGAATTTGCCTTGACAAATGAGTCAGAAAAGTTTATAAATATGTTTAGATGTTTTTAATTTAGTTTGCAACGGTCAGTTAATGACAACAATTAAAAACAAAAAAAATAAATTATTAGGAGGAAAACAAAATGAATAAAACAGAATTAGTTGCAGCAATTTCAGAAAAGGCAGGGCTTAGCAAGAAGGATAGCGAGAAGGCTGTAAGAGCTTTTGAAGATATCGTTACATCTGAGCTTATCGCAGGCGGAGAAGTAAGACTCGTAGGCTTTGGTACTTTCAGCGTAAAGGAAAGAGCAGCTCACGAGGGAAGAAATCCTCAGACAAAAGAACCTATGCAGATAGCAGCTTCAAAGTCACCAAGATTTTCAGCCGGTAAGGCTTTAAAGGATGCTGTAAACGGTAAATAATTAAAAAAAGGGGAATGTCTTACAGGCATTCCTTTTTATATACCCCGAGTATGCAGTGAAAGTTATTTTTCGGAGGAACTATGAGACTTGATAAATATTTAAAAACATCGCGAATAATAAAAAGAAGAACGGTTGCCAATGAGGCCTGTGACAGCGGCAGAGTGACCGTAAACGGAAAAGTGGCAAAGGCAGGGCTTGATATAAAGGTTGGCGATGTAATAGAGATAAAATTCGGTAATAACACCACAAAGGTAGAAGTGCTTAAAACTGAAGAGAATGTCAGAAAAGATGATGCCGCAGGAATGTACAAAAGCCTATAATATAAAGTATAGCCGACCGAACTGCGTAGGCGTGGGGGCGAGCGTGGAAGCCGTGCCGTGCCTTATCGCCTGCAACGCTAAAGCGCTGCAGGCGATAAGGCACGGCACGGAAACCTTGTAATAAATGCGGGGTTGTCTAAATATACTTATAAAAAAGACAATTCCGGAGGGATATACTATGGCAGACGAAAGCAGGTTACTTAAAAATGTTATAATTCTTGAAAACAGAGAAAAGCTGTCGGTAACGGGAGTTTTAGATGTTCTTAGCTTTGACGAGACAACTATTATCTGCGAATGTCAGAGGGGAGCGCTTATTATAAAGGGCGAAAATCTACATGTGGGCAGGCTTGATCTTGACAAGGGCGACATTGATGTTGACGGAACTATAACCGGCTTAAACTATGACGATAAAGGTCTTAAGCAAGGCTCATTTTTAGGCAGGCTGTTTAAATGATATTATCTATGAATGAGCAGGGGCTTATATTCCTGTTTATGGGCGTCTTGGGATTTTTCTTTGGCATAATATATGATATATTCAGACTGTTGAGATTTGGTATAAAGGTAAGCCTTATTTGCTATATAGAAGATTTTTTGTTTTGGGTGGCAGCATCGTTTTTCGTGCTTGGCTCTCTTGTGACCATAAATTTCGGAGAGGTAAGGGCATATATGATATTTGGTTTTTTTGGCGGCATGGCACTATATTTTATTATTCTTAGTGATATTGTTATGAGCTTTGTGCTAAAAAGCGCCGCATTATTTGCAAAAATATTAATGAGCATAGGAAGGGCGGTAATGTTTCCCTTGAAAAAATTATTCAGCCCCTTTATAAAACTCATAAATTTAATCAAATTATTATTGAAAAAAAGAGCCAAATGTGGCATAATTAAAGTCAAGAAAGTGATGGAGGCTGCAAAGGAGAAATTCCCATGGAAAATAAAAAAACCAAAATAGAGCCCGGCTTTTGGGTGTTATATGTTGCTGCTGTTTTTGTTATACTTATGATTTTTTGTGTTGCTATGTTTAAAACCATAAAAATCAACTCTTCACTTGTTGCTCAAAAGGCAGAGATAGAAGAAGAGATCGCGTATGAACAAGACAGGCACGCAGAGCTTTCTATGGAAGGCGATTATTATAAATCTGATGCATATTACGAAAAAGTGGCAAGAGAAAAGTTGGGGCTTGTTATGCCTAATGAGATAGTATTTATAGATCAAAACAAATAAGGAGCGCTATGGAGCTTAAGGATAAGGTTTTTGTCAGAATGACAGAATATGAAAACAGCCCCAAAAGGATACAGCATTTCATAAAGGTGTGGGGACTTTCTCAGCTTATAGGCAGAAGCGAGGGCTTAAGTGACCGACAGATGGAAATTTTAGAAACGGCTGCGCTGACACACGATATAGGCATAAAGCCGGCTCTTGAAAAGTATAATTCCTCCGCCGGAAAATATCAGGAGCAGGAGGGTCCGCCTGTGGCAAGACAGCTTTTGTCAGAGCTTACAAGTGACAAGGAGCTTATAGACGAGGTATGCTTTATTATAAGCAAACATCATAGCTATATTAAAGATTGTTCTATAATGCTTAGAATTATTTATGAGGCTGATTTTATTGTAAATGCTTTTGAAGACGGTCTTGTCATTGAGGCTATAAAACAGGCTGAGAAAAATATTTTTAGAACAAGAGAAGGCACACGTATTTTACGTGAAACTTATTACAAAGGATAAAGGAGGTATTTTTATGTCATTTGGTATGAGAGGGCACGATCTTTGCTCAAAAAGAAGCTTTGAGGATTTTTGCAAGGCAGTAAAAGAGCTTGGAGTGGATCAAGTACAGCTTGCATTTAAGAAGTCTATTACAGATATTAAATTCGACCCCGGTATGTATTCACCGGGACTTGGCAGATATCTTAAAAATACTCTTGATGCTTATGGCGTGCATGTGGCTGTTCTTGGCTGTTACATAAACCCAACTAACCCTATAGAGTCTAAAAGACAGGCAGAGGTGGCAAAATTTATAGAGCATCTTAAATATGCAAGGGCTATTGGCGCTGATATGGTAGGTACTGAAACGGGCAGGTTTGACCCCAAGCTTAAGCACAACCCTGCTACATATACAGAGGCAGGTTATCAGCTTTTGCTCAAATCTATGAGAGAGATAGTAGATGCTGCGGAAAAGCTTGGCGTTATCGTAGGTGTAGAGGGCGTAGCAACGCACACTCTTTATTCTCCCGAAATGATGCTTAGATTTTTAAGGGATATCGACTCTCCCAATGTAGAGGTCATTTTAGACCCTATAAATCTTCTTGATGAAAAGAATTATACAAACCAAGACAAAATAATAGACAGAGCCTTTGAGCTTTACGGAGATAAGATCTCGGTTATGCACATAAAGGACTTTAAGCTTGAGGACGGAACTCTTAAGTTTGAGCATGTAGGTGACGGACTTTTTAACTATGAGACCACCCTCAGAAATCTTAAGTTTAAAAAGCCATATATTACAATGCTTCTTGAGTGCTCTACTCCTGAAAGATATCACTCCGACTGTGAATACCTGCAAAAAATATATGACAGCATTGAAGAATAAATATTGACCGACAATATATGGGGTTGCCGGGGCAATGCTGCGAGGGGCGGACAGCTTGCTGTCCGCCCCTCGCAGCATTGCCCCGCCCGTGGAGCCCGCCGCCATCAGCACCCACACAAACCGCCGAAGGCGGTTTGTGTGGGTGCTGATGGCGGCGGGCTCCACGGAAGTTCCGTGTCAGCTTGCAATAGGGAGATGTGGCAAGGCATGAAAATAGCAGTTATATCTGATACCCACAATTTAATAAGACCTGATGTCGCAGAAAGAATAAAAAGCTGTGATGCTGTAATACATGCAGGCGATTTCTGCTGTGAAAAAGCCTTTAATGAATTGAAGGACAGCATAAAGCCGGGTGTTGATCTGTTTGCTGTGAGAGGAAATAACGACAAATGGTCAACGGAGCTTCCTGAACATATAAGCTTTGAGCTTTGGGGAAAAAGGTTTTATGTAACGCATAAAAGAAGCGATTTGCCAAAGGATGTAGAGGCTGACATAATTGTTTGCGGACATTCTCATAGGTTTTTTGAAGAGGTGAGCGCCGGAAAGCTATATTTAAATCCGGGAAGCTGCGGACGGAGAAGATTTAATCTTCCCATTACAATGGCAGTGCTTCACATAGACAATACAAAATGTCGGGTTGAAAAAATAGAATTTGAGGATAATAATATAGTTAATATACCAATGAAAAATCTGCCAAGAACGGTCAAAAGCATTATGGAGCGTCTTGACAGAGGCTATAGCATAGATGAGATATGTTCAAAGCTCAGGCTTAAAAAGGATTTTGTAACAGAGATAGCAAGAATAAAGGTGACACATTCCACTGCTGACGAATATGCCATAGTGGACAAAATAGAGGTAAACAACTGCCGCGATATAAAATCTAAATAGTTGCTCGGCATAGCGCAGTGGGTATTTGGCTTTGCCAAATACCCACTGCGCTATGCCGACCCGCGGGGCAAGGCAGCCAAAAGGGGGACAGCTTCGCTGTCCCCCTTTTGGCTGCCTTGCCCCGCGGGTCGGCGCCCTCTTATGATAACGCTAAAGCGTTATCATAAGAGGGCGCCGGGCAGAGAATATTATATTTAATTTTGTTCATCAAGATTTTTCTTATGAGTGTCATACCATTTGATATAATCTAAAATGGCTTCCTCCACTGTGAGCTTTGGTTCCCAATGGATGGCTCTTTTTGCAAGATTTATATTGGCGTAAGATCCGCCTATATCACCGGGACGGCGAGGACCGTAAACAATAGGTATTTTTTCCCCGGTGACATTTTCAAAGGCATATATAAATTCTCTTACCGTCACATCTACGCCCGAGCCTATGTTAAGGGCTATAAAATTGGGGTCGGTGTGGCTGTTTTTCTGTGAAAATGCCATATCGAAGTTTTCTACAGCCTTTACATTTGCCTGAGCAACGTCGTATACGTGTATATAATCTCTTATGCAGGTGTTGTCTCTTGTCATCCAATCGTTGCCTGAAATAGTAAATGACTGTCTTTTGCCGTCGAGTATTTCGGTGAGATATTTAAGCACATTGCTTTCGTTGCCTTTAGGGCCTGTTCTTCCCTTGGGGTCGGCCCCTACGGGATTAAAATATCTGAGTACAATACATTTAAGGTCGTAGGCATTGCAGAAATCTCTTAAGATAAGCTCAGTCATATATTTAGAGCGTGTAAATGGGCTTCTGGGCTTCATGGGAGACAGCTCTGTTGCCATATATCCGGGAAGATCGTCATATATTCCGGCGGATGATGAAAATATTATTTTTTTACAGCCAACCTCTGTGAGATTTTTAAACAGCTCCATAGATTTTACTATGTTAAGTGAATAATACTCATAGGGGTGTTCTATTGACATTGTCACCGATGATTTTTCGGCGCAGTGTATGGTTATTTCTATGTCGGGGTTTTCCTCGAAAATTTTTGTCAGCAGCTTTTTATTTGCGCAGTCGCCCAAATAAAACTTGCAGTTTGAAAGCTCGTTTTCCGCTTCAAATATATCAGAATCAAGCACGACTATTTCACAGCCATAGTCTGAAAGAGCATAACATATTTCCGAGCCTATAAAGCCGGCTCCTCCGGTAACTAATATTTTCATTCATATCCCTCTTCCCATGAAAAATATAATAGTATTATACACCCATAACCAAATGTTTTGCAACATTAAATAACAAAAAAATAAAAATTATATATCGACCAGCCTGCGGCTTGGCGCCGGAGCGAGAACCGAGTCGTAAAAGGGCGGCTGACCCCTACGGGGTCAGCCGCCCTTTTACGACTCGGTTCTCGCTCCGGCCCCGCGGCCCCACCCAGCCAAACCGCCTGCGGCGGTTTGGCTGGGTGGGGCAAATTACCTGAGTTCTACCACAGTAATACCCGAGTCGCCTTCTCCGTATTCACCTAATCTGTAAGACTTCACTCCTGAATGTTTTTTAAGAAAATCGTGCACTGCCGAGCGCAGTACGCCTGTTCCCTTGCCATGTATAACATTTATGGGACTGTAGCCTGCCAGTATGGCATCATCTATATATTTATCCAGCTTTTCTAACGCCTCATAAACCGAAAGCCCCCTGAGATCCGTTTCTGCGGAAAATGTTTTGATCTCCTGAGAGTTTTTGTATGAGGCATAAGAGGGCTTGCGTTCGGTTTTGCTTTCTGCGACAAGTGACAGGCGGCTTATGTTGGTCTTTATTTTCATAATGCCTGCCTGAACATAAACATCGCCGTTTGCCTCAGGCTTTGTAACTACTGAGCCTTCTGTTCCTAAGTCGTCTATAAATACTTGGTCGCCTATTTTGAGCTCTTTAGGACGTTGTTTTTTAGGCTTATTTTTACGGTCGAGCTTTTCCATTATGCTGTCGGCTTTATTAAGGCTTTCTTTAAGAGAACGCCTCTTTTCTTCAAGCTCCTGATAGGAGTTTGCATTTTTAGCCATTTTTCGCATATCCTTTATAATAGCATCGCTTTCGTCCTTTGCGGCTGATATAATGCGCCTTGCTTCTTCATTGGCATCTCTTATGAGCTTTTCCTTGCGCTCTTTCAGCTTATCGTTTTGCTGTTTTATCTCTTCTCTGTATTTCTCGGCTTCAAGCCTGAAGGCTTCGGCTCTTTCTCTTTCTATCTCAAGAGTCTTTCTGCCTGTTTCAAGCTCTAACATAACGTCTTCAAACTTAATGTCCTCGTGAGAGAGTATATCTCTTGCGGAGGAAATTATATAGTCGTTAAGCCCCAGCTTTTTTGATATGGCAAAGGCATTTGATTTGCCCGGTATGCCTATCATAAGCCTGTAGGTAGGGCTTAATGTATTTATGTCAAACTCGCAGGAGCCATTTTCAACGCCATCAGTGGTTATGGCAAACAGCTTTAACTCACTGTAGTGGGTGGTCACGGCTGTTCTTACCTTCATATTGTGAAGATATTTTATAATAGCAACGGCAAGAGCCGCTCCCTCGGTGGGGTCGGTGCCTGCGCCAAGCTCGTCTATAAGCACAAGACAGGAGCTTGTGACGTTATCCAATATATTCACAATATTGCTCATATGTGAGGAGAATGTACTAAGCGACTGCTCTATACTCTGCTCATCGCCTATATCTGCAAAAATTTCCGTAAATATGCCAAGCTCCGAGCCGTCAAAGGCGGGAATGTGCAGACCTGACTGACCCATTAGAGAAAATATCCCCAAGGTTTTCAGCGAAACCGTCTTACCCCCCGTATTGGGACCCGTTATGAGAAGTGTGTCAAACTCCTTGCCAAGCCATATATTTATAGGCACAACCTTCTGAGGGTCTATAAGGGGGTGTCTTGCTCTTTTCAGGTTTATATATCCCTCCTTGTTAAAATGAGGTCTTGAAGCGTTCATTTTAAGAGAAAGCTCGCCCTTTGCAAACACAAAGTCTAAGTGTGTGAGCAGGGCGGTTGATGCGGAAATTATTTCGCTGTTTTCTGCGGTCTTTAAAGAAAGGTCCGAAAGTATTTTCTGTATTTCTTCCTTTTCCTTTATACGAAGCTCTGCTATTTTGTTGTTTGCTTCGACTACTGCTGCCGGCTCCATAAATACCGTTGCCCCTGTAGCTGAACGGTCGTGAAGAAGACCTTTAAATGACGATACATATTCCTGCTTTACAGGCACGCAAAAGCGGTCATTTCTTATGGTGATAACAGGATTTTGAAGCATATGCCTGTAGGATTGAGAATGTATTATAGAATTAAGCACATCCCTTATTTTGTCGTTAGAGCTTCTTATGCTCTGTCTTACGGCAAAAAGCTCCTTGCTTGCAAGGTCTGATATTTCGTTCTCCGATATTATTTTTCTTGTTATCTCGCTCTCAAGCCCCGGGGCTGTTTCTATATCTTCAAAATAGGGCTTAAGCACGTCAAAGCTTTCGCCCTTGTTTTCGCTTTTGCCATAGTTTTTAACACTTTCGCAGGTGCGCAGTAAGTCTGCTACGTTAAGCAGCTCCTTGGGGGAGAGTATGCCTCCTGCATCTGCCCGCCTTAAAGGCTCTCTGAGGTCTCTGAGTCCGCCCAAAGAAAGAGACCCCTTTTTCAGTATCATAGACACTGCTTCAGAGGTTTCGTTCTGGTTTATATTTATTTCGTTGTAGTCCGCAGAGGGTTCGAGAGTCAGCGCCCTTTCCTTTGCCATAGGTGAAACACATACGGCAGAAAGGGACTCTCTTATTTTGTTAAATTCAAGTGTGGTATACACCTTGTTGTTCATATATTTTACCAAAGCCTCCAGCGTTTTTTATTTCTGTTTTCCGATTGATATTCTATATATTTGCCTGTGCCAAGGGCAACGCAGCTTACGGGGTCTTCTGCACCGTAATATGTGTGTATGCCCGTTTCCTTTGTTATAAGCTTGTCCAGCCCGTATATCATTGCTCCGCCGCCTGTAAGCATTATGCCCTTGTCGGAAATGTCTGCGGCAAGCTCAGGGGGAGTTTTTTCAAGCACATCCTTTATAGTGTCTATTATCTGTGCCGTACATTCGGAAAGAGCCTCCAATGTTTCGTCGGAAGAAACGGTTATTACCTTAGGAAGTCCCGCAAGAAGGTCTCTGCCTGTTACGTCCATGCAGATCTCTTCCTCTCTGGGGAATACCGTGCCTATGGTTATTTTTATTTGTTCTGCCGTTCTTTCGCCTATTAAGAGCTGATGTTCCGTACGCATATATCTTACAATGGCGTCGTCAAACTTATCCCCTGCCATTTTAAGCGAGGCACTGACTACGTTGCCCCCAAGTGAGATCACCGCTACGTCGCAGGTTCCGCCGCCTATGTCGACTACCATATTGCCGCTTGCCTTGCTTATATCTATGCCTGCGCCTATGGCTGCCGCAATAGGCTCTTCTATAATATAGACCTCTCTTGCGCCTACCTCCCGTGTGGCATCTTCAACGGCTCTTTTTTCAACTCCCGTCACCTGACTGGGTACGCAGACAGCTATTCTGGGACGGAGGAAAAAGTGACGTCCTACGGTTTTTTCTATAAAATATTTGAGCATTTTGGCTGTTACGTCATAATCTGATATAACGCCGTCCCTTAAGGGTCTTATTGCCACAATGTTGCCGGGGGTCTTGCCAAGCATACGCCTTGCCTCTTCACCTACTGCCAGCACGGTGGATGTGTTTTTATCTATGGCAACTACCGAAGGCTCTTTAAGAACTATGCCATAGCCCTTAACATATACCAAAACGGTTGCTGTGCCCAAGTCTATACCTATGTCTGATCCAAAAAACATTTTTATCCTCCAATATCTTTTGTTGCAACTATTCTGAGCTTAACTATCCTGTTTTTGATGGTTTTTTCTATTATGAATTTATATCCGCCTTCCTCAATGACCTCTCCTCTTTTAGGAAATCTGCCTATAATGCCGGAGACATAGCCGCCTATGGAGTCAAAGTCTTCGTCGTCAAAGTCAGAGCCTAAGGCTTCGTTTACATCATCTATTTTAGCCGCTCCCAAAACTGAGTATACGCCCTTGGAAATTTCTAAAATTTCTTCGCTGTGCTCATCGTTTTCGTCTGAAATATCCCCTACTATTTCTTCAAGCAGGTCTTCAAGGGTGACTATACCCGAGGTTCCGCCATATTCGTCAAGCACTATTGCAAGGGGTATCTTCTCCTTACGCATTACCTCAAGAAGACTTTTTGAGGGCTTAGACTCATAGGTGAAATATGGCTCTCTCATGAGCTTTCTCACGCTGAACTCTTCGGGGTGGGGCATAAAGAATATATCTTTAACAGAGAGTACGCCGACTATGTTGTCGGTGGTTTTTTCGTACACGGGCATTCTTGTATATTGCTCTTTTTCGTATACTTTAGCTACCTGCTCAAGAGTTGCATCAACGGGTATTGCTACCATATCGACTCTTGGTATCATTACATCTCTTGCATCGCAGTCGCCGAAGTCAACCACGTTATTTATCATTTCTTTTTCGTCATTTTCAATAACGCCCTCTTCGTGGCTTACGTTTACAGCAGAAAGAAGCTCCGCCTCTGTTATTGCCGGAGCAGGACCGTTGCCGCCTGTTACTGCGTTTGTTATAAAGCCTGTAATTATATTGAGTATGAATATGACAGGTGTAAGTACGATTGTACAGACATATATGGGCTTTGCTACCATAGCGCTGAATTTTTCTGGGTTGGCACTTGCTAAGTTTTTAGGGGTTATTTCGCCGAAAACAAGTATTATGACGGTAATTATACCTGTGGCTATGCCCACGCCTGTGCTTCCGAAAAGCTTTATGGCTATGGAAGTAGAAAGAGATGTAGCGAGTATATTTACTATGTTGTTGCCTATAAGTATTGCTGAAAGCATTTTTGGCTTGTTGTCAAGCAGCTTGCCTATAAGCTTTGCATTTTTTGCTCCTTCGTCTATAAGGCTGCGAAGCCTTATCATGCTTAAGGATGTGAGAGCCGTTTCTGAAGAAGAAAAGAAGGATGACAACATAAATAATATTATTAGCAGAATATATTGGAATATTTCCGCGTGAGGTACGTCCAAAAAAATCACTCTCCTTTAAGATGTATGGACTTATAATTCTATAATTACACAATTTTATTATATCACTATGATGTAGGCATTTCAATTACTTTTTTTGTGTTTATACATGCTTGTTACAAAACTGAAACAAAATTGAAACAAATTTTTACAAATTAACTGTGTTAAAATTTATAAAACTATGATATAATTGATAGTGAGATATAGTTTTACGAAAGGAAGGTTTGATTTTTATGAACAGACTGATAAGAAAAATAGTTTCTGTTTTGCTGTGTCTGACTTTTGTGACGGCAAGTCTTAGCATAAATGTAACACCTGCTTTTGCGGAGGAAGAAATGAGAGGTATATGGGTGTCTACTGTCTTAAACCTTGACTATCCCACAGCTCCCACCACAAGCAAGGCTGCTCTTAAGTCTGAGGCAGACTCGATTATTGCAGGCTGTAAAGAAATGGGTATAAACAATATATTTTTGCAGATAAGACCCTGCTCCGACGCTTTTTATAAATCAAGCATATACCCCTGGAGCGCTTATCTTACAGGAAAACAGGGAACAGCCCCCGAAAACGGCTTTGACCCTCTTACATATTGGATATCTAAGGCTCACAGTGAGAATATAAAGGTGCACGGCTGGATAAACCCCTACAGAATAACCAAAAACAACGACGTTAAGGATACGGAGTTTAACTCACTTGCATCCTCAAACCCTGCAAAGCTCCATCCCGACTATATAGTTAAATACACCGACAATCAATATTATTTCGACCCGGGTCTTCCCGAGGTAAGAAAGCTGCTTGTTGATGCAGCCGTTGAGATAGTAAATAACTATGACATAGACGGCATACATATGGACGACTACTTCTACCCGGGTACGGGCTTTAACGACAGTTTGACATTTGCAAAATATGGCTCGGGCTTTACATCGGTGGAAGCCTGGAGAAGAAACAACACCGACCTTCTCATAAAGGAGCTTGGGGAGCAGATACACGCTGCCGACCCCGACTGCATTTTCGGAATTTCGCCTTCGGGCATATGGGCAAACAAAGCCACCATGGCAGAAGGCTCTGACACAAAGGGAAATGAATCATACTCTAACTATTTTGCCGACACAAGAAAGTGGGCGCAAAATGAATGGATAGACTACATAGCTCCCCAAATTTACTGGAACATAGGCTACGGCGTTGCCGACTATCAGGTTTTGGCAAATTGGTGGGCAGATCAGCTTAAGGGCTGCAATACCAAACTCTACATAGGCATGGCTACCTACCGCTCGTCGGGGGCTGCTGCCACAAGTGTATGGAACGGAACAGCCGAGGTTGAAAGACAGCTTAATCTTAACAGGCAGATAGGCAAAATTACAGGTGAAATACACTTCCGTTACGGTCTTGTGGCATTAAATACGCCTATGAAAGCATTTCTCACCTCATATTACGGAGGAAAGCCTACTGAGGTAACGGGAAACACATCACAACAGGAGAAGCCCACAGAAGCTCCTGCTCCTATAGTTACAGAAGCTCCTACAGAGGCTCCCACAGCGGCGCCTGTTGTTAATGAGCCGGCTGGGGAAACCACTACTGCCGCTCCTATTAAATTCAGCGATATGACAGCCTTTTACAACTGGGCTAAGGAGCCTGTAAATAAGCTTGTGAGCCTTGGCATAGTCAGCGGCGTAGGCCACGGCAAATTTGCCCCTGCCAACAATGTAAGGCGGGCAGACTTCCTGCTTATGCTTGTAAAGGTGTTAGGTCTTCAGGGCACAACAAGCGACAACTTCTCTGATGTAGCAAGCGGCAAATATTACGCCGATGCCGTTGCTCTTGGTAAGTCTATGGGTATTGTAAGCGGAACGGGTAACAACCGCTTTGACCCCGAGGGCTATATCACAAGACAAGATATGATGGTAATGACGGAAAAAGCCCTTGCCCTTAAGGCGAACCTTGCCAATGCAGACCTGAAAACTCTTAACGCATTTTCAGACTATGGCAAAATAGCAAATTATGCCAAACAGAGTGTTGCCAATCTGGTTCTTATAAATATAGTAAGCGGAAGCAAGGGCAGGATAAACCCCACAAGCTATACTACAAGAGCAGAATCGGCAATTATAATATACAAGATATATAAGCTTTTTGACGTGTGACAAATGACTATGCTGCCTGCCCGACTCAGGGGCAGGCAGCGCTTTAAAATGTAAAGGAAGAAGATATGATATATATTGCCACAGCCCTATACCCCGAAGCTAAGCCCTTTATAAAGGGGCTTGGGCTTAAAAGGGCAGATGAAAACAAGCTTCAGATATTTAAAAACGACGATTTTATATTAATAATTACCGGAACGGGGACAATAGACTCTGCCGTGAGCTTAAGCTATGCTCTTGGCAGATTTTTGCCGTCAAAAAATGATGTATTTGTAAATGTGGGCTGCTGCGGCGGCGGAAGAGTAGGGGAGCTGTATGTCTGCAACAAAATAACCGACTTTTCTTCGGGACGTGATGTTTATCCCGATATGATATATAATTCGGGACGAGAAGAAATGCCCCTTATTTCTTATGTAAGACCCAAAAGCGAAATACCCGAGGGCACCCTTGGGGATATGGAGGGCTATGGGCTATATGTCGCAGCATCGGCGCATTTTTATGCCCATAAAATGTTCTTTTTTAAGATATCTTCAGATGTGGGAGAGCATAAGGGCGTTACGGCAGAGTTTGTTGCGGAGCTTGTAAATAAATATTGGAAGGACATTGCGGAGTTTTCGGAAAGAGTATATTCTGAAGGGGCGGAGGCTGAATTTAGCTTTTCTGAGGCTGAGATCAAGGAGATAGAGCGGCTGGGGCTTACCCATTCAAACACACTTAAGGTGAAAAATCTTTTAAAATACTATAAGCTGGGAGGAGGGGACGCTTTAAGGCTGCTTAAAGACTGTCCGACCTCCTCTTTAAAGCGTGAGGAGGGGGAGCTTGTTGAAAAAATCAGAAATTTGGTATTATAAGCCCTTTTCTCACATATATGTAGAGAAAGACGTAAAACAAAACAAAATGACCCTCTCTTTATTAAAACGCTTTGAGGGAGCAAAAATAATCGAAATAAACCATTATAAAGACATTTTTAACAGAAAAAATCAGGCTTATGCCATGCAAAAGAGCATAAATTCATTGATAATAGCCAAAAACACGGGAGAGCTTGTATATAAGGGTGCGCCCTTTTGCCAGAGCTTTGGGGAGGAAAATTTTTATTACACCTCCTTTGTGTTAAACTGTCTGTATGACTGCGAATATTGTTATCTCAGGGGTTTATATCCCTCAGCATATATGACAGTATTTGTAAACACAGATGACTATTTAAAAGAAGTAGAAGAAAAGGCAGGAGATGAGAGCTGCTTTTTATGTGTGTCATATGACACGGATCTTGGGGCAGTCGAAGATATTTTCGGTTTTTGTGCCCTTTGGTATGACTTTGCCAAAAATCACAGAAATATAAAGGTGGAGCTAAGAACAAAGTGTGCCGACCTGTCATTTTTAAAGGGCTTTGCACCCATTCCCAACTTTATAATAGCCATCACACTTTCTCCCGAAGAAACGGCAGGGCTTTACGAGGGCAGAGCGCCAAGCCTTTTTGCAAGGCTTAAAGCAGGGGCAAGTGTAGTGGAAATGGGCTTTCCTTTAAGGCTTTCTTTCGACCCGGTGTTGGTGTATGATAACTTTGAAGAGGTTTACGGCAGGTTTATAGACCGCTGTTTTAGGGAAATAGACCCTGAAAAAGTGCTTGATATAGGGCTTGGGGGCTTTAGAGTTGCCCCGGCATGTCTTAAAAATATGCGGAGGAACTATCCTCTGTCCAGGCTTCTTAGCTACCCCTATGAAACTGTGGACGGAGCCTGCCGTTATGGCAGGGGAGAGGACGAGTGTATAGACTTTATTATAAAAAAATTGGAGAATTATGTTGATAAGAAAAAAATTTGCTTATGGAACACTTGATTTTATAGTAAAAAAATGATATAATAAATGTCCGTATATATAAATTTTTGGTTCGGAGGTTTTTATGGCAGAAATATATCCTCTATACAGCGACTTTAATCCGGACGCCGTATTTTCTGACGAAACGGCGGGCTTTTTACAAATGAATAAAATACTTGATATAGGCTATGTTGTACAGGTAACGCTGAGAACATGGAAGGATAATGTGGACTACTGCTATGTTATTGTAGACGATAAGCAGAACCTTATGTACAAAAGCTGTACGGTCAACAACTTCGACTATTATGAGGGACATTTTTTTATAAAAAATACCTCTAATTATTACTTCAAGTTAGAAAGAGAGCATAAGACCTATTTTTATAATAAAAAGGGAGTTTTTGAAGATATAAGCCCCGATTATAACTTTATGCTCGTGCCCGATTTTAAAACGCCCGACTGGGCTAAGGGAGCCGTAATGTATCAGATCTTCCCCGACAGGTTTTACAACGGGGACGACTCAAACGACGTTGTAGACAACGAATATCTGTATATGGGCAGGGTGGCTCAGAAGGTGAAGGATTGGAACGAGCCCGTGCAGCCCGACGATATATGCAGATTTTACGGCGGCGACCTTGCGGGGGTCATAAAAAAGATGGACTACCTTAAGGACTTGGGAGTAGATGCTATTTATTTTACGCCTCTTTTTGTTTCCCCAAGCTCTCATAAGTACGACATACAAGACTACGACTATATCGACCCGCATTTCGGAGTAATAATAAACGACGGCGGAACACCTCTTACAAAAGCCACAATGAGCAACAAGTTTGCCTCTATGTATGTAAGAAGGACTACCGACAAGCTTAACCTTGAAGCCAGCAACGAGCTTATGATAAAGCTTATAGAAATAGCCCATTCTAAGGGTATAAAGATAATTCTTGACGGAGTTTTTAACCACTGCGGCGCTTTTAACAAGTGGCTCGACAGGGAAGGCTTTTATTCAAAAAACGGCTACCCCGAAGGGGCTTATATGGCTGAAGACAGCAAATATCACGACTATTTTCAGTGGTATGACAACAACTGGCCCGGCAACGACTGTTATGACTGCTGGTGGAATCATGACAACCACCCCAAGCTCAATTATGAAGACTCCAAAGAGCTTAAGGACTATATCATAAATATAGGCAGAAAGTGGGTTTCACCTCCATACAACGCTGACGGCTGGCGCTTGGACGTAGCCGCAGATCTTGGCAGAAGCCCCGAGTTTAACCACAGCTTTTGGAGAGAATTTCGGGATGCGGTCAAGGCGGCAAACCCCGAGGCTATCATACTTGCGGAAAACTACGGCGACTCAAAGCCCTGGCTTTCGGGCGGAGAGTGGGACACCATTATGAACTATGATGCTTTTATGGAGCCGCTTACCTGGTTTCTCACCGGCATGGAAAAGCACAGCGAGGAGAGAAATGACGGGCTTTACAACGATGCCGTCAGCTTCGAGCAGGCAATGCGCTATCATATGTCAAGAATGAGCTGGGAGTCACTTTCCATGGCTATGAACGAGCTTTCCAACCATGACCACAGCCGTTTTCTTACAAGAACAAACCGCCGTGTGGGCAGACTTCACACCGTAGGCTCAGAGGCTGCCGACATAGGCACAAACAAGGGCATTATGAAGGAAGCCATCACATTTCAGATGACCTTCCCCGGAGCGCCCACAATATATTACGGCGATGAGGCAGGGCTTGCAGGCTGGACGGACCCCGACAACCGCCGCCCATACCCTTGGGGACATGAAGACAGAGAAATACTTGGCTTTTATAAAAAGCTCATAACAATTCATAAGGCATATGACTGCATAAAAACAGGCTCTTTTATATACCTTTATATGAACTACGGCGTTATAAGCTATGGCAGATTTAATGAAAACGAGAGCATAGCCGTATTTCTTAACAACAACGACCACGAGATGACGGTGGATATTCCTGTTTGGAAGATAAACGCTCTTGACGGCGACATCTTCAGCAGAATAGTTATGTCAGACCTGCACAGCTATACGGGCACTATAATGAAATATACGGTGGCGAGAGGCTATATCACCGTTTCTCTACCCGCATTTTCATCTGCGGTATATGTTAAATTATAATTTACAGAGTGCCCTTCTTCTGAGGGGCGCTCTATTTTGTTGCATTTTGTTTTGTATTGTGATATAATGTGATATGATGTGATATAATGATTAAAAAGGGGGATTTTTTATGTCGCTTAGAGAAATAAAGAGAGATGCTTGGAAGGCATATAAGGCAAATTATAAAAATGTATTGCTTATGCAGCTTGTGCTTGCGGGCATAAGTCTGGCTGTGGCAATGATATTGAATACACTGACTATGCCTATGGCATCTGCCTCTATGAGCCGGGCAATAATGTCAGGCACAATGTCAGACACCGGTGATTTTATGTCTATGTATGGCAGTTTATATACTTTAAATATGATACTGAACCTGATAGTAGGCGTGCTGATGATGCCCCTGCAAATAGGTGTAACGAGTTTTTATTTAAAAAACATAAGAGGATCAAAGCCCACTCATTCGGAAATATTTGGCTATTATAAGAGCCCTGTAAACATTATACTGACATACTTATTAAAGATAGCGGCAATTTTTGCGGCATATTTTGTTGTGGCAATAGTCACCGTATTGGCTATGGGCTTATGCTTTTTCTTCTTGACTTTGGCAAGGTCTTTATACATTGTAATCGGCTTTATTGGCATAGTTATATTAATACTTGCCGTATTGGCAATAATATTTATATGTGTAAGGCTGTCGCTTACAAACTATATATTGGCTGACGAGCCTACACAAAGCCCAAGCGGAGTGATCGGCAAATCATGGAATTTGTCAAAGGGTCATGTTCTGCGCCTGGTTTTGCTTGGTTTATCGTTTATAGGTTGGTTTTTGCTTCCCATAATTATTACTGTGCCTATTGTGGTAATAGTTTTATTTGCAGTGGGCTCAGGTGTGGCTAAGGCGGCAATTATGATATTATACGTTATGTTGATAATAGCCCTTTTTGTAGTATATTATTTTGTGCTTTATCCTTACATTTACTTATCCTTTGCCCGTTATTACGAGAGCCTTGTAAATAAGGGCATCACACCCACCGGTGACGGGAAAGAGGCATTGATTATAGAAAATACAGAAGAAAACAAAAGCGATATTGAGGATATTGCCGAGATAGAATAAAAAAGCCAACCAAAGGGGATGATTTTTGTGTCATTTGATAGTATAAAGAAAGAGGCATGGCAGGCATACAGAGCTAATTTAAAAAGCATAATGCTTGTTCAGCTTATAGTATTTGGAGTATGTGTATTTTTAAGGCTGTTTGCACAAACAGAAAAGCTGCCCGCATACTATATGCACAATGCCCTTATGAGCGGTAAAGCTATTGAAAGCGGCACAATTATGCTTGTTATATTTTTAAACATAACATTTGCGATCATTTCCTTTGTTCTGTGGTTTTTGTTTATGCTTTTTAATGTAGGCGTGGCAGGCTTTTATTTAAACATTATAAAAGGCAGTGAGCCGAAGGTCTGCTCAGTTTTGTTATATTTTAAGGAAAATCCTTTAAAAATAATACTTGCCCTATTATTAAAAACGGCTTATATTGTCGGGCTTATATTTGGAATTATAGTGCTGCCCGGGCTGTTTATGGCTCTCATTACATTTTTGATGGTCTTGGCAGGTATGAATATGATAGTATATGCCGTAATAGATGCCCTTGCTGCGGCAGCAGTTATTCTTATTACATTTGTTTTTGTAATGAGATTGTTTTTTGTAAAATATATTTTGGCAGATGAACCGAATATTGGCATAAAAGAGGCAGTAAATAGGTCGTGGGAAATGTCAAAGGATTATGTTCCGGGCTTTATACTTCTCATGCTGTCATTTTTGGGTATAGCTGTTTTACCCGTTATAGTTGTATTTATATTTACGGCTCTGTTTTTTCTGTTTTTGGTACAGGAGCTTACCGCAGGCGTTGTTATAGTCGGAACACTGACCTTTATTTCGGTCGTGGCGGCGGCATTTGCATATATGTTTGTTATAATTCCCTATGCTCAGCTGGCATTTGCCCGTTATTTCATATATATGAGAGATGATTATATGTATTCGGACTCTGATGACTATGAGAATTATGAGGACGTCGAGGATCTTCCTACAGAAAATGCAGAAAATACAGAAGAAGACAGCGCAGCAGAGGAGAGCGAAGAGGCCGGCACAGACTGAAAGAACTTGAAATTGGGACTTTACATCTAAGCGCCATTATGATATAATAACTGACGGTTGCTTAGGTAACTGTCAGATTTTTTGCGGATATGGCGGAATTGGCAGACGCGTAAGATTCAGGTTCTTATCGGGGTTTTCTCGGTGCAGGTTCAAGTCCTGTTATCCGCATTTATACGATATAAGCCAAGACCTAATAGGTTTTGGCTTTTTTATATTATAAAAATACAGCCGTTGCTTTGGGAGCTTGGAGGAGATAAATATGATATATGGCGTAGGAACAGACATTGTAAAAACAGACAGAATAAGTTCTGCCAAAGAGAGCTTTTTGCATTATGCCTTTACGGAAAAGGAGCTTGCTGCCTTTAAGGGCAGAGCCGAAAGCTTAGCCGGAAATTTTGCCGCAAAGGAGGCGGTCGGCAAGGCTTTGGGAACGGGCATTTCGGGCTTTGGTCTTAAGGATATTGAAATACTGAGGGATGAGCGGGGAAAGCCCTATGTAATGCTCCATGGGGGAGCGGCTGTTTTTTCGGAACTTAAGTTTTATGTGTCCATATCTCACGAAAAGGAATATGCTGTTGCTTATTGCATAGCGGAAAGGGAGGAAATATGATAGTACTTACAAACAAACAAATGAAGGAAGCAGAAAAATACGGAATTGATAAGCAGTATGTTTCTTCAACTACTCTTATGGAAAATGCGGCTTTGAATGTTGTGGGATATATTGAACAAAACTTCAACAAAAAAAGCAAGATAGCTGTTTTTTGCGGAAAGGGCAACAACGGCGGTGATGGCTATGCCATAGCAAGAGGTCTATTTGTAAGGGGCTACAGAGTATGTATAGTGCCCTGCGCAGATGCTTTAGAGGGAACTGACGACTGTATAACCAACTACAAAAGCGTAAAGGCATGCGGAGTTACTTTTATAGAAAATTACAGTGATGTCTGCGAAAATGCAGATGTAATTATAGATGCCATCATAGGCACGGGTCTTTCCGGGGAGATGAGGGAGGATATTTCTGAGCTGTGCAGAGCAATAAATACATCCGAGGGCTTTATTTTGTCGGTAGACTGCCCCACAGGAGTTAATTCTGACACAGGAGAGGCATATAAAAATGCCGTAAAAGCCAATGTTACCTATACCTTTCACTGTCCTAAGCCCGGGCTGCTGTTATATCCCGCAAGAGCTAATACGGGCAAGCTGTTGGTAGGCAGCATAGGTATTCCCGTAAGAAGGGGAGAGGGGCTTTCACTTAATACTCTTACAAACGATGAGGCTCGTGAAATGCTGCCTAAAAGAATACCCTCTTCAAACAAGGGCACATACGGAAAGGTATATGCTTTTTCAGGCTGTGACGAAATGACAGGGGCAGCGCTTCTCAATCTGAGGGCGGCATATATGTGCGGAGCAGGGCTTGCCATAGGCGTATGCACCGAAAAGACAGCGGATGTTATACACCTTAATCTGCCCGAAGCCGTAACAAATATAATGCCGAATAAAGACGGTCATCTTACGGTGGAGGCATATAACAGCCTTGAAAAGAAGGACGATATAAAAACCGCACTTACAGGCTCGGGCTTAGGTGTGACGGAAAGCACCAAAGCCCTTGTTAAGACCCTTATAGAAAATGTAAAGGGCACTCTTGTTATAGATGCCGACGGGCTTAACTGTCTGGCAGGCTTTCCCGAGGTGCTTAAAAATTCATCAGCCGACATAGTTATAACTCCACATATAGGTGAAATGAGCCGTCTTACAGGCAAAAGCATAAGCTCTATAAAGGCCGAGCCTATAAAAACAGCCCTTGATTTTGCAAAGGAATATGGCATTGTGGTGGTTCTGAAAGATGCTTCCACAGTTATAACGTCCCCTGATGATAGGGTGTATATAAATACAACAGGCTGTGCTGCCATGTCAAAGGGCGGCAGCGGCGACACTCTTGCAGGGCTTATTGCAGGGCTTGCGGCTCAGAAGGCAGACACCTTTACCGCGGCTGTTTTGGGAACATATATAAACGGACTTTCGGGAGAAAGAGCCTCAGAGCTTAATGGCACAAGGGGCGTTATGGCATCGGACATTGTCGGCTGCATACCCATGATCATAGACGAGATCAACGGATTTGCCCCCATATAATTTTACAGATAAACACGCTTGCCAATACCCCCGCGAAGTTTGCTATAAGCGCGCCGGGCAGGGTATAGCGGGTTTTGGTAATTTTTACCGACATAAAATATACGCTCATGGTGTAAAATACTGTTTCGGTGCAGCTCATCATTACGGAAACGAGCCTGCCTATGCCGCTGTCAGGTCCGTACTGCTTGAAAAGGTCCAGCAGTATGCCTGTAGAGGCAGAGGAGGAAACAAGGCGCATGAGGGTCAGAGGCACAAGCTCTGAGGGATAGTGTATAAGGTCGGTTATGGGAGAAATAATACGGCTGAATATGTCAAGGGCGCCGGAAGCCCGAAGTATGCCTACTGCCATCATAAGCCCTATGAGTGTGGGCATAATATCTACGGCACAGCGCATGCCGTCCTTTGCTCCCTCTATAAAAGCGTCATAGACCTTTACCCCCTTTGAAATACCGTAAGACAGTATTAACACAAATACAAGGGGCAGCATAAGATTTGATATGACAATCAATATCTGCATTTTTCTCGCCTCATTTCTATAATTTTAATAACAATTATGCCTGCTGCTGTGGAAACTAATGTGGCAAAAAGCCCGGGTCCTATTATTTCGGAGGGGTTTGCGGAGTTAAAGCTGCTTCTGTAGGCTATTATGTTTACGGAAACAAGCTGAAGCGACGACATATTAAACACCATAAACATACACATGGCGCGGCTTGCCCTGTCCTTTTCGGGGTTTAGCTTCTGAAGCTCCTTCATTGCCATAAGCCCGGCGGGGGTGGCTGCCCAGCCCAAGCCCAGCACGTTTGCAATAACATTTGTGGCTATGTATTTCATTGCCTTGTGGTTTGGCGGCACATCGGGAAACAGAAATTTAAGAAAGGGCTTAAGCTTGTTTGACAAATAATCTATAAGCCCCGATTTTTCGGCTATTTTCATAAGACCCGTCCACATAGACAAAACACCTACCATTATTATTATGGTGTTTACCGCCTCTTTGGCAGAGTCTATTGCTCCGTTTGTGACATATTCCATTCTTCCTGTAAATGCAGCTGTAAGAATACCTATAAATATCATACCTACCCATAAATAATTAAGCATTGTTATTAACCCCCTTTTCACAATTATATTAAGGAAGTACCGATTAAATCACTTCCGCAAATTAAGCCAATATTTATAAGGTATGCTAAAGCGAGCAAAATTATATATTTTTTGTAAAAACCTCTTGACAATTTTTACCATAAATGGTATTATATTGGTGTAAATAAAATTTTTGTTAATTGAAAGGGGATTTTTTATGAAAGCTACAGGAATTGTCAGAAAAATTGACGAGCTTGGCAGAATAGTGCTGCCTATGGAGCTAAGGAAGGCTATCGGTATTGACTCGCCCGTCGCTATGGAGATTTTTGCTGACGACGATAAAAAAACTATTATGCTCCGCCAATACATACCTGCCGATGCCGATATTTTTACAGGAGTAACAACTGATATTGTAAAGTATGAAGGCAAATGCGTTTCTAAACAGAGCATTAAAAAGCTTTGCGATCTGGCAGGGTTTATCTGTATCGACCCTTCGGAAGATATAGATATTTTCACAGGGAAAGAAGCAGAAAACCTTATAGAATATAATGGTATAAAGGTTTCTGAAGGCACTGTTAAAGAGCTTAGCAAAGCCGCAGGGCTTATTTGAGGAGTTTTTTCCTGCCTCCCCAAATGCCCACATTTTATTGAAAACTTAAGTAACTCAAACAATATAAATTTAAAAGGAGATGTATAAAATGAAAGAAGAAAGAATGTTAATACTTAATATGCTTAAAGACGGTCAGATAAATACAGACGAGGCGTGCAAGCTTTTGGCAGCTATAGGCAGCGCCCGTTCTGAGGGAGAGCTTGGCGGCAAGGTAAGCGCATATGCCGGTCAGATCAAAAATAAGGTGACAAAAATTGCAAAAACCGCTCAGCCTAAGGTAAAAAAATATGCCGACGTTGTAGGCGAAAAGCTTGACGACATTAAAACAGAATTAAAAAACAAGAAGGGGTTTACAAAACAGGAAAACGATATTATAATAGATGAAGATGTTGATGAAAGTCAGGAGGATATCGTTATTGAGGAAGCTCCTGAAAATGAAGACGAGAATTAAGGTGTAATATTTATGAATGACGATAAAGATTTTTCGGAAAACGAAAACACTGAAGTACAACCGAAATCTAAGGGCAAGGCTATTTTTGATGAGCTTTTCAGTTGGGTTACGACCATTGTATTTGCTCTTGCGCTGGCATGGTTTATAACACAGTTTATAATTGTAAATGCCAAAATACCCTCAAGCTCTATGGAAAATACCGTTATGAAGGGCGACAGGCTTGTTGCAAACAGACTTTCATATCTTTTCAGCGACCCTGAGCGCTTCGACATAGTTGTTTTTAAGTTTCCCGATAATGAGGATCTTTATTATATAAAGCGAATAATAGGGCTTCCGGGAGAAAAGGTCGAGATCCGTGACGGAAAGGTTTATATAAACGACTCTGACACACCTCTTGACGATTCGTTTATTGCTGAGCCTATGATACCCGAGGAGGATATGGTATATCAAGTGCCCGAAGGCAGCTATTTCATGCTTGGCGACAACAGGAATAATTCTGCCGACTCCAGAAGGTGGAATAATAAATTCGTAAAGAAGGAAAAAATACTGGGAAAGGCAATATTTAAGTATTTCCCCGGTTTTGAAATTCTTACAGATAAATAAAAAAGGAGATGTTATTATGGCAAAGCAGGTTACGAAGGACAGCATAATCGCAGACATTCTTAAAATAGACAAGGGAGCAATACCCATTCTTATGATGAGCGGTATGCACTGCATAGGCTGCCCCTCTGCTCAGGCAGAAACCCTTGAAGAGGCATGCTTCGTACACGGCATAGATGCCGACGAGGTAGTAAACAGCCTTAACACATACTTTGCAACACTTGCATAAAGTCAAGACCACCGGCTTAGCCGGTGGCCTTTTTAGTTATTCAAAAGTCTTTATAAGTCGAAAAGCCTGTTCTGCCGTGTCGGTTAAATTTGATGCGGCATTTTTCATTGCATCCTCAAGTTCGCATACCTCTCTTAAAACAGGAAAGAAGGCATCTATGCCAAAGCTTAGGCACATAGTGGCATCCTTTGTGACACTGCCTGCAAAGGCAATAACGGGCTTATTATATTTTTTGGCAAGCTCTGCTACCCTTATAGGCGCTTTGCCCATAGCCGTCTGAAGGTCAAGCCGACCCTCCCCTGTAATTACCACGTCTGCTGTTTTTATGCAGTCTTCAAGCTCTGTTTGCCTGATTATTATGTCTGCGCCCGGCAAAAGCTCCCCGTTTAAAAATGACATAAATGCAAAGCCTAAGCCGCCTGCTGCTCCCGCTCCGGGAAAGTCGGGGTCTGCCTTAGGATTAACAAGCCTTACCTTATCCCCAAAGCCTTTAAGCCATTTATCCATTTTTTCTGTCATAACAGGGTCAGCTCCCTTTTGAGGGCCATACACTGCACTGCATCCATTTTTGCCGCAAAGAGGGTTTACTACGTCGCAGGCAATTTTAAAGGAACAGTCCTTAAGCCGTGGCAGAACGCCATCATCTGTTATTTTTGCTATATTTTCAAGTCCCTTTGCCCCAAGCCCCACCTGACGACCCCTGTTGTTAAGTATACCAAAACCCAGAGCCTGAAGCATACCTATGCCGCCGTCGTTTGTTGCGCTGCCGCCTATGCCTATTATAAAGTTTAGTACGCCCTTATTTACAGCATCCTTTATAAGCTCTCCAACGCCGTAGGTGGTGGTGTGCAGAGGATTTCTCTCATTTTCGTTTATAAGTGTAATGCCTGCGGCGGATGACATTTCTATTACAGCAGTTTTTGAAGAGGGCATTATGCCATAGCTTGCTTTTATGGGTCTTCCCAAGGGGTCGCTGACCACCACTGTATTAAGCTCTGCGCCCATACCGACTACTAAGGCTTCCACCGTGCCCTCTCCGCCGTCGGCAAGAGGCTTTATTACCGTTTCTGCATCTGTATATACTCTTTTTATGCCCTCGGCAACAGCTGCTCCTGCTTCTGTTGAGGTAAGGCTGCCCTTAAAGGAGTCTATGGCTATTACAGCCTTCATATACATCACCCTTTCTTACATTTACTTCTATTTCGTTATCAGGCAAATTTTGTTTGATTTTATTAATTATAACAGACTTAAGCCCTTTAAAAAAGGGTAAATCGTTGCGAAGTGCTGTTTTGTGTGGTATAATTTGAAAAAAAGGAGGTAAGGCTTATGAAATATGTAGGTTATTATAACGGTGAAATAGGGGCTTTGGAGGAAATGAAAATACCCATGCTTGACAGAGCTGTATATTTTGGTGACGGGTGTTATGATGCCACTACCTTTGCCAATAACCATATATTTGCGGTAAAGGATCACCTCGACCGCTTTTATAACAGCTGCCGCCTTTTGGAAATACCCTTTGATATGCCCCGCGCGGAGCTTATATCTGCGCTTCAGAGCTGCATTGATTTAAACGAGCTTGACCACGGTATGCTCTATTGGCAGTGTACAAGGGGCACATACTATAGAATTCACAACTTTCCGCCAAAGGATGTAAAGCCAAATCTTATGATATTTACATCTCCCTGCGAGCTTGTGCCCATGGACACGGCTTATAAGCTCATCTCTATGGAGGACACTCGCCATCTTCACTGCAATATAAAGACGCTTAACCTCATACCCAGTGTAATTGGCTATCAGCGCTGTATAGAGGCAGGGGCGCAGGAAACAGTATTTCATAGGGGAGAGCGTGTGACGGAGTGCGCCCACAGCAATGTGCTTATTATAAAGGACGGCGTTTTGTGCACACCCCCAAGAGATAACCTCATTTTGCCCGGCATTACCCTGAAGCACCTTTTAGAGCTTGCGGAAAAAAACGGAATTCCCACAAGAGAAGCCCCCTTTACAATGGACGAGCTCAGAAATGCCGATGAAATAATAATAAGCAGCTCCGGAGGACTCTGCATAAGAGCCGACGAGCTTGACGGTCAGCCCATAGGCCGAAAAGACCCCCAAACCCTCAAAACCCTCCAAGACGCCTACACCGACTTTTACAAAAACGACACAAAATAAAAACCGCCGACAGCATACTTGTAAAAACACACAATGACAAAAAAGACCTCCTACGGTTTAATAGAAGCCATAGGAGGTTTTGTTATGACAAAAAGTTATAGACATATACAGCAGTATGATATGCTAAAACCGACTCCGCTTGAATTGCGAAGCCGGTTCGTTGCTTAATTTAATTCGCTATATGGGCTTTTGTGTTGTGCACACAAAATGGTTCAGTTAAAATAACACTCGGGGGCGTTATTACATTATAAAATCGTTATTTTTCCGTGGGGCGCATTGTGGGGAAGAGGAGAACGTCACGGATGGTGGGCGCGTTGGTGAAAAGCATTACCAGGCGGTCGATGCCCATGCCCATGCCGCCTGTGGGGGGCATGCCGTATTCGAGGGCGGTGAGGAAGTCTTCATCTATCATGTTGGCTTCTTCGTCGCCTAAGTTGCGCAGCTCTTCCTGACGTTTGAAGCGCTCTCTCTGGTCGATGGGGTCGTTTAATTCTGAGTAGGCGTTGGCAAATTCGCGGCCTACTATGAAAAGCTCGAAGCGCTCTACATAGCCTTCCTTGTCATATTTCTTCTTTGTGAGAGGAGATATTTCGATGGGGTGATCCATAAGGAAGGTGGGCTGAATGAGCTTTTCTTCTACGAATTCTTCAAAGAAAAGATTGAGTATGTCGCCCTTTAGGTGGTGCGGCTCAAATTCTATGTTGTGCTTTTTAGCCTCAAGGCGAGCCTCTTCTAAGGTGTCTATTTGGTCGAAGTCAACGCCTGTGTATTTCTTTACGGCATCAACCATTGTTATTCTTTCAAAGGGCTTTTCAAAATCAAGATCTACGCCCTGATAGCTGATGTGATAAGTGCCTGCTACTTTTCTGCAGCACTCTTTGATAATGCCCTCTGTTATATCCATCATACCATGGTAGTCGGTGAATGCCTGATAAAGCTCCATAAGCGTGAATTCGGGGTTGTGCTTCATGTCCATGCCTTCGTTTCTGAAGACTCTGCCTATTTCATAAACACGCTCCAAGCCGCCTACAATGAGCCTCTTAAGGGGAAGCTCAAGGGCGATACGCATATACATATCTATGTCGAGAGCATTGTGGTGAGTTATGAAAGGACGTGCAGCCGCACCACCGGGAATAGTCTGGAGCATTGGAGTTTCGACCTCAAGGAAGTCAAGGCTGTCAAGATATTCTCTTATGGCAGAAATTATCTTAGAGCGCTTCTTGAAAGTTTCCTTTGTTTCGGAATTTACAATAAGGTCTACATATCTCTGACGATAGCGAAGGTCCTTATTTGCAAGTCCGTGATATTTCTCGGGAAGTATCTGAAGGCTCTTTGAAAGAAGGGTGATGTTGGATGCGTGAACAGATACTTCGCCTGTTTTTGTTTTAAAAACAAAGCCTGTTACGCTTACTATGTCGCCTATGTCTATGAGTTTTTTAAATATGTTGTTGTAAAATTCAGCGCCGCCCACGTCGTCACGGGTTACATAGCACTGAATGTTGCCATCTCTGTCCTGAATGTTTATAAATGAAGCCTTGCCCATTACTCTCTTGCTCATTAGTCTGCCCGCAACGGTAACAGTCTTGTTTTCAAGAGTTTCAAAATTGTCCTTTATATCTGTTGAGTGGTGTGTCACCTCTGCCTTGACTATTCTGAAAGGGTCCTGTCCCATTTCCTGAAGAGCAGAGAGCTTTTCACGTCTAATTTTAAGCAGCTCGTTAAGCTCTTCGGCTGTCTTTTCTGCATTTACATTTTCTGCCATGATAGTTACTCCTTACAAAATTTCCAGTACTTCTACATCTATAAATCCGTCGGGTGTTTCAACGGAAACAACATCTCCTATCTGATGACCGAGCAAAGCTCTGCCAATGGGAGATTCGTTTGATATTTTGCCCTCCATAGGGTCAGCCTCTGCCGAGCCTACGATGGTGTATGTGTCTTCTTCCTCAAATTCTCTGTCGTATATTTTAACAGTGTTTCCTAAGTTTACAACGCCTGCTGCAAATTCGCTCTCATCTATTACCTGAGCTTTTTTGAGCATATTCTGGATCTGTGTAATACGAGTTTCGATCTCTGCCTGCTCTTCCTTTGCTGCATCATATTCAGCATTTTCCGAAAGGTCACCCTGGGCTCTTGCCTCTTTAATTTTTACAGCGACCTCTGCTCTTCTTACGACCTTAAGATTTTGAAGCTCCTCTTCAAGCTTGAGCTTACCTTCATGTGTCAAAATTATAGTTTTATCTGAAGCCAAAGAAAACATCTCCTTTATCAATATTTATTGTATGAATTATATAGTAAAAAACCATTATTGTCAAGCATCTTGCATCTCCCAAATCCCAATTTGAAAAGAGATATAAAAATCGGTTGAAAAAAAATTTCCTAAGTGTTATTATTATAGAAAGAACCGACCAGACTGCGGGCAGGAGCGAGGGGGCGAGGGGCAGCGGCAGAAGCAAAAAAGACCCTCGCAGGGTCTTTTTTGCTTCTGCCGCTGCCCCTCGCCCCCTCGCCCCCATTGGTTCTCCTGTTTATACAACTGCTTGCAGTTGTATAAACAGGGGAAGCCACCCATTATTTTTAAGAATAGGTGATAATTATGGAATATTATCGTGAAGAAGAGATAAGAAACATAGAAAGAACAAGAGAAATAATGGAAACCTTACCTCACTTTTGCGTGGGCTTTTTCAGATATATAAGAGAAACCACCTCTGCAAGAACAAGGCTGGGTTATGCAAGAGACCTTAAAATATTTTTCAGCTTTTTGACTGAAAGAAATATGGATCTTAAGGGTAAGGATATTTCAGAAATAAGTCTTGAAAATATGAATATGCTTACCGCTGACGATCTTGAGGAATATCTTGAATATCTGAGCTATTATCGCCTTAACGAAAAGGAGCATTTCAACGGCGAAAAGGGCAAAAGCCGCAAGCTGTCAGCTGTTAGACGGCTTCTTTCCTATTTATATAAAAAGGGCAAAATATCTCAAAACCCCGGCGAGCTTGTGGATACGCCTAAAATACATGACAAAAGCATACTCACCCTCGAGCCTGACGAGGTGTCAAGGCTTATTGATATTGTAAAAAGCGGTGAGGGGCTCTCTCCTAAAGAGAAGCAATATCACAACCTTATGGCTGCAAGAGATACTGCTATTATAACCCTCCTTCTGGGTACGGGCATAAGAGTGTCGGAATGTGTGGGAATAGACATAAACCACATAGATTTTGGCACAAACGGCATAAGAATAACCCGCAAGGGCGGAAATCAGGTAATTATATATTTTGGCAGCGAGGTGGAGGAGGCTTTATATGCCTATCTTGCTGAAAGAGAAGAAATAAAGCCTATGGAAGGCAGCGAGGATGCGCTATTTCTTTCAATTCAGAAGAAACGCATAGGTGTAAGATCGGTTCAGAAGCTTGTTAAGAAATATTCAGAAATGGTCACTACCATTAAAAAAATAACCCCACATAAGCTCAGGTCTACCTACGGAACCTCTCTTTACAGAGAAACGGGAGATATATATCTTGTGGCTGACGTGCTGGGGCACAGTGATGTAAACACCACCAAACGGCACTATGCAAAACTTTCTGACGAAAACAGAAGACACGCTGCCAATGTTGTAAAGCTTGGAAAGGACGAAAATTAAGATATAATTAAGAAATGAATAATAATTATTAAGTATATACAAATTGTTACGAAATTATTACAAAAAATCTACAAATAGGTTAAGAAAAGTGTTATAATACCTATATGTAGATTTTTTCTATTGCCTAAAAACTAAATACCGAAAACTTATGCCAAAAACAGCACTTTTGTAAAAAAAATAATTTTTACAATTTATGCTTGCATTATCTTTGATTTTATACTAAAATGGTAATGTAAGTGGTTATTAGTGGTTAAAAGTGGTTTAAAAGTGTTAAAAAGTATTTCAAAATTACTTTTCTTGCACACTTAAAAGGCGGCGGTATTTATGTTCATGGGAGAATATGTACATTCTATTGACAAAAAAAACCGAATAATAGTTCCGTCCAAGCTTCGTGAAGGGCTGGGAGACAGCTTTGTCATGACAAGAGGCTATGACGGTTGCCTTTATGTGTTTACAAATGAGGAATATAAGGCTTTTCTTGAAAAGAACTTAGGAGCTTTTTCTGTAAACAACAAAAACGCAAGAAAGTTTACCCGCTTTTTTACCCCGACCCCTTGTGAGACCGACAATAACGGCAGGGTGCTTATACCCGAGGGCTTAAGGCTTCATGCAGGTATAACTAAAGACATTGTTTCCATAGGGCTTAACGACCATATAGAAATTTGGGACAAGCAGGCATGGGAAAACTATAATGCCGATGAAGACTTCGCATCCGGCGTCTTCGCCGAGGAGCTTGTGTAAGAGGGCGCTTTTATGGAATTTCATCATATTTCGGTTTTACTTTCAGAGTCTGTAACAGGGCTTAACATAAAGCCCGGCGGGTTATATGTAGACTGCACAATGGGCGGAGCAGGTCATAGCGAAGAAATATTAAAAGCAGGCGGTCATCTTATAGGCATAGACAGAGATGCCGAGGCTATAGAGGCTGCCAAATGCCGACTTGCACCATATAAAGATGTCACTTATGTACATGACAATTTTGTAAATATAAAGCAAATATTTGAGGATAGAGCCTTATATAAGGCTGACGGCTTTCTTTTGGATCTGGGGGTTTCCTCCCATCAGTTCGATACGGCTGAAAGGGGATTTTCCTACAACTACGATGCTCCTCTGGATATGAGAATGGATAGAAGCGCAGGGCTTAGTGCCTATGATGTTGTAAATTCATACTCGGCTGACGAGCTTTGCAGGATAATCAGAGACTACGGTGAAGAAAGATGGGCAAAAAGAATATCCCAATTTATTATAGAAGAAAGACAACGTAAGGAAATAAAAACAACATTTGAGCTTACGGAAGTAATTAAAAAGGCTATACCCAAAAAGGCAAGGCAGGATGGGGGTCATCCGTCTAAACGAACCTTTCAGGCAATACGCATAGAGGTAAATGACGAGCTTGGCATATTGGAGAGGTCAGTTGAGCAGATGGTTGAGCTTCTGAACCCCGGCGGACGGATATGTGTCATAACCTTTCATTCTCTGGAGGATAGGATAATTAAAAACACCTTCAGAAGACTTGAAGACCCATGCACCTGTCCTCGTGAATTTCCTGTGTGCGTATGCGGCAAAAAGCCTGTAATTAAAATTATAACCAAAAAGCCCCTTACGGCGTCAGATGAGGAGCTTAAGCTTAACAGGCGTTCCCACAGCGCAAAGCTGAGAATAGCAGAAAAGCTGTAGGCCCTTCAGGCAGAAAGGAAGCAAAGTTATGCCGACAAGACGAAATGTGAGAAATGCTTCATACAACAGATATAGAGGATATGCTCCCTATGTTTACGGCAGTACGGCAAGAGCCTACAGTGTAAAAAGGGAAGTAAGACGAGAAAAGCCTCAGGGCCCAAAGGTCGTAAGGCTTGTGGAGGGCGGAGCCATGCACAGAGTGGCTATTATTTGTATTGCTGTTTTTTCAGCTATGCTTATGATATGTTTTCTTTGCCTTTATGGATATAATTATAAGATAAGCACTGAAATATCAGAGCTTCAGGAGTCTCTTGACGAGCTTAAAGAGGATAATTATTACCTTGAGTCCGACTTTGACAACAACCTCAATCTTGAATATATAGAAAAGATAGCCGTTGAAAAGTTAGGTATGCAAAAGCCATCAAGCTATCAGATAAGATACATAAATGTTCCTAAGCAGAGCTACACCATATTATATGATGAAACACATTCGGAAAAGGGATTTTTCGACTATCTGAAGGAGCTTGACTTCAGATCGGCAATAGGCTCTTTGTTTAACTGAAACGGCAGCGCCGCTTCGGCGGCTTTGGTTTTTTAAGGCGGTGACTTATAATGGCAGAAAGAAAAAGAAGTGGAAATAAGCCGCAAAAGCGGCAAAATAAAGCAAACCCCAGAGGCAGACTTACGTTTATTTTTGTTATATTCATAATCTGCCTTTCTTTTGTGGGATTTTTAAGAGTTTTTTCAATAGGCTATTTTCACGGCGCCGAATATGAGGCAAAAGCCATAAACAATCAGGTTTCTCGTATTCAAGACAAAGTAATTAACGCCAACAGAGGAAACATATATGACAGAAATAATCAGCCCTTGGCTGTGAGCAACACTGTTTTTACGGTTGTTCTTGACGTAAGAGTGCTTACACAGCAAGAGGCTGAAGTTCAGGAGGAAACTATATCGGGCTTAAGCGAGCTTCTTGATATACCCGCTTCAGAGCTTAACGAATATCTTAAAAAGAACTCCGACGGAACACTTGCCTATGACACAAACTGGCAGGTAATTGCCAAGCAAGTGCCCTATGATACAGGCAAGCAGATAGAAGACAGGGGTCTTACCTGTGTTTATCTTGAAGAAGATACCCAAAGGTCTTACCCCAACGACAGGCTTGCAGCTCAGACCATAGGCTTTATAAGAGGCGATACTAAGTGGGGGCTTGAGTCATATTATGATGACGAAATGACAGGCACTCCGGGACGTGTTTTCCGTACATATGAGGCAGACGACTCTGTTGTTACAAGACGGGAAGAGCCTGTAAGGGGCAACAGCCTTGTTACCACATTAGACCTCACTGTTCAGCAGTATGCCGAAAATATTGCAAAAACGGCTTATGACGAATATAACCCACAGAATACCTCTGTACTTGTTATGAACCCTAACACAGGTGAGGTTCTTGCAAGTGCATCATATCCCACATTCAGCCTTAACGACCCTACAAAGATAAGTCAGCTTGACGACCCTGAGTTTAAAGAGGCGTGGGATAAGGAAATGACCGATGAAGAAAAGAGTAATGCTCTTAATATGGCATGGAAAAATTATAATGTGACTTCTACCTTCGAGCCCGGCTCTATTATGAAGCCTATCGTTGTTGCTTCAGCCCTTGAAAATAAATCTATTGATAAAAAAGACAGCTTTTTCTGCGGCGGTATGAAGGTTGTAGACCAATATGAGATACACTGCCATAATAAATACGGTCACGGAACACAGACCATACCCCAGGTTCTTGCCCACTCTTGCAACGTAGGTATGATGGATATTGCTTATGCTATGGGAAGAACGGCATTTTATAAATTTTTCAAAGACTTTGGCTTTGGCGAGCCTACAGGCATCGACCTGCCCAATGAAGCCAGCGCAGAAAGAGTAGTATATACGGAAGATCAGCTCAATATAACCGAGCTTTCCACCTGCTCTTTCGGTCAGGGCTTCAACTGTACGGCAATGCAGATACTTACGGCATTTTCAGCAGTTATAAACGGCGGAAATCTTATGAGACCTTACGTAGTTTCTCAAATTCTTGATGCAAATGGAAATGTCATAAAAGAAAACGAGCCTACCGTTGTGAGAAAGGTTATTTCTCCCGAGACCTCCGACTGGATGAGAACAAACCTTGAAGAGGTTATAAACGGTGACGGTACGGGTACTAAGGCAAGAATAGAAGGCTATGCCATTGGCGGCAAAACAGGTACTGCACAGCAGGGCAGCAGAAAGACCAATGAGGAATGGGTAGTTGACTTTATAGCCTATCTCCCCGTTGAAAACCCAAACCTTATATGTATGGTAACCATAGACAGACCCGAGGGCGGCGACAGCGTTTCTCCTGCACCTCAGATGAAGGAGCTGCTTATAGACCTTATAAATACATACAACATCTCACCTGCGGACAAAGATGCTGCCTATGAGGTAGTAGGCCTTTCTACAGGGGAAGTAACTCTTGATGACTATACAGGCTATAGTCTTGAAAATGCCATTTCACAGCTCAACAATCTGGGTATAGACTACGAGCTTGTAGGCGACAGCGGCGACAGCGTGCTTAAGCAGTTCCCCGAAGGCGGCACCACCATTGACAGAACGACTAAGGTTCTTCTGTATATAACCATAGGTGACGAAAACTCCAGTCTTGTTGCTGTTCCGCCTCTTACAGGGCTTACTATGGAGCAGGCGCAGCAGGCTGTTGAGGCATATGACTTTGATTTAGTTATAGAAAATACCAATGCAGACCTTGAAGGAGGGGGCGAAGGCTCTACCTCAGAGGCAAGCGGCGAAGAAGGCGGGGCGGCTGAAGATGACAGCGGCGGCGAGCCTGAGACTGATGAAGCCAAAGACAGCGGCGAAAACACCCAAGACAGCAAGGAAGAAGGCGTAAAGACAGTTTACGCACAGTCCCCTGCCGCAGGAACAAAGGTTCCTACAGGCACCACTGTTAAAATTAAAATGGAATAAAAGCATATACCTTTCCCGATTTTAATATATTTATTATAACAAGTTGGGGAAGGTATAAACGTGTATAGACCGAATTTAACGGAAAAGAAAAGACTGCTTTTTGGCTTTATAATGTGCGAGCTGGTTCTTACACTTCTTATAGGCAGAATATTTTATCTGCAATATTTCAGGGGTGAGGAGTTTCAAAAACTTGCCTACACCCAGCAGACCAGAGACAGACTTATAAAGGCAAGGCGAGGGGAAATAACCGACAGAAACGGAGTTCCCCTTGCAAAAAATGAAACGGTTTATTCCATAAGCGTAATTTACGCACAGATAAACGACCCCGAAGGAGTGGCAAAAAGCCTTTCAGAGGTTTTAGGGCTAAACTATGACGATGTACTTAAAAAGGTAAAACATAGGGTGGCTTTAGAGCGAATACAGACTAAGGTTTCAGCAGAAAAGGCTGAGGAAATAAGAAATCTGAGGCTTGAAGGCGTGGCAGTTGATGAAGACGTAAAAAGAGTATACCCCGAGGGAAGCCTTGCAAGCAAGGTAATAGGCTTTGTGGGCAAAGACAATCAGGGCATAATAGGCTTAGAGGCTCGCTATGACGAAGACCTTAAAGGCAGTCAGGGTAAAATACTCACCGAAACCGATGCAAGGGGCAGAGAGCTTAACTTTGGCAAAAAAACAAGAAGCGCCCCCGAAAACGGCAAGACACTTGTCACTACATTAGATGCTAACCTGCAAAAATATGCAGAACAGCTTATAGAAAACGCCATAGAGGCAAAGTCGGCAAAAAGGGGAGCAATTATTGTTATGAACCCCCAAAACGGCGAGATATACGCCATGGCAAGCAAGCCCGATTTTGACCTTAACGATCCCTTTACCATAAACGACCCTGCTCTTGCCGCAGACTGGGACAAATTTTCTCAGGAAGAAAAAAACAACTATCTAAACGCCATGTGGCGTAATTTCAATATAAACGACACCTACGAGCCCGGCTCCACATTTAAAATAATAACATCCTCCGCAGGGCTTGAGGAAGGGGCGGTAAAGCCCGATGATACATTCAACTGCGGCGGAGGGCGAGAGGTGGGCGGCAGATATATAAAATGCTGGCGATCTCCCAGAAGCCACGGCACGGAAACTTTCGTGCAGGGCGTGCAGAACAGCTGCAACCCCGTATTTATGGACGTTGCGGCAAGGTTGGGAGCAGACAAGTTTTACGAATATATGCTGAAATTCGGCTTTGATAAAAAAACAGGCATAGACCTTCCCGGTGAGGCTGTGGGCATTATGCACAAGAAGGAAAACATAGGCAGCGTAGAGCTTGCCACCATGAGCTTTGGTCAGACCTTTCAGATAACGCCCCTACAGCTTTTAAGAGCAGCCTCCTCGGTAGTAAACGGCGGCAGGCTCATAACACCCCACATAGGCAAGGAAATAAAGACCTCTGACGGAGAGGTTTGGGAGAGTCTTGATTTTACCTCCCAAGACAGGAGCATCTCAAAGGAGACCTCCGACACCATGAGGGATATTTTGGAGTCTGTGGTTTATGTCGGCACGGGAAACAAGACCTACATTCCCGGTTACCGTATAGGCGGCAAGACTGCCACCAGCGAAAAGCTGCCAAGAGGAAACGGCAAATACATAGCCTCATTTATGGCGTTTGCCCCTGCGGATGATCCTCAGGTGATCGCCCTTGTGCTTATTGACGAGCCACAAGGGGTATATTACGGCGGTCAGGTGGCAGGCCCTGTAATGAAGGACTTATTAAGTGTTGGTTTGCCATATCTTGACGTAGAGCCTGAGTATAATGAGGAGGAGCTTGCCAATAAGGACATAGCGCCTTATGTTATGGAAGACTTTACGGGAATGAAGCCGGGGGAGGCTAAGACCGAGCTTGAGAAAAAAGGAATGAAAATTCTGACGGAGGGAGAGGGCGACAGGGTGGTCTCTCAGTTTCCTCCACCGGGAGAAAAGATAAATATAAACAGTCGGGTAATACTTTACCTATAGACAGGAGGGGAAATTATGAAATTTGCAGATGTGCTTAAAAATCTTGAATATGAGTTTATATCGGGAGACATAAACACCGAAATAAAGAATATAACAATAGATTCGAGAAAGGTAAGCCCCGGATCGCTTTTTGTGGCAATAGAGGGCTTTAACGTTGACGGACATAAATTTATAGACTCTGCCGTATCAAAAGGAGCGGCGGCAGTTATAATAACAAAAAATTTAGACAAATACCCTGAGGGCGTGTGCTTTGTAAAGGTGAAAAATTCCCGCTTTGTACTGGGTATATGCGCAAAGAATTTTTATAATGACCCCGCAGGCAGCCTGACTGTTATTGGTGTAACGGGCACTAACGGCAAAACAAGCACCACATACTTTTTAGAGGAAATTCTTAAAGAACAGCATAAAAGAGTGGGCGTGATAGGCACTGTTGAAATAAGAGAAAACGGCGAAAAGCTTAATTATAAGCTCGCCACAAGCACCACCCCCGACACCGTAGAGCTTAACGAAATACTCTGCGATATGAAAAACAGGGGAGCAGAGGCTATAGCTATGGAGGTAAGCTCTCATGGCTTAGAGCTTTATAAAGTAGACGGCATAGAGTTTGACGTGGGAGTATTCACCAACCTAACACAAGACCATCTGGATCTTCACGGCACTATGGAAAATTATTTAAGAGCCAAAAGCAGACTTTTCAGAATGTGCAAAAAGGGCGTGTTGAATGTCGACGACAGCTATTTTGAAAGAATGAAGGACAGAGCAAGATGTGAAATTCTCACCTACGGCATAGAAGGCGACTGTGACGTAAAGGCAGAAAATATAGAATATATGATGGACAGCGTTAAATTTGACGTTAAATATCAGGGCAAGAGCTATAGTGTAAAGCTTATGATACCCGGTAAGTTCAGCGTATATAATGCCCTTGCATCTATAGGAGCGGCACTCTGTGTAGGCATACCTATGGAGAATATAGTAAAGGCTCTTGAAAATATAAAGGGCGTACCCGGAAGAATACAGAATGTGGCAAAGGGCAAAGACTTTAACGTATTTGTAGACTATGCTCATACCCCCGACGGCGTACTCAACATTATAAGCTCCGTAAGAGAATTTACAAAAGGCAGAGTTATAACAGTGTTTGGCTGCGGCGGAGACCGTGACAGAAAGAAGCGCCCCATTATGGGAGAAATATCCGCTAAGCTGTCGGACTATTCCATTATCACCTCCGACAACCCAAGGTCTGAAGAGCCTATGGACATAATACGGGAGGTAGAGGCAGGCGTTAAGCCAATCACCGATAAATATGAGATATTAGAGTCAAGAAGAGATGCTATTTTCAGAGCCATAGAGCTTGCAGAGCCGGGAGATTCGGTAATAATAGCAGGTAAGGGTCATGAAGACTATGAGATATTCAAAGACAAGACAATACATTTTGATGATGCAGAGGTAGCCGCTGAGGCGCTTAAGGGAAGATGAATTATGAAAAAGTTGAATTTGAATGAAATAGCCGCTGCCTGCGGCGGAGAGCTAATCGGCAGTGGAGAGACTATTATAAATAATATTTCAACAGACAGCCGAAAAATAGAGGAGGGGTCTTTGTTTGTTCCCCTTGTAGGCGAAAAATTTGACGGGCATACCTTTATAGAAGACACTGTAAAGAAGGGGGCAGCTGCCTTTATATCTCAGAAAAAGGTGGATACAAACGCCCCTTATGTGCTTGTGGAGGACACCACAAAGGCTCTTGGCAAAATTGCGGCTTATTACAGAGGTCTTTTTGACGTAAAAGTGGTAGGCATAACGGGCAGCGTAGGCAAGACCACCACCAAGGATATGGTAGCCGCCGTTTTGTCGGTTAAATATAACACCGTAAAGACACAGGGCAATTTCAACAATCATATAGGTCTGCCCCTGACAGTATTTGGTATTGATGAAACCACCCAGGCGGCAGTTTTGGAAATGGGCATGAACCATTTTGGAGAGATAAGCTATCTTACAAATATTGCAAAGCCGGATGCTGCCGTTATAACAAATGTGGGAGTATCTCACATAGAATATCTGGGCAGCCGTGAGGGCATACTTAAGGCTAAATGCGAGATATTTGAAGGGCTTAAGCCCGGCGGACTCAAGCTTTTAAACGGCGACTGCGATATGCTTACAACCCTTCGCCAAAAGGAAGAAAATGCGAAGTTTTACAGCTTAAATGACCAAAGCTGTGACATATATGCAAAGGACGTAAGGTTTATATCTTTAGAAGAAACCGCCTTTACCATAGTTTGCAGCGGGGGAGAAATTCCCGTAAGGCTTAAGGCTACCGGCAGGCATATGGTGTCTAATGCCCTTGCTGCCACAGGCATAGGGCTTTACTTCGGGCTTACTCCTGATGAAATAGCAAGGGGGCTTGAAAGCTTCAGAAGCGGCGATAAGAGAATGGACGTTATAAAGACAGACAGATATACTCTTATAAATGATACATATAATGCAAACCCACAGTCTGTAAAGGCAGGGCTTGACGTTATTGCAGGGCTTGAAGGCAGAAGCGTTGCCGTACTCGGTGAAATGCTGGAGCTTGGTGAAAACAGCCCGGCTTTCCACCGTGAGGTAGGGGAGTATGCCGCAAAGGCAGGGGTCGACGTCATTATAGGCATAGGAAACGACAATGTAATGCAGCTCACCCTTGGGGCATCATTTGGAGGAGCAAAAAAGGTATTTTATTATAAAACAAAAGAGGAATTTCGTGAGAACATCAAAAAATCCCTTAAAAAGAACGATACTGTTCTTATAAAGGCATCGAGAGGTTCTAAATTTGAAGAGATAACGGATATGCTCAAAAAATAAGGAGATATTATGTATACTGATATGACAAAGGCTGTTTATGCCATACTGATCGCTTTTATATTTAATGTTATACTTTGCCCTGTGACAATACCCTTTTTAAGACGGCTTAAATTCGGGCAGAACGTAAGAGATGACGGTCCTCAAAGCCATCTTGTAAAGGCAGGCACGCCGACTATGGGCGGTATAATGATAATTCTGAGCATGGTTTTTGCATCCCTGTTCTTCCTTAAGGGAAACTACGACGGCTGCATAGTCATTTTTATGACCCTCGGTTATGGCATTATAGGCTTTATTGACGACTATATAAAGGTAGTTAAAAAAAGATCCTTAGGGCTAAGGGCTTGGCAGAAGATAGTTCTTCAGCTTATAGTTACGGCAGTATTCATATATTATATACGCACACAGACGACTATCGGCTCGGAAATATATGTTCCCTTTATGCATGGCTTTACTATTGATTTGGGATTTTTATACATACCCTTTGTTATCTGCGTTGTACTGGGAACTGTAAACGGAGTAAACTTAACGGACGGGCTTGACGGACTTGCAAGCGGCGTTACTGTGCTTGTCACACTTTTCTTTATGTTTGCGGCATACGGCGCAGCAAGCGGCGTTCTGCCCATAGCAGGTGCAGCGGCAGGCTCGCTTCTTGGCTTTTTGCTTTTCAACTCTTACCCCGCAAAGGTATTTATGGGAGATACGGGCTCGCTTGCTCTTGGGGGCTTTATAGCTGCCATTGCAGTTATGTTTAAAATGCCTTTGTTTCTTATAATAGTAGGCATTATATATGTATGCGAGTCTCTTTCCGTTATACTTCAGGTGGGCTATTTCAAGCTGACCCACGGCAAGAGGATATTTAAAATGGCGCCTATTCACCATCATTTTGAGCAGTGTGGCTATAGAGAAACTAAGGTAGTGGCTATATTTTATATAGTTACGGCGGTTGCTGTGCTTATAGGCTATCTTGCAGCTCAAGGGCTGTTTTGACGGAGGTAATTTCAATGGAATACAGAGGTAAAAAAGTCCTTGTGTGCGGCATGGCAAGAAGCGGCATATCGGCAGCTAAGCTTTTAAGAGATTTGGGCGCTTCCGTAACCCTACAGGACCTTAAAACAGAGGATAAACTAAGTATAGATAAAAACGAATTTGAGGGCATAACCCTTTATCTTGGCAAAAACCCCGATGACATAATTTCGGAGTTTGACCTTATGGTGTTAAGCCCGGGCATACCTACAGACCTTCCCTTTATTTTAAAGGCGAAAGAGCTTGGCATACCTGTAATTTCTGAGGTGGAGTTTGCCTACAGCGTATGTAAAGCTCCCGTAATTGCCATAACGGGCACTAACGGCAAGACTACCACAACAGCCCTTACAGGTGAGATATTTGCTACGGAATATAAAACAGAGGTAGTGGGAAACATAGGCCTCCCCTTCACCGACAGAGTGACGGGCCTTACGGAAAATGACAGGGTAGTTATTGAAAATTCCAGCTTTCAGCTTGAAACGATAGACACCTTCCACCCTGTATGCGCGGCAGTGCTTAACATAACTCCCGACCATCTCAACCGCCATCATACCTTGGAAAATTATATTGCAGCTAAGGAAAACATATTTAAAAATATGACCGAAAAGGACTGTCTCATTCTCAATAAGGACGACGAAACTACCCTTAAAATGGCTGATAAAACAAAGGCTAAGGTATATTTCTTCTCACGCAAAAATACCCTTTCTGAGGGCGTGTGGTCTGACGGAAAGAGCATTTATGTAAATATAGAGGGCGTTAGCGGCAAGGTCTGCGACATAGACGATATGAACATAATAGGCGACCACAATGTGGAAAATGCCATGGCGGCAGCAGGGCTTGCAATATGCGGCGGAGTCAAGCTTGAAGACGTAAGCCGCGCTATATGCAATTTTAAGGCAGTAGAGCACAGAATAGAATTTGTTGTGACAAAAAACGGTGTTGACTACTACAACGACAGCAAGGGCACTAACCCCGACGCTGCAATAAAGGCAGTTTACGCTATGAAAAAGCCCATACTTCTTATAGGCGGCGGCTATGATAAGCAGTCAGACTACGCCGAATGGGTAAATACATTTGAAGGCAGAGTAAAATATCTTGCCATTATAGGCGAGGTCAAAAATGATATAAAGGCAGAATGTGACAAACAGGGCTTTAAGGCTTATGAGCTTTTTGAGACATTTAAGGAGGCAGTAAATGCCTGTATGGAAAAGGCAGAAAGCGGAGATTGCGTTCTTTTGTCCCCTGCCTGCGCAAGCTGGGATATGTTTGACAGCTATGAACAGAGAGGCAGAATATTTAAAGATATCGTCAGGAGCTGATCATGATGAGGGAAACAGCGGTAAGACCCGGAAGAAATAAGAATACGAAAGCCGAAGGACCTAAGATAATTATAGGCTCTGTAGACTTTATAATGCTGTTTGTTGTTATATTGCTTGTAATAATAGGCACGATTATGATATTTTCAGCAAGCTATTATTCAGCAGGAGACAGCGCAGCCTTCAACCACGATATATATTACTTCCTTAAGCGACATCTTATGTATCTTGTAATAGGGCTCTTTTTGCTTATTATATTAAGCATTTACAACTACAGAAACCTAAGAAACCTGGCAATTATAGGCTATGTGGCTTCAATTGTTTTCCTTGTGCTCGTGCTTTTTGTGGGTACTGAGATAAACGGCGCTAAAAGATGGCTGTGGTTTTTTCAGCCCTCAGAGGTGGCAAAGTTAGGGCTTATATTATATCTGGCAGCCTACATAGATATGAATAAGGGCATACTCTCTGACCGTAAGGGCTTTTTCAAATGTGTAGGTATCATTGCTATACCTACGGGTCTTATAGCTATTGAAAACATGAGTACGGCTATAGTTATTGCGGCAATAGGCATGGGAATGTTGTTTGTAGCCACCCCTAACATAAAACTTTTCTATCCCCTTATTCCCATAGGCGGCCTTGTCGTTATTTTGGGAATAATCAAGGCAAAATTCCGCTTGGGCAGAATTCTGGCATGGATAGACCCCTTTGCCTATGCCGAAGGCAAGGGCTATCAGGCTGTACAGTCATTTTATGCTATTGCATCGGGAGGCTTTTGGGGCTTAGGCTTAGGCCATTCAAGGCAAAAGTTAGGCTATATACCCGAGGCTCATAACGACATTATATTTTCTATAATATGTGAGGAACTGGGCTTTTTCGGAGCGGCTATAATAGTTATTTTATTTATGATGCTTATATGGAGGGTTATAAGATGCGCAATGAGCGCTGACTCCGAATTTGGTACTCTTGTGGCATCAGGCATTATAATTATGATAGCCGTACAGGTAATTATAAATATTGCCGTTGTAACAAACACAATACCCAACACAGGCATACCGCTTCCCTTTATAAGCTACGGCGGAACTTCACTTATAATTATGCTTATGTCAATGGGCATAGTGCTTAATATTTCAAAATTCCGCAAGGGTTGATGATTTTCCCCTCTTTATGATGGCTTTATAGCTGTTTTAAGGAGGGGTTTTTAAGTGAACAGGCACATTTTTCGGGTTTTTGAATAAATTATAGAATAAGGCTTTGGGATGTGTGAGAATGTCTGCTGTTTTTTCCCATTCGGGAATATTTCCGCCCATACTGACAGCCGAGGAAGAGGAAAGCTATATAAATGAAATGGAGGCAGGCTCGGAGGAGGCTAAAAATATACTTATAGAAAGAAACCTGAGGCTTGTGGCGCATATTGTGAAAAAATATCCTAACTATCAAAAGGACATAGACGACCTTATATCTATAGGCACAATAGGGCTTATAAAGGCGGTGAACACCTATAATTCGGGCAAAAAGACACGGCTTGCCACCTATGCCGCAAGATGTATAGAAAACGAAATTCTTATGCACATAAGGCAGAACAAAAAGCACAAGTCAGACTATTATTTGCAAGACACCGTAGGCTATGACAAAGACGGCAACGAGGTGACACTGCAAGACAGAGTAGCCGACACGGGCAGAAGCATTGACGAGGAGGTGGAGACCCGCCTTGAGGTAAACAGACTTATGTTAAAGATAGGCAGCCTGCTGACGGAGAGAGAAAGGCTGATACTGAATATGAGATATGGTCTTTTGGGCGGTGAAGAGCTGACCCAAAGGGAGATAGCAAAGCTGTTGGGCATTAGCCGCAGCTATGTGAGCAGGATAGAAAAAAAGGCGCTAAATAAGCTGAAAAGCGGGCTTGAACAAAATTAGGCGAATAATTCGCCTTTACATATTGTTAATTTTAGGCTTTTGCGACTGCAATGGCTTTTTTTATTGCGCCATTTATGTTATAATATTTTATATATTTGGTAATTGCTCGGAAGGAATGATATAAATGAAAAAGCTCAGCACAAGAACAACGTATTTTACAGACTCCGTTATAAGAAGGATGACAAGAATATCGGATGAATACGGTGCGGTAAATCTCTCACAGGGCTTTCCCGATTTTGACCCGCCTAAAGAAATAACAGACAGGCTCAGAGAAATTGCAGGCATAGGGCCTCATCAGTATGCCCTTACCTGGGGAGCAAAGAATTTCAGAGATGCCCTTGCCCGTAAAATGAAGCATTTTTCAGGGCTGGATATAGACCCCGAAAAGGAGATAGTCGTTACCTGTGGAAGCACAGAAGCCATGATGGCGGCAATGATGTCTGTTGTAGACCCCGGGGATAAGGTAGTAGTGTTTTCGCCGTTTTACGAAAATTATGGAGCAGACACCATACTTTCAGGGGCTGAGCCTATATATGTGCCATTAAAGCCGCCCGCATTTGACTTTGATCTCAATGAGCTTGAAAATGCCATGAAGCAGGGCGTAAAGGCACTCATACTTTGCAACCCTTCAAACCCCTGCGGAAAGGTATTTTCTTTGGAGGAGCTTGAGGAAATAGCCCGACTTGCTATCAAATATGATGTATATGTAATTACAGACGAGGTATATGAGCACATAGTGTATAAGCCGTTTAAACATACATATATGGCAGCTGTAAAGGGCATGAGGGAAAGGACTGTTATGTGCAGCTCTCTTTCAAAGACATATTCTATAACGGGTTGGCGTTTGGGCTATGTTATAGCGCCTTATGAAATAGCCGACAGGGTGAAGAAGGTGCATGACTTTCTCACGGTAGGGGCTGCGGCTCCGCTTATGGAGGCGGCTGTTGTTGGGCTGGAGTTCGGTGATGAATATTATGTTGGACTTCGTAATCATTATACCCATATGAAGGAGCTTTTTGTAAATGGGCTTAAAAGTATAGGACTTAACTGCACAGAGCCTCAGGGGGCTTATTATGTGCTTGTGGATATAAGCGAGTTTGGCTATGATGATAATGAATTTTGCGTAGAACTTGCCAAAAGGGTAGGCGTTGGGGCTGTGCCGGGCTCCAGCTTTTTTAAAGAAAATGTGAATAATTTAATACGTTTTCATTTTGCCAAGCGTGATGAAACCCTGAACGAAGCACTTAACAGGCTTGGGGATATTTATAAAAAATTTTAAGGAGAAAACAATATGAACATATATGAGAAAAACCAGAAATTAAGAGAATATATAAAATCATTGGGAAGTGTTGCCGTAGCATTTTCAAGCGGCGTTGACTCTACATTTTTGCTCAAGACGGCTCATGAGGTTTTGGGAGATAAGGCTATTGCGGTTACGGCAAGGTCTTGCTCATTTCCTATGAGAGAGCAGAAGGAGGCTGTGGAATTTTGCAAAAAAGAGGGCATAAGGCAGATAATATGCAATTCGGAGGAGCTTGAGATAGAAGGCTTTTCCAAAAACCCTGTGAACAGGTGCTATATATGCAAAAAGGAGCTTTTTACTAAAATATGGGATATAGCTAAAGAGAATGGCATAGAAAATGTTGTGGAAGGCTCTAATATGGACGATTTGGGAGATTACAGACCCGGACTTCAGGCTGTGGCAGAGCTGGAGGTAAAAAGCCCCTTAAGGTATGCTGAACTTAACAAGAACGAAATAAGACTTCTTTCAAAGGAAATGGGGCTTGACACCTGGGACAAGCAGTCATTTGCCTGCCTTTCGTCACGCTTTGTTTACGGTGAAGAAATAACCGAAGAAAAGCTTAAAATGGTAGACAAGGCAGAGCAGCTTTTGCTTGACCTTGGCTTTGGTCAGGTAAGAGTGCGCATACACGGCAAAATTGCAAGAATAGAGATAACGCCTGACGAATTTACTAAGCTTATAGAAGAACAAAACAGGCTTAAAATAGTTGAAGAATTTACAAAGTACGGCTTTACATATGTATCTATGGATCTTAAGGGCTACAGAACAGGCAGTATGAACGAAACACTTAATTTAAACAAATAAAAGAGGAGGAATATTATGAAATACAGAGAAATAAAGAGATGCGGTATAAAGGTAAGCGAGATAGCCCTTGGCTGTGAGGGCTTTATAGGCAAAAGCAAGCGGGAATATGCGGAAATGGTGGACAGAGCCTTCCGAATGGGTATAAATTTTATAGATATGTATACCCCAAACCCTGAATTCAGAGATAATTTTGGGGCAGCCATAAAGGGCAGGAGAGATAAAATAGTTTTGCAGGGACATATTTGTTCTTGTTGGGAAAACGGAGAATATTTAAGATCGAGAGATTTAGATAAAACAAAGGCAGCTTTTGAGGATCAGCTTAAAAGGCTGGGTGTTGATTATTTAGACATAGGTATGATACATTATGTAGACGGCGAGGAAGATTTTAAAGAGGTATTTGAAGGGGATATTATAAAGTATTGCCAAGAGCTTAAAAAGCAAGGCAAAATAAAAGGCATAGGCGTCAGCTCTCACAACCCTACGGTGGCAATTAAGGCTGTAAAGACCGGGCTTATAGATGTGCTTATGTTTTCTGTAAATGCCGCCTATGATATGCAGCCCCCTACAGAAAATGTGGACGATCTGTTTGAGCCTGAAAATTATAAAGGCAGCTTTTTAAATGCCGACCCCCAGAGGACAAGGCTTTATGAGCTTTGCGAAAGAGAGGGCGTAGCAATTGATGTTATGAAAGCCTTTGGCGGCGGTGACATGCTCAGCGAAAAATATTCTCCCTTTGGTGTAGCTTTTAACGAATATCAGTGTATAGAATATTGCCTTACAAGGCCGGGGGTCGTTTCTGTAATGGCAGGCTGCAAGACTGTGGAGGAAATGGAAAAGGCTGTATCTTATTATGGAGCTGCGAGAGAGGAGAGGGATTATTCCTCCGTTCTTTCGGGAATGAAGAGATTTAAGTTTTCGGGAAACTGTATGTACTGCGGACACTGTGCCCCCTGTACTGTTGGCATAAATATAGCAGATGTAAACAAATATCTTAAGCTGGCTATTGTGCAGAAAGAAGTGCCCGAAACTGTGGCAGACCATTACAGGCTGCTTGCGGCTCATGGCGGCGACTGCATAGAGTGCGGAAGATGTGAGAAAAACTGTCCCTTTGGTGTGGAGATAATAAAAAATATGAAGAAGGCGGAAGACATATTCGGCTATTAACTTCTGTATATGTTTTTTTATAAAAATCAACTAAATCTATTGCAATTAAGTCGTTTTTTTGGTATAATTAGCTAAAATAATGAAAACTATATTAAAGCGGAGGTGCATCATTATGGCATTAGGAAACATAATAGTAGGTCAGTCAGGCGGACCTACTTCAGTAATCAATTCAAGCCTTGCAGGCGTATTTAAAACTGCTCTCGATATGAAAGAGGGTAAGGTTTACGGTATGCTTAACGGTATTGACGGTCTCCTTCATCATCAGTATATTGATATGACAGAGAGAATTAAGAATGATCTTGATGTAGAGCTTCTTAAGAGAACTCCCTCATCATTTTTAGGCTCTTGCAGAAGAAAGGTTAAACCTGAGGACTATGAAGATATTTTCAAGATCCTTAATGAGCTTGAAATAGGCTCTTTCTTCTATATTGGCGGAAACGACTCTATGGACACCATCAAGCAGCTTTCCGAATATGGCAACAAGATAGGTTCACCCATCAGATTTATGGGCGTACCTAAGACAATAGACAACGACCTTGCAGTGACAGACCATACACCGGGCTATGGCTCAGCAGCTAAGTATATCGGCGCTACACTTAAGGAGGTTATTCGTGACGGTCTTGTATACAGCCACGCAACAGTATCGGTAGTTGAGATAATGGGCAGAGATGCGGGCTGGCTCACACTTGCGGCTTCTCTTGCTAAAGGTGAGGACTGCGAAGGCGTAGACCTTATTTATCTTCCCGAGGTTCCGTTTGATATTGACAAGTTTGTAGCTAAGGTAAAAGAGCTTCACGAAAAGAAGGGCTCACTTGTAATTGCAGTTTCGGAAGGTATCCATACAGCTGACGGAAAGTACATCTGTGAGATGGCAGCTTCTGACAGAATGGTTGACTCATTTGGTCATGTGGCTCTCAGCGGAACAGCTACTTATCTTTCAAACCTTCTTGCAGGCGAGCTTGGCTGCAAGACAAGAGCTATTGAATTTTCAACAATGCAGAGATGTGCTAACCACTTAGCTTCTCTTACAGACATCAACGAGGCTTATGCAGCAGGCGCAATGGCAGTTGAAGCGGCAGCTAAGGGCGAAACAGGCAAAGTTGTTATATTCAAGAGAGTTTCAACAGAGCCTTACATCATGACTACAGAAACTTATGATGTAAACGCTATTGCAAACGAGGTTAAGAATGTTCCTCTTGAATGGATAATCAACGACGGAACAGGCATATCAGATGAGGCTGTTAAATATCTCCGTCCTCTTATTGCAGGAGAGCTTCAGCCTGTTATGGTAAACGGTCTTCCAAGACACATTACCGTTAAGGATTGTTAATTAAAAAATAAAGGTTGCTCCGCCCTTTTCGCCGTTCGGAGAACGGCAAAAAGGGCGAACCCGCGGGGGCGTGGGGCGCAGCAAACGAAATCAGGGAGAGGGGCTTGCCCCTCTCCCTGATTTCGTTTGCTGCGCCCCACGCTTGCGCCCCACGCTTGCGCCCCACGCTTGCGCCCCACGCTTGCGCCCCACGCTTGCGCCC
>CANRPW010000017.1 GCA_947632615.1 uncultured Clostridia bacterium | reverse complement strand
CGTAAATCTTAAGGGTCTTGGCGATGCTGACGGAGACGGAGTTATTACAAGTAATGACGCCGCTAAGGTTTATGCAGCTGCAAGCAAGGGCGAAACTGTTGACAAAGCCGATGTAGACGGAAACGGAAAAGTAGAACCGGCAGATGCAAGCGAAATCCTTAACAAGGTATTAAGGGCATCATATAAGTTTACACTTGAAAAACAGTTAGCTTAAGCAAAGCTATAAAAAAATTCCCCTATGTGCTATGCACATAGGGGAGATTTTTTTGCAAGTCGGTAAAGCTTATATTAAACCTTTACCTTGCCGGCGAGTATGTTTTTATAGTCTTCATAATTTTTCTTAAGAAGGTTTGGGGTATCAAGACCGTAGGGGCATTTTGACTTACATTTGCCGCAGTTGAGACAGCCTTCTATTCTGCGCATCTTTTCCTGACCTTCGGGGCTTAAATGAGAAGCCGAGGGGGAACGCCTTATAAGCAGCGACATTCTTGCGCAGTTGTTTATCTCTATACCCGCAGGGCAAGGCATACAATAGCCGCAGCCACGGCAAAATTCGCCTGAGAGAGTTTTTCTTTCATTTTCAATATATGCCCTTATATCAGCTGTCATTGTGGGAAATTCGTCTTTATAGCGTAAAAATTCGTCCAACTCCCCTTCTCGCTGTACGCCCCATATAGGCAGAACATTGTCATACTCCGACATAAAGGCGGCTGCTGCTTGGGAGTTTGTAATAAGCCCGCCCGAAAGAGCCTTCATGGCTATAAAGCCCATATTGTGTTCTTTACAAAGGTTTACTATTTCTATGTCCTTATCTGTTGCGAGATAGCAAAACGGGAATTGCAGTGTTTCGTAAAGACCTGACAGTATAGCCTCCTTAGCTACGCTGAGGCGGTGATTTGTAATGCCTATGTGCCTTATCTTGCCTTGGCGCTTTGCTTCCTCCATAGCCTCATATAAGTCATCTCCCCTTTTGGGGCAAAATGATGGGTTGTGGAACTGATATACGTCTATATAGTCTGTTTTTAGCATTTTAAGAGAGGTGTCAAGCTGAGAGTTAAATTCCTCAACTGTAGAGCACATTGTTTTTGTGGCTATGTATATTTTATCTCTTACATCACTTAAGGCATAGCCTATTTTTTCTTCACTGTCGGTGTAAAATCTGGCTGTGTCGAAGTAGTTTATACCGTTGTCATAGGCTTTTCTTAAAAGGTATGCCGCAGTTTTTTTATCTACCCTTTGTATGGGGAGAGCGCCAAAGCCATTTTTATTTACGGTTATACCTGTTTTTCCAAGCGTTATATTCATATAATTACCCCCTTATGAAATTAAAGACGGCTCTTACGAACCGTCTTTTTGATGTATTATTTATTTGCTTCTTCGGCTGCTGCAATAACCTTATTTACAACATCCTGAGGTGCTTCTTCATAGCTTGAGAACTTCATTGTGAAGTCGCCTCTGCCCTGTGTCATAGAGCGAAGGTCTGTTGCGTATGAAGACATTTCCGAAAGAGGAGCTTGAGCAAGTATCTTCTGCTTATTGCCATAAGCTTCCATACCGTTTACACGACCTCTTCTCTTATTCATATCGCCCATAATATCGCCGGTGTAATCTCCGGGAACTATTACTTCGATGTCCATGATAGGCTCGAGAATTGTGGGCTTAGCCTTAAGGAATGCTTCCTTGAAGCACATTTTTGTAGCTGTTCTGAAAGCGTTTTCGTTTGAGTCTACTGCGTGGTAGGAGCCGTCCTTAAGGACTGCCTTAATACCTACAACAGGATAGCCTGCAAGAGGACCTGCCTTAACGCTTTCCTGAATACCCTTTTCAACAGCGGGGAAATACTGCTTGGGAACTGAACCGCCGAAGATCTGTTCTTCAAATACATATGGCTTTTCAGGCTCTTCAAAATTAGGTGAAAATTCAATCTGAACGTCGCCGTACTGACCCGAACCGCCTGACTGCTTTTTATATTTATGTCTGTGCTCAACAGTAGATCTGATCTTTTCTTTATATGCGATCCTTGGTTCGTCAAGAATAACGTCGATCTTATATTTTGACTTTAACTTCTTAAGGAATACGTCAAGGTGAGTATCGCCTATACCTGAGATAACGGATTCTTTTGTTTCTGAGTCTACTACGAATTTAAGAGTCTTGTCTTCTTCAAGCAGCTTAGAAACTGCTGAAGCCATCTTATCTTCGTCGCCCTTTGCGGCAGGTCTTACAGACTTTTTCTGATAAGGCTGTGGGAACTCAATAGGAAGATATGTCTTGCCAAACTTAGGATCGGCAAGTGTGTCGCAGGTGCTTGTATCTGAAAGCTTTGCAAGGGCTGCAATATCGCCTGCTCTTACTTCGTTTACTTCAATTTGCTCTTTACCTCTTACAACATAAATATGACCTGCTTTTTCGTTTTTGCCCTTATTCATATTTTTAATTGTCATATCCTTCTTAAGTACGCCTGTGCGAACCTTGAATATGCTTAAACGTCCGATGTAGGGGTCTGCAATTGTCTTGAAAACAAATGCTGAGAAAGGAGCATCTTCACTGACTTCTACGTCTGTTTCGTTTCCGTCAGAGTCAAGTGCCTTGATGGTGGGCTTAAGCTCGTTTGTTGAAGGTACGTATTCAAGAATTTGGTTGAGAAGAACCTTTACACCAAGTGTAGTTGTGGCTGATGCGCACATTACAGGAGTAACCTCGCCGCCAAGAACGCCGGACTTGATACCTGTGTGGATCTCTTCGTTTGTAAGCTCCTGATCGTCAAAGAATTTTTCCAAAAGCTCCTCGTCTGTTTCGGCAACAGCCTCAGAAACCTCAAGTCTTGCCTCTTCAACATCATCTTCTACATCTGAAGGAACTGCGCAGTCTTCTACCTTATCGCCTGAGAACTTTCTGCCTGCTCTGCCTACAACATCTACAAAACCGGCAAATTTACCGCCCTCTGAGAAGGGATAGTGAATAGGAGCTATGCCTGTGCCGAATTTTTCTTTAAGCTGTTCTACTACTTTATGGAAATCTGCATTTTCGTCGTCCATACCGTTTACAAGTATCATCTTAGGTACGTTCATTTCCGTAGCAAGATCCCAAGCCTTTTCTGTGCCTACTTCTACGCCGCTTTTTGCGCTTACTACTATAAGAGCAGCATCAGCAATAGAAAGAGCCTCCTTTACTTCGCCTACAAAGTCGAAGAAGCCGGGAGTGTCGATAAAATTAATCTTCTTTCCCCCAAATTCTACAGGAATGATGGAAGAGCTTATAGAAACCTTACGTCTGATCTCTTCTGCATCGTAGTCGCTTACGGTATTTCCGCTTTCTACCTTACCGAAACGCTTGATAACTCCGTTTATGTAAAGTATAGCTTCACATATGGTAGTTTTGCCGCAGCCGCTGTGTCCTAAAACGGCTACATTCTTGATGTCTTTCATGGAATAAGTATTCATTAGTTTACCACCTTTTCATTAATGTATTAATATGTCTTTTGACATATAAATATACTGCGAAATGTTAAAATTAATAATTTTACATAAACACTTATATATATGTTTTCTACACATTAGGTAAATTTCCTTTTTTTATTTTAAAAAATGTTAATTTTTTTGTATAAATTTTTCAATACCTCTGACTATGCACATATAACTTAGCCAAAATATGACTATCGAATATTGTAAAATAATGTATTTCAAGGCATTAACAGTTGACATATTTCTTATAAAGCATTAAAATATAAAATTAGGATAATATTTTTTTAGAATAGGAGATTTTTTCTATGATAATTGTTATGAAGCCAACGGCTACTGACGAAAATATAACCGCAGTGAAGGATTTTATCGAAGATTTAGGCCTTGACACCCACATTTCCAAGGGCAAGAGCGTTACTATTATAGGTATAATAGGCGACAAGAAAAAAGTGCCTGATACCACAAGACTTTTCCCCGGTGTAGACAAGCTTGTTCATCTTACAGAAAGCTATAAACTCGCCAACAGAAAGTTTAAGACAGAGCCTACCCTTATAAGCGTAGGAGATGTCAAATTCGGGATAGACAGCTTTGTTGTGGCAGCGGGACCTTGTCAGATAGAGTCTGTAGAGCAAATGTCAGAAATTGCTGATGTAGTAGAAGAAAACGGCGGAGATGTGCTCAGATGCGGCGTATTTACAAAAGAGGCCGCCGCTTCGTTAGATGAGATAAAAAAGCAGACAAGTCTTAAGCTGATAGCAGAGGTAAAAAGAGAATCTCTCGTAGCTGAGGCGGCAAAGCATGTTGATATATTGCTTGTTGGGCCTTCTAATATGGAAAACTACGGCATATTAAAGGAATGTGCCAAAACCAAAAAGCCCATAATACTTTGCAGGGGCATTTCTGCTACAATTGACGAGCTTTTAACCAGCGCAGAATATATACTTTCAAACGGAAACGAAAAGGTAATACTTTGTGAAAGAGGTATAAGAACTTATGAGACCTCCACAAGATATACCTTAGACATCAGCGCAGTGCCTGTTATTAAAGCAAAATCTCACCTTCCCGTTGTTGTAGACCCAAGCCACGCAGCTTTTGTAATGGAGTACATAAAGCCCCTTTCAAAGGCAGCTGTTGCCGCAGGAGCTGACGGACTTATTATTGAGATCCACCCTACTCCGGGAAATTCGGCTACGGATAATTCACAGGCTCTTAATTTTGCCGATTTTACAGACGTTATGCAGGCTATCAAGCCTATTATTCTGCTGGAAGAAAGAAATATTTGATTTGAGGTAAAGGTTATGATAAAAAAAGCGGGTATTCTTGGCTTCGGGCTTATAGGCGGCTCTATTGCCTTGGCGCTTAAAAACAGGTGTAATATTAAAGTTGTGGGCTATAGCAGAAGTGAAGCCCCATTAAAGGATGCCTATTCTCAAGGGGTATTATCGGCATATTCTGTCACCGATCTTTCGGTGTTTGCTGACTGCGACATAATATTTCTGTGCACACCTGTGAATAAAATTTGCGAATATGCAAGGCAGCTTATGCCTATTATAAAGAAAAGCTGTATAATTACAGATGCGGGAAGTACAAAGGGCGAGATATATAAAGAGCTTTCGGAAATTGAGGGTATTAATTTTATAGGCGCTCACCCTATGGCAGGCTCTGAGAAAACCGGCTTTTCGGCTGCAAAGGACAGCCTTTATGAAAATGCCTTTTACATTCTCACTCCTTCGCCCCATGTGCCTTCAAAGTTTATTGACGAGTATACACAGCTTGTTAAAAAAATAGGCGCTATTCCCATTGTTATGAATCCGTATAAGCACGACCATGTGGTTGCGGCAATAAGCCATGTACCCCATATAATAGCGGCAGGGCTTGTAAATACGGTGTCAGAGCTTGACGATGAGGAGCATGATATGCACATGCTTGCCGCAGGAGGCTTTAAGGACATTACAAGAATAGCATCTTCAGGCTCGGAAATGTGGAGCAGCATATGTGCCGAAAACAGGGACGAAATTTTGAATGTAATAGACGTTTTTGCAAGCAATATAGATAAATTCAGAAGCGCCCTTGTAGATGAAGACTATAAACGCATATATTCTCTGTTTAAAAGCGCCAGAGAATTCAGAAACAGCTTTTCTGACGGTATGGGCAGAAGCTCTCTTAAGACCTATACCTTTAAGGTGGATATTACGGACAGACCCGGCGCCATTGCAGATGTGGTTAAAATACTCAGCGATCTGCATATAAACATCAAAAACATAGGAATTATGAACAATAGGGAGTATTCTGACGGTGTTATGAAGATACGTCTTGAAAGTGACGCGGATGTTAAAAAATCGGCTGATATACTTAGGAAAAACGGCTATAATGTAATTTTGTGATGCCCCACCCTTACAAACCATCAAAGATGGTTTTTCAGGGCGGACCAATGGGGGCGGAGCGAGGGATAAGACAAAACAGGGACGGGGACAAGCAAGCCTGCTTGTCCCCGTCCCTGTTTTGTCTTATCCCTCGCTCCGCTTCCAAACCGCAGTTCGGTCGGCAAAGGTCTATATGTGTCATGGAGATGAGGGGAGTCGAACCCCTGTCCGAAAACCCATCGGATGCGACTTCTACCATTATAGTTTGTCTTTTAAAATTCCGACCTCGGGCGCCGACAAACAGGCTTCAGAGCTCGTAAGCTTCATGGTATCTCTCTTCCGGGCAAAGCTTAACGGAAAAGGTTGCTCACAAAAGTCGATGCTCCTATTCCGCCCTGTGAGGAAAGCGGAGGGAACAGCTGCCGCTTAATTAGGCAGCGTAAGCTAAATTATCGTTGTCGATTAATTTAAAAAAAGTTTGGGCTTTTAAGGAAATACCCATTTCCAATGGCTATCCCGTCTATCAAGATCCCCGTCGAAACCTTTACATCCCCTTGGAAAATTTATTATATCATCTATACTTAATAAAATCAACCTTCAAATTATGACAATTAATATTTAGAGTTTATATAATAGTCTATCAATGATTTTTTTGAGCCTTCTGAAAATACGCCCTCTTCACGCAGTCTGTTTAAAATGGCTTCGTTTTGTGAATGGAGTATCATATTTTCGTAATCTTTAAGTATTATCTCAAACAGTCTGCCTCTTAAAAATTTAGACCTCACCTTTATAAAATATGCTTCTATATTTTTATAGTCTAAAAGCTTTAAAATTTTCATTGTTGCATTGTCTTTACTTGAATAGTAATAATTCATTTTATCTTCAATCAGCAATCTTTGTTCGTCAGAATATTTTGCTTCCATTTTGCATGCCTTTGCCATGGCATTATAATATTGATAGTTAAAAAGCCCCTTTTCAACGCTGTCTACATATCTGAAGGGCTTATCTCTTAATGAAAGCACAGCATCAAGATTTGAGTCGAGATATTCCTCTTTTGTCATATCTCCCTTTACATATTGATTTATAAGGCTCTGTCTGTAAACAAAATATTTTTGTAAAGCATTCATAGCTTTCACCCGGTTCCTTTAATCAATTTACAGAATCATTCCCTCTTTGACCTGCTTTACTGCCTTTTTGCCGGAAACAACCTCGAGAATGGCAAAGGCAAAATCCATAGCCATACCGGGCCCCATACCGGTTATTATATTTCCGTCTTTAACGACCTTTTGCCCTGTGACCTTGCAGCCCTTCATTTCAGCTTCAAAACCCGGATATACCGTAGCTTTTCTGCCCTCTAAAATGCCGTTTACTCCAAGTGCTGAGGGTGCGGCGCAGATGGCGCATACATATTTGCCCTTTTCATTCTGGGTTATAAGTGCATCTATGAGCTTTTTACAGGCTTTTATATTGTTAGTACCTCCAAGCCCGCCGGGGAGTATCATCATATCGGAGTCGTCAAGCTCTGCCTCGTCAAGCATTATATCAGCCTCTACGGGCACGTTATGGCTTGATATAACAGTTTTGCCGCTCATAATAGAAACAGTCTTTACATCAGCCCCTGCCCTTCTCAGGACGTCTACAGAGGTGAGAGCCTCTATCGTTTCAAAGCCATCGCCTAAAAATATATATATGTTTTTCATAATATCGCTCCTTTCACTAATATCATTATACCACAACCTGACCTTTTCACGCAACATAAAATACCCTGCATTACAAATATAATGCAGGGTAGTTAAGTCATTCCATATATAGTATGGTTCTATGTTTTTCCAAGGTAGACTTAAGATCTATTATACGCTGGTTTTCAGAGCCTCTAAATCTAAGTGAGAGGTTTTTCTTCTCCTGCACAAATCTGCCGTCTACAAGCACATCTATCATAGACAGCATTTCTGCCGTTACCTCGCAGTATTTTCTGCCCCCGGGGCTTAGTTCGTTTTCAAGGGTAAAGCCCGTATAAGCCCATACTGTTTTGTGAGGATATCTTCTGCGCATTTTTCTGAGAAGCCCTACAAGCTCTCTTTGATTTTCAGGCTCAAAGGGTTCGCCCCCTAAAAGTGTAAGACCGCTTATATAGGGAGGAGCTATGGCATCAAGTATTTTTTCTTCTATTTCGTAGGTATAGAGATTGCCATATTCAAAGTCCCATGTTTCGGGCTGAAAACAACCCTTACATCTGTTTGTGCAGCCTGACACAAAGAGGGTCACTCTTACGCCAATGCCGTTTGCAATATCACAGGTATCGGCTGCGCCGTAATACATTACAATGCGTCACGCACGCCCGAAAGGTGCATTACCCTATCCTGAATTTCCTGAGTTCTGCCTTGGTTCCAAAATTGTGTGCCTATATAACCGCAGGTTCTTCTTGCTACGTTCATTTTGTTTTCATCTCTGTTTCCGCAGTTAGGACATTCCCATACAAGCTTGCCGTCGTCTTCAACTATTTTAATTTCGCCGTCAAAGCCGCATACGTGGCAATAGTCGCTCTTGGTGTTAAGCTCTGCATACATTATATTTTCATATATGTGCTGCATAACAGCAAGAACAGCGGGAATATTGTTTTGCATATTAGGTACTTCAACGTAGCTAATAGCCCCGCCGGGAGAAAGCGCCTGGAACTGAGCCTCAAATGTCAGCTTGTCAAAGGCATTTATATTTTCCGTAACGTGAACGTGATAGCTGTTTGTGATATAGTTTTTATCGGTTACACCTTCAATTATGCCAAAACGCTTCTGAAGGCATTTTGCGAATTTATATGTGGTTGATTCAAGAGGTGTGCCGTAAAGACTGAAGGCTATTGTAGTTTCTTCTCTCCACTTCTTACATGCCGCATTGAGTCTTTCCATAAGGTCAATGGCAAAGGGTGTTGCTGAAGGGTCGGTATGTGACTTGCCTGTCATATATCTTGTACATTCGCAAAGACCTGCATAGCCGAGAGAAATTGTAGAATAGCCGTTGTAAAGAAGCTTGTCTATCTTCTCGCCCTTCTTAAGTCTTGCAAGTGCTCCGTACTGCCAGAGTATAGGCGCAACGTCTGAGGGTGTGCCCTTAAGACGGTTGTGACGGCACATAAGAGCCCTATAGCAAAGCTCCAGTCTTTCGTCGAGTATTTTATAAAAAAGATCAAGATCGCCGCCTGAGGAGCATGCTACGTCTACTAAATTGAGGGTAACAACGCCCTGATTAAAACGACCGTAGAACTTTTCCTTTCCGTTTTCATCTCTATATACTGTAAGGAAGGAGCGGCAGCCCATGCAGGTATAGCAGTTGCCTTCCTTAAGCTGTTTCATTATCTTTTCCGAAATGTAGTCGGGCACCATTCTCTTTGCCGTACACTTAGCCGCAAGCTCGGTGAGATACCAATATTTGCTGTCGGAATGAATGTTGTCTTCTTCAAGCACATATATAAGCTTGGGGAAAGCCGGTGTAATGTAAATGCCCTTTTCATTCTTAACGCCCTTTATGCGCTGATGAAGCATCTCCTCTATTATAAGAGCAAGGTCATCTCTTGTCTGACCCTCTTCTACCTCGTCGATATACATAAATACTGTTACAAAGGGAGCTTGGCCGTTGGTGGTCATAAGGGTGATTACCTGATATTGTATCATCTGTACGCCCTGGCGTATCTCTCTGCGCACTCTTGACTCAGCAATAGCTTTTATCTCATCATCTGTAACTTCGATATTCTGTTCCTCAAATTCTTCCCTTACTTCTTTAAGATATTTTTCTCTGCTTATCTGTACAAAGGGAGCAAGATGAGAAAGAGTTATGCTCTGACCGCCGTACTGCGAGCTGGCTATCTGAGCTATGCTTTGTGTGGCAATGTTGCAGGCTGTTGAAAAGCTGTGGGGCTTTTCTATCATTGTTTCGCTTATAACAGTGCCGTTTTGCAGCATATCTTCAAGATTAACAAGGCAGCAGTTGTGCATGTGCTGAGCGAAATAGTCGGCATCATGGAAATGTATGATACCCTTTTCGTGAGCTTCCAATACATCGTCAGGAAGAAGAAACCGTCTTGTTATGTCCTTGCTGACTTCCCCTGCCATATAATCTCTCTGAACGCTGTTGATGGTAGGATTTTTGTTTGAGTTTTCCTGCTTCACTTCTTCGTTGTCAAATTCAAGCAGGCTGAGAATTTGCTCGTCGGTAGTGTTAGATCTTCTGACCATGGCTCTCTTATAACGATATTTGATGTAGTTTTTAGCTACGTTATAAGCGCCCTGCTTCATTATTTCTTCTTCTACCATGTCCTGAATTTCTTCGACGCTTAAGGCTCTTGTCAAGTGGCTGCAATATTCTTCAATATGTTGAGAAATGGCAAGTATCTGCTGTCTTGTCATTTTGTCATACGCCTGAACAGTATTGTTAGCCTTCTGGATGGCAGCCGTGATCTTGGTTATGTCGAAAATCTCTTCAGAACCACTTCTCTTTAAGATTTTCATAATAATTTCCCCCAGAAAAATAAAATTACCATATTTAGTTAGATTTCGTCTTCTCATAACTAAATATTGATTTTATTATAATACCAACCTACTAAATATGCAAGAACTTTTTTATAATAAAATCCGACTTTTTTTAACTTTTTGGAATAAAGCAAAGTCCATAATAATATATTATAGTAATAACAACTTTACAAAGGAGATAAAGGCTATGAAAAAGATAATACTTATATTTATTGCCATTATACTTTGCGGCTGCGCCAAAGGGGACGAGCCTAAAGAGGAGGCAGCTTTACCCGAGGTGGGCGCATACGGAGAGGCTCTGCCAATTACCAGAGGCGAGGTCAGCCGAATGATTGCGCTGTGTATGTATGATATCGGTGAAATAATAAGCTCAGACGAAAAGGCTGAATTTTCGGATATAAGCCCTGATGACGACTTATATAAATACATAAATGCCGTCTGCCTGGCAGGCGTTATGCTTGGCGGTGACGGCAAATTTCGCCCAAATGACTATCTCACGGTGCGGGAGGCTTCTTTCCTTATTGACGCAATAGACAAAAGCGGCAGGCTGAGTATAGAAACCGATGAAAAGATCTTGACAAGCCCCATTTCATATTACAAATGGATAGAAATAATGGACAAGCTTTCTCAGGCGGGCAGTCTGGCGGAAATAAAGACAGCCTCTATGACTATTCTGCTTACAGAGTATAAAAACAGCGAAATAGAAAATTACATAATAACCGACTCAGGTCTGTACCGCACGGACGGCTTTATAAGCGGAGGCTTGGAAAACTGTGGCTGCGAATTTATGGTAAAAGACAACTGCATAATAGGTATTAAGTCAATAGCCACAGTCGAGCCGACTCTGCAAAAATGTCTTGTACTTAAAAGCGGCAGAGAAAAAACCGAAATATATGCCGGCGGGGTAAAAAAGGAGCTGACAGGCGCTATTGCCTGTAGTTTGGAGTGCCCTTATATAGCCGATATACAAATAAAGGGAGAGGCTATAGAAAGCTCGTCCCCTTATACACAGGAGAAAAGCGGCAAAATAATAATGGCAGATGATGTACTTTTGTTTGACGATGACTATTCCTACAACATAGGGGAAGGCTTTACGGCTTATCAGACCTTTGACGGCATAAGCTGCGGCAGCATAAGAAAGATTATAAGCGGCAGCAACGCACGGGTATTTTTTAAAGACAACAAGGCAGTGTGCGCCATATGCGATGAAGTGCCTAAGGATAAAATAAGAGTTGTTATGACGAGTCCTGATGGGGAGCTTATAAATAAAAGTATTACCCTGTCTTCCGACAAGGAAATAAATATAAAAAGCGGCGAGAGTGAACAGATAAAAGCAGGATCTGCGGAAATAAACACATCAACAGATGGCGGCTTTTTCAGAGGCAAAAAGCTGACAGCAACCTCCGATGGTGACATTACCGTAAACGGTAATGCCTGCGGAGGGCATATAGACATTATAAAGGCAAAGGAAGGCTATTATGTAGTCAGCGAGCTTGGCATAGACGAATATCTTTACGGCGTTGTGTGCGGTGAAATGCCTGCTTCCTATGGCGTTGAAGCCCTTAAGGCTCAGGCTTTAGCGGCGAGAAGCTATGCCTACAACCAGCTTTTTTCCAATAAAAGGCTTGAGTGCGGAGGAAACATTGACAACACTGTAGCCTTCCAGGTATATAACCCGGGCTCCGTCTGCCCCGAGGCAACGGAAGCCGTAGACAAGACAAAGGGAGAATATATTGTATATGACGACAATGTAATAAATGCCAATTTTTATTCCACCTCCTGCGGCATAGGCGCAAACAGCGGAGAGATATGGTCTGACGGAGGGCTTTACCCCTCGTCCACTCCCGAATATTTAAGCTCAGGAGTTATAGGCGATTTTGAAAGACCCGATTTTTCCGACGAAGCCAAGGCTCTTAGCTTTTTTAAGCTGAAAAACGACAAAGCCTACGAAAAGGACTTCCCCTACTTTCGGTGGAGCTTTTCTATGCCCCTTGACGGCTTTAAGTCTACAGTAGGAAGCATAATCTCAGCGACCGTCACTAAGCGAGGTGAAGGAGGAAATGTTATGTCTATGACCCTTGAGGGTGAGGATGGCGACTTGGAGCTTATAGGTGAAAACGCCGTCAGAAATTCGGTGAAAAGCATAACCGTGAAGCTCTCGGACGGCACAACACGGGAAATGACAAGCCTGCCCTCTACATTTTTTGCCATTGAGAAAAACGGCGATATGCTTTATTTTTACGGCGGAGGCTTTGGCCACGGAGTCGGTATGAGTCAGAACGGAGCAAAGGCTTTGGCAGATATGGGAATGAATTATAAAGACATAATAAAATCATTCTTTAAAGGCTGTGAAGTTGAAAAAATTGCATAAAAATATATTGCCCGAAACCCAATATTGTGGTATTATATAAGTAATATAAAGAATGAAGGTGATTTTTATGTATGTATCGGAAATAAAGGCAGCAAAAGCCGTTTGTCTTAATGCGGGCTTATCGGCAGTAAAGGCATATCAGATGATTCAGGACAGCAGCTATTCCAAATTCCCTGTTGTAGATAAAGAGGGCAAGCTTGTAGGGCTTATAACAAAGGATGACCTTGAAGACATATCCCGTTCTTCATCGCCCTTTAAAGAGGTCAGGATGCCTTCTATTTTAAGCGGCACCAAAGTCAGAGACATTATGAACAACAATGTCTACTATACAAGAGAAACCGACACTATCTGGAATGCGGCCATCACCATGAAGGACCACAGAGTCAGCATTTTGCCCGTTGTAGATGAGGAAGACAGGGTCATAAGCGTTCTGGCAAGAAACGATCTGTTTAAAATGCTTCTCAACTATACCGGGGCTAAAATTTCGGGCTTACATATCTATATAGAAACTCAGAATAAGGATGATATTTTTAATGTAGCTGAAATAGTTAAAAATTCAGGGGCTGCGCTTAATTTTATATCCTTCTATGACGGAAAGCTCAATCTTAAGGTGACGGGCACTAAGGCATCGGCTGCCGCTAAAAGCATTGAAGATGCCGGCTTTAAAATAATATATTCCGTTTCTGCCACAAAATAACAAATAGCAGGGAATATAAAATTAATTTCAGAGGAGTTTTTGATAATGACTGATAAAGAATTTAAGAAAATGAAAAAGGAGCAGCTTTTGGGGATATTGCTGGAACAGGCAAAAAAAATAGAGCAGCTTGAAGAGGAGCTTAAAAAGAAGGACGATGAGCTTAACAGTAAAGAAATTATGATAAACGAAGCAGGCAATATCGCCGAAGCATCACTTAGAATAAACAAGGTTTTGCAGACCGTTCAGGCGGCAGCTGACCAATACCTCGAAAATGTTATGCTGCTCAGCAAGCGTGCCGAAGAAAACAATAAATAAAACGAAAGAAGAATGTTATTATGAATGATAAGGAACAACCAAATGCAGAGAATGTAGAGTTGCCAAATGTAGAAGAACAAACAAATGCAGAACATATAGAACTGCCGAACATAGAGCTTATAGAAACAGAGCTTAAAAGAGTGCGCTACATAAACAGATTTAAAAGTGTATTTAAAAGCACCATCTCTATACTTATCACCGTTGCTGCTTTGGCAATACTTGTAGCAACCCTGTTTTTGCCTGTTTTGCAGATATTCGGCTCATCAATGACTCCTACTCTTACTCAGCAAGACATAGTTATTTCAATAAAGGGCTTTAATCTTAAACAGGGTGATATAATTTCATTTTATTACAACAACAAAATTCTTGTAAAGCGTGTAATAGCCTTTCCGGGACAATGGGTAGACATTGACGAAGAAGGAAACGTATATGTAGATGATAAAAAGCTCAGAGAGCCTTATGTTACAGAAAAGGCATTGGGCGAATGTAACATACACCTGCCATATCAAGTTCCCGATAAAAGAGTTTTCGTTATGGGAGACCACCGTGCAACCTCTGTAGACAGCCGAAGCACCATGATAGGCTGCATATCTGAGGAACAGATAGTTGGAAAAATAGTCTTCAGAATATGGCCTCTTAAAAATATAGGAAAGGTCGAATAAAAAAGCAAACCGATCGGTTATCAAAGCGATCGGTTTTTTATATGCCCGACATTTTTTTACACCATCTAAAGATGGTGTAATAAAAACGCCGACCAATGGGGGCCGAGGGGGCGGAGGGCAAGGGGGACAGGCTATGCAGCAGGGCGACCCCAAGGGGGTCGCCCTGCTGCATAGCCTGTCCCCCTTGCCCTCCGCCCCCTCGGCGGTGCCTCCGAAGCCGTGTCGGCTCATTCTTTATTTATCTTAATTGTATTTTCTTGATTACTGTTATTGCAAGAATAAGCAATATAAAAAGTATGGGTATTGTCAAAAGCAGTCTGTGTGTGATTACTCTATAAGGTGTGCAGTAGTCCTGCCCTTCTTCAATACCAAGCTGTGATGTATCATTATTGCAAGCTTCCAACAAAAATTAAGTGTATGCCAACACAAAACCGGGGCTTTTGGCAGCCGTAGGCTGCCGCGTGACCCGACCGCTGTCGGGTCACGCCGCCCCAAGGGAGGGGATGGGGAAAAGCAGGGCGGACAGGTCCGCCCTGCTTTTCCCCATCCCCTCCCTTGGGGCGGCTACTTAGGAACAACCAACAACCACCGGTTGTACAACCACGGGTTGAAGCTGTTTACCCTCCATAGCCATAATCAAAGCTGCCTCTGTCTTAGAAAAATCAGCAACCAAGGATCTTGGTTTTCCCATATAGTCATCTTGTCCAAAGGGAACAAAATAAATATTCTTTTTATTCATAAGCTGACCTATATTCTGAAAGTTGCCCCCAAGCCCGTCATTGGTCGCTATACAGATAACAACAGGCTTTTCATTTCTAAGATGAGATTTCACAGCAAGTGTAACAGGTGTATCTGCAATGCCGTTGTTTATCTTACCGAGAGTATTACCTGTGCATGGGCATATAAGAAGCACATCAAACATATTTTTAGGTCCTATAGGCTCAGCTCCTGCAATATCGGTTATAAGCTCCTTGCCGCTTAAGGCATAAAGTCTGCTGCGAAAGTCCTCTGCCATTCCAAATCTCGTATCCGTACCTGATGCGTTATAGCTCATAACTATACCTAAATCTGCTCCCTTTTCCTTAAGCCCTTCCATTATGCCTATAGCTCTGTCAAAGGTGCAAAAAGAGCCGCACATACATACGCCTATCTTCATATCTTTTATTTCCAAAAAAATCACCTCCCTGCATATCATATTCCAAGATACACAGGGAGGTTACTTAATGATATGTAAGCTCCATCACAGATTTCTCTCGCTGTTAAAATAATCCTCAACCTTCTGAAGATCGCTCTCATATAGCAAAATCACCAGGTCATCACCGCTTTTTATTATAGTATCGCCCTTAGGCACGATCTCCTCATCGCCTCTTTTTATTGACACAAGCAGCATTTTCTGAGGAATTGTAAGCTCTGCCACGGTTTTATTAACAGCCCTTGATGAAAGTGAAACAGGAATTTCTATAATTATCCTGCTGCCCCTCTTATAAGATTTTTTCTGTCTGCTGAGAGTATTTTGCAAAAGCATTTCATAAACGGGTCCGCAGTGACAAATTTCTGTCACAATAAAGGCAGCTATAGAAACAACCGCAAGATAAAGAAACTGATTGAAGTTTCCTGTCATTTCGCACACAAGTATAATACCCGTAATAGGCGCTTTAGTAACAGCCCCAAAAAAGCCTGCAAGAGATACGGCTATGAAAAAGCCTAATAACTTAGGGTCTACACCCACATATTTTGTAAGTATAAGCGAATATACCGCCCCGGCAATAGCGCCTATGCAAAGCAGCGGCAAAAATATTCCGCCGGGAGACTTTGATGCAAAGCAGAACTGTGTAAATACAAACTTAACAACAAGCAATACTATCAAAAATCTTATGCCATAACCGCTAACTGCCAGATCATCTATAAGAGAATGACCTCCACCAAGAAGCATAGGCAGTGTAAGAGCAATTATGCCTGTAAGTATAAAGGCGGGAACGGGCTTGAGATAATCAGGTATTCTGAACACCTTTCCGTAGTTGTTGCTGCCAAAAATAATACACCTATTAAACAGCACAGCCAATAACCCCAATATAACACCCAAAAACAAAAGCCAGAAGCTCTGTCTTGCAGGCAGCTTGCCAAGCTCTCCCAATGTGAATACGGGAGCTGTGCCGAAAAAGAATTTAGACACCATATCAGCAGTTATGCCTGCCATCATTCCGCCTATAACTATATATTTGTTGAAATTCTTATGAAGCTCCTCCAGCACAAACAAAAGCCCGGCAAGAGGCGCATTAAATGCCGCCGCAAGACCTGCTGCCGCACCGAAGGTAAGCAAATATCTTTCTCTCGTCTTATTGGTCTTTGAAAATCTGGCTATACCCTGTCCCATGGCAGCGCCTATCTGCACAGACGGACCTTCTCGTCCCAGTGAAAGACCTGCGCCAAGGCAAATAAGTCCGCCAAAAAATTTAAGCGCCAATACCCTAAGCCACTTAAACCTCATTTTGCCTATAAGCACTCCCTCTACCTGAGGAATTCCGCTGCCCGATATCATAGGCTCGGCTTTTACCATAAGACCGGAAATAACTCCGCAAACAATAAGAACCAAGAACATTACCGTAATTTCCAAAATAGTGTTTACCCTGCTGTACATTTCTGTAGAAAAGTCAAATATAACAGAAAGTAAATATCTGTAAAGGGTAACAACAAGTCCACCCAAAGCACCTACCAAAATACCTTCAAAAATTATAAAATACTTATAGTTTTCATTTTGAATTATGGATCTTTCCGTACTATTCATAACATACTCCCAAATAAATGGCAGGGCGCATTATCTCGCCCCACCATCTTAATTATTAGAATATTCCAAATACCTTTCTTGTGTAGAAAGGCTTTTTATTAATAATAGCATCCTTAGCCAGCTTTTCGCCTGCTGTCATAACGGTAAGCGGAAGCCTTTCGTCCTCTTCTGTTTCTTCGTTATATATCTTGCGTATCTCTTCAAAAACACTGTCCTTGTTTTCTCCGTCGCCCTTATAGTCAACTACAACAAGGGGATCCGGCTTTTCCTGTCGTTCACGATATATTTCAAGAAAATATGCTGAAGATACTGCCTTTACTCCTCTGAAATATTTTGAAAATGCCTTGCAAAGCTCATAAGGCTCATCTAAAGGCTCGCCAACATATAAAATTTCGCCGGGCATACTTGGAACAGGCTCTTCTTCAGAAGCAGTCGGTTCAGCAGGGCTTTCCAAAGGAGCTGTGCCCGGTGCAGGCATTTTTCCATCAGCCTGAGCCTTATCCACAGCCCTTTTAAGGTCTTCATACATTCTCTCTATTGCGTTTTCGTCAAGCATAATGCCCTGTTCAAAGGGATTTATAATAAGTCCCTTTATATTCTGCTTCATTCCGTCAGCGACTCTGAGCAGCTCGGTAAAAGGCAGAGCCAGAGCTTCCTTAGGCGGATTTTGCTGCTTTTTTATCTGCTCCCAGTCGGTAAATACGCCAAATATGTTTTCTCCCATATTATTCTTAAGCATCATAAACTGAAGCTTAACATTATCAGTATTTTTTTCCCCTGCTTCTCTTTTCATAACATTACAGGGAGCTAAAAGTCTTGATTTTATAAGCTGCTGTACAAACACTGCCTGAGTATTTGTGTTAGCATTAGCTTTAAATTCGTTCATCGCCTTTATAAGCTCGCTGTTGTCTATCTGAGGCTGATTTCCCAAAGGAGAGCCCTGACGTCCCCTTTGAGCCATGCCTGCCTTAGGCGGTATCATAGGTCTTCTGTAATTTCCCTTACTCATAAATACACCTCTTAATTCTTGTAATAGTTGATAAGACAGCCTGAAAGTATAATGCTTCTTTCATCCTCGGTAAGCTCTGCCATATTAAGCTCAAACTCATTTAAAGCACCGTTTTTAACTACATACGCTTTTATACTGCTGTCGTTCGCCTTAATTGCCTTTCTGATATCGGGCACAAATATATAATCTCCGTTTTCAAACGGAGTATCGCCCTCATAAAGGAAGGGCAGCATACCCCAGTTTATAAGGTTAGAGCGATATCTCTTAGTGGCATATTCCTTAGCTATATTAGCCCAGCCGCCCAAAACCTTCTGGCAGCTTGCGGCCTGCTCTCTTGCAGAACCGTCACCGGGCTTATAAGCATAAACACAAGAGCCTATGCAAAGGTCCTTTCTGAAGTGAACATCTTTAAATCTATCATCGCCATGAATAGTCTCAAATACATCCTTAAGCTCAGGAAGAGCATCCTTTGGACACTCGCCCTCGGTATTTCTGGCTGCCTCAGCTTTTCTTACTTCCTTTGCCCTGCCTACATAAGCAGGATCCTTTCTTGAAAGCGTAAACTCAGCAAGTCCTAAAGGATTGGAGCGGTAAGAGCTTGTCTCTCCTGAAGGTATAAGCTCGTCAGTTGTAGTAACGGGGTCTGTTATATATGATACTACCTTGATAAGAAGATTATCCGCAAGAGGACTCATTTCGGGCCAGTCTGTAATGTTTGGTCCAAACTTAAGCTCTACGCTATTGTCAGCCTTGCCATAGCCGTTATATACTCTGTTGTCATATACAGTCTTGTTGAAGTAATATTTAGGCTTAGTGAAGTTTACGTCAATATCCGTTGCGGGAGTAAGCACACCCTTATTTACAGCTGTAGCCGCAATAGAACGGGCATCCATAAGGGCAACAGAAGCTATCTGACCGTTACCGGGTTTAGAGCCTTCTCTGTTGGGGAAGTTTCTTGTAGAATGTCTTATTGAAAGACCGTTGTTAGGAGGCACATCCCCTGCTCCGAAGCAAGGTCCGCAAAATGCAGAACGCACTGTAGCTCCTGCCTGCATAAGCTTAGCTATTGAGCCATTTTCAACAAGACTCATAAATACAGGCTGAGATGAAGGATATACGGAAAGTGTAAATTCGCCGTCGCCTATGGTCTTGCCGTTTAACATATCAGCTACATCTACAAGGTTGTCGTAGGTTCCGCCTGCACAACCTGCGATAACGCCCTGCTCAACCATAAGTCTGCCGTTCTTAACCTTGTCCTTCAGCTTAAATTCTATTCCGGGGTTGTCTATTTGCTTAGCGCCATTCTTTTCAACCTCATCTAAAATATCATATAAATTTGCATTAAGCTCGTCAATGGTATATACATTTGAAGGATGGAAAGGCATAGCTATCATAGGCTTAACCTTTGACATATCTACATAAACCAGTCCGTCATAATATGCCCCTCTTTCAGGCGCGATTTCCTTAAAGTCTTCCGGTCTGCCGTGAGTAATATACCAGTCCTTAGTATTGTCATCTGTCATCCATATAGAAGAAAGACAGGTGGTTTCCGTTGTCATAACGTCTATGCCATTTCTGTATTCAGCGGAAAGGTTCTTTATGCCGTCGCCTATAAATTCCATAACCTTATTTTTAACATAGCCGTTTTTAAATACAGCCCCGATAATAGCAAGAGCAATATCCTGAGGACCAACCGCAGGATCGGGCTTGCCTGTAAGATAAACACCTATTACCTCAGGTCTGTTAATATCATAGGTCTTGCAAAGAAGCTGTTTTGCAAGCTCTCCGCCGCCCTCGCCTATCGCCATAGTACCAAGCGCGCCGTAACGTGTGTGGCTGTCAGAGCCAAGTATCATCTTACCGCAGCCTGCCATCATTTCACGCATATACTGGTGAATAACTGCAAAATGTGCAGGAACATAAATTCCACCGTATTTCTTTGCCGCTGAAAGGCCAAACATATGGTCATCTTCATTTATAGTGCCGCCAACAGCGCAAAGGGAGTTGTGGCAGTTGGTAAGTACATAAGGCACGGGAAATTTGTCAAGCCCCGAAGCCCTTGCCGTCTGAATAATACCCACATAGGTGATGTCGTGAGAAGCCATACAGTCAAATTTTATCTTAAGCTGCTCCATATTACCCGAAGTATTATGAGCCTTAAGTATAGAATAAGCCATTGTCTTCTCTGAAGCCGCTGCCTTATCGTCAGATAAACCAAGCTGCTTAAGCCTTGCCTTACCCTCGCCATCATCCTTTATAATTTCGCCGTCTGCATAAAAAACGCCTGTATCATAAAGCTTTATCATATACATTCCTCCCGAACTTTGATTTAAAATCTTAAAAATCATTCTAACATATTTGGACATATATTTCAAGCCCACAACCGCTGTATTCCTAAGATTTTATGTAAAATTTCTGTGAATAATAATACCTCATTTGTGACAACATATATAAAAATATCGGAGGAAATTAATATGAAAAATACAATAAGAACTGACATAGCGCTTGAGATAGCCCAAAATCTCTCAAAGGAAGAATTAAAAGGCGTAGATGTAATAGAAGAAAACTATGAAGACAACAATATAATAATAACCACTGTAAATATAAAAGACAAGCAAGGCGAAGAAAAAACAGGGAAGCCCAAAGGCACATACATTACTATTGAAAGCAGCTATATGAAGGAAAACGAGATAGCAAAACACGAGGAAATAATAAAAATATTAAGCAGCAAAATAACAACCCTTATGGATATTAAAAAAGACTCGGTAATATTAGTCGTAGGCCTTGGCAACTGGAACGTGACACCTGACGCACTGGGACCAAAGGTAATTTCAAAGGTATTGGTAACACGTCACATATCAGCTGATATACCTGAGGATATAGACGAAAGTGTGAGAAGCGTAGCAGCTTTCAGTCCGGGAGTAATGGGCATTACAGGTATGGAAACAGGCGAAATAATACAAGGCATAGTTGAAAAGATAAAGCCAGACTATGTAATAGCAATAGATGCACTTGCCGCAGGCAAGACCTCACGTATAAACACAACCATACAAATATCAGACACAGGCGTATGCCCCGGCTCAGGCGTAGGCAACAACCGTATGGAGCTTAGCAAGAAAACCCTCGGCGTACCTGTAATAGCCATGGGCGTACCGACAGTAGTAGATGCTGCGACGTTGGTAAATGACACTCTCGACCTAATATTAGAAACCCTTATAAATACAGCCACCAAAAGTACTGCCCTCTATCAGCTTCTTGCAAATATGACAGACGACGATAAGTACGAGCTTATTTATCGTATACTCACTCCTGACAGCGGTAATCTTTTCGTTACCCCAAAGGAGGTTGATTCCATTATAGATCGTCTTACAAATATAATAGCCAATGCCATAAATATATCCCTTCATCCCGGGATATCAAAATCCGATATAAACAAATATATCTAAATTATTTGCCCGCCCCTTTAAGTCAACAGATTGGCATAGCCAATCTGTTGACTTAAAGGGGCGAGCCGCGGGGCGAAATCAAAGGGGCGGCAGAGCCGCCCCTTTGATTTCGCTTTGTGTGCCCGCCCTTGATTGTCGTATAATTGGCTTTGCCAATTATACGACTATCAAGGGCGACCAATGGGGGCAAAACCAAAAGGGGCAGCGAAGCTGCCCCTTTTGGTTTTGCCCCCATTGGTGGGGTATGCACCTTATGGGAATTGAACCCATTATCTTTCGGTCCGGAGCCGAACGCTCTATCCGGTGAGCTAAAGGTGCAATAATATCGCGATATTGATTATAACGTAAATTTACTTTTGTGTCAAATGTTATTATCATTTACCAAACTCCGGCAATGGGGCAAAATCAAAAGTGGGCAGCGAAGCTGCCCACTTTTGATTTTGCCCCATTGGGCGGCGCCGGAAGCCATACAAATTGGCTGCGCCAATTTGTATGGCTTCCGGCGCCGCCCCACCCGCGGGGGAGAAAACAAAAGGAGCAGCTTCGCTGCTCCTTTTGTTTTCTCCCCCGCGGGTCGCCCTTGTCAGTCATCTGATTGGCAGAGCCAATCAGATGACTGACAAGGGCGGGCAAAAAAACGACCCTAAGATCGTGATCTTAGGGTCGAAAAAATTAATATTTAAAATTATATTTTTTTAGATCAAGCTTCTGTTGCTTCTTCTGAAACTTCCTCTGTGGGTTCTTCTTCAGAAGCTTCTTCAGCTGCTGATTCTTCATCTGTTGATGCCTCGTCAGCCTCAACTGTTGCTTCATCTGTTGCCTCATCTGCAGCTTCTTCATCAGCTACTGCTGTGTCGATAACTGCTTCAAGAGCTACAGCCTTAATTGCTTCAAGTGCTGCATCATAAACAGGTTCAAGAAGAACTGCTGTTTCTGCTCTTGTTATAGCAACTGCCGGGTTAAGAGCATTAGCATCAGAACCGTCTACTGCGGAACCGTTTACTATGCCATACTGTGCAAGGAATGCTGCGTAAGGAACTGCCCATGTAGCAACACTTGCGCCGTCAGCGAACTTATTAAGTACGCTTTCATTTGCGCTGATGTCGTATCCAAGGTAGTCATAAACCTTAGCAATAAGTACGAACATTTCCTGTCTTGAGATAAACTTCTCAGGCTTGAATGTTCCGTCGCCATATCCGTTTGCAATGCCTGCTGCTGTAACAGCTGCAATGCCGTCTGCATAATACTTAGCACTGTCAACATCGCTGAATGAAGCATCTGCTGCCTTATCAAGACCAAGAAGTCTGCTGATAAGTACACAGAAGTCGCCTCTTGTCATCTGTCCGTCAGGCTTGAACTCGTTAGCACTTACGCCATTGATGATGCCTGCAGATGCAAGTCTGTTGATAGCACCTGAAGCCCATGGCTTAGAAGCTATATCATCAAAGCCTGTTGATGATCCTGTTTCTGCAGGAGGATTGATTGTTCCTGCTGCGCCGCTTTCCTTCTTAGGTATTTCTACCGGTGTAGAAGGTGTTGCAGATGAATCAGGTGTATCAGGTGTTACTTCTTCTGATTTGTCTGTTTCTTCAGGTGTAGTTGGAGTAACTACTGCGTTTGGACGTGAGCTTCCGCCGCCACCGCCGCCACCTGAGTGGCCGCCGCCGCCTGAGCCTGAACCTGAGCCTGAGCCGCCTGTTGAAGGTTCACTTGGCTGTTCGGGTGTAGGAGGAGTAATGCCGAAGATTTCTCTGTAAAGCTCATTGTACTGAGGTATATCGCTTGCTTTATACTCATACTGATGATCAGCTGTGAGCTGTAAGAAGCCGTTTACCTTAAGGTCGTCAGTATTAACTGTGCCGTCATTGTTAGAGTCAATGAGGAAACCATACTGGTCTACAGCCTTGCTCTCGTCTGTATTTACAAACCAATCAGGTGTTACTACTTCACCCTCTGAGTTAAATCCTGCATAGCCCGTTACGTTTCCGCCGGGTATTACATAGTGAGAGTTAGGATCATGCTTTGCTACATCTTCCGGTTTTCCATCGCCCTGCAGTCTTAATGTACCCCATGTGTACATCTGAGCACCCTCACCAATATTCTTGATGAGCCAGTTTGTAGGACTCTCGATCATTACAGGTGTAGTATCAGTGTTGAGTGTAAGAAGATACTTATAAGTAGCGTTAGTCTTAGCAGCTTCCTGTGCTCTTGCTGCAAGAGCTTCTGCTGAGTAAGCTTCATTTGTCCACTCATCGTTCTTTGAGTTATATGTAAGGATGCTGTCGGGATAATCAAGACCGCTCCATTCATATGTGCTGCCGTTTGACTTAGACTTAGGTGTACCGAACGGTGCGATTGAAATAGCGCCGTCGATATTGTAGTTTGCTACTCTGTTAGATACTGAAGAACTAAGACCATAGTTTCTTGCATTGTTGAAAGATACGCAGTTTCTAACTTTCATAGCGGGGTTAGAGTTAGAGTCGAAGCCCTTACCTGATTTAACGTCGCCCTTAGTAGGAACGATACCCCATGAGTTATTACCGAATGCGTAAGAATCCTTGATGTAGTGCTGTACGTAGATAGACTCGCCGCCGAGCTTGAAGCCGTTTCTTGAAGATGACTTCTCGCCGTTAGGTGACATTCTAACCTTTTCACCTACAGTATACTTCAAAGGATCAGCGCCGTTGTAAACAACGGATGTCTGACCGTTTGTAAGCCATGTCTTAGTTACGCCGTTAATATCGGTAAATGTAGGATTACCTACGTTTTCTGCTGTTACGAGATATAATGAGTCGTCATACGAGATACAGTCTTCAAGTACAACTGCACCTATAGGACCACTTGAACCCTTTGTATAAAGGTCCCAACCGTCATCCTGGTTGTTGTGAGATACACAGCCCTTGAATACGTTTCCGTTACCTACAGTAAGCTTGCAGCCGAAGCCGTCAGCATCCTGTCCTGAGGAGTCGATAGAGTTGTAAGTCTCGCAGTTAAGGATAAGGTTGTTTGCAGGCCAATCTTCAAATGGATCTGATGAGCTGCCTGATACCTGGAAGCCTGTAGTACCTGATTCTGCAAATACACAGTTTTCAACTACACAGTTAGAGCCTGAAAGCGATCCGCCTGTCGTCTTGTCTGCTGAGTGTAAGAATCTGATACCCTTTACCCACCAGTTATCACCTTTTATGTCGATACCTTGTGAGTTGCCCTGGAAGTCGATAGTAACCTGTCTGTCTGTTTCAGCTACAAGGTACTTCATATTTCCGGGGTCACCATTATTGGCATCTGTAATCTTAACAGCCTCGTCACGTAAATATGTACCGTCAAGCATTATGATCTTTTCGCCCGTATCTACAAGAGCGAGAGCTGCATCAAGCTCTATTGGAGAATCCTTTGTACCGGCATTTCTGAAGTCACCGTATACTCCGTTTGCAGGTTCACCATAGCCCTTTGCAGGTGCTACATAATAATTGCCGTCTGTTACATTAACGCCAGTTGCGCAATAGAGCTTATATCTTTCTGTTATAGTCTCTAATGAGGTAAGCGTTATATCGCCAATGATGGGTTCATATGTTATTGTAAGGTCATAAGCTGTATTAGGTGTAAGTGTAAGAGGATAATTAGCTGTATTCTTTAAAAGTGTACCTCTGTTAGCAATAACCTCATCACCAAGCTTGATTGTTACACGACCACCTGATGTGTTATTAGCCCTGAGCATAAGAGTATAGTCAGGTCTGTATGAGTAAAGACTTGATACTAATGTAAAGCCCGGTGTCTGAGTTTTTTCTGTAGAACCGCTTATGTTAAGGTCTGTATCTACATTTGTTTCGTGAAGATCGATGTTAGATACTTCGATGTCACCATTTCTTGCTGCAAAGAAACCTACGTAAATAGTATCATCGTTCTGAGTAAGAAGAGGATCCTGTGCTACGCCTGCTGCATCAAAGTTGTATGCCTTTGAGAATGTCTTGCCAACTACTCTGTCTGCATATCTTTCATTCTCTTCACCAACTGCTACGATGGTTGCTTCCATGTAATATCCATCATTAAGTCTCTTAAGAGTTATATGATAAACGTCATCCTTCTTAGGACAGAAGTATTCCCAATTGTTAGCAAAGTCTGAGGTGATGTAGTCACCAATTTCATTACCGTCATAAAGAAGGAATACATCCTCTTGGATAGCTCCGCTGCCGTCAGCATCATTGATACCGCTTCTGCAGTACATCTTAAGACGGTTTCTGTTGAATGACGGGATGCCTGATGCTGTATCAGGAGCTTTAGGATTGCTCTCTGCATAAGCACCTGCAAGAATTATGTTTCCATAATAGTCTGAGCCGTCGTTCTGAGGGATAGGTTCACCGTTTTCGTCTACCGCAGCGTTAACTGTTCTAACAACTGAGTTAGGCTTCATATTCTCATAAGTGTCAAGATCGGGACCATAGTCATCTCTTGGCTTAAGAGGAATACTGTCTCTTGCCATGATACCGAAAGCATCCTGGCTTGTACGTGTTTCGTTCTTGCCGCCTGCCATATAGTTGACAATCTTGATATCAGCTGAGATCTCGAAGTTATTATTAGCGTTAGTTCTTGTGTAGTAATATTCAATACCGTCATGACCGGAGTTGGTTATCTTACCAGCGCCGTTATTTGAATATACTTCTACATTCTGAGATAAGCCGTTTTCGTCCTGAGGTTCGTTAAATACAACGCCGCAGCTTGCAGCACTTGCAGATGCGCCGAAACGAACTACCTTCCAGAAATGTTTAGGAGCATCCCAAACAGTTATATCGAAGGTAAGAGGAGCAATTGTTGCTTCATAGAAGTTTAATGTTACTGTGTAAGTACCGCTCTCAAGAGCTTCACCGATCACTTCGCCGTTTGCAGCCGCATCGCATGTAATAGCGCTGCTTCCGCCAAGAGGTGAAAGATCGATAGTATAGTCGTTCTTTGTCAGATCAGCCTTTGTGCCATCTGATTTTTCCTGTGTAACTACTGTATTAGCAAATATTTCATCAGCAATAGACTGAAGAGTTGCGCCTGTTTCAAATGTTGTTCTTGAATATTTTGATATAGCTGTCTTAAGTACAACTACAGTATCTACAACATAATCCATTGTAGTTGAAATATAAGGAGCTGCATTAAGAGCAATGTTCCATTTATATGAACCAACTGCATTGGATTGGAAACCTGAAACAGTATAAGTTGCAGGGCTTAAATAGTCATAATAGTAGTTTCCTGCACTATCCTCATATTCACCCTTCATAAGAAGACCTCTGAGGTTGCCTTCTTCATCTCTGTCTTCGTCCATACCGAGGTAGTAATATAATGTTACAGGATATGAACCGACAATAATCTTATTAAGCTTATAAGGATAAACTGTTATGTTAAATGATGCCTGAACACCGTTAGGATCAAGTGTATCTGTTTCTACAAATGAAACATATACTGTCTTAACACCTGCTTCAGCAGCTGTCCAATATTTTGACTCGTCAAGAGCTGCTCCGTCAACTGTAAGTATTACGTTGTCATTATTTATAGCCTCTGAAGTACCGTCTTCATATACGATAGTTCCTTCAAGACCTGTCTTTTCAAACAACTGATATTCATAATATCTGTTGATAGTAGGAGCATATTTGAGTGTGATAGATTCAACTTTCTTCTTTCTTACCGTATAGTCAAGAGTTGTCATTGCTGAGCCCTTAACGATAGTTGCCTGATAGCTGCCGATTGCTGATGTGTCAAAACCTGACATAGAATAATCAGCTTGAGAAAGTTCGCTTTCGCTTGTTTCGCCTGTTGCAGGATCAAGGAAACGAGCCTTAACTACCATGCCTTCAGGATTGAAAGCCTGACCTATATAGTAATCAGTCTGGTTAGGCTGCTTGTCGATCCAGATTTCCTGAACCTGTCTGTTGTCTATTTCAAGCTTAATATCGCTGTATGTAACGTCTACATTTCTTGCTGCGAAGAAACCGGGATATATATCAGTACCAAATGCGTTAAGTCCGCCAAGGTTCTGTATATACTGAGTTCCTGCAGAGTCGGTTACTATGAAAGTATAAGCATCGCCTGACTTAGAAATGGTTAAGCCATATTCCTGACCTGTTGCAATAGCGAAGTTATTGATAAGTGAGAATGATGCCTTTGCAGGTAAACTGCCATCTGCATTATAACCACGATATCTTATGCTTGCGCCCTGCACATCTGTATCTACCTCGCCGTTGCCGTCTATGTCAACCTTCTTCTCAGCGGGTATGAAAGCAAGCATTGCGCCGGGTGAATGAAGGTTGCTGTCAGCTGTAGCTCCGTTGACAGTACCTGTGTAGGAAGAATCTTCCGGATCGATGGTTGATCTTAAAACAAGACCAAAACCTGTCTGATTGTTGTTTGAACCTGTTGAAATGAAGTTATCAACTGTCACCTTAGCTGACAATGTGAAGTTAGCCTTCTTGTTTACTTTGTTTACATAGTAAGCATACTGCTCGGAATCGTCGCTGAGCTTACCTGAGTTATCCTTTGTCTGATCAAACTTAACAGATTCAGGGTCACTGCCTGTTCCCATTGTAGGAGTAACCGTAAATGTGTTGTTCTTGTTTGCTGATGTTCCGCTTACCCATTCGCCCTTCTCATAAACAGGAGCACCTACTGTAAGGTCAAGGTTTTTGAAAGTAACGTTAGCTTCTCTTGATACGAAAGCACCTACATAAACAGAGCCTGTTGTATCGAAGCCATACTTAAGATCAGCAATGTTGATGGTTTTTGAGTCATTTCCTACAGTAAGAGTAAATGTCTTGAATGTGTGGTTGTAAGAAAGCTCTAAGTGTATTGTATTACCTACTGCGATCTTTCCTTCTACCTGAGTATTTTTTGCAAAATCAGGGTCGCCTGTTTCCATATCAGGTGTATTTGCATTGGGAGCAAGGTTTGTTGCATCACCGTTGCCGTTGCCTCTGTAATAACCAACGTAGCTATAAGCGCCTGCTGTTGCAAGTCTGAAAGGACCGGCTGCAATAGAAGTACCGTAATTTCCGTTTCCGGGGTCAGTACCGTTTTCAAAAATCTCGTCTCTCATCTGAAGACCGAAAGCCACCTGATTGTTTGCAGTATAGCTGTTTACGGTTGCATCAGCACTAATTGTAAAGTCTTCGTCAAGGTTAGGAACTTCCTGATAATAGAAATCTAAACCTTCCTGGTTTCCTGCGATCTTACCCTTCGCAGCAAACATATTAACTTCTGTTGCTGAAGATGCTTTGATCCCCTGTTTGTCAGGAGTGCAGTTACCGCCGGTTACGCTGTTACCGAACATTGCGCCCTTCCAAGGTTCCACTGCTTCGATCATATCCGGTGTGAAATCTATGGGAGCAATGCCATACTCGTCTGCTGCTTCTGTAGTTTCTTCTACTGCGCTGTCAACTACGCTGCCAAGTATGGCATCGTCTGTTGGGTCAGCAGGCTCAGAAGCCTCAACATCTTCTACAGCCTCGCTATCGCCGTCTTCTACGACTGCATCGTCGGCTGCATCTGCAGAATCGTCTGCTACTGCTTCGTCAGGAGCTGCTTCGTCTACTGCTTCATCTGCTACAGCTTCGTCTACGACTGCATCATCTACGACTGCATCGTCTACGACTGCTTCGTCTACAGATTCTTCAACAGCAGCTTCAGGAGCTACATCCTCAGCAAAAGCATTGAAGGAAACTGACGTTACTGTCATAGCAAACGCCAATAACCCTGCTAAAAGTCTGCGTTTTTTCATTCTTTTCACTCCTTTTTTTAGTTGTCTTGTTATATGGGTGGTGAAAAGTCCTAAACCATATAACTCTGTCTTCTACAATAAAGTTCATGGTATGTAAGACAGTGATAGAGCTTTTTTAACAGTTTATGTCCTCGTTCTGCCACATATACGAAAAGATAAACGGCATTTAAGGCTCTAACAGTGTCATTATCATCACACATTTATTATAGCTGTAATTTATTATAAAACAACATTAGCAAAAAATCAATAGTGAAAACAAATTTTTAATCTAAAAAATTTAGTTTTTGAATAATCAATGACTAAATACTACCCTCTTTTTATGCAATATGCACAATATAAATTAATTTTCCAATATTTTTATAAGCTTATAACAATCCTTCATTCCCTGAATATATATAAGACTTTCCCTTTCCTGCTGGTCCTGCGCCATCCTTTCAGAAAGCTCATCATACAATATTTTAAGCTCTCCTGGCAGCTTTTTTCCAAATTCCACTTCTTGTCTGCCTGTTTCCTCATTATATAATATTTCACTGCTTCTTTCGGCAGCACATCTCATAAACAGCTTTGTAAGTTCCTTCATTTTCGTTCATCCCTTTCATAATTTAAAAATAACCAATAATTACCAATATTTGCCGTATTTAGAATTATGCCATATTTTGCCATATATTTCTACACTGTATTTTTATTTGCAAAAAAATAGCCCTGCCACCTAAAAAAACTTTTTAGATGACAGGGCTTGTCTTGTTTATTTAAATTCCACTACTTGCCAGCCAAATTTATAATCAGAAGACGGTACCTGTTGGTTGTAGTTTATTCTTACAGTAAGAGCGTTAGTATCTAAGGAAACAACATACGCGCCTTTCGTTGTGCCTGATGCGCTAAGTATTGAATTGTCTAATATAACAATGCACTTGGCAGGGTCAACAGGGGGGTCTAATGGAATACTGATATTTTCAACCTCATAATCAGCCGTTCCCACTCCCCGCCTAATGCTTTTTATAACGCTTATGTTGTCAAGAGCTTCATACACACCCCCTGATGTTATGAGCTGCTTACTGCCCTTGGCAACCGTTTCGGTAACGTCATAGCTTGCCGCCTGCCCTAAGTTATCTATCTTATCTGCTATGCCTTCAAGCTGAGTTCTTGCCTCTTTATCCGTGCAAGGGTGATATACTCCCGCAGAGTCCATTATGTATTCCGCGCCGTCGCCTATGTTCATTTCAGCCATATACTCACCTCCCATCAGGCTTTAATATTGTTTCTTATATATGTCTTTTCTTCATCAGAGAGCTTGACATAGCTTTCAAGTACGGTTTCAAGCTCTTCGCCTCTTCCTAATTTTACCCTTATGCCCGCTATTACCACCTTTAACTTATTTACCATCAGTAAGCACCTCCTATTATATCCGCCGTAACCTCGTTGAGAACGTCCACACCTTCATTAATGCTGTCTATCTGCTCGGTAATATGGTCGAGCTGCTTTTCGGCATACGTCTTTTCAAGAAGGGTCGCCTTTACGGTGAATATGGGCTTTACACCGTCATCAGTGTTTATTTCCTTGTCTATGATTATTTTGTGGAGTATTGAAAAGTCATTATATATGACCTTCTTCTCGCCGTCAGTTATAGTAAGCTGCTCAGTGTTTGCAGCCTCCTCGCTAAGCTTTAAAACCTCATCAGCTGAAGCAGCGTCGCTGTCAAAGGTGATAACAAGGCTGTTTCTGTCAGCTCCCTTTACTCTCTGATACATCTCCATAAAACCCAAGGCTTCAAGTGTTTCGCCGTTTTTAAATTCTATTGTCATTTAATAACCTCCTTTTCGCTTTTACCCAAATAGTCAATAGTTTCTTTTATATTGTCGTAATAAATCTCTATAGCGGTATGTCCGTATATTGCCACCTCCTTTCTTCGCTCTTCACTATTAAAATAAATGTCTATAGTAGGGCTTTCGACGTAGCGATTCCAAGATAAATTGCCACTAATAATACTACCGCTAACATCAAAGGCGTCGGTCAAATTTACCATAGCTCCCTCTGCTGTGCTGCCGCCCGATCTTGCATTTGACCTATTAAACTTACATTCCAATATTCTTGTTTCGGGACAGTAAGATCTGACCTCTATACAATTTGTTTTGTAAGCATTATAGTTAAATTGTATATTTTTATAGGTTATGTTTAATGCTTTCTGAACGACCATATTCTTAGGCTTGCTTACGCTTGTATTTACGCCTTCAAGCCGCAAATTACTTAAGTACACACCCGCACAATTTATGGTAAATATTGGGTTTGATTCGCCTGTTGAAGCATCAGAAGCCTGCTTGATTTGGGTTGTATAGCCCTGTCCTTCAATGGTTATATTTTCAACATTTATGTTGATGCCCTCTCCATTTTCTTCATACTGCAAATTATACGTGCCGTCAAGCAGCTCTATCTTACCGCCGGTCTTTATACTTTTAAGCGCCTCTCTTAATACAGCGCTTGCATTGCCTGAATTGCAGGTAAAGTCTGCGTTATTCTTCAGCGAATTTTTTGTATCATAGGCAGCCACAACTATGTGCGTTCTATTCTTAACTCCAAGATTATTTAACGCACCCTCTGCCGTGGTCGCCCCTGTACCGCCCTTATTTATTGTTATAGTATCTGTAAGGTCATTATCGTTAAGCCAATTATAAATAGCATCTGCATCAGGCACTTCATATTCATTGGCAAGGCTGATACTGCTGCTCTCATGCGTGAACCTATACTCACACTCATCAGGCGCTCCGTCCTTCCAATATATGGGCTGTAACGTACTGCCCACAGTGCCGGTGGGTATTGTGTCAAGCTTTTTCTTTTCGGCAGCTGTCATAAAGCCGTCAGCCGTGGCGCTTGCCCCTTTGTGGGTGTGGGTCTTTTCGGCATAAAGTTTGTCGTTTGAGCTTCTGACCTCAGCCAAAGCATCTAAAGGAATACTTCTTCTCATAATATCATTCCTCCTTAAATATCTCCTTTATTTCCTCCGTTGTGATATCCACTACGTTTTTGTCTATAAGAGCGGCGATCTTATTGCTGTCTATGCTTATTACACCCTCGGAGGTAACATTTATGCCCTCGCCTATCTTTACACCGCCAAGCTTGTCTTTACCTGCGGCAGTAAGAACATAATTGCCTTCTTCGCCGCCTGATGTTCCCCCGCCGCCGACAACAACTGTGCCGCCTCTGAATTCTATGGCTTTTGCCTCGCCGTTGTACACCGCCTGAGGGATATTGCCTATTATGCCATCGATAATATCCGCATTATAGTTAAAATCATCCACATCATAATAATCCGTCTGGGCAGGCTTTTTCAGACTGTAATTTTCGGTATATTCCACTTAAGCTCCCTCCTTTGTTATAATTGTCAGATCAAGGTCGTTTCTGAGCTCGTCATGAGTATAGGGCTTCATATCTTGGTGCATAGCCCTTCTGTAATAAATATGCCTGTTTCTTAAAATTTCTATATTAACGCCAATGTTTGCAGGCAATATCCTTAAAAGCATAGTTTTAAGAATTTCAAACTGCTCTTCACTCCTTACACCTATTCTTATATTGAGAGTATATGGCTTATCACCGTATTCCAGTTCGAAGTGAGAGCCAAAAAGAGCATATAGCCTGTCGTAAAGAGTACACATAGTATAGGGAAGATCGCCCATGAGCTTAAACAGTATGTTTTGCCGTCTTTGGGCTGTTTCAAGCCCTGCGCCGTTAAGCCCTAAAATGTTTTCAAGCCTTTCAAGCCCTATACTTTCGGCACTTAGCACAAAGCTCTCCCTCAATATAAACTCGTCATTTTGCCAGCAGTCGGTAATATATAGCTGCAATACTCTGCAAAGCTCCCTCATTTCAACTGTTGCTGAGTCATAAAAGGGAAGATAGTCTATAAGAGCGTTGGTTATGCTCATTTTAAACCACCTCCAAGTCAAGGCTGCCAGCCTCTGCTATGCAGTCATCGGGTATGGAGAGGTTTTCCTTCTTATTATTTATGTAGACTTCCTTTACGTCCTTAACGCCTTCTACCTTTAAAAAGCAGCTTATAATGTGAGATATATAAACCGTTATGTTTTCATAGTCTTCCCAGCTTTTGTTAAGTCCGTTTATAAAGTCTTCAAAGGCAGACTGTAAGTCGGCATTTATACCCGGATTTGTGCCGTCTGAGGTAATGCGGCATTTTACGTCTACCTTTGTCGCTTTTGCTCCCTCAACGGTGACGATATGCCCTATAGGCGCAAGCCCTATGCCCTCACCCTCATAGTCGGAGGGGTCTAAGGCTTCTTTAAGAGAATGTATAAGCTCCTCTGACGGCACGGTGTTTTGTGATGAGGTTATGACGATCTTTACCGTGCCTGCGCCCTTCCATTCATCAGCGCGATATACCTTAACGCCTCCTACACCGTCAAAGGCTTTCACCTTCTTTTTATAGTCTGCCACATTTCCGCCAAATGCAATATTGTTTATGCTGTCGAAATATCTCTTGCGAAACGCCTCGGTATCTTCCTCGTCATCACCATAAATAAGTATCTCACTTGCCACAGCATGAGTAAGCCCGGATATATTGTTTATAGGTATGAGCGAACCCGTAACATTCCCTACGCTTCCACTTGCTTCACACTTAAGAGAATAGTTGTAATAGCCGTCTTCATAGCCTAAATAGCTTATCACCTCAAAATTGAGAGTATCAAGGCTGAACCTTTCGCCTATGTCTATAACAACGTCAAATTCTCCCTTTACAACAGAATAGCTTGCCTTGTATGGCTCTAAGCCCCTTTCAGCCGCCCTTCTTATGAGATATTGTCTTACTTCGGTGTCGGCAAACACCTGATTTAAAATTTCATCAAGGTCGGCATAAAGCTGGCTAAGCTCTATTGCCGCAGGGGCAAGGGCATCGTATATAATGCTGCCCTCTCTTTTGTCAAACCTTCCCCCGACATGGGAGAGCATATCATTTAAAATGTATTCATACGTTTTCTGTTCAAACATTCACATACACCCCCTCTCTTATATCTCCTTCGGTAGTAGAAGCCGTAAACCTTACATAAAGGCTCACCTTGTCTATGTCTTTAAATTCAAAGTCGTAGACAGAGGTTATCCTGCTGTCGGCTGTAAGAGCTTCCTCTATAATGGCAGGCAGCAGAGCCTTTGCCTCAGCCTTGCTTTTGCCTATGAGTTTGTTAAGCTCCACTCCGTAATTATAGCTGTAAATAACATATTCATATCTTTCCGTCATAAGTATTTTATATATAGCCTGGCGTATGGCATCTTTGCCGTCGGTATAGCTTCTTATGTTGTATTCCTCCAGCTTCCATGTAAATGAAGGCATAGAGTGGACTTTGTCGGCAGAGATAGTTCCTAAAGGTATCATATAAAGCCCCCTTTCTTTAGCTAAGCCTTAATATCTGTCCGGGATGTATGGTGTAAGGGTAAGAAATACCGTTAAGCTCCGCTATTTTGGTATATAATTCTCCGCTGCCAAGCTGGGCTTTGGCGATATTCCAAAGGCAGTCGCCGCTTTTTACAGTGTATTCTGCGGAGGTTTCTTTAGCTTCTCTTACCACCTCTTCAACTACGCCCTTTTCGGTTATTTCTGCCTTTTTTATATCTACAGCCCTGTATTCGCGAAGGTCAAGCTCCACATAAAAGTCCCCTTCTTCGCCGCCGTTTTCAAGCACGGTATACCCTTCAATGCTCAGCATAATTTCCCCGCCGAATATGCTGCGCCCGTCAGAGAGAGTTCTTAAAATAATAAGGCGGAAGGGCTTTTTGTCTGCCATTATATTTCTGAAAAGATTTAAGTAAAATAAAGGCTCTTTAAAGTCGGAAGGATTTACCCCTATGCTTTCATCCCTTGGCAGCAATATCTTAAAGCTTATGTTTCTGAGCCCAATGTCTTTTAGTATGCTTATCTCTCCCGAATTAATAAGGTCTATAACAGCATTTTTGCCATTATATTTTGTGGTGAATACCTCCGGCGGTATAGGCAGCTCTGCCGTTATGCTTCTGTATTCATAATTTATAATAAATCTGTACACTTACCCACCCCCTTTATTTGTAAAAGCCGTTTGCCTCGCCCGATGCCGCTTCTGCCAACATATCGGCTATTTTATCGGCAATTTCCTCTACGTCAATATTTCCGCCGCCCTGTGAATATAAATTAACGGTAGGGCTGATATTGTTTGTAAGACTCCTGTGGTCTCCGCCTTCTGAGGTAAGATAGCTGTTAAGAACATTCTCCATTCGCTCACCGGAGAAGGTATCCCCGGCTGCATTTGAATATGAAGCAGCTAAACCGTTATTTACGGTATGGCTTTCATTCCATATACCGTTTAAGAAATCACCGCCATAGGCAGAGCCTCCGCTGAAGATGCTTTCGGAAGAAGAATAGCTGTTATATGCTGCTTTGTCATCGGAATTTAAGTATGTTATAGATGTGGGGCTTTCGGTTTTGTTATCATAGCTATATTTATAAAAATCGGCAACATTCACCAAGCCCTCGGCAGCCAAAACACCCGGTAAAAACCTAAGCGCTTGGTCGGAAATTTTTTCGTTATTTTCCGAAAAATACTCCTTTAATTCATTAGAAAAGCCTTGGGCGATAACATTTTCTATTGTCTGCGCTTCGTCTGCGTAAAAAATGTTTTTATTATCCCTTTTGTTTTCATACAGCCCCTCATTAAATTGATTTGTGATAAAGCTTTCCTCATTGAGGTATGTATTGTAATAGCTTTTGAAAATGCTTTCATATACATCGGAAGGCTGCTCTTTTTCTTCCTCCGGCAAAAAATATTCTTTTAAAAGTCCGCTTACATCCTCCATTATTCAACCTCCGCTATTCTGTCTATTACAAGAAATCTCTGTCCGCCGCCTGCGCAAAGCAGAGCCACCTTATCGTCTATATTAAGCCCATAGCCATTTCCAAGCGCGGTTTCTGTAAAAACAAGAAATCTCTCCGTCAGGGTGAGCTTTTCATTTATTCTTATTGTGTATGGCTCTATAGATGTGATAACGCCTATGGCAAAATCAGCAGGATAGCTTGACTCTGTCTGATTTTTGCATATCTCCCTTATGGCATTTGACATTTTCATTATTTCACCTTCTCTTTATTATTTTAGTTGGCCACGCCTTTTTTACCGTCACATGTGACGGTATAAAAAGGCGGACCACCGGGGCCGAGGGGGCGGGGATGTGAGCTGAGGGTATGAGGACAGAGCAGACCGTAAACGGTCTGCTCTGTCCTCATACCCTCAGCTCACATCCCCGCCCCCTCGGTCGCCTCCAAAACCCGGTCGGAACTACCCTTAAGCATTACGCTCCTGTGCACTCACGGGTCGTTAAGGCTTAAGCTCATTTTGTGAAGACCGTTTTCAAATGTATGTATAGCCCTGTCGACTACCACGGTTTTTGCAATATTCTCATCACCGCTAAGACTTAACCAAATGCGGCTGCCGCCACGCACTGTCGGGTCGCCCAAATCTTCAAGAATTATGCTCCTGCCTCTTCTGTTTTTGGCTTTAAGTATACTTCTTGCCAACTCGTCAAAGGCTGCTCCGCTTAAAAGCTCCTTTCTTGTAAGAACATCCGTATACTGCAATACGCCCCACTCATCAATACTCTCCCCATCTTCCGCCATATAGCATATGTCTTCCTCATGGCCTATAAACAGCTTTACACGGTTGTAGGTGTCGGAGTCTATGCTTGTTGTCAGTGTAAAATCCATAAGCCCCTGCATTTCTTCCTTTGCAAGCAGGGGCAGGGTCATATTGTTGGTATCTTTAAAGCAGAGCTTGCCGAAGTCATCATATAATATAAATTCCTTTCCCGTTGCCTTTTTGGTAAGGTCTATGCCCGTGAGTATGATGTCAAAGAGAGTTGTGTTTGACTCTATCCTGTCGGGAAGAACATATCCGCTTTCTTCTATCTCACCTGTTTTCAGCTTAAAGTCATCGGCAATAAGCCTTACAAGCCCCGAGCATGTCTTTCCGTAATATATATAAGTGTCTTTGTTTTTTAAATAGCGAAGCTGGTCGTAAGCCTTAACGGAGATTATCTGCTCTTTAGTACGTGTCTTTGTGAATACATAGCCATAAAACATATTTACACCATCTACCGTAAATGCCACAGTGCTGCCCTCATAAAAAGGAAACACGCTTTCGGCTATATCTCTTGCTACGGAAAACTCCAAAGCTGATGGCGCGCCGCTTCTGTAATAGCTGAGCTTTATTTTGCCGCAGCAAATTGGCGCAACGTCAAACTGTGTCTTTTTGTTGTTTATAATAAGCTGTATGTCCATGTCCTCACCTCCCCCTGCTGTTTTTTATTCTTATCTTTTCATCTATAAAAGCTGCGATACAAGCCCTCTCCCGCACTCCCATTTTTAGATAGTCGGAGGGAGCAAGACCCATTTCAAAGGCGGCAAGGCAGGCATACACGGCTTCGCTCTCTCCTCTTATAAGCATAGAAGAGACCTCTCCTTTAAGCGCCGAAAAATCCTTGCCAAGTCCGCTTGCAGAGATTATACGGCCATATAGGGCATAAGCCTCTCCCGGAAGCAGCCCCTGCATAATAGCCTCATCATCAAGCTCAGGTTCAATACAGCCCATAATTATGATCCGCCTTACAAACTCCTCCTCGGAGTTTGCCTCTATGCCCCTAATCTCATCCTCTGAAAGCCCTCTGACGGTAAATTCTACGGTTTTTCCGTAATTGTTTTTAAGCCTTTCGGAAACTACTACCCTTTCTCGCCTGCCCATTCCATAGCCGAAAAAACTCTTCAGACTCATTTACTATCACCAAAGCCCGATATTTTTAGTATCTCCGCTGCAAGCCGTGATATCTCACCCGCAAGCAAAACCCTTTTTATGTAGTCCTCGGGTGTTCTTGCTCCTACGGCTTCAAGGCTTTTGGCATCTTTAAAGCTCGGTGATAAACAGCCCCTTATAATAAGGGCATATTTAAAAGCATTTGTGTCTGACTTTGCTCCGGCTCTTGCCTTGCCCTTTGCCCCTTCAAATTCCTCCATTGTAAGAGCCTTTATTTTAAATAATATAGGCTTGCCGACATCGTCACAAATACGCTTAGAGAGGGGAATTTCGGCATATATGTTGTCTACCCTGTTGAGATTTAAAAATTCCTGTGCAGTCATTTATGTCCTCCGCTAAAAAACATCCCCCGGCAATAAAGCCGGGGAAATAAATTATTCGCCTACTACCTTGTTAAAGCCCTCTAAAACTTCAACACCGTCAAATGTAAACTTAAGCTCCTCGCTAAGCTCTGTCTGATCGGTGTCAAGCCTTGCAATATCAATGGAGTTTATGTTTACTCTCTTGAGCCAAATTCTCTGAACACCTATATCTGAGGACGGGTCTTCATTTTCTATGTACATATCAAAATATGTGTCAACGCCTGTGTTGGCATATTTCACCATCATATTGCGGAAGTATGTTGTGCAGTAATACATAGTCATACTTCCTTCGCCCTTCCAGCCTGTAGACTTTGTCTTTGCTCCCGTATATCCAAGGACTTTTATCTCAGACTTTGTTTTTGTCATTTTTGCCGAAACATTCTTTACATAGAACATTTCTTCAACGGAGCCGTCCACCTTGGCGTAAACGCAGCCCATTGCGCCGTTAATGGCATCCCATGCCTTTAATGTCTGGTTGTATGTCGTCAAATCCGCTTCCCCCTTTTTATTCTACAATGCAGGTCATATAAAGCTTTTCCATAGCCGCCGTAGGCATTACATAAAAGCTTACGATAACATCGCCCTTTTCCTGTCCCTTCTCGACTGTGAGATCTTCAGATGAAAACTCATCAATGGCTCTCATGCTCATAAGCTTGCGGCAATATTCGATTATCTCGCTTCTGAAAATATCTCTGCCCAAAGCATCATTCTGCACCTTGCCTAAATAGTAGTCGTTGAATATTTTGGCGATGTCGTTTCCTATAGAGTCAAGCACTCTTATTACCTGATTGTTGCAAAAGTCGCTGTTCTTATCTACGCTAACGCTTACAAGAGAGTTGATATCTCTTAAGACCCTGAGAGTGCCAAAGTCATTGTAATATACAAACTCGCCCTTTTGGATAGCTTCCTTAAGCTGTGCCTTTGTATAGCTTACAGAAGGAGTATACTCACCGCCGTAAACCATATTTGTAAGGCTTTCGTTTATTTCAGCCCCTGCGTTAGCCCCTGCGGTAAAATATACAAGTTCCTTTGCGGTAGTCACATTGATAACGCCTTCATAGTCAGCCGCCTTGTCATAGAGCACACAGGTTATTTTGCTGCCCTCGTCATCACGAAGTCTTTTTGTAAAGCTTGCAAAAAGTGACTTTGTTGTGTCGTCCTCTCCGTCATATAAAACGGTAGTAAAGCTCTCCGCTTCAATAAGGCTTAAAAAGGTCTGATATGTAGTGCCCGTAAATGCACTGTCGCTTCCCCCTGAAAGGCTTATGCCCGCAGTCGGGGCAAGCTCTCCGCTAAGCTTAATAAAGCCGTTATCTTTAAATTCCTCTGCGCTCGTCACAGTCTGAGAGTCTGTAAGTGTATCGCCCATATAGGTGGATATAACATACTTATCTTCATTGTCCACATCACTTGAAATAACCACCCTGATTGAGTTGCCTCTGCTGCCGCCTTTTGCCGCAGTTATGTTAAGCTGCTCCTCATTTTCTGTTGCGGTTGCCGCCGTTCCTTCCTCGCCCCTGTAGAGCAGAACACTTTTCGCATTGAGGAAAAGCTCTCTTAAGGGCTTCATTTTTTCGTCTGTGTAGTCATAGCCTAAAATGCTCATACAGTCCGTCTGAAATTCCTCGGCGCTTATGCTTATAAGCCCGCCGTCACTCCAGCCCGTTGGGTAGGCAAAGGCGACTGTTCCTCTTTCGCCCACATTTCCCAAAGCCCTTGCCTTGGAAATAAAATTGATGTACGCCCCGGGCAACACCTTGTTTGTAATTACAAAAGTTCCGCCTGCTGCCATATTATTTCATCTCCTTGTTTAAATAATCGTCTAAAAGTCTTTTTACCTCGTTCTTCGTATATTCTTTCTCCTCAGTAAGAAGCACCGAAAGAATATCACGGTATTTTTTATAAGACTTGCTTTTAATAATGCTTCCCTTAGTAAATTTCTTTACCATAATGCCTCCTGCCTCAAACCTCGTAAAGTCTCTCCATAAGCTCACTCTTTTCAGAAGCCTTAACAAACCTTCTGTATATTGCCGTTACCGTAAGCACTCCTCCCACACCCTCAACATTTGATGATATATTGCCTGTTGTCCTTTGGGATTTTCTCTCGGAAGAAATCTTAGCGGCATGATATAACCTGCCCGATGCCCTTACCCATCTGAGGGCATCATAAATGAAGGGCTCAATACTTCCTGAGGTATAGTTTTTTCCTGCCTTGCCTGTTTCTTCCTTTTTTCCGTAATACTCCACAACAAAGGTCTGAATATGCCTTAAATAACCGCCTATGGCAGGTTCTTCGCTGACAGGCTCAGCTCTTACCGTAAAGCAGGGACGTGTAAAGCCAGTGGGCATTTCTTCTGTATATATAGGATACCCCTTACTCTTAAGCCCTGCGGCTATACCCTTTATAAAATCATTTACCAAGCCTCGTCACCTCACATTTTTAATTTTAAGTAATATCTCCTGATGAGAGGTATAAACGGCAGGAGAGCCGCTTAAAATATATTCCTCACTCCTGCCGCTTACCGTTACACTTATGTCTGAGCCTTCCTTCACAACTACATCGGGAGAGGTAAAAAGCCTTACGGTCTGATTTTTATAGCTTATAAAACGGCTTTGCTTATTTTCGTTTATAAGCTGATAGCTTATTCTGCAGGGTATGTCTTTTAAATATTCCTGTCTTTTACCTGTGACAATACCCGTTTCATCATCAGTTATAGGAACTGACTCATAAGCCGAAAACACGCCGTCATACAGCCTTTCAATATCAGCCTTTATATTACGCATAATACCCCTCCTACCACTTAAAGCGCCTGTTTGCTATAATCTCAACATCTCTGTCGGTAAGACTTTTTATAAGAAGCTGCGCCTTTTCATATTCCGAAAGCTCCTTGCCTGTGTCATAGCTTACGGATACGTCCCCCTCGGTTATACTCTGTACGATCCCCGAAAGCTCGTCCTCGTCAAGTCCGCCCTCAATAAGTCTTTTCTCTAAAAACCTGCCGCATACTATGTCAATATATATGCCCTCTAACACAGCAGGTATAAAGCTTAAATTGCACGCAGACAAAATATAAGTCTTGCCAAGCTCCATTTCTTCCTCTACAAGGGTCTTGTCCTTTTCCTCGTCGTATGTATAGCCAAGTGCGCCAAGCCTTTCCAAAACCTTATCAAGCATACACATCATCCCTTTGATATAATTCTGCAAATAGGGATTGCCTTGTGGTCGATATAAGTCTTAGAAATCATACCGTCATTTACAAGCTCCCAGTTTTCACCAAGGGCAAGCTCAGCATCAGTTGGCGAAAGGCTTGTCTGAGTTTTCTTAAGATAGCTTAAGCCAAAGGGAGCAAAGCACTTTCTCTGTCTTGCAATGAAGGTTTCCATACCGCCGTTTGTAAGAGGATCTCTGTAGATCTCATAAGGTGTAGCCGCACCAAGATCGGCATATTCAAAAGCGCCCTTACCTAAAACATAAGTAGTATATTTAGGCGCATCAGGCTCTGAGCCGTCAAATGGCATAGAGTCGTCTACAAGAACAGTTCTGCCGTTCCATGTGCCTATATTAAGGCTTCTCTGTATTCCTCTTGAATCAGTGTACTTAAGATATTCAAGAAGATTGAGATTTTCAAGATTAGTCGCTACAGCAGAGTGCATAATGCAAAGTGTGTAATTGCTCTTGTTGTCACCGCTTGCCTGCTGAATGGCAGTGTTAAGAGTGGTTGCTCCGCATAAGCCGTCCCCTGTTTCTGTAATGTCAAGTGTATGACCGCTTACAAATTTTGCTCCCTCTTCATCTGTCATAGAGAAAATGCCCTTTAATATAGAGAGCATTGTATTCTGATCTACCTGATCGAAATATTCAGACACCTGTGCGGCAACATTGTCCATAAAGCCTGCTCCTGCGGTAATGTCTTCTGAGAAATCTCTTTCAAGCCAAGCCTTTGCTCTGCCTACAACAACTACACCTCTCTCGTAAGTGGAAGTAGTAGAAGCTGTGATGTTTGTTTCTCCGTCATAATTAAGCACATCTCCCCCAAGAAGTCCGTACATGGGAAGAACAGCATAAGCCGTGCCCGTCTGAGATGAAAATACTCGCTTTATCTCGCTGTTTGGCATTAAAGCTCTGCTTTTGATAAGCTCGTTTTTGTTTGTCTGGGGAATGGTGTTGATATAAGCACCAAACGCCTGAGGATTAAAGCTTGTAACATTGAATTTACTCATAACCAAAGTCTCCTTTATTATTTATTTTTTCTGAAATACTCGTCCCAGTCATCATATTTGAATGAGCTGAAATCCTTTGCTCCTGCCTTACCTGCGGAGCTTCTTGGCTTTACGCCCTTAAGCTTAAAGCTTCCTTTTTTCTCAAATAAAAAAGCCGTTTCCTCGTCAGAAGCCAGCTTCTTTATCTGCTCGTCAAGCCCTATTACATTTTTGCCGTCAAATTCAAGGCTGTCCATATCAATAAGAGCCTTGCACGCCTTAATACTCTTTGCGCCGGCATTTCTTAAAGCATCTTCGATAATTCTGTCGGCGCTTACCTCTTTAAATCTGTCTTTGTAGTCCTCAACCTCCTTTCTCAGTCTTTCCAACTCGCCGGTCTGCTCTTCAAGAGAGCCGACCTCTGCAAGGACTTTGGAAACAGCAGCTATCTGCTCCTCCGTAAGCCCTATCTGTCTGAGCTTTTCTTCCATAATAAAACCCCTTTCTTTAAATATTTTATTAACAAAACGCAAAAGCGTCTGTTTCATATTAAATAAAGCCTTAAACATTTAAAACCTCGGCGGGCTGTTCGGTCTTGGCCTTTTTTATCTCCTTACCGGCATCGACCACCCATGGGTGCTGGCTGATAACAGTTTCCTTAGATAATATACCCAAGCTTCTTTGACAGTTTTCTATGGCTTCCGTTTCGTTTACAAGAACATCTCTGTTGAATATTATTTCAACGCTGTCCTCGGCAAAATCTCCCTTGCCCTGATTGTAGAGATAGTCCTTTATAAACTCCAAAGCCTCATCAAGCCCAGTCTGAAATTCCATTTCTGTATTGTTGGTGTCTATGTCTATTTCAGAAAGCATTGTTTTAATGTTGAGCTGGTTAGGGTTATTGCTGAGCCTTTCATCACGAGGATCATAGCCCCTGCCGTTCTCCACAATAGCCTTTTTGAGCATATCGCACACAGCAACATAATTTTGGGAATTTACATCTATTTTAAGAGTATCGACCCCACCTTCGCAGCCGTCTATACTTCTTACCTTTACTGCCCCATATTGACTGAGATTGTGCCTGAACTGTCCCAAGTCCTCACCGTCATAATTTTTAATAACAAGTATGGTATTGCGGCAGTCCTCCTGCATATTGTTCATAAAGTCGGACCTTGCAGTGTTAAGAGCATCTTGCAGGGTTTTTACCCGTGTAATAAGAGGCAGCTCCTTGCTGTTTGCCTTAAATGAAATAAGAGGAATACGTGAAAAGCCGTAGGTCTCCTTATCTGTGAAAGCATAGGGAAGAAAGCTTTTGTCCCCATCCTTTCTGAGCCTTCCTCCCTCAGACTCATAAAATCTCACGCCATCCTTGCCGTAAACCTCTACCTTATCCTTAAAGGTCTCTCTTTCTCCGTCATAGCCGTATATTCTGTATACTCTTACAGCCATATCAAGCTCGGTGTGCTCCTCATCCTTCCAGAATGGCAATATCTCATAGGGTTTGAACCTCCTGAAGGAAAGCTCGCCCTCCTCGTTGTAATAAATATAAAGCCAGCCTATGCCGCCAAGATAGCAGTCTTCAAGTATGAGCCTGAGGGTGGAAAAAAATCTGTTGTCAAAAAGCTCCTTAAGCTCCTTTTCAAAAGCGGCATTGTCACACTTCACTGTAAAGGGCTTGCCGAGAAAATATCCCTTTTTCTGATCCACTAATTTGCCAAACTGATTGTCTACAAGCATATTGTTAGGCAGATTGCTTACCTCCGTAAGCTCTCCGCCCTCGCCTATAGCCTGCCTTCTTCTTTTAAGAATGTCATGATCGCCAACATAATATCTTTCCCCTGTCAGCATATCCTGTCTTTTCTTAGATGAAATAAACTTCTGAAGCTCTCTTTCTATAAACTTCATATCTTTTTCGGCAGAAAAGTTATTTTTTTCAATTTTTGCCGCCGAATCCCTTCCGAAAAGGTTTAAAAAGTCAAACATAAATATTCCCTCCTAATTAAAGCTAAAGCCGTCGCCTATCATCTTTTCCTCCATTGAATATCTCATGGCATCCATAAGATGGTTGAAGTCGTCTATAGGCACATTGAGCCTTCGTCCATCTCTGTCGGAGTCCCATGAATAGTTTGAAATTTCAGTCAAAAAATTGACGCAGCTTTTATGCACTATTATTTTGAAGCCCTGAATAAACTGTATACCGTTGTTTATGCTGTCTTTGCCCTTACGTGCCGCCCTTATGCCCTTAATGCCAAGCTCTCTCAACTCGTCAATGCTTTTGGGCTCGGCGCAGTCGGCTCTTATTCGCTCCTTTCCATATCCCATTTTTTTGATCTCCTCAGCAAGCCTGAAATTTGTAAGCCCCTTTACATAAAGCTCATCAAACACATATAAAACCTTGCCCGCCTTATCAACAGCGCCGCAAAACAGCGCAGTAGGATCGTTAGTATAGCCAAAGTCAAGCCCGAAGACAGTTTCTATAGACTTGCTCTTTAAAAGCTTGGCTATATCAAAGCTCTGTTCCTCCCAATTATCATAAATGACCCCGTCGCTTATTCCCCAATTACCGAGTCCCGCCACCTGATATCTTTTAGGATTGTTTATTCGCATATCCTCAAACAACCTAATATCAGCCTCGTCAAGAAATTCATTCATTTTATAATTGGTTGTCATAGCCAATATATCATCGCTTTTAACATCGAAAAATCTTCTCTTAAGCCAGTGCCTTTCATTCCAAGGATTAAATGTAAGTGTTATCTGCTTAAAAAGTCCATCCTCCACAACACCTCTTATACTTTCATCAAGAATGTTGAAGTCCTTTTCATCAGTAATTTCATAGGCTTCTTCTATCCAAAGCCAGCAAAGACGTCCCACCTCCGTGCTGATAGACGTTATCTTTAAAGGGTCGTCCAGCCCCCTAAAAAATATCTTCTGCCCCGTAGGCAGATATTCCATTTCAAGAGGGCTTAGCCTGATCCCCCAGGCATCCTCGCAGTTTAACCTTTTTATAGCCCACTTAAGCTCCGTAAAACAGCTGTCTTTAAGTGTGCGATAGGTTTTTCTCACAACTAAGGTATTAGCCCCGCTGTAAAGCATCATATTTACAATAAACCAAAGAGCAGCAGTTTTGCTCTTTTTGCTTCCTCTGCTGCCCTTTACAACTCTATACCTACCCTTAAAAAACCAAAAATCTCTGTAGCCCTTACCTATAAGCTCCGAAAATCTTATCTCATTCATCCACATCGACCTTTATTTCTATAGGCTCTGTCTTGTTGGTTCTGTTCTTATCCTTATAAAGCCCATAGTGCCGCCCCAAAAGCTCCGCAGCCTTATTTCTGTCACGAAGGGAAGGTCCTTTGCTTATAATTTTTTCGTTTACAATTATATCCTCAGTTATTCCTCCCCGAAGTATGCCCGTAAGATATTCCATAATTTCACTCTCATCAGCTATTTTTTCAAAGGATATTTTAGCTACCCTTTTCTGAATATAATCCTTAACCGTTTCTCTTTCAAAAAAACCTTCAACAAAGCTGCTTTTCTCTAAATTTTTAGGATCATACCCCGCCTTCTCAAGTGCTTGTTTTTTGTTGCCAAGCTCAATAAAATTCTCTGCCGCTTTTCTCTGTTTAGCCCCAAGCTTTCCCATAAAATCAGTCCCTTCTCTTTATTCTGTTTTGATCTTTTCGGGGGTAGAGGGTCAGGGGAGGCAGGGGGAAAGGTCTATTGTTACCCATACGGGTAACAATAGACCTTTCCCCCTGCCTCCCCTGACCCTCGTGGTGTGGGCAAGTGCCCACGCCACGCCGCCTACGGCGGCAATGCCCCAAAACTTATTCGGCAATACGTTAATAATTAGCCCCCAAAAGATCCCATAAAAAAAGATATCTATGCTTTACCCGACACAAATATCTTTCTACGGTTTTTATTCTATTATAAAAATTGTGACAAACACTGCCATAGTATATTACATTTATTTTATATTTTACCTTGAAAGCCGGAGGGGCTGCTCAGCGGGCGGGGCGAACCTGAAGCAAAAACTGCGCACCCAAAGGGTGCGCAGTTTTTGCTTCAGGTTCGCCCCGCCCGCCGACCACCGGAACGCCCATCAAACCGCCTGCGGCGGTTTGATGGGCGTTCCGGTGGTCGGTGGTACGTGGTCAGTACTCCGAAATATTATACAAGCTTTTCTGTCCATTCCTTTTCGCGAAAGCCTGCAAGTACAAAGCCGTCGCCAATTACAAGAGGTCTTTTTACAAGCATACCGTCGCTTCCCAACAGCTTTGTTTTTTCAGCAAAGTCCATATCTTCGAGCTTTTCTTTAAGCCCCAGCTCTCTGTATTTCATACCGCTTGTATTAAAAAATCTTTTAATATCAAGACCGCTCATTTGCTGCCACTTTTCTATCTCCTCCGATGTTGGATTATTTATAACAATATCTCTGTCATTAAATTCAACGCCCTTATCTTCAAGCCATTTTTTAGCCTTTTTACAAGTAGAACACTTAGGATATTCTAAAAATAATATCATATCAAAACCTCCCTGCCGCCTTCTCGGCACATTTTAAACCATCAACAGCCGCCGAAACAATACCGCCTGCATAGCCTGCGCCTTCTCCGCAGGGATAAAGCCCTTTAAGACATAAACATTCAAGACTTTCTCTGTCTCTTATAAGCCTTACAGGAGAAGACGATCTGCTTTCAACCGCCGTTGCAATAGCCCCTTCCGAGGCAAAACCTTTAATACTTCTATCAAAATTAATAAGACCCTGCCGCAGTGACTCATATAAAAATGCAGGAAACAGCTCCCTGAAATCCGACGGGGTGACCCCGGGTCTGTATGTAGGAGAAACTCCAACAAGGGTATCGCTGCCTTTACCTGCAATAAGCTCACTTACATTCTGAACCGGCGCCTTATATCCGCTGCCTCCAAGAGCATATGCCTTTCTCTCAAGCTCTCGCTGAAATCTCACGCCTTCAAGCACGTCATCCCCCGCAAGGTCGTCAACGCCGATCCCCACAAGCACAGCAGAATTTGAATTCTTGCCATCACGCTTTGAATAGCTCATACCGTTGGTAACAACGCCCCCTTCTTCGGAGCTTGCCGCAACAACATAGCCGCCTGGGCACATACAAAAGCTGAAAACTCCACGCCCATCTTCTAAGTGGGTAGAGAGCTTATAGTCAGCCGCAGACAAATAAGCTGCAAATTCTCCGTATCTGCTTTTATTAATAAAGTCCTGAGAATGTTCCACCCTGACTCCCACAGCAAAGGGCTTGCGCTCCATAGGAAGCCCCATATCATAGAGCATCTTAAATGTATCTCTTGCGGAATGACCTACAGCAAGTATAACGGTATCGGTCTCAATATATCTTTCGCCACAGCAGACACCCTTTATTTCGCCGTCTTTTTGATCAATTTCGGTAAGCTTTGTTTCAAAAAGCACCTCGCCGCCGAGGGCTTCTATTCTTTTTCTTATGTTGCCGACCATATCAATGAGCTTGTCAGTGCCTATATGTGGTTTTGACATATAAAGGATCTCCTTCGGTGCGCCAAACTCTACAAATTTTTTAAATATATAGCCTATTCTTACGTCATTAACGCCCGTGTTCAGCTTTCCGTCAGAAAAAGTGCCGGCTCCCCCTTCTCCAAACTGAACATTTGACGAGGTATCAAGCACTCCTGTCTCCCAAAACCTTTTTACATCCTCCATGCGCTGTCTTGCGCTTCTGCCTCGCTCTACAACAATAGGACGTAAGCCTGCCTCGGCAAAATAAAGCCCTGCCATCATACCGGCAGGTCCGAAGCCAACAACAACAGGTCGCTTATCCGACTTTTTTTGCTCTATAATATACTGCACGCTTTTTATTTTGGATACATTTCTATTCTTTAAAAGCCGCTTTTCATTTTCTGCGGTGAAGTCAACGCTGAGGTCGTATACAACATCGGTTTTATCCCTTGCATCTATACTGAGCCTTGCTATACGCACAGAATTTATTTTGGTTTTAAGCTTTTTTTGCAGTATATCCTTTAAAAGCTCTTCACTTATTTTATTTTTGACCGATATTTTTAATTTGCTGAACCTGAGCATATAACTTAGCTCCTATCATTTTAAAATTCATCCACAAAAAATGCTGCTCGGGGCGGGGCAAGGCGTGAAGGGACGGACTTGTCCGTCCCTTCACGCCTTGCCCCGCCCCGCCCGTCGGCGTCTGTCGGTTCAACCATCTTCGATGGTTGAACCGACAGACGCCGACGGGCAAACCTTTATTCCTAAAAGCTCTGTGCAGCGCTTCTTCCTGCGATATATCCGCTCGACCACGCCCATTGAAGATTATAGCCTCCACATTCGCCGTGAATATCCAATATTTCACCGCAGCAGTAAAGTCCCCTGACCTTTTTTGACTCCATAGTCTGATTATTAAATTGACTTGTCAATGCTCCCCCTGCAGTTACCTGAGCATTATTCCAGCCGTTAAGCCCACTTATCTCAATTTTAAAATTTTTGATATTTGCGGCAATAGCATTAATATGTTCATCTGTAAGATCTGCAACAGGCAGCGACAGCTTGGCAATGCCGGAAGCTCTTGCAATTACATTTCCCACTCTTTTATTAAAAAGACCGTTGAAAAAGCTCTCCATTGTTAAGTGCTTAAGTGCTTTTGCTCTCTGTTTAAGCAAATAATATATATCTTCTTTTTTATAGCCCGGCATAAAATCTATGCTTATATAGGCAGCTGTGTTTTCAGGCACATAGGCAGAAAGCTGAAATATGGGAGGACCTGAGATGCCGTAATCGGTAAAAAGAACTTCTCCCCTTTCCTCGTGACGTATTTTGTCATTAACTAAAATACTCACCCTGCCTTTAAACTTTATACCCGAAAGGGATTTTAAAAAATCCGCCTTAAGTCTTATCTGCACAAGTGCAGGATGCAGCTTGGATATTCTGTGTCCCAGCTTTTCCAAAAGCTTAAAGCCCGAGCCGTTTGAACCAAGATCGGGAGAGGCGCAGCCGCCGCAGGCTACGATCAGTCTGTCGGCAAGTATAGCCTCATTCTTGTAAGAAACAACTCTGAAGCCCTTTTTGACAACAAAAACATCTTTTACATCAAAGCCGGTTCTGACATCGATACCAAGTCTTTCTATTTCAAGCCTGAGGGCATCAAGTATAGCCGATGCCTGATCGGAATATGGATAGATCTTTCCTTCTGCTTCTTCCTTTGGCAAAATGCCCAAGGATCTAAAAAATCCTAACGTAGACTCAATATCAAATTCGGAAAGAGCCGGTTGGGTGAATATAGGATCTTCACCAAAGAAATGTTGGGGTGAGGCATTTACATTTGTAAAATTGCATCGCCCATTACCTGTAGCGAGTATCTTCTTGCCAAGCCTTGCCATTCTTTCGCAAATTATTATATTAATTTTTCCCTTAGCCGCATAAGCAGCAGAGATGGCAGCGATCATTCCTGATGCGCCGCCGCCTAAAATAACTATAGTATTTATTTTTATCACCTACTATAAAGCCTGTCAAGCCGTTTCGCCTACACCGAGCACAACTACTATATCTCCATCGGCAGGCATTTCTTCGCCCACTATAATAAGAGAGTCTGTAAAGTACTCCTGAAGGTCTTGTCCTTCTCCTGCCTGCTTAACGTATATCTTGGTTATATCAGACTTAAGTCCGTCAAAGTCAGCAACACCGCCTACGGTAAAACCTGCCTCCTGTAGTCTGCCTCTAAATATGCCTGCAAGTCCGCTGGTATATCCGCCGTTAAGTACGACTATATTTTTGCCTACGCTTGAAATACTCTCATGGGTCTTACCAAAGGTTCCGTTATCTACTGATTTTATGAGATAGTCTAATGTGTCTTCATCCACCTGATAACAAGCCGAGTTATCAATAACAGCTGATGTTCCCGGTACAGTAAAGTTGGATATTTCACCGCTGCCTATAGAATCAAGCACAGAAAAATATTTGACAACATCCGTTATACCTGCATTGGTGTCAACATATTTAATTGCTGCCGTAATATATGACGTAGGATTATTTATAATATTTTCCTTACTTGCAAGCTGTTTTATAAGAGCCTTTACAAAGTTTTGCTGAGTTTCAACTCTTCCCAGATCCTGATTTGAATATCCCTTTCTGAAGCGCACAAGCTGTTCAGCCTGCTCGCCGTTAAGGGTCTGAAGACCTGCATCAAGGTCTATGCTAAAATCATACTCAGGATCGTAATAGTGCATATCTATAGGCACATCATATTCTATGCCGCCTACAGAATCCACAAGATATTTAAAAGCATCAAAGTCGAGAAGCGCATAATAATCTATATCTATTCCTAAAAGCTTGCCCACATATTTAGTCGACATTTCGATTTTATCATCTTCGGGAGCATAATGATAAACAGTGTTTATCTTCATTCCGTTATGCCCCGGCTCGGGATATTCTGAGCACATAGCATCAAAATCTTCATCGGACACATAAATATATGAATCTCTCGGAACGGATATAAGTGTGAGCTTGTCATATTTTGAATTATAATTAAGTACCATTATAGTATCCGTTCTTGTTCCGTCCTCGTCGGTTCCGAATACAACAAAATTTGTTTCTGTAGGCAAAACAGGCTTCACAGCCTCTGTAAAAGCCTTTGCCACCTGATTTTCACCCTCAAAGAAATTGTCATCTTCATTTTCGTTTAAATAGGTGTAACCTATATAACAGCCGATTACAGCGGAGTACAATATAAGTACAGAAAACAAAACTGACAAAATATAGGTAAAACAGCCCTTATTCTTCTTTTTTCTGCGCCTTCCGCCTTGTCGGCGTCTTGCATCTCTTCTTTCGTTGTAAGCCATAATATTACCTCGCTTATGCCTTTGCAGGCTTAAAGGAACTCTTGAGTGAAACTATCCTGTTAAATACAAGCTCGTCCTTAGTACAATGCTTTGAGTCAGCTATAAAATAGCCAAGTCTCATAAACTGAAATCTGTCCATAGGCTTTACATCCTTAAGATAAGGCTCAAGTTTTGCATCACACACCTTAAGGGAGTCCGGATTTAAGCTGTAGCCGTTATCGGAGCTTTCATCGGGAATGACAAGATTTTCGTAAAGATTGACCTTTGCATCAATAGCCTTGTCAGCATAGACCCAATGTATAGTTCCCTTGACCTTTCTTGTGGTGCAGTTTCCGCCCTTTGTTTCGGGGTCGTAGGTAGCAAGTATCTCGGTTATATTTCCGTTTTCATCCTTCTTTACGCCTGTGCATTTAATAAAATATGCACCCTTAAGTCTTACCTCTTTATCAGGTGAAAGTCTAAAATATTTCTTCGGAGGCTCTTCCATAAAGTCCTCACGCTCGATATATATTTCTCTGCCAAATTCAACCATTCTTTCGCCTAAAGCCTCATTATCCGGGTGATTGGTAACAGGAAGAAGCTCGCTCTTGCCTTCGGGATAGTTTGTGATAGTTACCTTTATAGGGTCTAAAACTGCCATAACAACAGGCGTATCGTTTTTAAGGTCTTCTCTTATGCAATATTCAAGCTGCTGTACATCCACTACAGAATTTGCCTTGGCTACACCTATCATCTCGCAGAAATTGCGTATGGAAGAAGGTGTGTAGCCTCTTCTTCTGATACCGCAGATGGTGCAGAGTCTTGGGTCGTCCCAGCCGTCTACCTGCTTTGTTTCAACAAGATTTCTGAGATATCTTTTACCCATGATCGTGTCAGTAAGGTTGAGCTTTGCAAATTCTATCTGTCTCGGTATTACATCAAAAACGCCTATTTCTCTTATTACCCAGTCATAAAGAGGTCTGTGATCTTCAAACTCCAAAGTACATATAGAATGTGTTATGCCTTCTATAGCATCCTCAACGGGATGAGCAAAGTCGTACATAGGATAAATGCACCACTCATCACCGCTTGCATGGTGAGTCATATGTGATATTCTGTAAATTACAGGGTCTCTCATATTGATGTTGGGTGATGCCATATCTATTTTTGCCCTCAATGTCTTTTCTCCGTTGGCAAATTCACCGTTTTTCATTCTTTCAAAAAGATCGAGGTTTTCTTCAACAGATCTGTTTCTCCAAGGGCTTTCCTTTCCCGGGGTTCTGAGATCTCCTCTTGAATTTTTGATCTCCTCAGCTGACATATCGCAGACATAAGCCTTACCTTTTTTTATAAGTATAACGGCATAATCGTACATCTGTTGGAAATAAGAGGAAGCATAATAAAGCCTGTCTTCCCAATCAAAGCCCAGCCATTTGATATCCTCCTGTATGGAGTTTACAAATTCCATATCCTCCTTGGCGGGGTTTGTATCGTCAAATCTGAGATTACACTTCCCGCCATAAAGCTCTGCAAGACCAAAGTTTAAGCATATGGATTTTGCGTGCCCTATATGAAGATAGCCGTTTGGCTCGGGTGGAAACCGTGTATGGACCTTATTTAATTCACCCTTAAGATCCTCCTGTATATAATTATGAATAAAGCTCGCCGTTTCGCCAAATTTGTTGTTTTCGTTAGCCATTTTATTATCCTCCCTAAAAGCTTTTTGCGCTGAAATCTTTATGGTAATAAACCTGTCCGCAATCCCTGCATATCCCTATTCTCAGTATGTTGTCAACAACATCACTGCTAAGAGTGTAGTCAAGCATTATCTTCTTTTCTTTTCCGTCCGCAGGGCAGGTATGAGTCTGAAAATAATAATTGCTTGTTTCTATATAATCAGCACCTTTGCCAAGGTCTTTTAATGTTTTGAGCAGATCCATATTATCAACCCCATCTTTTAAATAAATATAATAAAATTATATAATATTTCCTTTACTACGTCAAATTCTTTTTTAAAAATATGAAAATAAATGGCTGCCCGGTAAGTTTAGTCGTTTGCAGACTGCCACGGCAGTCTGCAAACGACTAAACTCACCGACCACCGGGGCGGCGGCTTCGCCGCCGCCCTAATTAAATTTAACAAAGATATGGCAATCTTTTATATGCTGTGTTATAATAAAGCTATGCCCCCTCCGCCGACCCGTCAAACCGTCTATGACGGTTTGACGGGTCGGCGGAGGGGGCCGCGGGGGCGGAGCGAGCTTGGCAAATATGCAGC
>CANRPW010000016.1 GCA_947632615.1 uncultured Clostridia bacterium | reverse complement strand
TTGGCTTTTCCATCGATAGCCGCCTTGACCGCCCTGTTCTCCACGGGATGTTCTGACGAGTCGCTCAAAGCATTGTCAACAACAGTCTTGTTAGCACCCTCGTCAATGCCATCAAGCTTTCCCTTGTCTGCTGCTGACAAAAAGCCCGCAGATGATTTTGTAGCGACATCGTGGGTGTGGTTTATGTCTCCTATAAGGTTGTAATTCTCACCATCAAATACAAAAAGGTACGTTTCTCCAGCTTCAAGGATACCTGACTTTATAGCTGCGTTCTTATTATTTATAGGGAATGCTCCTGTCTGATTTACGTTCAGTGTCGCTCCTATTGCTGTATTTGTGTTCTCAAAATTGATATATATATGCTGTCCTTCATATAAAGCAAATTCCTCATCACACACAGCCTCCTTGGCAACAGCATTTTCTGCACTATTACAAATAGCGTAGTCGATTGTATATTTTTCTATTGTGAAAACAATTGACTCTGAATTTGTAATTTTGACGTTAATGCCTATATTTATTCGGTTAATAAAGTTAATGCTTGCAATCTTTAATACCTCAGGAATATTACCTACGGCAATGAGTGTTCCTTCCTTGTCTTTAAATCCAACCTCTCGTATGTAGAAATCGCCTACAGTTTCGGGCACCGAGGTTTCAACAATAAACTGGTTGCCCTCAGTCGTAAACCTCTTTATAGGACCCGACCACTTCTGACCGATTAACTCGGTTTGGTTTACGTCAGGCGTTACGACTTTGCCGCCACCGTCTCCTATTACAAATTCAGTTATGTTTACAGGTTCAGCTTCTCCAATTGCTGCGGCAGCCAGTTTAGCCGCTCCCAGTTTTGTAATGATAGAATAATATTCTTCCACGGTATATCACTCCTTTCTATAGAATTATGTGCTTTTTTCACATACTATAATCTTCTGCCTTACTTGCAATAAAGATCCTGTATAAAGATAGGCAGTATTTCTGAATTTGAAATCGAAACATATAATTATATGTGCAGGGACACGCCTTGAAAGAAATTCCTTTATCTTATCCATGTAAGCTCTGTAGTCGTCGTTTTCTTGGAAAATGATGTATAGGCAGTTGTTTCTATCTTCGTCGAACGGCTCGAAAAGACAGCTCACGTCAAGCCCTGCAATTGTCTTAATAACCTGTTTAATTATGGTCTCGGATATTTTTCCGAACCCCATAAAAAACGATTTTACATACGCACGTCTGTCGTCAAGGGTGCTTCCTCTCTCCGGAATGATGTCAAGGAACTTTTCAAACCTTCCGATTGTTTCTTCGTCAGCGGTATCTATGTAAAAGTCATTGACGACCTTTTCTATGGCTGCCTGTATATCGTCTGCCATAGAGCCGTGTGCCTGTAGTATAGCCCTCATTTCCCTTACGTCAAGATAGAATACTGGGTACCAAGACTGGAGTTCTTTATAGCTGTTTTCCCAATCGCTATTAAAGTACATTAATCTCCACCTCCGTCAGTACAGGAACGCCGTCTGAACCTACTATTATATTTGAGGGACTGCCATTCAGCTTTAAGTTGTAATAATCAATTATTCCGTCTATGTCGGACAAAACAGCACCTATCTCGGAAATTCTGACTATCACTTGTGCGTCTGCAGTCACTCCTGTCACTAACTGCTTAAAATATAGAGTAATGTCCTCGGTAACCTTGTCCTTTATCGAGGTCTGGTCTGCTCCTGCATTCAGCTCTGCATCAAAGGAAATGCTTATGTCTTTGCTTTCAGCAGCTGCTGCTGTGAAGTGAGCGCCTAAGTTGGCGACTCCTTCTCCAAGACCGTCGCCCACAACATAAGTCTTGCCGCCTACGTTCGCAGTATATCCCTTTGTGGCAGGGTCTATATAGTTCTGCACATTCTGCACAATAGTAGGATCACAGGGAAGTCCGAGGCTGTTTATCAAAACACCTTTAACAGTATTCGGGCCATTCCACAAAGGAAAAATCCTTGCAGAGCCAACGCCGTCCACGCTCTCGCACCACGTCTTGTAATGCTGCTTGTTTCCGTTCTCAGCAGGGCCTGCAATCTTCTCCTTGATGCGCTTCCTTAAATTCTCATCTGCTTCTGCCTCAGCTCCATATACATATATATCGCCAAAGGTGGCTGATTTAAGTTCGGGGATATTATTCACAGGTATAGCAGGTGTTCCCTCGTAGACGTAGTTTCCGGCTTCGCCGGACGTTTCGCACTCTAAGTAGCACACGCCTTTATCGTCTTTCCTGAGTGCAAAATAAAGACCATTTGCAAAAAACCTCTCGCCGGCTTCCGGCGTTGTTCCAACAAATGTTACAAAATAGCAAGCCTTAATAGGATCAAGCCTTTCCATACCATACTCGGATGCTTTGAGGTCTAAATATTCATCGCTTGTAGTATCAAGCATGGCTAAGTTCAGAACAATATCAAGGTCTGTGTAAAGCCTTGCCATTTTCAAAATTATTCCCGATACAGCATCAAAAAAAATACTCCCTTGCCTTGTATCGACATTCTGGGGAGCGTTCTTCAAAACATCTGCAAGTAGTTGTTCGTATGTGTAAGCCTCAAACATTCTATATCACCTCCTGCACATCTAATTCTCCATATATGGTATCAGCGGTAAACCCTATATGCACCTCGTCACTTTTAAAATCAAAGGAAAAATTCTTAACTTCCAATATACGCTTATCAGGAATAAGGCAGTCCTTTATAAGCTCCGGCAAAACAGACTCCGTATATTTACTCGTAGCATCCTTTGCAACAATGGTCTCTTTGACCTCGCTGCCGTAGTTGTGATTGTATATAATACATTTAAACCTCGGTGTAATGATGGCTTTCCTTATAGCCTGTAGCACCGCCTCCGCTCCATCTACCATTCCAACTATGCGCCCTTCATCAAGGTCAAGACGGTATGTTCTTGATGTAGGTTCTGCGACTTCGGCAACTGAATTTATGGGAATATTAATAAATACTGCCATTAAATCCTGTCAAGTACATAGTACCTTTTGCCGCCATTCAGCGACAGTATATGTACTGTTTCTCCTTCTTTCAGAGCATTGTAAACCGTCATATTAGCCCTGTAAATGTTGAAGTCGTCCATATCGTGGGAGTGCGAGCTTGACTGGGTAGTGCCGGAATAATAATGTGTATGGATGGGGTCTCCGTCTGGGTCGGTAGTACCGCTGTATGGGTGTGTATGTCCTCCGCTTGTTGTTGTGTTACTATCTATCCTTCCTTCGGCAAGCTCTATATCAACAACCGTGTGGTAGTCTGTCAAGTGTCTTGGCACTATAATTAGGTTCTCTGTGATTACATGCTTATTGTCATTTAGCATTTGTATTCTGAGTGGAGCTTCGGAAATGACTACTCCTTGTAATATCTCCAATTCAGTTGGAGATAAAGTCTGTATAATTCCTTTAAGACTTGTCTGTCCTGCTGCGTCCTTATTCATAACACATCACCTCTATTCTATGAAAATGTCCCTGCGTCAACCCAACCATATACATTACAGTTACCGTCAAGAGAATTAAAAGCTCCTCCTATAAGGTGGTATGGGTGCTTTGCACCTAAAGCTATAAGAGTAATCTCTGCCTGACCGCTTGATCTGGTTCCGCCTGTTGGACTATCTGCACTGCTACTTACATAGTGATTGCCACCATTAAATGTAACAATATCTCCGACTGAATAATCGCCCTTGGCTGCTTCGGATGGATCGTCCTTGCCTATGTCGCTTGCAAAATTAAGTTTAAGTGACATTGTATGCTTGCGGTCTTGGAACGTGTGCGTGTCCTCGTCCACATAAAAGGTCTGATTAATATTGAGCTGCGGAATAATAACAAATAGCCCTATGCCAGATATGACGTCTGTTATGCCTAATGCCTCTATGTTGAGGTTCTGCTTGGGTGTACTCTTTTCAGCCAGTACGCTTTTAACAAGGTCTGTCATTTGAGCCTCTGATAGAGAGTCGTCGTAATTCTCTACGTCTTGAAAAATGCCTATCTTGCTTTCAAGCGTTGAGTCTATGCTTTCGGCTGTCACCGTGTTTTCGTCATTATACATTTTTATACGAGTCTTTACGTCTTCAATATTCTTTTCAAAGGTGTAAGTAGACAGGTTACTACCGACCTCTACTACCCATTGAACAATATTCTCTCGCCTCGTTTTCAGGCTCAGTTTACCTTTGTCAGACGATATGTAATGTCTTACTCCTGTATTGTCAAAGTCTTGGCTCAGAGCGTCACACATAGCGTCATAAGCCGAGGTTTTGCTTTTAGATAATTCAGGTATAGAGTAAGTGCATTTAGTGATCTCGTCGGTGGGTATTTCGTATCGACTACATATATCCTTGAATATGTCGGAGGCAGTCTTGTTCTCATAACAATAGGTGTCCTTGTTGTTGGACAAATATATTCCGAGATCATAGGCGGTGAGTTCGAGCTTCTTTTTATCGCTCTGCTTCTGTTTCATAATAATTCCCCTGAATAACTCCACATCGTCATAATAGAATACGCATTGATATCCCTCTGCAACATCAATGCTATACCTTTCATGCTTGTAACCGTCGTCGTCAATCAGGGTAAAAGTTATGGAACGAGCGGCAGAGCTTTTCCTGCCTGTCCATTTTACACTCTCCACAAGCTGTGAAACGTCACGCCCCTCGGCTTCTCCGTTTTTGAAAACAATAATCATAATGCCTTTTTTCATAAATGTCGCCTCCATTACTGAGGAACAGTAAGAACCTGTCCGGGATAAATACGGTTAGGGTTTCCGCCTATAACGCCTTTATTAGCCTCGTAGAGCTTATGCCATTGTGAGCTGTCACCGTAAAGGGATTTTGCGATATTATACAAACAATCACCTTTTACAACCGTATAAGTGCTTGGAGAAGTAGTATTGTCGACCCTTGTTTCCTCTGTGCTGACTGTAGCGGTTTCAGTTTCTTCGGCAATAGTCACCTGCCTTGTGGAAATCTCTCTGTATTCCTTTAGTTCAAGCGAATATTGGATCGTACCTACATCTCCGCCTTCTTCGGAATACTGGAAGTCCTCTATGGTGCAATAGGTGGATATGCCTACGTCGGTCAATACGAACTTAATAGGTCTGTCTGCCTCCTTCCACTTCTTGATACGCTCAACAAGAACGAGGGGATCAGTCAGCTCTGATACGCTTACAGCCTGTGACATTACTTTAGGAAAATAACTTTTAAACTTATATTTGTAAGCAGGGCGAGACTGCATTATAACAACCTCGCCTAAGCCTGCAATATCAATATTGCTATTATTGCTACCGTTGCTTACAGTAATGGACTCTGGCAGCACGGGCACCTGTATCTTCTCTTTATCGCTGTTAAAAGTGAGCCACATTTCATAACCGTTTTTAGTAATCATAACTATCATCACCTTCCTCGAATATCTCCTGCAACAGCTTCTCTTTAATCAAAGGAACTATCATTTCGGACATTATATCTACTATCTGGCTCTTGTCCGTTCCTGCCGGAACATCTAAACGACCATTGCCATTTATTTCAAGTACGATTTTTTTCTCCGAAGAAGCAGGAGCGTTATTTCTACCGCCGTCATCATTACGCACAGGAAGGCTGGCTATGTATTCATTGGAATAGCTATTATAAGTATCTCCGTAGCTCCTGTCGTTAAAAGCTCTTATTATCCTTTCGGTTTCGTCAGCTGTATAAACAGCTTCGCCTCCTCCAAAATTGATAAGCTCAGGACCTTCTTCGCCGACGAGGGCAAGTCCGGGAGATGCATCTAATGTACCTGAAGCATAGGCAGCAGTTCCAATGACAGCGCTCATTGCGTTTCCACTGGTAGAGCCTCCGGTAGAGGTAACGCTAACGGCAGATGGGACTCTGACTGTGGTAGGGGCGTTTCTCATAGCCGCTTTTACGGCGGCTATTACTTCATTTACAGCAGTTACGGCTGAGCGTTTCCCGTCAAGAATAGAGTTGGCATACGATTGTATAGTACTTTTTGCAGCAGTTGTAGCTTCTGCACTTAAATCGAGAGCGTCTACGGTCTGATCCATAGTATCAACGATACCTTTCATCTGCTCGCTAAAGCCAGTCTGCCAGTCAGCGACAGCTCCAGATGCTTCACCGCATGCAGTATCTACCTGTGTTTTGAGATTAATAAGATCTGTAACAGCCTGAGTGTTTCCGTTTTTAAGAGCGGTAGCAATTTCTCCGGAAAGAGCAACGGCTTCGGCTGAGCCATCCTGCAAATATGCCATAAATGTATCAAACTGAGCTTGTTCAACGCCCAACTGTTCATATGTATAAGATTTGATTGTATTTATGCTATCAGCATATCCGTTCCAATAATTAAGCTGTGATTGCAATGCCGCTTCTGTGCTTGCAATAGTAGTTTGAGCATCAGCCTGCGCTACGTCAAACAAACCAAACTGACCGGAAAAACTTTCATAAGCAGCATCATACGCTTCTTTGTATTTCTGCGCTAAGCCCGTTAATTCACCCTGCACTCCTTCTAAAGCAGAGTATACAGCTCCCTCAGCTGTGGTGATTTGACCTATTCCGTCAGAAAATTCATTCGCAGCATCTGCAGCATCTTCGAGTCCCTGTATAAACTGCTCTGCTTCTTCCTCGGAATGACCAAGTTCAGTATAATAATTTTTTATGGAAGCTGTTAAATTATTGTAATTATCTCCAGCTTGCGAAGAGATATCCGCTTGTGCTTGCCAGCTTTTAAATGCAGTACCAAGTTCCGAAGACCAACTTGTTTCTGCTCCTTTTCCTATTGTAGCTTTGATAGGGTGTTCTTTTATCCACTGGTCTTCCTTCCATTGATAACTATCCCAAGCAGCACCGGCATTTGATCTTGCTTCTTGATACTGTTTTCTCGTTTCTCCAAACTTTGAAACTGCATTAGTAAGTCCTTCGGATGCGGCGTTTTTCCTGTCTTCTTCCGCCTTATTATTCACATATTCGTACAGCTCAGGGATTGAGTAATTAAGAGCGCCTGTGGTCTTATCTACAGTGAGTCCTAAGTTTTCATAACTGCCGTTAAGATTATCAACAATATCATTTAAAACGGTAAGGCTGGAACCTGTTGTATCCGTTTGACTTGTAAGAACCGCCAGCATACTCACAAGCTCGTTAGAGCTGTTAAATGTGTCGTCTATACTGGATATATTATCTTCGTATGTCTGAGCGGCATTATCAAGCTCCTCACCAAGAGAGCTGATTTCCTCTCTAAACTCTCCAATCGTTTTAGCAGATCTGTTGTATTCTTCCTCCAATTCATAAATTCTTAGGGAGAGTTTTCCAGCAGCTTCGGAGTTAGCTCCATAAATTTCAACAACTTCATCATATTCGGCTTTGAGATTTTCTATTACGTCAGCAAGCTTGCTTGATGATGATGTTAATTCATTTGATACATCAACAGTGTTTTCCGTTACAGCAGCTAAAGCCGTAATTCCGGCAACTATTCCGGTGGCTACAATCGCCGCCAATCCCAACGGACCCATAGCTGTTGTGAACGCTGTACCTAATGCAGTTATAGCCGGCTGTGCAACTGTAGCTGCTGCTGTCAGTCCTGCAACTGCTGCTGTCAGTCCTGTTATTCCCACAACTATAGCACCTATAGATGCTCCGGCAACAATTATGGCTGATGTTACTTTTGTATGTTCATTCAGAAAGTCGCCGGCTGAATTTTTAATCCCTGCTATATGTTCGGAAAATTCAGTAACGGCAGGCGTAAGCTGTTTTGAGAATGCAGAGCTAAAATTCTTATTTGCCTGTTCCCATTTCTGATCGAGGGTCTGTGCCGCCTCGGCTGTTGTGGACAGCGCTCCTTCTGCTCCTTCGAGGGAAGCGACAAAATCATCAATGGAGAACACGCCGGAATTTACAGCATTCACAATAGCCGGACCTGCTCTCTTACCGAACATTTCTGAGGCTTCTGCAGCAGTCATGGCTCCTTGTGATATTCTATCAAATACGCTGTAAAGCTCGTCGAGGGAGCTTATGGCACCGCTTGCAAGAGCCGTTCTTAGACCTGTCATTACCTGAGAAGTATTAGTACCTGCAAGCTCAAACTTCATTAACATCGCGATAGACTGATCGAGCGAGAAGCCTAATTGATCGAGTATAGCCTTGTTCGATACGAGCTGGGAAGAAAGGTTTTCTACGCTAATTCCACTTGCTTGTCCTGCATAAGTGAGCTTATCTAATATGAGGTTGGTTTCAGATGAAGTGACGTTCCATTGGTTCATAAGCTGAGTGACGCTTCTGACGGACGAGGCTGCGTTACCGCCTGTCGCTTCAGCAAAATCAAGATAGAGTCCCGTTGTTTCCGTCAGTATATCTCCGGTATATCCTAATCTTGTATTGAGTTCGCCAACAACGGCTGCTGCGTCGTCAAGAGAGCCTGACTTACTGCTCGCGTATGCGTTCATCATGCTTTCATCAAGCTGTGATAAGGACTCTCCGGTCGCACCTGTCGCCTTAACTACCGTGCTTTCCGCCTCGGAAAATGCCGTAGCAAGCTCATAAACTTCGTCCGTTATATCACTTACCGCTTTAGCTATACCTGCAAAGGCGAGAGCTGCCGATATGCTCTCTATAGCCTCAATACCTTTTGTACCGCTTTCCTCGGACTGCTCGGAGGCTTTTTCAACAGCCTCGTTATATTCCTCGGTCGCTTTTACTGCTTCTCTGCGAGCCTCAGAGAGAGCTTCAGCAGCACTTCTCGCTCTTTCCTCTGCGCCAGCAAGTTCATTAAGATCGTTGGTACCTGACATCAACACAGCATCGTATTCCTCCATTGCCGCCTCGGCGTCCTGCTGTGCTGAATGGAAGTCGTTTAGTGCGTTCATGGCTTCTTGTGCTGCGTTAGCAAGCTCCTGTTTTGTTTCAACAGAAAGGTTCTCGGAATTAGTTAATGCTTCAAGCGACGAGCTTGCCGACTCTTGCGCAGATGAAAGTTCCTCAAATACGCCTGCGGACGTTTCCATTTCGTCGCTTAATGCGGCTGCTGCACTTTCACAAGAGCTTAGGGCTTCTTCCAGCCCCTCTATTGCATCTTCGGTCTTGTACCCGGCTTCGACAAGCTCCTGCGTACTGTAAACGGCTTCCATAGCCGATTTATCAAGGTTGCCGATGGCTTCTGTCCAGTGTCCTACGGCTTCAGCTGCCGAACTCATACTTTCAGCAACTCCCGTAGCAGAGCTTGCAATACTGCCTATAGCTACGTCACCGCTTGCCCCTGCACGTTCGAGAGAGTCTGCGTATCGCTCTGCAAAATCAGCCATTGAAGATAGCTGCGCAGACATTTGATCGTCAAGGGTAAAACGAGTTTTGAGATCAGCCAAGTTTTCACCTCCTATTCAAACAATATATTTAAGCAAATAAAAAAGCTCCGTAATAAACGAAGCTAAGTTACAATAAAATTGATATTATTTTTTTAAGAGAGCAATCCTCTTTTTTTCAACTAACTTAGGATTTAACAGCAATCCTTTTCCATATCAGAAATGTCAATAATTTTGTCACAGTGGCGAAAATTATCCATAATTAAATTCCTCTCTTAATAATTCCGGCAGTTTTTATAAATCAATTTTGGTATCTTTATAGTAGCTGCTGTTTTTAAAGGCGTTTTCGACTTGTTTTCCAAATCCGATCGCCGTATTTTGATTTAAAGCAATTAATTTATTTTCTCCCGAACTTTCATATGAAATTATAAGGCATATATCAGTTGCCGTTAACGAGCCTATAGCTGCACCCGTTAAGCCTCCAAATATGTATTTACCTGCTGCCGCACCGGTCATTGCCTTAGACAAATCATTTTTTGTGACACAATCGACGCTTTTAACCTTGTCTATAGCTAATGATATTTCCTGTTTGCCGTTTAGAAATACAAATTTATCTTGGCAATAACATACTTCTATGGTTGCACCAGAGGCTATAGGAAGTCCGCTGATATGCTTTAATGTACCATAAAAAATAGCGTTATAATTTCCTTGAAGTTTGTTTTTCCTTTCGTCAAGTTTGTTTTTCCTTTCGTGAGCGTCAAATGCCAGCCCTATAATTACCACGCATATAATCAGCATCACAAATATAAATATTAAAACCATAAAACTGCCTCCTTTCATCTACTTTTTTATTATAACATATCATTTTTATTATATCAAGAGACAGTTTAAATGTCAGAAGACTTAATTGCTTTTATTACCGAATAAAGGACAGCCAATTTGATTGCTGGGTTCTTCGGCTTCTTTGAGTTCTGAAGCTATGTATAGTAGTCTCAGCCGTCTTGGCATATCATAAAAGTCTTCCATCCTAATCCCGTGCCTCTGCCACATGATGTGGCACCAGAACGCCAAGCTGCCGTTCTGGGAAATTAGTTTTTTGCAGACTCAATATCTTCCTTGTCGCTTTCCGGATTTTCAAAATCACCGACGCCTATAACCGAAAATACAGCCTTCAAAACGTATTCGTATTCCTCGACCGTGGGAAATACCTTTAAAGGCATATCGGTAAAGTCGTAGCAGTTGAAGTATTCCATAAGCTCCTTATCCTTCAAATTAGGATATTTTAAGGCTTCGGCAATAATGTGCCTGTTGGCCCTCGCTCCGTCCCTTTTAGAAATAAAAAGAACTTCTCTACCGTTTACATAGGGGTTACCTTTTTTATCTTTGGCAATATTCCTTGTGTGATAGCTCTCAGTTATCTTTTCTATGCATTCCTGCGTCAGCTTTCTAATTTCAAGATAAATGACTTCGCCGTTCTCATCTTTAATTGTATCAGGCCCTTTAACCGTTACAACTTCTTCCTCGTAAGGTCTCATAAAATATTTCAAGCTTTTTTCGGGCTTTGTTGTATTTTCTGATTTAACTGCCATAATTATATCCTCCTTTAAAAAATTCCTCGGCACAAAAAGTACCGAGGATAATAATTTTACTTATTCTAAAATATCATACGCTGAGAATGCAACATCATCTTCAAGAATGGTTCCTTCTGCGTCAGCCGAGAATATTTTGATATCACCTGTAAGTACACACCCAACGACAGTTACTTCGAGCTTGCCGTACTCCTTATAATAATCGCTGTTTTTATCTTCATTAATGCCTGTTATAGTAAACTCAGGCGTAACGCCTGTTTTAATATAATTTTTCATGGCATCTTTGAGCCAAGTAGTGGCTCTACGTCTTTTGAGCTTTCCGCTAAGAGAATAACCTAAGTATCTTGTTGAAAGTCCGCGATTACCGAGCTCTCTGCCTGCCCATGTATCAGGGGTGAAGTTGACCTCAAAGCTCACACCGTCGTATACAAGAAGACCGTCTATGTAAATTTTACCTTCTCTTGCGCTTATGGGATTTTTATTATAAGCCATGTATCCTGCCTCCTTCTCAGCTTGTCATAACAGTAAAGTAGAGCTTCTCTGCGCTGTCTACCGGGTGCAGATAAACATTGAAGTACGTTTCGTCGTCCATGCTTAATTCGGTGTCTACTCTAAAATCGTTGTCGTAGTCAACATCTTTTATGCCGCCTGCCATATCGAATACTTTGAGAATAGCTTTGCCGATGCCCTCCATTACTGTCCAGCCTGTTTCGTCGTTGTCGTATTTGTTTGGTGGGAAATTCAGCTTTACATAGTCGTGGAAGCTGTCAAATACTCTGATAACCCTGTTCTTACTGTAAGATCTGTCCTTATCATCTCCATATGTAACGAGGCTGTTTATGTCGTATTCAACAACGATCTTCCTGTCCTCAGAAAAGCTGAAGAAAAATTCACCTTTCTTGATAGCTCCTTCTGCGTCCTCGTGAACCTTAACGTCGACTATATCTGTTGCACCAACATACTCAACGTAAGTAAGGCTCTCGGTATATTCAGCTCCGGCTGTCGCTCCGGCTACCCAAGCTGTTACCTGCTCTTTTGTTAAAGCAACGTCTCCTACGACTACAGAATTAGTGACGTTAATAATTCCTTCATAATCTGCTGCAAAATCAGGAGCAACTGCCTGTACCTTCTTTCCGGCGTTCTCTCTGAAATACTTGATCTTAGTAAGCAAAGCGGTCTGAAGCTCGGTTGCTTTAAACGGAAACGCTAAAGTATTAAATGCAATCTGTTCGAGTGCATCTAAGAACTCGGAAACGTCTGTGTTAGTTGAAGTGCCGTCCGTTCCGCTTTCAAGAGATATTCCTGCTGTCGCTTTAAGATCACCGCTTCCACTAAACACGATGTAGTCGCAAGTGGTTGAAGCAAGTTCGTCTATAGTCTTTATTTTCTCATACTCCGCCACCTTAGAGGCTCCAAGATAGATTTCAACATTGAAATCTGATGTGTCAGGGTTCTCGATTATCGAAAACCTGATATCGTTGCCTCGGCTACCGGGATATTTAGCCGTGGCAGTTAGACCTTCGCTTGTGGCTGTCGCCTTTGTTCCGCCTGAGGCGGTATTATATACATATACCGTCTGTGCGTTCTTAAAGGCTTCTCTGATCATCAACATCTGGTTGTTAGGATCGTTGTCATAAATGCTGTAACCGAGCTTGGCTTTCGCTGCATCAGGTGATGATACGGACAGGGATATAAATTCCTTTTCGGGACCGTATGCCGCTTTATCAAGGGGTATAACTACCGTGCCTCTTGTGCTTGTCAGTATACCTCTGTCCCTGACGCTTTTAAAATTAATATAGGTTCCCGGTCTGATTTTGCTTATACCGGGAGAGAATGTTCCACCAGCCATTATTTAGCCTCCTTTTTTCCCCATTCCTCAATATGTTTCTTAATTTCCTCGATGGTATATTCACCATAAGCAAGACTGCTTGTAGCTCCTACAAACGTGCTTTTGGAAACACCGAAAAGCGTTTTGCAGCTTTTCAAGAAACTATTTAAGGGGTATTTTTTCACTCTTTCTTTAGGTGTGTCTGTCTTTACAGATTTTGCTGAGTCAGCCATATTATCACCTCTCCTTGTTCTTAATTAAAAGATAGTAGTTTATCATCTTTATCGCCTCGCTGCTGTTGTAAGGTCTGTGGCTTCTCCACGTCAACAACAGTTGGACGGCTCCTTCGTCCACAACCTTTATAACAGGATCGTTTATCCTTATGCCCTTGCCGATAAAAACACCATCATAGTCTATAAGAGGTATAAGGTTTCTTTCACGCCTTATAGCTTCAAGAGTCTTGATAGCATACGGATATGCGTCCTGTGTTTGTTTGTGGAAAAAATAAATGCCCCAGATGTAATCGAGGGCATATGTGTTAAAAGTATCGCCGTAACTGTTAACCTCCGGCACGGGAAAGTAGCAGGAGGGCACAGCGTATTTCTCGGGAACGCTGTAATAATATGGGTGAATATCGCTCCCTGCTGCCGCGAGAATATAATTGATAACACTTGCGGCTTCTTGTTCTAAATACATTTATATCCTCCTTCACGCTAATTCCCGAAATATTTATCAATCCACTCCTGAAGCTTTGCTCCTAAGAGTTCGGGAAACATCTTCTCAATGATCTTTTCAGCTGCTGTGTAGTAGGGCTGTGCATTTATCCATTGCTGTTTTAGCACCATTCCTGTATTAGCTGACGGGTCATAAATGAAATGCTCTCCGTTCCAATAGCCGGGAACAAACCGTTTGCTCTGACCTTTCTTGCATGTCCAATGCCCGTCGTTGACATAGGCTGCATATTCAAGGTTCGTTCCAACTTCAAGAGTTATGTTTCCTCCGTCGTCCGTCAGCGTCCATATGTTATGACTATCGCCTTTGGTAAAACTGTGGAGTAGTAGCCTTGTGTCTACCACGCTGCGTCTAATGATTTCATCTTCAACAATTCTGAGAAATTCATCCCCTATAGCCTCTGCAAATGTTTCCATCTGCTTATTGAAATCTTCCTCCGCCATTCTCAGACGGTTTGCAAACTCCCTTATTTCAGATACATCAATATCAAAATATCTACCCATTATAACGGCTCCTGTTCATCTAATCGCTTTATAAAAACAAATATATGATGGTTCCTAACATTCCTCGGCTGCTCCGCCGTAAACTCAAGACCTGTAGTTTTTTCTACTATCTTGTCGTTCCTCCTTATATCGGTGCCGATAGGTAGTGTAAGTTTGATTCTCGCTTGAAGTTTGTTAGCCGGCTGTGTCTGAACAGTTGATGATGAAAATGATTTTACGGCAAAATGGCAGCTCACGTTTGCCTCGTCAGGTTCTTCGGGGTACCGAAAAGCAGGGGAGACTTTAAGACCATAGCCGGGGGACTTGTCCTCACTTGCTATGTGGTAGATGTTGCACTTATGGTCGAAAAAGTTTTCAATACTCACATAACCGCCTCCCTCAGAGTTTACGCATTCGCATATAAATGCCTTTCTTCATCTTCACCTTTACAAAAGGTTCGAGCAGTACATCCACATCTAAGCCGCCTATATCAATATAGGCTCCGTCAGAAGTATAGCTGTAGTCATCAAAGCTCTCACTCTTTAAACGTCTGCCTCCGCTCATTTCGTCAGAACAGGCATTGTAAGCATAAGCCTCGGCAATAAGTATTACAGCAGTCCTGACTGCGTCGGGAATGATGTCATATTCATCAAAGCAATTATTGGTATAAGATATGACGTACTGCTCCGCTCTCGAAATGTCTATTCGGAGCTTGCTTTCGCTCCTGTTGCGCACCTGATTATATTCCGTGTACTCGATCACCTCGGAAGGAACAACCCACGGTCTTTTTGCCATAATGCCGCCTCCTTCCGCTTTACACGGTAAGACGAATTATCGTAGCGAAAACATTTACGGTGCCAGCAGTTATGGCAGCGCTGAGCTTCGCAGTTACCTTATCTGCCGTAATCTCGGCGAGCTTGGTATCTGTTACGGTCGCCTCTCCTGCCTTCAGCGCAAGAGCGCTTGCGTATGCTGTGCCGGATTTTATGTTGCCAAGATCCAGTGTTGCGCTGCCCTCAAAGTCCTCAGATACAATAGTAGTGACATTCACAAGTCTTGTTCCGTAGGGTAAAGAGTTGACAAGCTCAACAGCTTCTTTGTCAGCTTTAGAGCCCTTATCGATCTTGCCTATAAAGCCAGTAATAGGGATCCCACATATTCCGGTGTCATAAAAAGCAACATTCATAGGTACATCTCCTCTCTTTGGTTCATATCGTGCTTCACTAAAATCAAGTCGAGCAAAGAACTTGCCGTCTACCTTAATTTCAAATATGTCTTTCGGTGTAACTCTGAATACGTTGTACTCTTCAAAGGGAATGTTATCCCTTATTGTAATTCCGTTCTTTATAAACGTCATAGTCTTGCCGTTTATTAAAAGGCGGAACGGGAAGTAATATCCTTCCTGTTCGTCTTTCTTTCCGGAAAAGCCTAAGTATTTTGATACATAATGGAAAAGTCCTTTGACCTTGCCGTCAGCCTGTACTCTCATACCCTGTAAGACCATATCTCCGGCGGTAAGCCCGTACAGAAATTCATTGTGGCTGGGTACCTTAATATACATCATGTATTCCATATATCATTCCCCCTTCTGCAACTCCATCATGGTATAGCTACCGCCGTAAAATGCGCTTATCTCTTCGAGAATATCGCCCTTTGTTTTACAGTCCTTAATATCTATCTCATTTTCTTCGGCAAACTTAATCAGCTCTGCCTTTGTGAGATTTCCGAGCTTTTCATAATCAACAGCATTACCTTCCGTCTGCTTCGACTCAGGCTCTTTCTTGTCATCAGGTGCTTTTATAAGATCAAAATACCCGGACGACAAGGCAGCCTCAGCAGCTGCCTTGTCGTCTACAAAAACATCAGGAGCGTCTTTTGTGGCAGAAACTACACCCCTGTAGGATAATGCCTTTTTAAGTCTTAAATGATACATACAGTCATCTCCTTAATTAAGATTTGTGATAATAGCAGTTGCGTCAAGCTCCTCTATAATGGCATCAAAATCAAGATGGATAACGTAGAAACGCTTGTCCTGCATGATGGCTTCTTTACCCTCTACGGTCTTTCTGATCTGCATGTTGTATGTATTTACAACAACGAGGTTCTTCGGGTTTGTAAGCAAAATGGTATTATCATCAAGTGAAGGACATTTGATCGTCTGAATGCCTGCAGGTGAGTTATAAACCTCTCCGGGTACCGCTCCGCCTGCGTCTACAACCTTGTTAAGTAAGTAGAGTTCCCAATTCTGCGCACGCTTGGGTGACATAAGCCAACGGAGGCTGCCGTCGTTATACTTATTAGGAAGCTGCTGGAGCGTCTTGTAGAATAAGTCGAGGTTCATATTTCCGCCACCACTTGATGCGTCGAAAACGTGACCGCCGTTCTTGATCTGCTTTATCCAGCCGTCATTGATTTTAAGGAAGTCGTAATCCTTTGAGTCTGCTGACGTAGCTTCGTCGCCATTGAGATAAATATCTTCGAGATCTATGCCGACCTGCTTAGTCATAAGGTCTGTGACAATAGCTTCAAAATTTTGTCCTTCAATGTTCTCTCTTAAAGTTTCTTCTGTAATTTCCCACGGAAGCCTAACCGCTGTAGTAGCGTATTCGATCTGGGAAGTATTGACGTTTGCACGATAGTTATCATCAGTGTTCTCGGTCTTCTTTCTAAGTAAACGTCTGCCAACACCTATCTTGTCGACCTCACCCGTCTTTGCTGTGCGCATTTCGTGACGTACAAGAGGACCAAGGTTTGTGGCATCAAACGTCTGTCTGATAAATGTACGAGCCTGCTCTGGGTTCAGTAAGCCGGAAGAAACAGACCCTGTACTAATAGCCGCCTTGTTAATAATAGTAGAGTTAGTAATGGACATCGTTAATTCCTCCTTATCTATACTTATAAAATCCCGTGAAGGTAGTGAGTATTTTCACTTGATTTACTTACTCCTGAGGAGTTATTTAGATTGCTGGGAACGCCTGCGCTCTTAAATATAGGCTCCATAGCCTTGTTTACAGCTTTCTCGATAAGCTCTTCTATGTTGTCAGGTGTAACTTCTTCGTCTTTCGGTGGCTGTTCATTCGCCTTGATGGCCTTTGCGATAGACTTCTCTATCATCTTGTCAAGGTCATTCTGGGTAAGAGTTATAGCACTTTTTTCAACAACTTCTATAGGAAGCGCCGTAATATCAGGTTCTGCTGTATGTACTGCTTTTTTGACCGCCTCTTCGACGATTTTTTCTACTTCGTTTTTAGTCACTTTTTTTCCCTCCTTATTTTCATCATCGCCCGGTTCTTCCTGCTCCTCCTCAAAGGTGCTCAGGAATGAGCCGAGATTTTCATAAATGCCTTTAAGTGTCTCCTTGTTCTTGCTGCTGATAGCCTTACCGGCTTTAGAAATAGGTTCTCCTTTCTGAATGTCCTCGGCTATCGGGTCTTTACTCGACAACAAAGAAGTGATAATGCCTGAGAAATCCTCTAAGCTCTCTCTTATCTTGGCTTCATCGCTCTCGTATGTGTAGCAGCCAGTGTTAGGGTCGTAGATTTTGAGAGTTGACTCAAGCGCTGTAAAGGCATTCCAGAATAAACTCTCTTTGCTCTTATTTTCGTATAATTCAGCGACTTTTCCCTTTTCGACAATATGCATGCCGAAGGCTTCTGCCATCTGCTTTAGCAATCCCTTCTTGCCGCCTGATCCTTTTTCAACATTGTTGTTTATTTTATCCAAATCGACATCCTCCTCGTTGTAAACTCCTACTCCGCCCATGCTTAGTCCGGTGATCTCGCCTTTTTCGATTTTGTTCCAAATATCGCTATCGTTAATTTCAATAGTCATTAGCCAAGAGCCGGCTTTGACGTTTTCATCTCCGATAGTAAAGGCTGCTTTAGCGATCCAACTTTCCACAACAGAGGCATTATCAAATTTCTTGAAATTATGCTGCAAGTCCACACCTTTACCGCTTTTGAGAAAAATGTGTGCAGCCTTTGTTATTTCTTCCTCTGTCATAAAGTTATGATCAGTATCTTCAGTCATAGGCTCGTAAACAATGCCTGTCACATAATGGTTCTTTGCGTCAGTCTTAATTATTCGACCGCTTACGGTAAATTCCGCATTATCTCCCTCGGCTTTAGTTATTAGAAACTTGCGCTTATTTGCCGCTTTATCCACCAAAGAAACAAATTCTATTCGGGCATCACTAATGGCAGTAGCCTTTTCAACAGTTCCTCTTGCCATTTTTATACACCTCCCTTCGTTAATTTTTCTAATATATAAAAAAGAGCCTCGCATAAGCAAAGCTCTAATTTATCAATGCACTTATTCAATTCCGGCTTTCGCTCGGTTCGCAGCGTTAAATTCTTCCTCCCACTTGTCGTCCATCTCGTCTAACGCCTTTTGCTGTAATCTCTGCCTTTCTTCGAGGGGTAGCCCGAGTATGTCTTTATCGACTATATCCTCTGCTATACAATGGCAATTCACAGCCTCAGAGGCAGGCAAAATAGGGTCTACAGGGTATAGTGGGTAATAAGTCTCGCCATCAGCTCCAATCAGTTCAAATGGTTCGTCCTTCGGGACCGTCTGACCTGACATATCGACGTGGTTATCCCTCGGGGCGTTCTTATGCGCTCCGGTATGCACCCACATCTTTTTAGTTATTGAGGGGTTCTGCATTGCCGCCTCATACTTCGATACATTATGCGCCCTCAAAACCTCCGTCAGCGCTGCTCTCCTTGCCTTGTAGTATTCGTCCCTTATACCACTGTCCATAATGGCTCTCGTAGCCTCAGCAATGCTCAGCTTCTCCTCAAAGCAAGTTTTAAGTATGCTCTCTATTTCTTTGTGGCTATTAAGCTTCATAAGCTCCGCTAAATCCTTACTCCAGCTCTCGATCCACGCCGTAGTACCCTTCGATACTGTGTTAATAACTATCTCCGCGTCTACTTCTGCAACGTAACCTTTTACAAGTTTAGGTACGATTTTCTTTAGCTGCTTTGATACTACCTCGGCAATCTCGTCGCAGTAAATATCGTTCTCTTTTATTTTTTCGAGAGCTTTGCCAAGCTCTGCGAGGGACTTCTTTTTCTTAATCTCTTTAATAAAATACTTAGTCTCAGAAACGAGGGCAGCAGCAATCCCATCCTCCATAGATGACATAGCTTTAACTGTATCTTCTGCCATTACTCGCCCTTCGTCCTCAAAGGTCTTTTCCAAGTCATCATCAGCCTTTGCTATATATACGTCAATGGCTTTTATAAGCTCTTCACATCTAACACATATAAACCACCTCCAATAAAAAACACACCCTGAAAAGAGTGCGTCATATTATATATTAATTATTTCTGCAATATCCTTAACTGCTTCTTTACCTTAAATTTTTGCCTGTCCCTCTGTGAATTTTTAACTAAAAATTGTAAAATATTTATTATTCTTTATATAACACGGGGCGGTCGGGGTCAAGGTTACAGCAGAACAGTATAAACTCTGAAGAATTAGGCGAATTTTCTTTTATAAAATTTATCATTTCCTGCGTTTTGCCATACTTTTTTGCATCTATGCAAGCACCAACTTCAAGGTCTTCATAACAATCAGGTATTGTTCTTACCCATTTTAAAAGTTCCTGAAATTCTTTCTGCTCAAGCAGGGATATTACACTCATTGCTTTTTTTCCATTATCCATTATCCATCATCCTTTCTGAAAATATTATAATCGTTAAAACCATGGTTTTCAAATGTATATACCTTAGAACCATTTTTATCTATGGAATAATGACGACAAAGTGTTTTTCCTTTATATTTGCCATAGTTTGTATTTATTTCACTACAAACCTTTGCGTATTCTCTTTTTGATAATTTGAGAGTTGGGTTAGAAAATGGCTTGCCGTTAAGGTCTTTCCGTTTTTCTTTATAATAGCTTTTACTGTTATTTACGGAGGTTTCCTTTCCGGCTGAATTGCTTCCGCCTCCACTTGTAAATTTACCTTTTTCGTCACGGGGATGGTCGTCTTCGTTCCACTCACCTTTAATTATGCTCTCTTTTTTTTCAAAAGTAAAGTCATTTTTTAAATTTTTCAATAAACTCTTTACTTCTTTCATTACCGCAACAATAGCATCATCATTTTGGAAAGCTGCTTTTTCTATCTGTTTTTGAAGTTGTCCGGCAAGTGCGGAGGTGTCAAGACCACCTCCGCCCTGCGATTTACTGTAAGCAAGCGGAATTTCTCCCCAATCTTCGGTGTAGTTCTCGGACGTTTCTCCAAGTGCGTCATATATGATCTGCTTAGCCTTGTTAGGTGTGAGTCCTCCTGCGTTATTACAAACCGTCAGCAACTTATATGTGTCGTCAGGATTTGAAAGTTTAGGCTCCAAGAAATAAGCCTCTACGTGCTTAAACCTGTAACCATTTAGAAGCCTGTTATTGATTATCCATGCAAGGGATTTTCTCTCTGGCTGGAACACTTGTTCCTCTGTAACCTCCTGCGCCGTCTGTGATGTGGCTCTGTTGAAATCCCTCGTATATCCAACATAAATATCGGGCAGTTGAAACGCAGACTGTACCCTTTGACGGTTATTGTCAAGATAACTCTGAAATAGCTCGTCCCTCTGCAGGATATTAGCAATATCCTTAACTTCAATTTCAGGTCTGTCCTGATCGTCGAAGTCAGTACGAGCATCTGTCGATTCTGCTTCTAAAATAATAAAAGCGTGTTGACCTGCTGCGCCTTTTATATCGTTCATATAATGCTGGAGCTTATCGAAGCTCTCATCAGTTAAGGTTCCACCTTTTATCATAATAAGGAGTGGTGTATGTCGCCCATTCTCGAAATAGTTATTGTTTAACATCTCGGCTTTTCTGCTGCCATCTACGCCTAATACCTGCCCTATCCAGCGAACAGTACCATACGGCTCCGTGCCTATCGCAAATTCCAGTATCTCGTTTGCCTGAAAACTTATCTCTAAAGACTGTCCCTCTTCAAGATACTCACCGCTTCGGCGATCCATTATTCTTGGATCCCCAAATTCACGGAAATAAACTGTTTCGCCGCCTATCTGCTGCTTGTACTTGCAAAAGCGCTTCATACGCTCTGTTTCTCGTCCGTGGTGATAATATGTAGTTGCTACATATGGTTCGAGAGGGCGAGTCTTAGTTACGCTTGGAGTTTCTTTAATAAACTCTATCTGGGCTACGTCCCCTGCCAAGTTGCGTATAACTTCGAGATACGCTATACCGTATGTTTCCCTTGCCTCGATAATATCCTCAAATATTTTCTTAGTATCGCATTCAGTATTCAAAAGCTCTATTATCTCATTCGCCATGGTAAACTCTGCGCTCATTTCCGTTGTTTCTTCTGCGTCCTCGGAATATCTGACTCCTATGCCGTAGCCTGCTATGTTGTTTTTATAGGCTCTTATGCACTGGGGGAGAATAGAGCTGTTTTCAACCAATGTGGCAAGCCCTCTCATATCGTATTTATGGGTTATCCATTCGCCGGCATTATTTATTCTGCTTTGTTCGAGCTGCGTTGATTTATCCGACTTAATCAATGGATACTCCTTTATAGAATTATCGGTTACTATGTCTATCTTTACCTTGTGTTTCTTCTCAGCCAATCATTCTCACTCCCTTATTCTTAGGTGGCTTTACAGGTAAACAGAGCAATAACACACAGTCTGCCTCGTCGGGGCTTGGCAGTCCTCTTTTCTTGAATGCGTCCTTGCTCTCAATTCTTATCTTGCTTGTTTCTGTTAGGCTGTACTTTCTACCGGACAGTTGAGCAACAAGATCGTCATCATCCGGCAAAATAAGTTCTATGGGCTTTTTTAGCCCGTCCTCGTCAAATGGGTTTAATAACTTCTTAACGACTGCCATCATATAGGTAGTCGAGTCGTGATAGTATTTATGCTTAATGCGTAGTCCAAATTTAACAGGGTATATATCAAGCCACCAAAACCGCTCTGGGTCGTTTCTCTTTACTTGTCTTAATCGGTCTACAACTCCGCCACCGACTCCGCCGTCGTCCACCTTGACAGGTATAGGCGTGTCATTATTCGGATCCAGCCTATATCTTGATACAAGTTCTTCGCCAAGAATAATAATATCGTCAGCGGTTTTCATAGTGTCTTGCCCTTGTCGTTTTTTGTAGAACGTCACTTTTTCATCAACCTTATAACCTGTAACCGTCTTATCATCTCCGAAACGTGCAACGTCGCACCCTATATGTATCGTGTTGGGCTTAGGCTTGGGTCTGTATTCCGTTAAAATAGACTTTTCTATGAGCGACATGGGAATAAATATATCATCTTCCTGTAGCGGAAAATCTCCTGCGACACGCACTCTGAACACGTCGCTGTCCTCGCCGTACATTCGGGTAATAGTCTGTACAAAATCCTGCGATACTCTCTTGCTGTTTCGTCCGTCTATGTGGAATGTCTTGTAGCTCGCCCTGTTTTTGTTATGACTGTCATAAAAAAAGCCCGACAACTGCGTCGGGTTTCCGCACATTAAAAGCCTTGCGCCGGGTGTTGAAAGAGCGCCGAGGACTGGTTCAAAAATATCGTCGCTCACGCCACTGGCCTCGTCAATGATATAAAGAACGTCGTCTGCGTGGAAGCCTTGTAATGCGTCAGGCTTGCTGGCTGTTCGTGCTACTGCAAACCACTCCTCCGGATAGCCTCTCATATAGACCTTTTCTTTCGTCCATATCAACTCGTTTTGTAGAGCTTTGTTGTTCCTTATCCACTTGCTGACCTCCGCCCACAGAATATCGAATAGCTGGTGCTGCGTCGGTGCTGTGCAAGGTATCTTTGGGAATGGTCTCGTAGTAATAAACCAAATGACTACCCACGCCTCGACGGTACTCTTTCCTACGCCGTGGCCGCTGCGCACCGTCGTCATAGGGTTTTTCGCAACGCTCCGCAATATTTCCGCCTGCTCCGGGTCAGGTGTCGCTCCGATTATGTCCTCGACAAATTCTACAGGATGGTCTGCGTAATAGAGTATCGCCTCCTCGCTAATCATCATTACCGTCCTCCATTCTCCTCTTGTAAGCAGAAATAATGGTGTCAGCAAGCGAGCCATAAGCACTTGTGCTTCCTGCCTCTCCTGCCGCTACTGTGGTACTGTCGAGCCGTGTCTGTCTTTCCAGCTTCGTACCCTCCGAAATGAAGCGTAAAATGTCTTTAGGGGCTAAATCCTCAATCTGCAATTTGTCGAGAGCCTGCACGGCCTTTTTCTGCAAGAGCATAGCAGTCTGTATCTGCCTCTCCTGCATTTTCTTGACCGCTTTTCTCTGTTCTTCAAGCTCCTGCCGTTTTAGCTCGTTGTCGTAATCTCTGCTGCGTTTCTGCCAGCTCCATGTACTACTCCAACGCCCTATGAGCGCATGGGATTTGTTCAACTGTTGTTCTACTTTTCTTAAACTCCGCTCTGCGCCCATTTTGCAGTAGAGGTCGAACGCCTCAAACGCCTGCGCTGTTTCCTTTGGCTGGCGTTCCCAAGACTTCTCACTTTTGCTCCATTTCGCCATTATCCTCCTCTCCTTTTAGTGCGTATTTGTAAACTACGTCACCGTTGCCGTCCCTGCCTACGGGCTTCAAAATGCCTCCGTAGCCTTTGGCTGGACTTGTTCCTTTGCTGGGAGTATTCCAATTTTCTCGGAGATACTGCGCCATTGTCGTGTCATAGTTCAATGCACGGGCTTTGTTGCTACCCGTGTTGTAGCCTGCCGCTCCGCACCACGGGAATGAGAAATACTTGTCAATACCCCCCCCCGCCGAAATATCTGAGAAGTGTACTTCTCCCTTTTCTCTCGCAATAATAATTGCCTGACCTATGTTTCCTTTCTGTGAAACGTCCCATTCTGGCGGAACGCCGCAGCAGTTACAAGAGTCATTACATTCTCTACAAAATGCGTCGCTAACGTGGAAGCGCATCCCGAGGCTATGCGTATACTCTCGCATTTCATGGATAATCGGGGCTTTTATCGCCCTGTTCAGTCTCTTATATCCGTGCTGGTGGCTGTTCTCCATGTAATACTTGTGTATGTCAAATCCACACACCTTGCTCATTTCTGCGTATCGCTTCTTGAGGTCGTCGTTAGCTCTTGCTTCCATGCAGAAGAATTCAGTTGTAACACTGTCCGCTCCTGCTTCGTGCGCCATGCTGATTATCTTCTTGAAGTCCGTCGAAACGCCGAGAATAAATGGACGCAGGCGGAGTGTAACATGTACGCCCCTGTCTGCCAGTCTCTTTATAGCAGCTATCCTCTCCTCCGGCGACGGTACGCCCTTTTCTATCCGCCGGGCTTTCTCTTTGTCCGCCGTGATTATAGAAATTTTGACATGCCAATTGTGGGAATGCCTTGCGAATAGTTCCATATACCGTTCGTCCTGCGTCCACCACGCCGCTTTAGTGCTAAAAGACAGCGGATAGTCTATCTTGTCGAAATACCGCAGCAGTTCAAGCGTTACTCCGTGTCTGCGCTCCCATTCGTCAAATTGATCTGCCAGTCCGCCCCATTGCATTATCCGGCGGTTTTGAATATAAGGGAAGAATTGCAGCTCTGTCTTTGTCACAGCCTGCCTGTCGTTCTTCATTGCGCTCTCGAAAAGGTTGATTATCTTTTTCGGATCTACGCTCCGCAAATCTCCGCCTATATATCCATCAAGTGTGTGGCTTTTTTGGAAGTATGCAAAGCAGTAAAGGCAGTTGTACGCACATTTGCTGTATGTGTCCATTGTCATAGGCATTGAGCAGTCGGGTATCTCCATACTCCACCGTGGGCTGCCGTAATCCTGTTTGAGCTGTGGCTTCTGCCTTTGGGTCTTTTTCGCCATAGCGTCGCCTCCTACTTCTCAATGCGGATTACGGTTGTGTTCGCACCCTCCCGTATCTTGTCCTCATAACCTTCGTTCTCTGCCCATTGCGCCGCAAGCTCTGCGTGTGCAAATACAAGCGTTACAACATAGCTGCCTCCGACTATCTGTTCCTCCGGCTCGTCGTCGTCCCAATCTCCGTAGTCGTCCCAATCTTCAAGTAAGTCCTCATTGTTGGCAAGTATAACAGCAATCTCCTCTGCGGAAAAGCCGGATGCTGTCGCCACTTCATAATCAAAACCCCTCAAAATGTCCTCCAACTTATCATAGTCCCACTGACCTTTGATTTTGTTGAGAGCCACGTTGAGTAGCTTCTCGTCCGTGTCGTCGAGATCTACCACCGAGCAGGGGACGGTATCATATCCCATACTTTTCAGCACAGCCAGCCGCTGGTGTCCTCCTACGACGTTCCCTGTGCGCTTATTCCACACAATCGGCTCTACGTTCCCAAACTCCTCTATGCTCCTCTTGAGCTTTTCCCATTCGGGCATTCCCGGCTCAAGGTCTATACGGGGATTGTACGGGGCTGCGTTGAGCTGTGTTACCTTAATTTCCTGTACCATAGTCCAGTCCCTCCATTCTTATAGTGATATTCCTCGCCGTTCCTGCGTATGTGAGGTCTACGCCCCTGTCTGCGAGCCATTTCTCTGCCAGCTCTTTCGAGGGAAATGAAAGAAAGATATTAAACTCTTTCAGTACCGCAGGCTTCTCCGGGGTTTTCGACTTCTCGTCGTCTCCTGAGTCGTCTCCGTCCGTGCTTTCGCTTCCCTCCCCGTCTCCCCAATCGGGTGTGCCTCCGTCGAAAAGGTTATCCAGCTCCTCCGGTGTAAAGCCCGTGAATTTAATGTCGTCCGCCGATATTTCGTCAAACAGGACTTCCAGCTTTTTGTAGTCCCATTCACCGTCTATCTTGTTCATGGCGATATTGAGCAACTTCTCCTGCTCCTCGCCCATTTCAACGAGTACGACCTCCACCTCCTGCGCTCCGCTGGCCTTTAATACATTGAGCCTCTGATGTCCACTGACGAGGTTTCCTGTCATCTCATTCACGATTAATGGCTCTGCCACGCCGAAACGCTCCAAAGAGTTTTTCAATGCTTCGTACTCTGCGTCCCCCGGCTTGAGCGTTACTCTCGGATTGTACGCCGCCGGGCGAATGTCTTTCAGTTTCATAATAGTTGTTTTCATTTTCTACACTCCTTTTGCCTTTTTAGAGTTATGGGATTATTACAATTTTCATCTAATACCACATTAAAAATGTCTGCATGTCTCTATTTAATCTGTTGCAAACCGTGTAGTTTTACTCCTCTTGTAGTCCATAGGTCATGACATCCGCCTCGTGCTTTTCTATCAATAACACAAGTATAGTCTTCTAAGCTTATGAACGCTCCAAATCTTTTTATTATTCTTGCACACATATCTGAGTCATCATATACCTTAAGTTTATTGTCAAAACGTAAGTCGGAAACAATTATGCCTAAAAATCCTGTGTCACATAGCTTTCTTCGGTGATAACCTTTTCTCATAAATGTAGCATTTCGATACATATTTAAACCAAATGCTATAGTTTTTTCTTGTGCTGCTATTGAAAATCCTCTCTTGCAAATGTGCATAAGTTCATCGTAGCTGGTTACGTCAGAAAGTGAGTGTTTTCCTGTTAGCTTATCAATTTTAAGGTGCTGTATCTTGTTTATGTCGTCTTCCAACAAAACGATCTTACTTCCTCTATGGAAATGGTCTAACAGCGTGTTCCTATTGTCTGCAACGCAGGTTCCCTCTCTGTATAAAAAAGTTCCTACACGCTGGGCTACGCCCGCTTTGGTATATTCTTTCTTATCTGCTACTGTCTGCACTGATAAAACTATCTGTTCTTTTGGTACTCCGATTTTTTCAAGAAGCGCCAACGTCTTTTGCCTGTCAGCTCGCTGGTAACTGGGAATGCAAAATTTAACATCATAATTCATCTGCTTCCTTCCTCCTTTTCTTAAGATTAATTTTCTTATCCTTGAGCAGTGTCCGCACTTCATTTGGTTTTGTACTATTCGGTGTCAAAATATCAGGGTACATTCTGCATAGTCTCGTCACCGTTTCTTTATGTGCCGTCGAGTGCCACGCCTCGTAGCAACCTCCTGCATTTGTCCTATGCTTTGCCTTTACAGACAAAAAGTTATATCGAAGAATGCTTTTACCTTCGTGTAGCATTCTTGCGCACAGTTCTATGTCCTCTTTTGCTGGAAACGTCTCGTTGAATGTGAGTATTTGCCCTTTCAAAAACCCGACCACCGTATTTACTGTAACCTTTGTGCTTATACTTCTTTGCATAAAAAAGGCATTATTTACCGGGTACACACCAAACATAGGAGCCGCAAATTTCCTTGTCTGCTCGAAACACTTTCCTATTGTCTCATCAAACTCCTCCGCTTTTTTTATGGGTACAATTTTATTTACGTGCAGCCTACCTAAGTAGCTTACATCGTCATCGAGCATGAGTATATCCTGCTGTCCTTTGAAGTATCGCAAAATATTGTTTCTTGCCTTTGCTATCCCGTCCGCCGGGGCAAATATTACACTGCACCTATCTTCGTACTTCTGGTATTTTTTATAGTCCTGTTCTGTCTGAACAAATATGTATATTCTTTCTTTTGGTATTCCTATTCCATACAGGTAATCAAGCGTTCCCTGTGCCTCCGACCTCTGGTATGACGGTATCGCTATTATGAATTTTTCCATCTTCGATTCGCCTCCTTAATTCCGTTGAGCTTAGACCGTGCGCACGTTTGTTGTATATGATCTCTATGCCCAGTTCTTCGCACGTAGCTTTTCCAGTAAAGTCTTTCCCCTTGTAGTCTTCACCAACAAACCTCACGTCTATCGGGAGTGAGCGAATGGCCAAGTCTAAATCTGCTTCACTTTCAAGTGGCACAACCTCGTCTACCGCTCTGTGGCTTACAAGCTGCGTATATCTCTCAAACAGGGATTGTATCGGCTTGGTTTTCCAAGGGCGGTCTTTTGTAGGGTCAGTAATTATTCCAGCGTAAAGGTAGTCACAATATTGCTTGCATTCATCAAGCATCAAGGCGTGCCCAGCGTGCATAAAATCTCCGACGACAGATGTAAATCCTATTTTCATAACTCTTCCTCCAGCCTTTTAGCTTTGCGCCATATTTTTAACCTATCTATCTCCGCTTCAAAATAGCCCAGCATACGCACCCAATGAACAGCCTCCATTGCCTTTACTGTTTTGCTCCAACCATTCTCAGAGAGCATTTTGGAAAGCTCAGCGAGCCTTACGTCGTATTCCGGCGGTCTTTTTCCTCCATGAAGAAGCTGCTCTCCGCCATTAAGCGAAAATCTAAGTTTTGCAAAATCATTCAAAAATGTGCTGTATTCCGTCCTTGCACTTGGGTCAATAAGGTATAGCCCTTCATCTGAAAAGATAGTATTCGATAATGATAAATCCCCGTGGCTAAATGTACTGTTATCTATAAGCATTTGTTCGTTTTGCTCAAAAAAAGATACCAGCCTTTCAAACTCGTTCTCCCAACCTGCTATCGACAGTCTTGACTTTATAAAAGAAATATAGCTGTCTGTGTCAAAAGGTTTTTCCGCTTTGTAAAGACTCATTAGCATAATCTGTGAGATTATCTGTCCTAAATCTCCTTTGCTTAATGCTTTTTCATTACCGGCTTCTCCGAGTATGTATTCTACGCTTATTGTGTCAAGCACTACGGATATTACTTTAGGTGTCCTAATTCCTATATTTAATGCTTTGTCGTACCAATCTGCCTGAGGTCTTGCGTCTTTGCATTTCTTAATAACTCTGCTGCCGGCTCGGTAAACCTCTGATCCGCTGTTGCCTTTAAGCATTCCATACTCTCCGTTTAAAAATTCTTCAAGGGAAATTCCCTTATCGTCTACGTAAATGTCTCCGAGCGGCTTTCCAAAGATAAGTTTGTCGCAAGGCACGTCATGAGTCGCAAGCCACGTTTCTATCTGTGTTCGGTTACGTTCTTCTATAAGGGCTAAATCTCCCTTACAAGAGTTTTGTCCACGCGCGCTATATATATAGATCTCGCAGCCATCTGCTTTTAGTCGCCTTATTTTATTGATGGTTTCGTGTATAGGAACGGCATTAACAAAGTCCCTGTTGCGATGGACGCTTATCGTATCGTCCAGGTCAAATACAATTCTCATAGAGTCTCCTTTCCGCCCCATTTCAGGGCATTTATCTTCAAAAAATAACCGCCTATAAGGTTCACCCCATAGGCGGTCTTTTAATCTCTGCTATTTTTCACCTTAAATTTTATCACAACTTACAGTGCCTTGTAAATGCCCAATTTGTGCCCTGTTTCTTATCAACTTCTTATGTTGATTAATTCTTTACCCCTTCTCCGCAAAACAATTTAGCCGCTGCCATAAAACCGTTTAAAAATCCTACACGCCTTTCATAGATAAAAGCTCTGCCCTCAGCCATATCGAGGTCAAATCTTATATCCTCAAATGTTGGATTATTCCAGTACAGGCTTGTACACTTTTCTCTTACTGCCTTGATTTCGGGAACAAGATTCTCGTTATATAGTTCCTTATCATCAAATATGCCAAGTATTTCATTAGCTATAGCATTTACTGTCCTTTTACTCATATCCTTCGGTAAATAATTTTTTAAAGTATTGTTCATATAAAAAAACTCCTTTCTAAAATATCTTGAAAGAAGTCGCTCCGCATGGTATAATATTTACGGAGAGATTTCTCTCGTGTTTTCAAAAACGGATTGTTCAAGCTTTGGTCGGTAGAACATTCCGTTTTTTTTATTTTTTTTGACTTAAAAGCAGATGTATACCTCGTCTTATTGCCTCACCTTTTGATATATTGTGCTTTATGCAATATACCATAAGTTTTTCTTCCGTTTCTTTATCAAGACGAATGCTAAATCTATTAGACTTAGGGTTTTCTACTTTTGGTCTGCCAACGCGTGAACGCATTAAATCACCTCGCTTTATGTCACACCTATATTATAATATATGTCACACCAAAAGTCAAGAACTATTGTTCATATAAAAAACTCCTTTCTAAAATATCTTGAAAGAAGTCCACCTATCTGCTATAATAGATTTATCAGAAGGTGACTTCTGGGTAAACACTCGTTTGCACATTCTTTGCCGAGAATAACGAGTGTTTTTTCATTTGTTTTCGAGTTTCCTTACTGCGCGTCTGGTACCTTCTGCTCTTGATATTCCTTCTTTAGCACAATATCTATCAAGTATGCATAAAGTTTCCTTGTCAAAACGTACTGCGATTTGAACAGATTTCAAACTGTCAGTAGGACGCCCTATTTTTTTATGCACTTTCTCACCTCGCTTTTTTGCATACCATAATTATATACTTTTGGTATGCAAAAGTCAAGAAGTATTTATAATATTTTAAAATAACCTTTTTTCGCCCCTAATGAGTCAATTGTTTTCTATCCCTCCTATCCCGAATAAAAGTGTGGTTAAATCAACAATGCAAACATCTATGTCCTTGTAGACCGTTCTCTTGTCAATATGCTCATTAGCTGCGATTTCTACGGCTGGCGTTCCTTCGTCTGCTATGTATAACGCTTCCAGCACACGCCAGCGCCTCTTGTCGTCCGGTCTGTGTGACCTCTCGCACATTATTTTGTAAATGTCAAGCATTTTGTTGACGTGGGTCATAATGATCTTTGTCCGAGTACAGCTCTGCTTTATGCTTTCTATGTATAATGCCTCGTCCATGGATTTGTTCATAATTTGCATTATATCTGAAAAATCCTCACTTGCGCTCTCTGCCGTTTTCATATCAAATACCGCATTGTGGTAATGCTCGTTCAGGGACCTGTAATGCTTAAGAAGGAGTTTAGTGTTGTGAAAGCGCTTATCATACTGGGCGGCTCTTATTTTCTTTTTTTCTCTTTCCGCAGCTTTAATAGCTGCTGCTGCTCCGGCTTGCGCTCCAACTTCAGCTCCGATTTTTGCCCCGAGGTTTATGGCTTCTTGGATCTTTTTGTCTATATCTTTTGAATAAACATCAAAAGTAGCCATTATAGCAATTTCGATTATGTGCTGTAACTGTCCTTCCATTTTGCATTACTCCTTTTCGTTAAATTTTCTTATTCTAAAAACAAAAGCCTGCCGCCTATATATTTAACTTCGTATTCCTTGATGTCGTCAGCTGTTACATATTTAAGTCCGTATTTCTTCTTCATATCCCTAAAAACTGCCCATGGTACTTTAAAGAATTTTTCAAAACCGAACGAGATCATTACAAAACATTCCGCGCCAAGTTTTAAATGCATATTAAGTCGTTTCTCCTGCTCCGCTGATATGATGTTTCTTAAAAGTTTATCTGAGTCTGTGTGCTTTGCTTCAAAAACAATAGCTCGTCCGCCTTTTAATGTGCCTTTGTAATCAGGCTGTGCCATTTTTCTAAAGCAGGCAATAAACTTTCCTTCACCTAATGGTTTAATAGGTCTTAGAGGTTCAGGGGTCTTTTCTATTTCTGCAACGCCTTCTTGCCTGTAATGCTCACAGCTGGCATCTATTATTCTTTCCCAAAATTCCCCGGCAACCTTGCTTCGCTTACCTGTAAAGACAGCTTTATAATGCCTCACCCTGTCATCCATTTGTATCCCTCCCCGAGCCATTATAATAGACCTTCTTTCTTGGCGAACTCGTAAATTTTATACACAGTCGCTCCGCCTATGCCGGGGCATTTACCATCTTCCAGCTTTTTTAAAAGGATCTTTACGCCGGTATTTTTTAAACCAGCGCTTCTCATTTCTTCTACAAGCTGTGCATCGGTCTTACGTCTAAGTTTAGACGCTTCTTTTTTAACTTGTCGTTCTTCCGGCGTAAGTCTGCAGTTTCTTTTTTTCATTTGAAAGCCTCCTTTGTAATTTCATATCTGCTTTTTTGCAAAATCTCTGTATGTAGATTTAAGCTCTTTTCTTTTCATAAATACCCATGTCTTTCTCATACACCATCAATGCGTATCTGGTTATCTTGTTTTTTATCTCCTCCAGCTTCTTTGCTGCAAACCTGTCGCTGTATCTAACAGCGGAATAGTCTAATACCTTGCCTCCTTCTCTTAGCATTATAAATATCATTACGCTGTCTATGTTTCTGTCGACGGAAACTTTCAAGGCATCCAAGTATTCAAATGCTATGTCGGATATATCGTTTATACCATTCAGGATTTTTTTATTTACAAAAGTCATAATACTTTCCTCCTTTGATTAAAAAGATACGCCAAAAAGTCCGCACTTCGAGGGGAAGTTCTGGCAGGAATTTTGACAACCTTGTTTTTTGAACTTGCAGAACGAACAACAGAAGCTACCTCTGAGCCTATCACAATTAAATACCTTGCATTTAGGGAGTGATGCCGAAATAGTTTCTGCGCCGTCCTTGCTTTTTAATTGGTCTCCCTTTTTCATAGATGCTTGTTCCTCCTGTATCTCTCTTTATGTTCTTCTCCTGCATTTTTCTAAACACGCAGCGCATAAAATATGTCCGTCTTCAGCCTTTTCCTTATGGCATCTTGTACATATCCTTCTTGATTTAAAATAGGCGTAGGATTTTCTGCTATCTTCATTCGTTTTACTTAAACACTCTTCACACAAAACGTGATCGTTTGATGTCAATTTCTTGTGACATCTTACACATATGCCTTTTGCCTTTTTCTTTTGATAAGCAGTAGACTGACTATCAGCGTGTTTCTTGCTGCATTCAGTACACAAATATTTACCATCTGTCTTTTTCCCGCACCTCGGGCAAAGTCCTTTTTCCCTAAAGGCTGCGTTTCTTGCCTTAGAGTATTTTCTCATAAACTCTTTTTGCTCATAGTCAATTTTCATATTTTCACCTTCTTCCTTTAAGTTTAAAAGCATTTTATCGCAAAAGCCAATTTTATCACGTCCACGGAAACTCCCTGCGCATATTCTCCTCGCCAACAATGGGTATGAGGCTGTCTTTCATAAACACGGCCATTTGTGTTAGGTCTGCTGCCTCGCAAATCTTGTCTACCCATTCTTTCTTTGGCGTTACCTTGTCTTTGCGGTTTCCTGTCTCCGCTCCTATGACTACCCACTTGTCTCCGCCAAAACTCCCCAGCCCTACGTCCATATACTCCGTAAGCGGCTCTATGCTGATGAATGTATTATCGAAAAGCCTGCCGGGGTATCTTTTTGCGCTCATGCTGTCGAGTGTTGAACCGTACCACATATTATCCCTCTGCGGCAGCTTTCCGGCCCGTGCCAGCTCTCCGTACCTCTGTGGGTTTTTCGTGAGGAACAGGTATCTGTGCTGCGGTGCTGCCTCGCAAGCCTCGAAAACCTCCTCTATCCACCTGTCCGGCACCCACGCCCCGAAAAGGTCTGCCATACTGCACACAAATATCGTGCGTCCGGCTTTCTTCTCGTACTCTCCGAGGCGGTAGCGGTGGAGCGTCGGCTCAAATCCGTATGGATATGCGCATATCCTCTCTTTTCCGTCCTTGCATTCCGTGATTATCGGCGAGGCCAGCTCGTTAATGCCCTGCAATACTCCGGCCTCTGTGAGGTGCGGCAAATCAAACGGGCGAAATCTCTCCGCTATCCTCCGTGCGTAACAATACTCGCATTTGTGGCGGCAGCCTGTAACCGGGTTCCAAGTGCTGTCACACCATTCTATTTTTGTTTTGATCATTTTTCTGCCTCCTGTCTCTCGCTTTCTATGATCTCAAATTCTCCGGGCTTCACACCCAGCAACTCTCCGTTCTCGCAAATCCCGCACACCGCTCCGTGTTTGTTCTGGGTGGCTTCGTAAATCTGGTCAGCCACCAACACATTGTCGGGTTTCTGAAAATTAAACGACCAATCCGGGCGCACAGTCTCTTTCATCTTGATCTTCATTCTGCTTCCTCCTTTTATAAAGTCGTATTCGCATGGGAAAAATATTTAATCATTTCACTGTTAAAATAATCCGCAAACTTCTTTATTTCATCAGTCATAGCCTTGTTGTGCGAGCCTCTGCACTGTTCTACTCTGCCTTTCCATTCGAGAGTGTAGTATGGCTTGTCTGGCTCTGCCTCTTTTCTTATAAAGAAAATAAGAGTTTTTCTTGTGGCTACCTTCTCCACATAAGTGGCTACACAATGATGTAGGGCTTCTCCTTCTTTTTTGATTTCGTCCACATCTCTTGGAAGTCTTATAAACAAGCCGTTTTTGTGAAGATTAAATACATCTTTCTCGGTATGATTTTCGCTCATGTTTTTTATCGCCATGTCGAACACTTCCATACGCTTTTTGTAGATCTCGTCCTTATACTTCCTATATTCCTCAGCGACCCTGTCATGCACACTGAGGAAATTATTAGGCATAAAATAAAACTTATTGCTTGTATCATAGCCAAGCTCGTCACACCAGCGCAGGTAAGCGATCCAATCACGCAGCATGTTTTCCCTATTCAGTTTCTCTACATCAGTAGTAAGGTGGTTTGTAGGGTACCTGTGTGACTCCTTCTCGATATATTTGAGGATCTTTTTTAAAGATACAATCTTTCTCCCGGCTTGGCTTAATATCTGTGTCCTTGAGCTTGTCCAAAAGTTTTTATTAAGGTACAGAAGCAGCTCCGCATTAAGTTTTATGCCGAAGTTTTCGGCTTCTTTAAGCCAGTTAAGCTCGTCTGTGCTACCATCTACTTCCATCAGTACCTTTGTGTGTTCTTTGCTGATGTTTAAAGCGCTGAATATGTTTTTACCTTCCTCTAAGTATAAACATATACTTCTGCTGGAATTGACCAGACTTGCCGCCAAGTTAAATAACCTCATTTTAATGACCCATTCTAAAGAAGGGCGGTTACAATATGCAAATATCGCTCTTTCGTAATAGAGCGGTTCCGTAGGAACTTCTCTTGCAAGAATTTCGAGTGCGGAATATTTCATAGGTGTATTTTCCCACGCTTTCGGAAGATTGTAAGGGTATAACAAGCATAAATACGTTTCGCAATTATCGTCACGACACCATCTGACTATTCCTGTATTTTTAAATTTATTCCATATGTAAGATCTTGTTGAAGGCTTTTTTTCCCCATCCTCAAAACTGTAAAAGGTTCTCTGTATTTCTTTATACTCTGTTTCAGGTCGGGTAACATCACTCTTATGTATTCGTCTGAACACATAAAACATTCTAAAAACAAATCCAGTTTTAGTCTTTTCAACGTAGCTTAGGTTCCTATGAAAGAAGGAGCAGGAGGCGAGCCTTCCTTTCGCTTTAAAAACAACCTCACTGCCACACTCAGGACACACGCCTTTTATGTTGTTTTTTATCAGGATCTCTTTTCGGTTAACAGTGTATGTTTTTTTACAATAGGTGCATACGCACTCCGCCTTTACTCTTGTGGAAGTAGGACTGTAGACTACATATCTCCAGTCCTTTAAGGCTTCGTTTTCCGCCCAATCGTAAAACCTTTTCGGGAGTGCTTTAATGCCTTTCATAGCGTCGTCTATTGCTTTAATTTCAATTGCACGCTTATCGTGTAATCTTTTCTCCCTAACTCTTTCTTGAAAGCGATTTATCATGTCCCAGGTGCTGATTTGCTTGTTTTTCAATTCAGGCATATTCTTTATTATGAAACTTTTTGCTAAATCGCTTTCGCTTTTTAGGCTGAATATCACCGGGGTAATTCTAATGTATTTGTGATTTACATATTTACAACCCCTAGTTACATCAAGTCCCACTCTGTAGAGATTATCAAAAGTACCTGTAAGCCATTTTATTTTTCCAATACTTGACATCCTTAGGTCTTGCGTGATATAATCATCTTTAGATATAAATGTTCTGAATACTGCTTGTGATCTTCTTTGTTTGAGTTCTGCTATATCATAGAAGGTTAGGAGCAGTATTTTTTTATGACATACAAGTTCTGCGCAAACTATATATTTGCAAATTTCATTCAACTCCGCCAGATCCATCATATCCGCCAGATCCATCATACCATCTGTCGCTTTCGCCACTCCTATAGCGGCAAGGGTTCTTTTGTCCACAAATTATCGCCTCCTATAAATCAAACAGGCAAAGCTGTCCATCTTTTGATTTTTCGATTTTAGTTGCTTTAGCCTCAGCTTTAGCAGGTGTATTTTTCTTCTTAGCAACTTTCTTAGGCTCTTTTTTGGAAGCCGGCTTTTCGAGATCTTTCTTTGAATTATCTGTTTGCTCTTTCTGCTGGCGCATCTTCTTTTCTTCCTCTGCCTTATCGTCTTTGTGGAAATAATCCTCTGCCCATTCATATACAGTTTCGTCTTTTACTCCTATAGAGCTTTTTCCGGCTGCCATTTTACGGGCCTGTCCTATGATGTAGTTCTGGCATTTCTCCCACGTCTTATGCTCCTGCAACACATCTTCTGCAAGCCCATTATCTTCAAGGCATCTCAAAGAACCCTCTCGGGTTCGGCTTTCTTCTTGCGGCATCTTACGCAAATGCCCTTTTTTCTGTAAAATCGATAATCTTCCCTGCGACGATCTTTATCTTTTTAAGTTTTTTCATAACTCTCCGCCTCCCCTAATATCTTCCCACGCCATTGTGATGATGCTACAGGTTTCCTTCAGGCGGCTTGTAATAGCTAATATTTTAGTGCAATCATAACCAATAGGCGTTAGTACCTCGTTCAGTTGTTCGAGCCCATAATTCGCTGTAACGATAACAGGTTTCAAATCCTCGTAGCGGTCGTTTATGATGGAATACAGCGTACTTATAGCCCAGTCGCTACAATGTTCTTTGCCAAGATCGTCAATAATCAATAGATCAACCTTCTTGTAAAGGTACATCAACTCGTACAAGTCGGCATTTACACTGTCAAAAGCTCTCTTGATATCCTCTAAAATATCACTCGCTGTTTTACAAATTACAGGTATACCCTCGTTGATAAGCTGTAAAGCTATAGCAGCTGCTAAATGGGTCTTGCCCGTTCCGTTGGTACCCTCTATATACAAGCCATCTCCTGCCATATAATGTTCTGCGAAATTATCGGCGTACTCTTTGGCTACTCTAAAACATCTTTCCTGCTCCGGCGTTTTGACTTTAAATTTATCAAAAGTTCTGTTTTGAAAACGTCTTTTAATTCCGCTCTGTCCGAGTAGTTTATTTATGCGATCTCTTTTTATCTTATGGCTGATTTCGAGGGCTTCTTTACGCTTACGTTCCATTATCGCTGCGTCGTATTTATGCCAATTGATTTGTGCCTCCTCGCAAGTGCAACGAGGTAATACAGGGTTCCACATAAGTACCTTATTCCCTAGCACAAGCCCTTGGGGATAAAGTATTTTACCGCAAAATTCACAGGCTTTAGCTTCAGGCGGCTGCTTGTCGTATGTAATTCCTTTTTCTTTCATCACGTCGAGAGTGATTATATATGCTGCCGGCTCTGCCTCACGTTGATGGCCTAAATGTGTATTTCCGTCTATAAATATTTCCTTGACACTTTTCATTTTCACTATCTTCACCTCTTTTATTCTCGTCTGCATAATCATCTTCCCACCTCTCCTGATTAAGCCAAGTCGAGGGGTAAGGAATGTACTGTCCTCCGTCAGTCTTCCATTGCCTACAATTCTTGGCTTCTTCTACTGCTGACAGTATTTTTTTATAAAGCTCCTCTGATGGGGATATTTTAAACCACATTTTTTTAGCTTGTCCTTTGCCAACCTTTCGAGGGTATAAAGACCAAAAAATGTCAAACCTATCTTCGAGGATCTTTTTATCATCAGTAGTAATATCAGTTTTATTTTTAACTTCATTTTCATTTTCATTTTCATATTCATTTTCAATTTCAACAGTTGCTTGGCTTTTTGCTATAGCAAAATCTGTAGCAAAACTATTAGCAAATTCTTTTTTTTGAGCTTTCTTCTTTCCTCCTTTACTGCCTGCAGATGCCCTTAAACTGCTGATTTCACCATCTTTTATCATTCGCTTTTGACATAGCCTGTCGCCGTCTATGTAAATAACCTCCTCTTCCAAAAGCTCATGTAATGATCTCTCAATTGTAGCAACATCATATGGCATATGTTTAACAAGTTTATTAGCAAAATCAGTAACATTGCTTGCATTTTGCTTAGGGTTTTGCTTGTCTTTTTGCTTTAGCAAAATCACACCATATTCATGGGACTTGTGCATAAGGCACATAAGCCTGATATATACTCCGGTGCTTTCAGCGCTGCATTCGTTGAGCTTTTCGTCAGTGAGAAAATCCTGCACATACAATGGAATATACGGTTGTTCCCTCCTTGACATACTGGCTTCACCTCCAAGGGCGGCAGTCTGGTGTAGTCATAACCGCCGCCGTAGTTTCCAAGGCAATTAATCATTCATAACGTGGCTTCCCGTTTCGTCTTTATATACTGTGACACTTTGTGGAAACCTCGCCTTAAATGTTTCATCGTGAGAAATAGCCATAACCTTAGTATTAGGGTAGCGCTCTTGGATCGTTACCAGCGCAGTACAATAAGCCTGTATTCCGTCTTGATCGAGGTATGGTGGCTCGTCGATCCATAAGAAGCCAAATTTAACTCCTATCTTCGACTGCTTTATTTCTGAAAGTGCCAATATAACAGACAATGCCGCCTTGACACGTTCTCCTCCGCTCCTGCTCATATAAGGCAGGCGACCCGTGTCGCTGTCGTTAATGATGATGTCGAGTGTCGTAACCTCTTTTTTATTATTCGATTTCAACACTTTCTCCGTAACAAACTCCACGCTCATCTTTCCGCCGGACATCTGACCGAGAATGTTGGTCGCCGTCGCCTCAAAAATCGGTATAATAGAGCGAATGATGTTATGGGGTATACCGTCCTGCGAAAACGCTTTTTTCAATTCCTCGTAACCTGCAGCCGTTGCTACAAGACCGTTTACCTGCGCCTGCAACTCATCCGCCTGCTTCACGCTCTCGTTGAGCTGCTCAAGCTGCCTGCTCAGTCCGCCGATAGCCATTACCGCTATTTTCGCTTTTTCCTGCATCTCCGCTATTTCCATTTCTACCGCTCTGACCTGCGCTTCCAAATGTTCCCTACCGATGGTCTTGCTCTGTTCCTCCGCCAGCTCTGCCTTTGCCTCCGTTATTTCTGCCTCAATGCCCTCTATCTCCGTGTCGAGTTCAAGAACACGCTGCGCCGCCGCCTCTTTCTTCTCCCGTGCGACGGGGAGCTGCTTCTCTTTCTCCTCCCACTGTCTTGCAAGGGCTATTTCTGCTTGCAGGCTGTCGTATGCTGCGCTGGCCTGCGCCACGGCGTTGAGCTGCGCCTCAATGTCGGAAATATCTCTCCTGCCATTTTCGGCTGTCTTCTCTGCGTCTGCCGCCGCCTTTGCCAGATCCTCCGCTCGTTCGTTTATGATGGCAAGCTCTTTTCTCTGACCCTCAAGTCCGGCGTACTCTTTTTCCGCCGCCTCCAAGAGCCTCAAATCGCCTCGCAGAGCCTCCATTTCCTCAGGATGGTATAAACTGTCGTCTACTGCCTTTTGGAGGGCAACAAGAGTCGCTGTGGCTTCTCTGCGCATATCCTCGTATTCCTCTGCTGCCTGCGCCGCTTCCTTTTCTGCCTCCGGCAGCTCGGCCTTTGCTTTCAAAGCGTCTGCAAGGAATTTGCAGCTTGCCTTTTCAACGTCAGGGCAACCGCTGTCCGCCAGTAGCTCCACTTTGTCCTTAAGAATCTTTATGCGGAGTGCGTGGCTTTCTGCTATTCTCTTGCCGTCAGCCTCAATATCTGCGAGATGCCTCTGCGCCGCTTCCAGCTCCTCGACAGCTTTCTTCCATTCCGGCTCTAAGGCTGACAGCTCCGCCATTCTGCCACGCTTCTCCTCGTATTCCTTATGCATCGCTGTCAATTCCTCCGCCTTTGTGAGCGCCTGCTTTAGCGGACCTATCTTCATAAGCACGAGGGCGGCTTTCTTGTCCCTCATTTCCTTTGCCGTGCTTTCCGCCAGCGTTACCGCCTTTACGAGCTGCTCTTTTCTCTCCGCAAGGCTGTCGTATGTTGCCTTACCCTTAATCAGCTCTTTTTCTCGCTCGAGCATTTCATGGAGCTTTGCCACTCCTGCGGCGATTTCAGCCTCTTTCGAGAGGATAACGTCTGCCGCCGATACTATTCCTGCCTGCGCCGTTTTCGTCGATTCTTTGGACGCTCTCGTGGCCGTGAGGGAGCTAATCTTGCTGTTGAGCTTCATTGCCCTGCTCGCCGCCTCAAGCTGCGTATTTAGCTTCACTTTCAGCTTGTCTACGGCTGCGGTCTTTTCTGCAGCCTGCGCCTCGTACAGTTTCCGGTTCTCCTCCTCCGCTGTAATCATTGCGACAAGCTCCTCCCTGTTGGGAAGTCCGGCGAGAATGTTCTCCGCTCTTTCCTGTAACGTGCGTATAGTGCGATTTGTCGCCGTCGCCTTTTCTGCCGCCAGATCCTCCATATCCCCGTAAACATTTAATCCCAAAATGCTGCCGAGGATATTCATTCGGGCTTCCTTGTCTGCCTGCAGGAACAGTCCGTACTGATCTTGCATGATAAGGGCACAGGCTTTAAGCGTAAGGCTGTCCATTCCGATTATGTTTATTATCTCAGCTTGCGTGTCCTTAAACCTTTCTTTTGAACGATCTACCCATTCTTCGTCCACATATTCGGCTATGTTTAGTGTAGCCTTTCCGCTCTTTTGACGGGTACGCGTAACTCGATATATTTTTTCTCCAAGCTTAAAGGTAAATTTAATTGATCCACTCTTTGCTGCCGGATCATTGCATATCCAGCCTGTAAGCTCTCTTTCTCTTGTTTCTTCAAAAAGAGCATCACACATAGCATCCATAAATAAACTGCTCTTGCCTACGCCATTGCTACCGTTTATGGTGCAGAAGTGAATATCCTCGAAAGAGAATTTTTCATAACGGTAATTGCGGTAGTTTTTAACCTCGATTTCAACGGGAACAAACAAGCCGGTATTCCTATCCTTCGTAGCCTTTTCTGTAGCCTCAGCTATAATAGGTCTTGCCAATTCTACGATCTCGCCGATACGTTCGGGAGCTATGTCCTTTTCGGTTAAATAAGCTCCGAGGTTATCTTCAGGCGAACCTTCCGCTTCAAGACTTCTTTTATCAACCGTAATGCTTATCTTCTGAGGCGTAATCTCCTGTACGAAGAAAGCCTGTCCTACGTCGTATAACCATTTTTCGAGTAAGGCGTGATTAAATGCCTTGTTGTGCGTATCTGTGCAATCGTAAAGAACACGGATTATCCTGTCATTTATTACCTGCGGATTGCTGAGCGCAGTACGTCTTGTAAGCCTTTCAGGACCCTTTTCATTGAGTTCTCGGATATCGTCGTCATTCAGCCATATGGTGATATGCTCTCTCGTTGGAAGCTGTCGAAATTCAGAATTTACCTCTCCTGTACGTTCTATGTTGTGAATGTAGTAGCCTCTGCTCTGATTTTCGTCATTAAAATTGAGCTGTGATATAGCTCCGCAGTAATATGTATTCTTACAGCCGTCAAGCTGTTGAGGCCTGTGTATGTGTCCGAAGCAAACGAGGTCGTAGTCTGCCTCCAGTAGCGTTGATGGATATACTATTGGTTCAAATTTTGAGAAAAATGCCGTTTGACCGCTCTCCATATTAGCCCCCTGTATGGTAAAATGTGAAACCAGCACAGTAGGCATAGAGTTATCGCATTGAGCCTTTAAACCGATTATTAAATCCACGACAGCCTTAGTAAATACTTCATTTTCTTCCTCTTTCGAGAGACCGGGGTTTTTAGCCCTATAAAAGCCTCTATCAAAGCCGGGTACGCAAGCGACTTGTACACTTGTTCCCAAATGGGTCTTGCATATACACAAGCTCGGCTCTGTAATTATATGGATATTCTCGTCGCCGGAAAAGGAAGTTTTAAGTGTTTCAAACTGAGCGAAGCCGTCGTGATTCGGTGTACCTCTCATGACTACAACGGGGCATATCTCCCTAAGTTCACGCAGTATTTTTACAGCAGTATCTACCTCGCTCAAGCCTCTTGAAGCCCACACTCTTTCGCTGTGAAAAATATCTCCGGCTATAAGAATTATATCCGGCTTCTCGGCTTTCATATCCTCAACAAACTTGTTTAAGCACTTGCATATATCAAGGTATCTTGCGTTAATACCGTTGTTTTCAGGCCCGTTAAATGTGCCTATATGCCAATCTCCTGTATGAACAATTTTAATTCCCATTAACGACCGCCTCCTTCTGCTTTCTGGCACTTCATGCAGAGGGTTTTTCCGAACTTCTGCTGACTATATGCGACTACTCTGTCTGAACACTTCGCCCCGCACACGCTACATACATACGTTGTATTAGGCTCAGGGGTGGTTGATTTATTTGCTGCATTCTGCTGCATCTGCCTCGGATGCTCCTGTGGCAGTTCTTTGTAAGACTGAGCGCTCGGCTGTGAAATAGGCTTGGCTGGAGTTTCGTATTCCATGCCTTCCTCTATATCATCTTCGACGAAAATCGCCTTGCGAGTATCGGTCATGTGTCCGCCATATAATTCCTGAGAAGTCGTAAAGAAATGTTTAACTGCCTCTGCCTTTACGGCTTCGTTATCAAGATTAGGTACAAGATAAGCTACAACAAACGGCTTGCGGAGCTCTTCTATAGTGTATGTACCCTTTATGTGCATGGCTGCTCTTAAAGCCCTGTTGATAGCTTTCGTCTCGCACATTTCATTTCGGAATTTCAGAAATTCCTTACGCTGGTTTTCCGTCATACCTTCCGCTGCATCCTGCACGGCAATCTCCTTATGTGCCACGATTTCTATATTTTCTCCAGTGAGCTGCGGAACTGAAATTCGGGCTTCAAATTTCACGTCCTTGTTTCCGCAGGCTCCGCAGTTGACAGGTCGGCCAATGCTGCGGTTTACTTCTGCGCACTTTTGACAAGTTGAAGGGATAATCGGGCGAGTGCCTAAGATTTTAATACCTGCTGCTCGCATGAGCTTATTGAGACCTTTTTTGGTAAGCGCCCAGCCTGCAGGTGTAGCAGGGTGATACTTCCCGTCCCTGCCCGTCCAAGCCTCTTTCGCCTTTTCCTGCATATAAATTTCCTTATCCGCCGGATTAATGGATATCTGCACGGCATTCATTACGGGTTTGTGAATTTCCGCAATCTCCGCAACGGTCTGCATGGGTACAAGCAGATTATATCGCTCTGCCGGGTATTGCGCAGTAATCTGTAATGCGTTTTTGTTCTGATTTTCCATAGAATTTCATTCCTCCTATTGCATTTAATTAAAAATTATGATACAATAGAGCTTGCAGATGTGGATTGCCTGCGCCCTCGGGCGTGGGCTTTCCTATTAGTTGCTCTATTTCATTTTTTGTATATGAAGTGGCATAAGCCATTTTGTAACAGAGATCGGATATGTGATATGCCGAAGTTATCTCCTCTAAGATATGAGCCAAATACTGAGGCTTGTTCCTTTCTCCGTTTTCGTCCCCATATAACTCAATAATTCTTTTAAGTTTATACCTTGCTTGTTTTAATAGTTTTTGCTTTTCTCTTTGTGCGAGTATCGTCATAGAATAACTGTTCGATTTCGTAATCTCCAATATTATCACCACCTTCGTCTGAACTATGCTTCTGCTTATCGTTATTGTCACAATCACAGCGTTCAGCAGGATCAAGATTAGAGCCACAATAAGGGCAAGTATGATAGAATGACATGGAAGCAACCTCCTTTCTTTCTGATATATTTACATTATTTGATGTAATCAATAATGCTTCATATTTTGCTTTTCTATTTAAAACAGATTTTGAAAAATCCGTTTCAAATACATTTTTATTCCAACACCTTTTAGCTCCGGCTTCTCCGCAGTTATAAGCCATAAGTACCTTACTTTCGGTTCCATATTTATCAAACAATTCTTTAAGAAGAAAACATCCGCCCTTGATGTTCTGTTGCGGATCTGTAAGGTCTGTAACGCCTATGGTACTGCTCAAGTGCTTTAGATTGATTGTGTTGATCTGGAATAGCCCATAGTTGCCGCAGCTTACGACGTTTGTTCTGAAACTGCTCTCCTGCTCCATAACAGCGAGGGCTAATGGATAGCTTATACCATAGGAATGCGCTATATCCTGCGTATATAACTGCAACTCCGTGTCAAGAAGTATGTCTATAACAGGGTAGGTGCGAGAGTCGGTATTGCAGTAGGCACTTACTGCACTTGCACAAAAGGCTATAAATGATATAACGAATGTCATTAAAATTCTGCCGTGTACTTTGATAATTGTTTTCAAAATGTTCTCCTTTCTGTCTGTGTATTTTAGGTAGCTTGTCGGTTTTGTTATGTATTACATTACTTCTGCCGCTTCTGATATAGACTGCTCCTGATATCCTCCATGGCTATTCGGGAAATGTTTTGAAATATTCTGTTTATATCATAGGCGGATTTATAAGCACAAAAATCTGTGCAAAATCTAACTTTTGTATTACCAATGTAAATTTCCTCAGTATCAATTGCAGTCTTTACCATTTCTATCGCCTCCTTTCTAAAATATGTTGATTTCGACGTTAATATATTACTTTGCCACAGCCTTTTTCAAACTTCTCTAAAACTGCGAGAATTTCGTCAAGACGGTGCCTGCATTCTAATAGCTGATCTTTAATGCCCGGTATGGCTTTTCTTTCGTCGTCCGTTATCACGCCATCGTCCATTATTGCAGAGAGCTTGACAATAAGCTCTCCGAGATCTTTCGCTGAGTTTTGTAACCTTATAACGCCTCTTTCGGGCGGCATATCTTCTATCTCCCTGCGGTCGGCTCCGAGAGGACATTCATTAGAACAATACCACGCTCTGAGTTCCGGCGCATTATAAGCATCTGCCATCAGCGCAACTACTATGTTAGGAGGTCTTGTTATATCAAGCTCGTATTTCTTTAAACTATCCTCTGTTACTCCGGGAAGAAAGTCTATCGCTCCTGATCTTGTCAAGAGCTTTTCATTATACTTAGCAGCCCTCATACGTGCCTCGTAATACACATTGCCTATAGCTTTAGTAGCTTTCCTTGACATTTATTATCTTCTCCTTTCGTCTTATAATAAGAACATGGTTATTAGTGCTAAATGCCGCCAATCGTGTCTATATTTACGCTTATATTTATTAATGCGCCTCGTTTTGGGTCACTCGTAAATAAAAAATAAGCCCCTAAAATCCTATGGTAGCATCTGTGAACAGATCATCATCTTTATAACACAGGACACTCTTTATCTTTATAGCAAGCTTTAGGCTCGGACCCTTATCGCCGGTTTCAATCTGAGAATAGTGCGATCTGCTAATGCCAATGACTTCGCTGAATGTCTGCTGCGTAAATCCACAGGCTTCTCGGAGTTCCTTTAATTTAACTCTCATAAAAATCTCTCCTTTCATACGCCCGTTATGGGCTTCTATACTTAATTATAGTCCCTAAACGGGGCATTGTCAATAATTTTTTACTGATTTCTCAAAAATGCCGATTTTAAGGGCAATCACTACACAAACGGGGGCATTTGTATTATAATTCTATTCGGAGGTGTAAAATATGAAAAAATTTTCAGAATGTCTTATTAGTTTAAGAAAGGAACGCCGTGAAACTCAGGAAGATTTAGCTAAAGTAATTCACAAAAAGCGTTCCACCGTTTCCGGTTACGAAACCGAGGGAAAGGAGCCGGACCTTGAAACAGTCGCCTTGCTTGCAAAACATTTCAGGGTGACAACCGACTATATGCTCGGTCTTACTAATGAAAGAACCAACGCTGAAACGGTCTTTCTTAATGATAATACAAACTTTAAAAAACACTTTGAAAACGTGTCGGCTGATCTGCGCCCTATAATAGCCCAAACCTTTGACAGCTTTTATCTTCTGCTTCTTAAAGATATGAGGCAAGCTCACTCAGACCACTTGGCACTTTATCAGAAGCTCCTTTACACATTGCAATCATCCCGTAGGGATATATGCAAATTTACTGAAAATAAAAATGCTGATCTTTCGGATCCTATGGATATTTCCAAATTAATGTCATTACAAAACGAGTTGAAAAATAATGTATCCTCCATATTGGATCAACTGCTTCAGGCGGATTTTGAAAACGCCTTTTATAAAAGGAACGGTATAAATACCGAGTTACCAAAACAAGAGGCAAAATAATTACAGTTGATTTCAATCCGTCGGAAGCTTAAAGGTGTGGAGGTGATATAATGGCTTACTGTTTGTATTTAAGAAAATCCCGCTCCGACTTAGATGCGGAAGCTCACGGGGAAACCGAGACTCTTGCTCGTCACGAGCGTCTTCTTCTCGAATTAGCTAAAAAACGGAATTTGAATATCACTCAAATATATAGAGAAGTCGTTTCCGGCGAGACCATAGCTGCTCGCCCTGTAATGCAACACTTGTTGTCCGAAGTAGGTCAAGGGCTGTGGGACGGCGTGCTGGTAGTCGAGGTAGAACGTCTGGCGCGTGGTGATACTGTAGATCAGGGCATAATGGCTCAGACTTTTAAATATTCCAATACTAAGATAATCACCCCTCTAAAGGACTACGACCCTAATAACGAATTTGACGAAGAGTATTTTGAGTTTGGTCTGTTTATGTCACGGCGTGAATATAAAACTATAAACCGTCGTCTGCAGCGTGGCAGAATAGCCTCTGTAAAAGAAGGTAAATATGTAGCGAGTGTACCGCCTTATGGCTACGAACGTGTCCGCCTTACGGGTGATAAAGGATGGACCCTTGCTCCTGTGGAGGACGAAGCTGCTGTAGTGTCTTTGATATTTGAGTGGTACACGAAAGGTGTGCCCCAGCCGGACGGCTCCCTTAAAAGGATAGGTACATCTTTAATAGCGAAGCGTTTAAACTCAATGAATATTCCACCTAAAAAGGGTAAATCATGGGCTTGTGTCAGCGTTAGAGATATGCTTAGTAACCCTATTTATATGGGTAAAATACGCTGGAACTGGAGGCGTACAGTTAATAAAATGATTGACGGTAAACTGTCTACTTCTCGACCACGTTCTAACGATTATATATTATTCAATGGTTTACATCCTGCAATCGTTTCCGAAGACGTTTATAACGCTGCGCAAGAAATAATGACAAGCCATAAGAATGTGTCGTCTCCCGGAATGGCTACGGTGAAAAATCCTCTTGCCGGGCTTGTAATCTGCGGCAAGTGTGGTAAAAGAATGGTTAGACGTCCATATATGAATAACTCGCACGCTGACACGCTTATATGCGTTACACTGGATTGCAATAACGTCAGCTCGCAACTCGACCTTGTTGAAACTCGTATCTTACAGGCTCTTGACATCTGGCTTAAACAATACAAAATGAAATGGGATTTGTCATCCGATTATAATGATATTCCTATGCTCTCAAAGGTTAAACGTAAAGCCTTAGAAGCCAGCAAGCAAAAACTCTCCACTCTATATGGGCAGTTGGAAAAATCGCACGACCTCCTTGAACAAGGCGTTTATGATACCGACACCTTCCTTGATCGCTCTCGGATTTTAACCGAGAAAATCAACACCACAAAAAAATCTATCGAGACCCTATCCGAGGAATTAAATGTGGAAATTGTTAGAGAAGCAAGCTATGTCGATATTATACCTAAAGTGGAAAAGCTCCTCGACGTATACTCGACCCTCTCGACGCCAAAAGCAAAAAATGATATGCTCAAGGAAATTTTGGAGAAAGTCGTCTATACAAAAGAACATGGCACAAGATGGCACGGCTCTGCTGACGATTTTGAAATTGAAATTTATCCAAAGTTACCCAAATATATAAAAGAATGATCAATAGCCCGGAAAACTTCCGGGCTTTATCATTGATAACCTCTTGGTGCATATTCCTCCGTGCCTATGTCGTTTAATGTGGCGGTAGCCTCAGGCGTTACCATAGTAAACTTCTGACTGAGATAGCGAAGAGATGCCGCAAGCTCTCCGTCAGGTCCGCCTTACTGCTTTAGGTGATAAGTTTTATCGTCTTTTTCACAATTCAAAACAGCCCTAAATGCTTGACAATTTTATCCTTTTATATATAATTAAATGTATAAGATATAATTATCCAAGCTATATGACAATTTTTAAGAAAGGATAGATATAAATGAAAAAAATATTTGCACTTATGCTTTCAGGCGCTTTTGTTTTTACTTCTGCCGCTCAGGTTTTGGCTGTGCAGTCTGCGCCAACATCTTCAACAGTTATCGTAAACGGTGAGAATGTGTCTTTTGAGGCATACCTTATCGAGGGAAACAACTATTTTAAACTGCGTGATCTGGCTTATGCTTTAAACGGTACGTCCTGTCAGTTTGAGGTGGGCTATGACAGCACGGCAAAGGCGGTTTCTCTTACAAGCAAAACGCCCTATACTCCCGTCGGAGGAGAATTGTCAGCAGGAAGCAATACAGCTAAAGAAGCTGCCCCGACCACTTCAACAATTATAAAGGACGGACAGGAAATAAGCCCTGCCGCTTATCTCATAGACGGAAACAACTATTTTAAGCTAAGAGATATAGGGGCTCAGTTTGGTTTTGAAGTAGACTGGGACGCCTCGGCAAACGCTGTTATTATAAATACTCCAAAAGCAGCCGAAAAGCCTGCTGCTCCCGAAATAAGCAAAAAGAAATATTTGTATGTTCCCGATATTGAAGAGCCAAGCGCAGAAGGAGTAAGCTCCAAGGTCGTTGAAGATATGTCTGAATATTTAGACAGCTTTAATGAGTATTATACAATGGCAGACAACTTCTTTAAAGCGGCCTCCGAAGCTGATTTTGACACCCTTGACTCATTACAAAGCAAAATAAATGCAAAAAGCAGTAATATTAATGCCCTGATAAATGAACTTAATGAGTTGAAAAACGACACCGACATCCCGGAGAAGGATATGGAATATATTAATGATGTTTTATCATACGGAACGAATGTTTTTAACACCGCCGGCGATATGATAAAGTCTTTTACGGATATGGTCAGTCTTTATGAGTAATCATATTTAAGTTTAGTTTGAATAATTTACAAGCCCCTGAAAGAGAAACAGCTTTTCTTTATTGGGGTTTGTTTTATGTCAGCACAAATTTTTAAATTTTTGTTGAAATAGAAATAAAAAGATGTTAAAATATAATAGATTTATTTTGGACTGAAAGATAATAAGGAGGAATAAATATGTCAGGACATTCCAAATTTGCAAACATCAAGCATAAAAAAGAGAAAAATGATGCTGCAAAGGGAAAGATATTTACGGTTATAGGAAAGGAAATTGCAGTAGCCGTTAAAGCAGGCGGAGCTAATCCCGATTCTAACTCTAAGCTCAGAGATGTTATATCAAAGGCCAAGGCAAACAATATGCCTAATGACACTATAGAAAGAAGTATCAAAAAAGCAGCGGGAAACTTAAGCGCTGTTAATTATGAAGCCATTAACTACGAGGGCTATGGTCCTAAGGGAGTTGCTGTTATAGTAGAAACTCTTACAGACAACAAAAACCGTTCCGCAGCCAATGTACGTGCAGCCTTCACAAAGGGCGGCGGAAATATGGGTACAACAGGCTGCGTATCATTTATGTTTGACGAAAAGGGTCAAATAATAATTGAAAGAGATGAAGATATAGACGAAGACGAGGTAATGATGACTGCCATCGAAGCAGGAGCAGAAGACTTTACCGCCGAAGAAGACAGCTTTGAAATAATAACCGATCCCAATGATTTTTCCGCAGTAAGAGAAGCATTGGAAAGTGCAGGCTATGAGCTTGCCGAGGCTGAAGTTACTATGATACCTCAGACTTATACCAAGCTTACCGATGAAGACGACATAAAGAAAATGAACAAGCTTTTGGATATGCTTGACGAAGATGACGACGTTAAAAACGTATATCATAACTGGGACGAATAAAAAACTAATGGCGGTCGGAATACGACCGCTTTATTCTTAGGGGGGATCTTTATGAAGATATCTGCACTTTTACTTAGCCTTTTATTTGTAACAGGCTGCGCCGTGAACACCTCGGGTGTAGAGCAAACCGCAAACGCGGCCGTATCAACAGTCACAGCCCAGACCGCGCCGGTTCACATAACCGCACAGCAGGCTGTGCAGGAAATAAAAGTAGGCTGGAACTTAGGCAACAGCCTTGACAGTCATAATAATGGCAACGGCGGACTTAGCGTAGAACAGACTGAGACCTACTGGGGAAATCCGACTACCACAGAAAACACATTTATAAATATAAAAAATGCAGGATTTAATGCCGTAAGAATACCCATAACCTGGCAGGAGCATATTCTTTCTGACGGCAAAATAGACCCCGCCTGGTTTTCAAGAGTAAAGCAAGTGGTAGATATGGCAATGAAACAGGATATGTATGTTATCATAGATATTCACCACGACAAGTGGATGATACCGTCATATGCAGAATACGAAAACGTAAAGGCAAAAATGTCTAATGTATGGACTCAGGTAGGCGAAGCATTTAAAGACTACGGCGACAAGCTCATGTTTGAAGCTCTTAACGAACCAAGACTTATAGGGCTTGACAATGAATGGACGGGCAGCCCGGCAGCTTATGAAATAGTCAATAAGCTCAACATCACTTTCGTAAGTCTTATAAGAAGTCAGGGCGGAAACAACGTAAGCAGAATACTTCTCGTTCAGCCCTACTGTGGCGGCACAAGTGAAGAGATACTCTCGGGCATGACAGTTCCGGCGGATAATAATATAATCGTAGCAGTACATGCCTATACGCCTTATGACTTTGCTCTTAACCAATATGGCACTAATTATTGGAGCAGCGACAACACATCGGATACCGCTGAAATAAACAGCCTGATGGACAGACTGAATAACCATTTTATTTCAAAGGGCACACCTGTTCTGATAGACGAGTTTGGGGCTCTTGCAAAGGGCAACGACGACAAAAGAATACAATGGACAAAATATTATAAAGCCGCTGCCGCCAAATATGGCATAAAATGCTTTTGGTGGGACGACGGCGGAAGCTTTAAGCTTTATGACAGATATAGCGGAACATTTACAAACAATGAGCTTTTAAAGGCTATTACGGAATAAGTCCGATCCCCATAAAAACCATCAAAGATGGTTTTTATGGGGACGGCGGGGCACCGAGGGGCGGAAGATGCAAAAAGCCGAGGGGACTCCTTAAAGGAGTCCCCTCGGCTTTTTGCATCTTCCGCCCCTCGGCGCTTCGCAAACCCTAATTAAATTCAATATCAAGTACAGTTTCGTCCTTATTGATAGTTACATATTGAGAAACTGTTTTGCCCCGCCTTGTGGCTGTGACCTTGTGGCTTCCGTAATCCAAAAACATAGGATTTCCAAAGCTGCGTTCCACACCGTCTACATAAAGGGCAGCTCCCGTTGCCGAAGAATCTATTATTAAAGAACCCCTTAGTATCTGCACTGAGGAAAGATTCATTTCGGCTTCGGTATCTTTCTTTATTATAAATTCTCTTGTATAATCGCTGCAGTTAGGACTTTGTACGGTTATAGTATGAAGTCCCTCTGTAAGATTTAATGTGCTTTCTTTCGGTATATCTGTAAATTCACTTCCGTCAACAGAAAATGTGACGTCTGAAATATTTTCGTAGTTAGTAAATTTCAAGGTGCCATGGGACTTTTCCATAATTACTGCCCATGCCTTATTATCAATCGCTCTTACTGTTATTACATCAAACTCGGTAATGTCTCTTGGACTAAGTACACTGTCTTTATATCTGAAAACAGTGTCGTCATTATATTTATATACATTTCCGCCCATGGTTATGAGCTTACGCGAAGTATTTATTCGGACATCGAGGGAGGTAGCCTCCTCGATGTCTGAATTTTCTTTTAATGAAAGAAGGGTCTTGTTTTCGTCGCATACGAAAATTATCAAATCGCCTTCATCAACTTTACTCATTGAAATATCAAGTCCGTTTTCATCTAAAATCTCTGTATCACTGTTAAACTTCAGAAGTACGGAGCTTTCGTTGTCAGTATCATATATTTTTATAGTGTTTGAGCCAAAGCTTATCTGAGAAACAACCCCGTTTCTTTCGGTGTTGTAAAGCGCTTCATCGGCCTTCTTAAACAGATTGTTAGTATCTATGTAATTTTCATCTGTCGCAGGCTCAGAATTATCATCTGCGGATATTTCTTCACCCTTTATAATACTTACAAGGTCAGAAAATGAATTATCCTGCATAAATATAACTAACACGGCAAAAGAAACAACAAAAACCACAAGACAAATAAGCACAAGAAAAACAGGGAATAAACAGCCTCTTGCGGATTTTCCGTTTTCCTCAGCTTCATCATAACGGTCAATATTCGGTTTTTTGGGATGTTGTCCATTGCCGTTCATTGTGTCTTTTCTCCGTTTCTTTATATTCTCGGGAGGTTGCTGCTCTTTTTCAGCTTGTCCTCGGGATAAAACCTTTTCGGTCGTTTCTTTTTTATGCCTTAACTCGCCCTCGGGTGGTCTGCGTTTGCGACGCTGTGGCTCGCCCTCTATCTCGGGTGGTCTGCGTTTGCGACGTTGTGGCTCGCCCTCTGCTTCGGGGGGTCTGCGTTTGCGCTGTTGCGGCTCGCCCTCTGCTTCGGGTGGTCTGCTCCTGCGACGTTGTGGCTCGCCCTCTGCCTCAGGTGGTCTGCTCCTGCGACGTTGCGGCTCGCCCTCTGTCTCGGATGGTCTGCGTTTGCGCTGTTGTGGCTCGCCCTCTGCCTCAGGTGGTCTGCGCCTGCGCTGTTGTGGCTCGCCCTCTGTCTCGGATGGTCTGCGTTTGCGCTGTTGTGGCTCGCCCTCTGTCTCGGGTGGTCTGCGTTTGCGCTGTTGTGGCTCGCCCTCTGCCTCCGGCGGTCTGCGTTTGCGCTTTACCGTTTCCCTGTCTTCCGTATAAATTTTTCTTTCTTTGGAAGTTTCCGTTTCAACGTTTTTAACTTCCTTATTGTTATTACGGTTATCCATAATACACCTCGAAAATTGTAATATTCTTAATACAATTTTACCACGCAAATCAAAAAATTCAAGTATAATTTATAAATTTCCACAAAAAAGCGGCTATTTTCAAAGTGAAACGGGCTGCCCGAGTATTTTAACCATATAAATATGGTTAAAATACCCGACCACCGGGGGGCGAATTAAGCGGCTCCTACGTCGCCGCTTAATTCGCCTGCCCCGGTTATACGGTCGGTTCTCCGCATAAAAAATCAGTCCCACAAGCTTGCGGCTTGCAAGCCGAGGCTGGGCTGAGGGGGCAGTGGGGCAAGAAAAGGGCTGCTTGCTGCCCTTTTCTTGCCCCACTGCCCCCTCAGCCCGGCCTCGGCCCCCCCCCGGTCCCTTCATTTTGAAATGTCAGGGACATTTCAAAATGGAGGGGGCAACTAATTTTTAACTAAAGCTGCTGACAATATCTAATATATAATTTATTCTTTTGCGTTCGTCATCGGAAAGACTGTCATAAAATGCACTCATGAGCGCGCCTTTGCTCTCCTCTGACAGATCTGTCCACGAAGATGCCTCATAAACAAATCTGCACATATCCTCGGGGGTAATTTTATCCTTTTCTATTGTTTCCTTTATAAATTTAAGCCTTTTTTCTCCAAGAGCCTTAAAAGCCTCCATCTCCAATATTTTATCAACTGTCAAAAAAATCCCCCCTCGGATATTTTCTTTATTTCAAGAAGCCTTATAAGCATTTCACCCATTGCCCTGCTCTCCTTAGGCAGATTTGGCACTATCGCCCTGAGCATGCCCATATCTGAGCCCTTTCCCTCTGCAGAAGCCGCCTCTACATTTTTGCATACACCAAGCAGCTTATCTATCTCGATAAGCTTTACCATTACCCCAAGCTCTCTCTGATATTTTACATCCACATAGGGTATGGCTGCTTTTATTGTTTTTATTGCAGGTGTTTCAAACTGCATATCAAACTCAGTTATTTTTCCCCTTTCGGTCTTTTCTGCATTATTAAGCGCCCTTACCATTTTAGCAAGTCCGGCAAGTCTTTCAAGAGTCACATCATTACTTTCCAAACTCCGTTGCCCCTCTGTCCGTTTTTACTATTTATATTACCTAATAAGGGCAAAAATACCAAAAAAAGGACCTCGGCTTTAAACTGCCAAGATCCTCGTAAATTTTAATATCATTCACCGTCAAATGAGGCTATTGATGCAACATCGTAGTTTTTAAGAAGCTCTCTTCCTTTAAGCTCAGGAAGCTCCACTACAAATTTAAGGGCTACTACCTCTGCGCCTATTTCCTCCACAAGCTCGCATATAGCCTTTGCAGTTCCTCCCGTAGCGAGAAGGTCGTCAACTACAACTACCCTGTCGCCGGGCTTTAAAGCATCCTTATGTATTTCTATTACCTCCGTGCCATATTCAAGGGTAAATTCCTTACTCACAGTTTCGGCGGGGAGCTTGCCCTTCTTTCTTACGGGTATAAAGCCCTTTTTCAGATTATATGCTATGGGCATACCAAATATAAAGCCTCTTGATTCGGGCCCTACAACGTAGTCAAACTCTACACCTACAAGCCCCTCCATAATTTCGTTGATAGCTGTCACCATGGCAATGGGATCTTTAAGAAGCGTAGTTATGTCTCTGAAAATGACTCCTTTTTCCGGAAAGTCAGGTATGCTTCTTATGCTGTCTGTAATAATTCCCATTTTTGCTCCCCCTTTAATTAATTCTAATATCTACAAGTCTTAATTGTATGGTTTCGTTTCCGTTAAATACATTTTTTTCTGCTGTAAACACGATATCTGCAAAAAATTGCAGCCCCTGTTCTTCGTTATAAAGCGCCTCCCAGCAAGGAAGCCCAAACTTGCCTATTACAAGAGCCTCAAATTTTTCAAATATACCAAAACCAACTCCCCTCATTTCTGTCTGACCGTCAAAAAAAACAAATTGTAATATGTTTCTGTTCTTTCCCACAAATCTTATTCTTTTTATATAAACTCCTTTAGTGGCAAACAACGGCTCGCTGTTATCCGTACCAAAGGGCTTCATCATCTCTATCTCATTTATAAGCTGCATATCTATCTGAGAAAAGCTCACAAGGGAGTCGACATAAATAGGCTCTTCAAGCTCCTCCTCAGAAAGTGTACAGCCTTCATTCAGCCTTTTTCTTAAAGCATCTATATTTTCAGGCTTTATGGTTATACCCACTGCCATTTTATGACCGCCATATCTTACAAACAGATCCCTGCAGCCATTCACCGCCGAAAACATATCAAACCCGGAAACCGATCTTCCCGAGCCCTTCGCATAACCGTTTCCTTCCGTAAGCACAATAACAGGTCTTGAGAGTGCCTCCTTCAGCTTGCCTGCCGCAAGCCCTGCCACGCTTTCGTGTATGCTTTTGTCATACCACACTATTACCTTGTCAGGCTTCTTCTCTCCTATTGAAGCCATAATATTGCCATAAGCCTCTTCGGTGTATGACTTGCGCAGCTCGTTAAGCCCTTTAAGCTCCTGCACAAGACGAGCCACCCTCTCCTCGTCATCCGACAAAAAGATATCTATAAAATCAACGGCTCTTGCCATTCTGCCTGCGGCGTTTATAAAAGGTCCTATTACAAAGCCCACGGAAGTATCGGTTATTTTCTTGCCCGTAAGCCCCTGAATAAGTATTATCTCTCTTAAGCCCTTATTTGTATTTTTGCGGGAATTTATAAGTCTTAAGCCCATATGGGCTATTATCCTGTTTTCTCCCGTAAGGCTCACCATATCGCAAATAGTGCCTATAGCCGCAAATATGAAAAGCTCAGCCTCGTTTTTTATATCTTTATCAAGACAGGCATATAAGCCGTGCATAAATCTGTAGCAAAGTCCTGCGGCACAAAACTCCTTAAAGGGATATTCCGTACCGGCAATTTTCATATCCACAAGCCCGTCCGCCTGAGGAAGTATCTGTTCTCCGTCCTTTTCGTGGGGAGAGTGATGGTCTAAAATTATGAGCTTCATACCCAGAGATTTTATATAACCACATTCCTCCATGGCAGATATACCGTTGTCGCAGCATATTATAAGCTTTGTTCCCCCGTCATATATTTTTTTGACGGCTTCAAGGCAAAGTCCATAGCCCTGACTGAACCTGTCGGGAATATAGCAGTCTACATCTGCCCCAAGCCCACGAAGACCCTTTATTAGAATAACGCTGCTCATGACCCCGTCTGCATCGTAGTCGCCGTATACTGTTATTTTATCTCCGTTCTCTATGCTTTTTTTGATTATTTCATAAGATTTTTTTACTTCAGAAAGCTTGTCTATATCTCCAAAGCCGTCAAGAGTTGGTGAAAAAAACTCCGCAGCCTTTTTTCCCGTATTTATATTCCTGCTTAAAAGAAGCTGCGCCGAAACGGGAGATATACCCAAAGCCTCTGACATAGGCTTAGCGGCGCTTTTGCTCCCTCTTAATATCCACTTCATATATACCTCATTGTATTATACTTGAAAAAACAATTATAAGACCCACGCACATAAAAAGAAAGCCGAATAACTGAGCAAAAAGCATTGTCATTTTTTCGGGAGCAAATTTAGTCGGGTCTTTAATGTCATATCTTATAGGGATAAGACTGCCTATTCTCTGCTTGGCAGGCTCGCTTATATATGTATATGTTTTTCTGTATAATACATTATTTGCTCTGAATGTGATAATGGGAGAATAGTAGGTTTCGGTCTGATTTTTACCCACCTGCACGGTATCTTCAGATACTGCAACCACCTGAGCCCTTGTTCTGCCCTTATAGCCCAAAACCCTCAAAAATTCTCTGAGCTTTACAACAAAGCCTACAACACCTATAATTTCTAAAATCACGAATATTATCAAAAAAACTATATTTATCATTTTATTCACCAAAAAATATCCTTCAAGATAATTAAAATATTGACTTATTACAAAAAACATTATAGCACACGCCTATGTTTATTTCAAGTGCGATAATTATTTTATTACAGTTGACAACACAGGCAAAAAATCTTATAATATATTACATTATTATATTGGAAAAATTTTGGTTAAATACTATATGGAGGTTTTTAGAAATGCAATATATGGGAGTAAATGAGCTTAGAGAAAAATTCCTTAAGTTTTTTGAAGGTAAGGAGCATTTAAGACTTGCGAGCGCTTCACTTGTGCCTCACAACGACAAATCCCTTCTTCTCATAAATTCAGGAATGGCTCCTCTTAAGCCATTTTTCACAGGACAACAAGTTCCCCCAAGAAAGAGAGTCACCACCTGTCAGAAATGTATCAGAACAGGCGATATCGAAAACGTAGGTAAAACAGCAAGACACGGTACATTTTTTGAAATGCTGGGCAACTTCTCATTCGGCGACTATTTCAAAGAAGAGGCTATTCCCTGGGCATGGGAATTTTTCACAAAGGTTCTGAAGCTGCCCGAAGACAAGCTCTATGTGTCGATTTATCTTGATGACGACGAAGCCTTTGAAATCTGGAACAAAAAGGTAGGCATACCCGAAGATAAGATATTCAGAATGGGTAAGGAAGACAACTTTTGGGAGCATGGCGTAGGCCCTTGCGGTCCCTGCTCGGAAATATATTATGACAGAGGCGAAGAATACGGCTGCGGCAAGCCCGACTGTACAGTAGGCTGCGACTGCGACAGATATATGGAAATATGGAATCTCGTATTCACGCAGTTTGACAAGCAGGAGGACGGCTCATATCCTCGTCTTGACCACCCCAACATCGACACGGGTATGGGTCTTGAAAGACTGGCTACGGTTATGCAGCACGTTGACTCTATATTTGACGTTGACACGGTAAAGGCAATAAGAGATAAGGTTTGCGCTATCGCAGGTAAGGAATATCTTAAAAACCACAGTGACGACGTTTCTATCCGTGTTATAACAGACCACGTTCGCTCTATGACATTTATGACAGCCGACGGCGTTCTTCCTTCAAACAACGGCAGAGGCTATGTACTTCGCAGACTTCTCAGAAGAGCCGCAAGACACGGCAGACTTCTTGGCATTAAGGGATCATTCTTAACGGACGTTTGTCAGGTAGTTATTGACAATTCGGGAGAGGCATACCCCGAGCTTAAGGAAAAGCAGGCTACTATAAAGAAGATAATAGCTACAGAAGAAGAAAACTTCAGCAGAACTCTTGATAAGGGCCTTGAAAAGCTGAATGAATATATGGAAGAAAACAAGGCAAAGAAGGTTCTTGACGGCAAGCAGGTATTCAAGCTTTACGACACCTACGGATTTCCCTCAGACCTCACAGCTGACATTCTTGAAGAGCACGGCTTCACAATGGATGAAGAAGGCTTCAAGGCTGAAATGGAAGCTCAGAGAAAGAAAGCAAGAGATGCAAGAGAGACCGACACATATATGGGCGCAGAAGAAACTGTATTCCACAAGATCGACCCTACTCTTGCCACAGAATTTGTTGGCTATAACACCCTTAAGAGCGAGGGCAGCGTAGTTACTGCTTTAGTTGCTGAAGATGAAATAGCGGTTGAGGCTTCCGCAGGCGCTAATGTTACCGTTCTTTTAGACAAGACCCCATTCTATGCAGAAATGGGCGGTCAGGCAGGAGACAGCGGTATTATAACAGGGCCTGACGGAGTTGTTGAGATAAAGGATACCACAAAGTTTGGCGGAAACAAGCACCTTCACACAGGCGTTGTAAAGTCAGGCGTAATAAGACTTGGCGATAAAGTAACGGCAGAGGTGGACGGCGAAAGACGTGTTGCTATAGCACGAAACCACACTGCCACACACATACTTCAGAAGGCATTAAGAGATGTACTTGGCAACCACGTTGAACAGGCAGGTTCTTATGTAAGCGACGACAGACTCCGTTTTGACTTCACTCATTTCGAGCCTATCTCAAAGGAAGATCTTAACAAGATAGAAGATATAGTAAACAGCAAAATTCTTTCAGCTATGGAAGTAAGCTGTAAGGAAATGCCTATAGACGAAGCAAGAAAGCTTGGCGCAATGGCACTTTTTGGAGAAAAGTACGGCGACGTTGTAAGGGTCGTTTCCGTTGGCGACTATTCGGTAGAATTCTGCGGCGGTACTCACCTTAAGAATACTGCTGTTGCCGGCTGCTTTAAAATACTTTCAGAAAACGGTATTGCAGCAGGCGTAAGACGTATTGAAGCCATCACAGGCTATAATACTCTTAACTACTTCAAAGAAAAGCAGGATTTCCAAGACAACATCACTTCCGTTCTTAAAACCAACGCTAAAAATATCAACACAAAACTTAACGATATATTAGACGAAAACAAAAAGCTCAAGAAGGAAGTTGAAAAGCTCAAGGCTAAGCTTTCAAAGGGCAGCCTTGACGAAATAATAGCCTCAGGCGAAAAGGTTGGCGACATAACCGTTATCAGCGGCAAGTTTGCCGAGGCAGATATGAACGACCTCAGAAAGACAAGCGACCTTATAAAGGATAAAGCTCCCGAGTCGGTTATCATATTGGCTTCGGAGCTTGGCGGAAAAGTCAATTTCGTTGTAAGCTGCTGCGATGCTGCCGTTAAGGCAGGGGCAAAGGCAGGCGACATTGTTAAAACGGCGGCTGTTATCTGCGGCGGCGGTGGCGGCGGCAGACCTAACATGGCTCAGGCAGGCGGAAAAGATCCTTCAAAGATCGACGAAGCTCTGGCAGCAGCAAAGGCTAAAGCAGCAGAGGCTCTTGCTTAAATAAATATGTATATGATGGGGAGCTGCCGCTCCATGAGCGGCAGCTCCCTTTTAACCGTCAGGTTCCGTGGGCACAGCCAACCACCGAGCTGCCTGCGGCAGCTCGGTGGTTGGCTGTGCCCACGGGCGGGGCGGGGTTCGGGGTTCGGACAGGACAGGAAGCCCCAAGGGGCTTCCTGTCCTGT
>CANRPW010000015.1 GCA_947632615.1 uncultured Clostridia bacterium | reverse complement strand
CTGTAAGGGCACATATCCCCGAAGCCGCCTGCTCCCCGCCCCGCGCGCCCGCCGCTGCACCCACCCTGAAATCGACGTAGGAGATTTCAGGGTGGGTCGGCGGCGGGCGACCTTACTTAAAAATATGCACTCACTTTAATATTTATTCCAATTCTTCATACAGCATAAGCAGCTTTTCCTCAAGCTCTGTTTTGTTTTCATATACCTCGGCAGCTCTTACAGGGTCTGTTGCTACATCGTTGTCCTCTAAAAGCCTGTAAAGCTCGTCTATTTCGTTCTCGGTTTTTTCTATTTCGGCTTCAAGCCTTTTCCGCTTTGCCTCGGCTCTGCGCTTTTCGGCTGCCTGCTCCTTCTGAAGCTGCCAGTCGCTTTTTACAGGCTCGGCTTTTAAAACATTGGCGGCAGGCAGGGCTTGTTCTTCCTTCTTTTCCTCATAATAATCATAATTTCCAAGATATGTTTTGATTTTGCCGTCCTTAAGCTCTATTACCTTGTCGGCTATTTTGTTTATAAAATATCTGTCGTGAGATATAAAAAGAAGTGTTCCTCTGTAGTCTATAAGAGCATCTTCAAGAATTTCCTTTGAATATATGTCAAGGTGGTTTGTAGGCTCGTCCAGTATGAGAAGATTAGCCTCAGAGAGCATTATTTTGGCAAGGGCGAGCCTGCCTTTTTCTCCGCCCGAAAGAAGCTCCACATTTTTATATACATCATCCCCCTTAAATAAAAAGGCGGCAAGAATATTTCTTATTTCTGTTTCTGTCATACGGGGGTAAGCATCGCCAATTTCCTCAAATACGGTTTTGTTTGCCTCCAGGGTGTTATGCTCTTGGTCGTAATAACCTATTTCAACATTAGAGCCTTTTATAATTTTTCCGCCATCTGCTTTTACAAGCCCCATAATTATCTTTATAAGGGTGGTCTTTCCCGTTCCGTTAGCGCCTATAAGAGCTATTTTTTCGCCTTTTTTCACCTCAAAGCTAAGGCTTTCAAAAAGACGGTTGTCACCGTATGATTTCGATATATTTTCAACATCCAAAACATTATATCCGCTTTCACGCTTCATCATAAATTCAAAGCGCATTTTGTCCGGCAGGGGATCGGGCTTATTTATCCTCTCCATTTTTTCAAGAGCCTTTTCCTTGCTTTCGGCTCGCTTTATGCTCTTTTCTCTGTTAAAAGACTTAAGCTTTGCTATAGACTCCTCTGTCTTCTTTATCTCTCTTTGCTGATTTATATAGCGGTGCTTCTGATTTTCTCTCTCTTTTTTCTTGCGCTTAGTATATTCCGAGTAGTTGCCGCTATATACACGGGCTGTGCCGTTTTCTATTTCTATTATTTTTGTTGTTGTTCTGTCTATAAAATATCTGTCGTGAGATATTATAATTACGGTGCCGTTATATGCGCTAAGATATCCCTCAAGCCATTTTATGGAGTCAATGTCTAAGTGGTTGGTAGGCTCGTCAAGAAGCAGCAGATGAGGGTTCATAAGCAAAAGACGTCCGAGAGCGCACCTTGTTTTCTGTCCGCCTGAAAGTGTGTTTATCTTCTTGTTTCCCTCGTCATCGCCAAAGCCAAGTCCCTTTATAACGCCTCTTACCCGGCTTTCCCACTCAAAACCGTTCCTTCTTTCAAACTCTTCATTAAGAGCCGAATATTTAGCCATAAGCTCATCTAAAGCCTCTCCAGTTGTGCGCTTCATATCCTGCTCCATCTGTCTTTTTCTTATTTCTATTTCTTTTAAGTCGTCAAAAACAAGGCTTAGCTCCTCCCAGATTGTATTTTCGCTGTCTATAGACAAATTCTGCGAGAAATAGCCTATTTCCGTCCCTTTAGGCATAATAATGTCGCCGCCGTCGGGCAAAAGCTCGCCTGTTATCAGCTTAAACAGTGTGGTCTTGCCGCAGCCGTTTACGCCTATTATGGCAGCCTTGTCCTTTTCGTTAAGTAAAAAGCTTATATCAGAAAGAACGGTGTTTTCCCCGAATGATTTATTTACATTACTGCAAGTGATTATCATATATACAACCTCGTCTGTAGTTATTCTAATATATTTTAGCAAAAAATTGAGCAAAATGGAAGAGGGAAGATTGACAAAAGTTTAATTTTGTTGTAAAATTATATTCACTACGTTTGTTATATACTAAATCGGAAGGGTACTGATATTTTATGGATAAAGGCATTTCTTCGGCAGTAATAAAAAGGCTGCCAAGGTATTACAGATATTTAGGAAGTCTGCTTGATGACGGAATTAAAAGAATATCATCAAAGGATCTCAGCGAGAGAATGAATCTCACGGCTTCACAGATCCGTCAGGACCTTAACAATTTCGGCTCATTCGGTCAGCAGGGCTATGGCTATAATATAGAGGTTCTCCATGCAGAGATAAAAAAGCTTCTTGGGCTTGACAAAACCTACAATATGATAATAGTCGGTGCCGGCAATATAGGACAGGCGCTTCTTAATTATATAAACTATCAGAAAAGGGGCTATAACTTCGTAGGAGTTTTTGATAAAAACCCTAAGCTCGTAGGTCTTAGCATAAGAGGACTTGAAATAAGAGATATAGACACCCTTGAAGATTTCCTTGGCAAAAACAAGGTCGATATAGCTGTACTCAGTTTGCCCGGCAACAATGCGGAACAGGTAATAAAAACAATTGTTGACTGCGGCGTAAAAGGAATATGGAACTTTTCGCACATTTTACCGGCGGAAACTCCCGACGATGTAATTATAGAAAACGTCCACTTAACTGACAGCCTTATGACCCTTACCTATAAGCTTACCGAGCTTGAAAACAATAAAAATTAATATAAAATATATGCCGACATAAATTTAAACTTTATGCGGCATTTTTATTAATTAGGTGTTGAATTTTTGACGGTTTCAGTGTACAATATAAGTGTTTGGTGATGATATGAAATACAATACTATACATGGCGGCGATCTCGACTCTATAGAGAGAGAGCTTGGCATTAAACGAGATGAAATAATAGATTTTTCGGGCAATATAAACCCTTACGGCGTATCCGCTCTTGTGAAGGAGCAGATAATAAAAAATGTAGACTGCGTTTCCACATATCCAGATGTGGGATATTTAAAGCTCAGAAGGGCTATAGGTGACTATGTAGGGGCAAGACCCGATAATATAATCATAGGAAACGGCTCTACGGAGCTTATTGGGCTTGCTATAAAGGCAATTTCACCAAAGAAGGCTTTGATAGTTGCTCCCTGCTATTCTGAATATGAAAGAGAGATAAAGCTTTGCGGCGGTGAGGTCGATTATTTTGTTCTTAAGGAGAGCGAGGATTTTATACCAAACATTGATAGACTTAAGAACAGTATAATTAACATAGATATGCTCATAATATGCAACCCCAACAACCCCACAGACTCCGTTTTTACGGCTTCGCAGCTTAATGACATAGCTTCATACTGTAAAGAAAAAGGCGTCTATGTTATGATAGACGAAACCTATGCCGAATTTTCAGAAGATATAACAAAAATTACTGCTATTCCCCTTACCGAAAAGTATGACAACCTCATAGTTTTAAGGGGTACGTCCAAGTTTTTTGCCTGTCCCGGTTTAAGGCTTGGCTATGGAGTATTGTCCTCAGAGGGGCTTAAAGACAATATAGCTTCTATAAGAGATGCATGGTCGGTAAACAGTCTTACGGCAAAAGCCGGCGAGGTAATGTTTTCGGACGAGGAGCATATCACCAAGACTCACGACTTCGTGAAAAAAGAAAGAATAAGGCTTAAGTCTGCGCTTTCCTCATTTAATGAGCTTAAGACCTATAAGCTAAACTCCAATCTTGTACTTTGTAAAATTTTAAAAGAGGGGCTGAATTCAGGGGATGTGTTCGACTCCCTTGTAAAATATAATATTATAATAAGAAGCTGTGATAATATAAAGTTTCTTGGCAACGATTTTTTCAGATTTTGCATACTTAAGCCATATCAGAACGATATGCTTTTGTCAGGACTTAATAAAATATTGAAATAAAGGAGGATTTTTATGGAAAACGATTTTTTGGACATCAATCATTCGACGGAAGTTGACAGTGAAGTAAGACCCTATACCATGAAGGAGGCTATTACAGAGGCTAAGCGTTGTCTGCACTGTAAAGTGCCTATGTGTAAAAAGGGCTGCCCCATAAACAACAACATTACAGAATTTATTGCCTGCCTTGCCATGGGTAATTTAGGCAAAGCAAGAGAATATCTTACAGAAAAAACAAATCTTCCCGCAGTATGCGGCAGAGTTTGTCCTCATGACAGACAGTGCCAGGGCTCATGCGTTTTGGGAAGAAAGGGCGAGCCTATACATATTGGTCAGTTAGAGCAGTTTGTGGCTGACTTTGACTCCGAAATGGAGCTTATAAGATTAACTATACCTAAGGAAGAAAAGGGCAAGGTAGCCGTTATAGGCTCAGGCCCTGCGGGACTTACCGTAGCAGGCGATCTTGCGCTTATGGGATATAAAGTAACTGTCTATGAAGCGGAGGAAGAGCCCGGCGGCGTACTTATGTACGGCATACCCGAGTTCCGTCTGCCAAAGGACGTAGTAAGAAACGAGATAAAGCATATAAAAAAGCTTGGTGTCAACTTTATTTGCAACACCAAAATAGGACTTGACAAGACACTTGACGATCTGTTTAATGAAGGCTTTGATGCTTGCTTTATAGGCACGGGTACAGCTGTTTCAAGAGGTCTTGACATTCCGGGAAGAAAGCTCAAGGGCGTAATGAAGTTTAACTATATGTTAAGACGTGTCCAGCTTTTCAGAAGCGGCGAAATAACACAGGACGAGCTTCCTGTTAAGCCCGGCGAAAAGGTATTGGTAATAGGCGCAGGCAATGTAGCTATGGATGCAGCAAGAACGGCAGTTAAGTGCGGAGCTTCCGAGACTACCGTTGTTTACAGAGATGTTTTTGAGACCATAACCGCAGAGCCTAACGAATATGAAGATGCCGTTGCTGACGGCGTAAAATTCAAGTGGCTTTCTACTCCTGTAGAATATGTTTCCGACTCCTCGGGTAAAAAGCTCATAGGGCTTAAGGTAAACTGCGATGGAACAGAGGAGGTTATTCCCTGCAATAAATGTATAATCGCCATAGGCTCTAAGCCCGCAAGACTTATAGTAAGCTCTACTCCCGGCATAGAAGTAAACGAGCAGGGCTATGTAGTCACAAGACAAGAGCCCTACGGTATGACTACCCTCAAAGGCGTATTTGCAGGCGGCGACGTTGTTCACAGACCCGCAACCGTTGTGCTTGCCATGAAAGAGGCTAAAAAGGTAGCCGAAGGCATTTCGGAATATGTAGATGCCGTAAGACTTTTAAGAGCAATAGACGAAAATTAAAATCTACCCCGACCAATTCAAACGGTCGGGGCTTTTTGTTAAAGAAAAACCCCGGATAGTCCGGGGAGTTAAAAAAAGCTTAAGCGATGAGCATACAAAGTAAAGCTCCTTTGTTACAATAGAATTGCGGCTGGCACTGCAATAAGAACAAAGGAGGTTTACGTATGTCTAATGACATTCATAGTTTATCACATTCAAAATGGAATTGCAAGTATCACATAGTATTTGCCCGGGACAAACGCATGAACTCAATAAAACAATAACAAAACTGTAAAGAAACATAAATATAACACCACCATAGGTATGGTAAGAAAGTCTATAAAAAAGGTGCTGAAACAGTTACAGAAGAAAAATTCTATGTAAGTAGCCTTCCTACAAATATAGATTTATTTTCAAGATCTGTAAGACAGCATTGGTCAGTGGAAATAATGCATTGGCATTTAGAGGTAACATTCAATGAAGATGCCAATAAAACATTAGATAAAATAGCAGCCCAGAATCTGAATATCATATACAAACGGTGTTTATCGATAATCAGATTATTTGAAATAGATGAAAAAAAGAATATGTCGCTGAAAAGAAAAAGACGTCATATCAGCATGATGGCAGAAAAGTACCTTGAAATGATAATAAATATTTAAAAATTTTTGTTTTGAATTATATGGGTAATAGATTTTTTCATACGTTCGTCCTGATGAAACAAGGCTTGCATAATGTAATTTTCTGATGTAAAATTAAGGAAGGCATTTATTTTTTGCAAATGATTATTTAGGAGGAATTAGTATGAAAAGCGAAAATGAAAGGAATTACGGAGTGGATCTCTTAAGAATGTTGTCAATGTTTTTTGTTGTATTCATTCATACATTTGACCAAGGCGGTGTATTGTCATCGATAGGTGACAAAGGGTCTGTAAAATACATAACAGCATACTTTTTTTATGCCTGCGGATTGTGCTGCGTAGACTGTTATGCCCTTATAAGCGGATATGTAGGAATCAAAAGCAAGGGCTTCAGGCCATCAAGGCTGATTGTTCTCTGGCTGCAGGTTTTATTCTACACCGTCGGAATTACCGCTCTTTTTGCCGTTAAAAGACCCGATCTGGTTTTGGCGGCTAATTGGAAACACGCCCTGATGCCCATTACCGCAAAGCAATATTGGTATATTACGGCATATTTCGGATTGTTTTTCTTAATGCCGATTATTAACTTAGGTATTGGGTCATTTACAAGACGTCAGGCTAAGGTGATGCTTGTTGTTATATTTGCTGCCTATGTTGTGCTGCCCTATATTAACCTGGTTAGTTTTTTTGAATATTCCGAAAATATAAGAAGCCTTTGGGGGTTGGGAAGTGATATGATATGGCTTATGGTAATGTATATTATAGGAGGGCTTTTAAAAAAGCTTGAGCCTATAAAAAATACAAATAAAATAATAATGCTGATTTTATATTTTTTATGTGTTTTGATAACAACCGCAACCAACGTAAGAGGAATCAGAATTTTCTTTGGAAACGGCTCCGTAACAATGGTTCTGGCAGCTATTGCGCTTCTGATGATTTTTTCAAAGATACGCTTTAATTCGCCTGCTTATGAGAATGGGGGGGGGTATTTTAAAGAAGCTTATTGCGTTTATGTCCCCTACGGCACTCGGAGTATATCTTATACATGTACACAGACTGCCATGGCTTAATTATTTCCCCGGTTATGCGAAATTATTTGCAAAGCACAATACCTTTGTAATAATTTGCCTTGTGATACTTTCCTCCCTTTTAATCTATATTGTATGCAGCGCAATAGACAGGTTCAGATACGAACTGTTCAGTCTATTAAGGCTGAAAGAAAGATTTGGCATTATTGACAAGTTTATTAACAAGCCTGATGACAGCATTAAGACCGACTGATAATTTCATTATACGACCGTATCAAAAAAACTCCCTCGGATTTACCGAGGGGGTTCTTTTTTAACACTTGCAGTTATTTTTGGCTGAAATATCAAAAACCTTCTTCTCTGCCAGGTAGTCTGTCACAAACTCCAACGCCTCTCCAAATCTTTGGAAATGCACTACCTCACGCTCTCTTAAAAACTTTATAGGCGCAATAACGTCAGGGTCGTCGGTAAGGCTTAAAATATAGTCATAGGTAGAGCGTGCCTTTTGCTCTGCTGCCATATTTTCATACAGATAGGTTATTATATGATGTCGGCAGTCAGCTTTTTGGCAGTTTAGAAAAAAACTCCAGCTCAAAGGCATCAGGTTTTTTTCGGCTGCTTCCCTTTGATGTTTTTGTATAAACTATCTTATGGAATAGGGTTTTTATAAGCTCGTTTTTTGATTTAATATCAGTAAGAGTATAATATGTGTTATATATATTTTTAAGCCTTGGCAAGGGGACTTTGGTTTTGTTTGGTCTTTGATTTTCCTCTTGCAGGTTTTCTATTGATTTTTTAACGGCTGATATTTCTTTTTTTAAGTTGGTTTGTCTGTTTAAAAATACATCCTTATCATATATGCCCTGCTCGAAAAATGAATATGCCGACTCCAGCTGCTTTTGCAGACGTTTAAGCCTTTTTTTTAAACCCTTTATGGCAGCCTCATTATTTATAGGGCTGTCATCTTTAATATTTACAGCCTTTATTTCATATTTGCCCAGCCAATATTTAATTGCCGAAAGCACTTTTCTTTCTACAATATCTACTGAACAGCCCACGGTAGGGCAGCCCCGTGTGGGGCACTCAAATGAGGCACTGCGCCCAGGGCGGCGAGGGTCGGCAGGGCGGCGTTTCATAGGTCTTCCGCAAACAGAGCATACCAAAATGCCTGCAAAGGGATTTTGCAAGGGGCGTGATTTAGTCTTGGGGGTTTTTATCCTGCTGTCAATTATTTGTTTTACTTTTGTGAAAGTTTCGCCATCAATAAGGGGCTTGTGAATACCGTCAAATATATAATAATTGTCACTTTTGCTTCTTGCCTTTATTATACTGCCGTTTTCAGACCTTTTTATCTCCGGGGTTTTCTGCCAATGTATTTTGCCTATATATACATCGTTTGTAAGTATATATTTAATCTGAACAGCTCCCCACAAATTGCCGTTTCTTGTATATATGCCGCTTAGGTTAAGTTTGTTTGCTATTCCCCCAAAGCCCGTGTTTTCCTCATTACTTAAATATAGCCTATATATAAGCCTTACTATCTCCGCTTCGTTTTCATCGGGAACAAGTGTCCAGCCCTTTTGACCCATAAGCTTTTCCTTTTTATAGCCGTAGGGAGCAACAGAGCCTACAAACTTACCTTCTCTGCAGCTTGCCAGTCTGCCCAAGCTGAGTCTTCTGTTTATCGTTTTGTATTCCCGTCTTGACATAAACAAGCCAAATTCAAAATATTCTTCGTCAAATTCGTTTGAAGGGTCGTATATTTTTGATGGGGTGATTATAAGAGTATCCGAGAGCTTGAAGGCTTGAGAAACTATGCCTTGGTCTATACTGTTTCCCCTTGCAAGTCTTTCCACCTCCATTACAAGCACGCCCTCCCAAAGTCCGTTTTCCACCTCATAAAGAAGCCTTTGCATTTCGGGCCTTGCGGCTAAGGTTTCGCCGCTTACCACCTCTCTGAAAATTTTTGTGATGTTATATCCTCTGCTTTTTGCAAGCTCTGAAAGTATGTCCTCGTGTCTTTTAAGCACGTCCTCCAAAACCTCAAGCTCCTTGTCTGCCCGTGATTTTCTGAGATAAATACAATAAGCCATATACATCGCCTCATTTATATGATATTGCCGGGTGATGTAGATAAATGCCTGAATACGGTAAGTCCCAAAGGTCAAAAGGCATAAATTATTTAAGAGGTGATATATGTGGAAAGCTTTAAAGACGGGAACACCACACTTAAATGGAACGAAGAAAGGGCAGTCAGAAGAAAAGAAGAAACAGAGGCTATATTAAATGAAATAGCAAAAAATGCTGTTAAAAGTATTCAAGATAATATTAAAAAGCCTCAGACAGCAAAACCGTCTGAGACTTTAAAAGCGGAGAGTGTGGGATTCGAACCCACGAGCCCTTAAAAAGGGCTACCTGATTTCGAGTCAGGCTCGTTATGACCACTTCGATAACTCTCCGTATAAAATGCGGATAACAGGACTTGAACCTGCACTCACGAAGAACCAGATTCTAAGTCTGGCGCGTCTGCCAATTCCGCCATATCCGCCTGCAATAATAGATTATACTATTTAAGTCTTAAAATGTCAATCATAATTTGACCCTATGAATTTTAATATATTTTATTTATATTGTTGAAAATAAAAGGGCGGCGTGGTATTATTTATTATTATAGGGGAAGGGGGCTTTTTAATGGATAAGCTCAAAAAACAAATGGAATTTTTGATAGAAACGGAAAAGCTTAAGGAGATATTCAGACATTCTATGCTTTCTTCGGGAAGACGTGAAAACGATGCGGAACATTCGTGGTCGTTATGTATGTATGCCATAGTGCTTGAAGAATATGCCGATGAGGGCACTGATATTTTAAAGTGTATAAAAATGACTCTCATACACGACCTTGTGGAGATATATGCAGGGGACACCTATTTATATGATGAAAAAGCCGGAAAGGATAAAGCCGAAAGAGAACAAAAGGCGGCGGACAGGCTTTTTGACACCCTTCCCGAAAAGGGAGCTGAGCTTAAGGCGCTTTGGCTTGAATTTGACGAAAACAAGACAAAGGAAGCAAGGTTTGCAAACATTTTAGACCGCTTTCAGCCTGTTGTGCTTAATTTTATGGCTAAGGGCATACCCTGGACGGAAAACAACATTACAAAGGCTATGGTGCTTGAAAAGGGCAAAAACAGCATTTTAAAGGCAAACGACCCTATACGCAGTTTTTATATGGAGCTGCTTGATGAAAGCGAAAGAAGGGGCTATCTTTAAAGTATAATATTTCCGCTTATAAAATATATTATTATAAAACACATAAGCGGAGGAATATATGAAAACTTTAAAAAAGGGAGCTTTTATTTTACTTGCAGGCAGTCTGCTGCTTTCGGGCTGCGGCGGTGAAGAAATATCCGACTATGACAGAATACATAAAAGGCTTTCGGAAATGACAGGCTATAAGGCGGAGTGCAGTGTTACTTATTATTCTGATATGACAGAAAGCACATATATGACAAAGCAGATGGCAGATGAGGGCGGCAGATATCGCATAGAAACTGTAGAGCCTGAAAAAGCCGACGGAATATCAATTTTATTTGACGGAAATATGATTTGGTTGTATAATCCTGTTATAAGAAGTAAGGTTCAGGTGGCATCGGGAGAAAATGACAAAAGACGAGAGATCGTGCTTTTTACATTTTTGAAAAATGAGGCTTCCTCCGGGGAGGAAACGACTGTTTCCGCAGCCTCCCTTGACGGTGAAAAATATCTGACCCTTGAGGCTTCTATACCGGGTGATGACTCGGAATATTCTACGGAAAAGCTTTTTGTAGACATAAAAAGCGGCGACCCTAAAAGGCTTGTTATATATAACAGCAAGGGAGGGGAGCATATTGTGGAGGAATTTGAAAGTTTTGAATACAACCCCGAGTTTTTGGGGGATGAATTTAAGATCTCCGCTATGCTTGAGAATTAAAGAGGTGCAATAAATGGTTGATTACAAAAGAGAAAGAGTGAGGGCAGAAATAGACCTTGACAGGTTTGCCGAAAATGTGAGAAATATAAAGGCGGCGGCGGGCAGCAAACTATTGGCTGTGGTAAAGGCTAATGCCTACGGTCACGGAGCCGTAGAGGCGGCAAGGGTCTGCCTTAAAAACGGCGCCGACTATTTAGCCGTTGCAAACATTGACGAGGCTATAGAGCTGAGAGAGCACGGCATAGGAGCGCCCATACTTATATTGGGTTATACCGTGCCTGAGAGATATGAAGATGTTATTAAATATGACATAATACAGACTATATATTGCCGCGAAATGGCAGACGACTTATCAAAAGAGGCAATAAGGCTTGCCAAAGACTGCCGTATACATATTAAGCTTGATACGGGAATGGGGCGCATAGGCTTCTTCCCCTCTGATGAGAGCATAAATGAAATAATAGAAATAAGCAGGCTGCCCGGCATAAACATAACGGGCATATTTACACACTTTGCCGAGGCTGACTCAAAGGATAAGGCATATACCCATTTTCAGGTAAAGGGCTTTAAATATGTGACTGATGCTTTAGAGCAGGCAGGGCTTGAGCTTATAAGGCACTGCGCCAACTCGGCGGCTATTCTGGATATGATGCCGGAGCTCAGCTTTGACATGGTAAGGGCAGGCATTATACTTTACGGCTATTATCCTTCCGACGAGGTCACAACCTCCGTAAAGATAAGCCCCGTAATGAGCCTTAAAAGCCGTGTGGCTTTTGTTAAGCCTTTAAAGAGCGGCTCATACGTAAGCTACGGAAGAACATATAAGGCCTCCGAGGATGTTATCTGTGCTACCGTGCCGGTGGGCTATGCAGACGGATATTTCCGCGCAAACGGCAACAAGGCAAGAGTTATTATAAACGGTCATTTCTGCCCCATAATAGGCAGGGTATGTATGGATCAGTTTATGGTAGACGTAAGCCATGTGCCTGATGTAAAAATGGGCGATGAGGTTATACTTATGGGCGAGAGCGGCGACATTAAAATAGATGCTGACGAGCTTGCGGGCTACGGAAGCACCATAAGCTATGAAATACTTTGTGCCGTAAGCAAAAGAGTGCCCAGAATATATATACAAAATTATAGGTGATGACTTAAGTATAAAAAATACACCCGCAGTCAATATTAAATATGTGAATTTACTGTGACTAATTGGGGTGATTTTTTTGATAGTTAAACGAGGAGATATATTTTACGCAGACTTAAGCCCTGTAGTAGGCTCAGAGCAGGGCGGAATAAGACCTGTGCTTATAATACAAAACGATATAGGAAACAGATATTCACCCACGGTCATTATTGCCGCAATAACCTCTCAGATAAATAAGGCAAAGCTGCCTACTCACATTGAGGCAGACTCAAAGCGCTATTTGCTTGTGAAAGACTCTGTTGTGCTTTTAGAGCAGATAAGGACAATAGACAAAAAGCGCCTTAAGGAAAAAATAGGGCACTTTGACAAGCCTATAATGGATAAGGTAGACAAGGCTCTGCTTATAAGCTTAGGACTGTAAAAATTATTGACATCTTACTTGTTTTCTGATAAATTTAATATATACATACGTATGGAGGAAACGATATGAAAAAGGATAAATCTTTTGCAAAAACAGCGATAATATGTATTATAGCCGCAGTAGTTGTGATTGCTGCATTTTTGGCTTTGGTGTCGGTAAAAAAATATAAAAATGAAAATACTGTAGAGCCTCTGCCTAAATATACCGTAACAAAACAGGCGGCCGATGATACGGAAGGCTCTGAAGGCTCAGAAGACTCTCAGGGGCTTATATTTACAGATGAGTCGGGGGAGGCAGTTGTCTTTGACGTAAGCGACTATATGACAGACCTTGCCCAAGACAGATTTATTTTAGTAAAGGATATGGAGCTTGCATATTTTGCTGATGGTAAGGCTACACCACTTGCTAAAAATGTTATATCCTGCACTATTTCCAACGACGGGTCTATGGTTGGTTACATAGTGCCTAATTCTGATGATAAAAAATATGAAGGCACACTTTATGCTTATAACACCGTAACAGACAAAATAAAGGTCATCTGCAATACTGCCTTTGTGAGTACGTCCAACAGAATACAGATATCTCCCGACGGTGATGTTATAGCCTATGCCAAGGACTATAACGAAGAAAGCAAGACCTACGACTGCTGCTACAGTATAAACGGCAAGGAAACGGTATTCGGACAGAACAGAGATATACAGGCGATTTCAAATGATGCCAAGTACATCTATTATACTATTGAAGACCCTGATAAATATTCAAGCATTTTCGCTGTTTACACCAAAAACGGCGGAGAAGTCATACTTGACGAAGAGTCTTACAATAAGTTTTATCTAAATCTTGACTATTCAGAGTGCGTATTTTATAAGGGACTTAAAGATAATGCCCTTTATATTACAAGACAGGGCTCTGAGGGAGAGCTTTATATGGAAAGCGATAAGGACTTTGACACATCCTCTCTCGTTTCTCATGTAAACCCGGTTATAAATACGGAAACATTTGAGTAAATCTATAAGGGCAGTCTGCTTCAGGCTGCCTTTATTATTTAAAGTATTTATTATACGCCCATCAAATTCCATATTGAAAAATTATACAATAATCTATTAAAATAATAGATAATTTAATATACTTTTTACAAAAATAAGAAAAATCAAAAATATTGTTGAAAAAATCAGGTAAACGTGAGAAAATATATATAGGACTATGTGTATTTATATACGAGGTGAATTATGAGTACAAATTTAAAGGTTATTATTCTGGCAGCCGGTCAGGGAACAAGAATGAAATCTAAAGTCCCCAAGGTTCTTCACAAGGTGCTTGACAAAACAATGGCAGACTGTGTTATAGACACTTGCCTTGAGGCAGGGGCTGAGGATATCTGCGTTATTGTAGGTCATCAGAGCATGATGGTAAAGAAGATGATAGGCGACAGAGTAAAATACGCATTTCAGAAGGAACAGTTAGGAACAGGTCATGCGGTAATGCAGGCAGGGGACTTTATAGGAGAGGACGGTAATGTGCTTATTCTCTGCGGAGATACTCCTCTTATAAGACCCGAAACTATCAAACAGATAATTTCATTCCACACAGAAAACGACAACAGCGCAACAGGAGTCAGCTTCATAGCCGAAAACCCAACGGGCTACGGCAGAATAATAAGAGAGCAGGGCAAGTTTGTAAAGATCGTAGAGCAAAAGGATGCGACCCCCAAAGAGCAGGCAGTAAACGAGGTAAACTCGGGAGTATACATCTTCAAGGCGGCTTCTTTAAAGTCAGCTCTTGAAGGACTTAAAAATAACAATGCCTCAGGGGAATATTATCTGACAGACACTCTTGAAGTCATAAAGAGCAAGGGTGAAAAGACAGAGGTGATGAAGGCAGAGGATGAAACGGAATTTCTTGGAGTAAACTCCAAGCTGGATCTTTATAAGGCAACCAAAGTCCTTATGAACAGAATAAACGAAAAGCATATGCTTGAGGGAGTTTCCATAATCAATCCTGAAAATACCTATATAGGTCAGGACGTTAAAATTGCGCCTGATACAATAATACTTCCCGGCACTTCCCTTAAGGGCAAGACCAAAATAGGAACAGATTGTATAATAGGCCCTAACACAGAAATTACAAGCTCTGAAATAAAAGACGGTGTAAGCATTAAGATGTCAGTTCTTGACAATGCCTATGTAGACAACTACACAACAGTAGGACCTTTTGCTTATCTTCGTCCCGGCGCACATGTCGGCGAGCATGTAAGAATAGGCGACTTTGTTGAGATCAAAAACTCCAACATTGACGACGGAACCAAGGTAAGTCACCTTACATATGTAGGCGACTCAGATGTAGGCAAGGGCGTTAATTTTGGCTGCGGTACGGTTACTGCAAATTATGACGGTGTTTCCAAATACCGCACCACAATTAAAGACAATGCCTTCATAGGCTGCAATACTAACCTTATTGCACCCGTAACCGTAGGCGAGTATGCCGTAACGGCGGCAGGCTCTACCATTAACAAGGACGTACCCGACCACGCTCTTTCAATAGCAAGAAAAAGACAGATCAATATTGATGAATGGGCAAAGAAGAAATAAGTTTTTTTAAACAGGAGGATAAACCCATGAACACAAGCGGAGGAAACATCAAGATTTTTAGCGGAACCTCTAACACAGAGCTTGCTGCCGGCATAGCTAAGGAAATAGGCCTTAGCGTAAGCAAAGCAACAGTAGGTCAGTTTTCTGACGGAGAAATAAGCGTAAATCTTTCTGAAACCGTAAGAGGCGCAGACGTATATATCGTCAATTCAACATCAGGCCCCGTAAACGATCATCTTATGGAACTTCTTATAATGATAGATGCCTGCAAGAGATCATCAGCAGGCAGAATTAATGCAGTTATACCATATTACGGCTATGCAAGACAAGACAGAAAAGCACGCCCGAGAGATCCCATTTCAGCTAAGCTTGTTGCTGATATGATAACAACGGCAGGCGCAGACAGAGTCCTCACAATGGATCTTCACTGTGCTCAGATACAAGGCTTTTTCAACATTCCTGTAGACCATTTAAAGGGTAATTCTCTTCTTACCGATTATTACGAAATGAAGTTTGAAGACGATATGGAAGATATGGTTGCCGTATCTCCCGACTTAGGCTCTGTAGCAAGAGTACGTTCTTTTGCAGAAAAGCTCAATATCCCTCTTGCTATTATAGATAAAAGACGTCCACGTCCCAACGTATCGGAAATTATGAACATAATAGGCGATATAAAGGGCAAGAAGGTATTATTGGTCGACGATATGATCGACACGGCGGGCACTATCTGCAACGGCGCCAACGCCATTAAGGAAAGAGGCGCTAAGGCTGTTTATGCCTGCGCGACCCACGGCGTACTCTCGGGTAAGGCTATAGAAAGAATAGAGTCAAGCGCCATAGAGCAGCTTGTTCTTCTTGACACGATACAGCTTCCACCCGAAAAGCTCAGCCCCAAGATCAAAGTCCTTTCAACTGCTAAAATATTTGCAGATGCAATTTACAGAATTCACGAGGGACTTCCCATTTCAAGACTTTATGATTGATACATAATTTGAAAAGTTTATAATATAATAAAAAAAATACTTGTAATCTATATCTTTTTATGATATACTTTATGGGTTGACAGTTATCCCTTACAATGAAATCGGCATCTCCGACCCTTTCATTGTTTCGGGAGTTATTAAAGATCAAGGAGGAACAAAAAATGATCGACAAAAAAGCAATTGCCGCTAAATTCGGCAGAAACGAAGCTGACACGGGTTCACCTGAAGTTCAGGTTGCACTTCTTACAGCAAGAATTAATCACCTTACAGAGCATCTTAAGGTGCATAAGAAGGATCACCACTCAAGAAGAGGTCTTCTTAAGATGGTAGGTCAGAGAAAGGGTCTCTTAAACTACATCAAGAGAAAGGATATTTTAAAATATCGTAATCTTATTGCAGAACTTGGACTCAGAAAGTAATAAAAATAACCTGGGCGGAGTCGATTTCGGCTTCGCCTAAATTTTAATCGGTAATTTAAGACAGGAGCGACGTTTTATATTTATTCGTCCGAGTATACAATAATATTTGTGTGTTCGGACGAGTAAATAATAGGAGCGTACGGTCCTTCTTAAATACTTAAGAAAGGAGAACAAAAATGTACAAAACCTATACCTTAGAAATAGGCGGGAGAGAAATGTCATTTGAGGTAGGCAGAGTGGCAGAGCTTGCAAATGGCGCAGTCTGGGTAAGATATGGCGACACAACAGTGCTTGTTACGGCTACAGCCTCAGAAAAGCCAAGAGAAGGCATAGACTTCTTCCCCCTTAGCATCGACTACGAAGAAAAGCTCTATTCAGCAGGCAAGATACCCGGGGGCTTTACAAGACGTGAAGGCAGACCCGGCGAGCATGCCATATTGACATCAAGAGTTATCGACAGACCAATAAGACCGCTTTTCCCTAAAGACTACAGAAATGACGTATGTATCAACGCTACGGTTATGTCTGTAGACCAGGAAAACAGCCCTGAAATCTGCGCTATGGTAGGCGCATCATTTGCTCTTTCAATTTCAGACATACCCTTCCAAGGTCCTACAGGCGCAGTAAGCGTTGGCTATGTTGACGGCGAATATGTTATCAACCCCAACAGAGAGCAGAGAGAGCGCTCAAGACTTAACCTCACAGTAGCATCAACTACCGACAGAGTAATGATGATAGAGGCAGGGGCAAACGAAATAACAGACGACGAAATGTATGAGGCTATTATGTTCGGTCATAAGGAGAACGTAAAAATCGCCGAATTTATCAAGTCTGTTCAGGCTGAAATAGGCAAGCCAAAGCACTCATACGAAGAGCACATCGTTGATCCTGCTCTTTACACCGCTATTAAGAATTTCATAACAGACGAGCGTATGGAAAAGGCTGTTTTTGCAGAGCTTAAGCAGGACAGAGATGAGCAGATATCACTTATCACAGCTGAAACGGTTGAAGCTCTTAAGGCGGAATTTGGCGGCGAAGACGAAGCTAAGTTTGCGGCAGATGTAGACGAGGCTATCTATAAATATGAAAAGGAAACCGTCAGAAGAATGATCCTTAAGGACCATAAGCGCCCCGACGGCAGAAAGCTTGACCAGATACGTCCGCTTTCGGCTGAGGTAGATGTTGTGCCAAGAGTACACGGCTCAGGTCTTTTCAAGAGAGGTCAGACACAGGTTCTTACAATTACAACCTTAGGTACGGTGGGCGAAGCTCAGAAGATAGATGGCCTTGATGAAAACGAAGTATCTAAGAGATATATGCACCACTACAACTTCCCTTCATACTCGGTAGGTGAAGCCCGTCCTTCAAGAAGCCCCGGCAGACGTGAGATAGGCCACGGCGCACTTGCAGAGCGCGCACTTCTTCCCGTAATTCCAAGTGAGGAAGAATTCCCCTATGCTATAAGACTTGTTTCGGAAGTTTTAAGCTCCAACGGCTCTACTTCACAGGGCTCTGTTTGCGGCTCTACACTTTCACTTATGGCAGCAGGTGTTCCCATCAAAGCGCCCGTTGCAGGTATTTCATGCGGTCTTGTAACAGGTGAAACAGACGATGATTTCGTACTCCTTACAGACATACAGGGTCTTGAAGACTTCTTCGGTGATATGGACTTCAAGGTTGCAGGTACTCACGAGGGTATCACGGCTATCCAGATGGATATCAAAATTCACGGTCTTACACCCGAGATAATAAAGGGCGCTATCAAGAGATGTCACGAAGCAAGAAATTACATTCTTGATGAGGTTATGCTTAAGGCTATACCCGAGGTAAGAGCAGAGCTTTCAGAGTATGCTCCTAAGATCGACTTCATACAGATAGATCCTTCAAGAATAGGCGAGGTAGTAGGCTCTAAGGGCAAGACTATCAACCGCATAATAGAAGAGTCGGGCGTTGACAAGATCGACACCGAAGACGACGGCAGAGTATTCGTATCGGCTAAAAACTCAGAAGCTATCGGTAAGGCTATCAGCATGATACTTGCTATAGTGACCGATCCCGAGCCGGGGGTAGTATTCGAGGGTAAAGTAACCAAGATAATGAGCTTCGGCGTATTCGTTGAGATAGCACCCGATAAGGAAGGTCTTATCAGAATGAAGGACCTTGACTACAAATTTGTAGAAAAGGCAGAAGACGTAGTAAAAGAGGGCGATATGGTAAATGTAATGGTAGTTGAAATAGACGACCAAGGCAGGATCAACCTCTCAAGAAAGGCTTGTCTTCCAAAGCCCGAGGGCTATAAGGAACGTCCCCCAAGAGATAAGGACTTTAAGCCCCGCCGCAGACCCCAAAGAAAAAACGAAGATAAATAATTAAAAACGGCTGCTTACAATAAATGTAAGCAGCCGTTTTTTTGTGAAAGAAAACCCCCGGATAGTCCGGGGAGTTCAAAAGAGCTTAAGCGATGAGTACAAAAAGTAAGCCTTCTTTGCTACAATAGAATTGCGGCTGACACTGCAAAAAAAGCAAAGGAGGCTTACGTTATGAATAATGATATTCATAGTTTATCACATTCAAAGTGGAATTGCAAGTATCATATAGTATTTGCACCAAAATACAGGAGGAAAGTATTTTATGAGACAAAACGCTTAGAAATAGGGGTAATATTAAGGCGGTTATGTGAGTAGAAAGGAATAAACATAATAGAAGCAGAAGTGTGTCCGGATCATATACATATGCTGTTAGAGATACCACCAAAGTACAGTGTATCAGGAATCATGGGATATCTGAAAGGAAAAAGCAGTTTGATGATATACGAGAAATGGGGAAATATGAGGTATAAGTACAGGAACAGACAATTTTGGTGCAGAGGGTATTATGTAGACACAGTAGGAAAAAACACAAAAGCAATAAAAGAATATATTGCAAATCAATTAAAAGAAGATAAAGAAACAAATCAAATGACATTAGAGGATATAGATCCATTTGACAGGAAGTAACACCAACCCGTTCTAACGGGTAGCAGGCAAAAATGTTTCGCAAGTGTCAGTCGTATATGCCCCTTAAGGGGCAGCTAGTAATAAGAGCCTTTAAGGCGCATAAGTAAAACCCCCAGTTTTACTGGGGGATACTTATTATCTGTTATTGAAATATATTGCCCATAATGTTAGTGCCTTCGTCTTCTACCGGGGCTAACTCTTCGTAAGTATCCCTATCGTCGGGGAGGGTGACCTTGGTATTGTTTATGTCGGAGTAGGTGACTGTTGTTGTGTAGTCAAAGTTGAGATTGCCGTTGGGAGTTATGATGTAGCCGTTGTAGTACATAATGTAGTCTATAACATAGCCCTCGGGGGAAACTGTCCCCACAAAGGTAGCATCGTTAAATCTCAGCTGTTGATAGCTTACATCTGACATCTGAAGGAGATTGAAAATTTGTTCGTCGGGGGCTTCTATGAGCTTGCCCAGATCAAATGTAAGGGCGACGGTTTTGCTGCCGTCTGAGTTGTCAGTGACCGTGGCATCTTTTACCGTGTATGCCACTAATTTGAACGCCGAGCCTTGAATGGAGCTCTTTGCGTTATCCCAAGATATGGACTGCTTGTATTTTTTGCCCTCAGAGGTAAAGTAGGCATAGCCGTTTCCGTAATAGCTTTCGCTCTTTATTTCCTCGCCGTCAACAAGGTCTGAGGTGGTAAAATGCGCACTGTAGTCGTTGTTGTTGTTTACACATTGGGTATTGCTGGTGGTGATAATGTCGTAGGGGTCAAATTGATCCCCCGAAAGTGACATATTTACATTCATATCCTTCGTAAGGCTTTCTGCCAGCTCGGTTTTGGTATAAGAATTAAAGAAATATGTGAAGCCGTCAGAGGGATCTGCTGTGCTATCCGAGCTTTCGGCGCTTTGGTTGTTTTCGGTGTTTGCCTCGCCAACCTCGTTGGACTCTGTTGTAAGTTTATCATTTTTGCTGCATCCGCCAAGAGCAAAAGCGGCTATCAGCATAGTAAATATCAGCTTTTTCATATATACCTCACTTCACGGCGTTTTTGCCGTTTCTTAAGTCTTTTGCGGCGATAAGTGTAGCATCCGTTATTTCTGCGCCGCCTGTAAGACGGGCTATTTCGCCTATTATGCTTTCTTCGTCAAGCTTTTTGACGATGGTTTTTGTTTCGTCATTTTCTATTATTTTTTCAATGAGATAGTTGTTGTCACCTACGGCGCATATCTGGGGCAGGTGGGTTATGCACAATATCTGATTTGTTTTTGCAAGAGCCGACATTCTGACTGCCACCTGCTGGGCCGTTCTGCCTGAAATGCCCGTGTCTATCTCGTCAAAAATAAAGGTTTCTATATCGTCACAGCCTGCAAGGGCTGATTTGATGGAGAGCATAACTCTGCTCATTTCGCCCCCTGAGGCTATTTCCGCAAGCCTTTTAAGGTCTTCGCCCTTGTTGGTGCGAATGAAAAATTCCACCTCATCCATACCCGATTTGTCAAAGGTGCGACGTCTTGATATGTTTATTTTAAAGGCTGCATTTTCCATGCCAAGCTGATGGAGATTTTCCTCTATTTCCTTTTCGATTTTTTCGGCATATTTCTGCCTAATTTCGGAAATTTTAAGGCAGGTTTTATATATCTCCTTTTTCTCTGATGCTATTACCTTATTTATCTCCTTTGCCTTTTCTTCACTGTCTAAAATGGCTTGGAGCTTTTCACTTGCTTCATTATAAAATTTAAGACATTCTTCTTCATTTCCGCCGTATTTTGCCGTAATGCGCTTTATCTTTTCTATGCGCCTGTCTACCTCTGCAAGCTCGTTGTCGCTTACGTCTGCCTTTTCGGCATAATCACGCATAATTTCCGTAATAGTGGAGAGCCTGTCGCTTATGTCCTCCAAAGAGGCTATATTTTCATTCACAGAGTTGTCTAATTTGGCAAGGCTCATAAGCATACCAACGGAGTCGCCGATTTTTTCGGCGGCAGAGCCTTCGCTTCTGTAAAGGAGATTTATAATATTGTTTGAAAGCTCCTTTATTTTTGCGGCATTAAAAAGAAATGCCTGTTTTTCCTTAAGCTTCTGCTCCTCGCCCACCTTTATTTTGGCTTCATCTATTTCGTTTATCTGAAATTCCAATATAGAAATGGCTGTTTCTCTGTCTTTGCCAAGCCCCGAAAGGGCGGCGAGCTGTTTTCTGCTGTCTTTGAATTTTTTAAAAAGGCGTTCGTTTTCTGATAGGGCGGTTTGAAGCTCATCACCGCAGAATATGTCAAGCAGACCTATGTGGCGCTTTGGGTCAAGCAGGCTTTGGTGTTGGTGTTGACCGTGAATGTCTATAAGAAGAGAAGATATGCTCTTAAGCATAGTGACCGAAGCAGGGCGGCCGTTTATTTTACAGGTGTTTCTGCCTGAGGTGTTTATGGAGCGGGAAAGCAGCAATTCTCCGCCGCTTTCCATTTCTACGCCCATATCCCGTATGGCAGAAATGGCATTTTCACTTTCCACATTCATAAGTGCGGAAACAAAGGCTTCATTTTTGCCGTGCTTTATAATGTCTTTAGATGCTCGCTCTCCCAATACAAAATTGATGGAGTCAATTATTATAGACTTGCCTGCGCCTGTTTCACCTGAGAGTATATTAAGCCCCTCGCCAAAGCTAATGCTTATCTCGTCTATTATGGCTATATTTTTAATATAAATTTCGGATAGCATAACATCACCTTATTCGTTGTCGGAGCCTATACTTTCAACAAGCCTCTTAGCCACAGCCTCGTTTTCCACAACTACCATTATAGTGTCGTCACCTGCAACAGTGCCCAAAATCTCATGATTTTCAAGGGCATCAATGCCTGTGCAAACGGCGTTTGCCATGCCTGAGAGTGTTTTTATGACAACTATATTGCCTGCGGCTCTGGCGGAGGTTATGCCCTCACGGAATATGAGCCTTATTCTGCCATAGCTGTTGTCTCCCGAAGACAGTATGGAGGTATATTTAAGCTTGCCGTCACTGCCGTGAGTCTTTACCAGCTTAAGCGCCCTTATGTCTCTTGACACCGTTGCCTGAGTGACAGAAAAGCCCTCGTCAACAAGCAGCCCCGTAAGCTCCTCCTGTGTGTATATGTCCTTTTTATTTATAATTTCTAAAATTTTTTCGCGTCTTCTGTTTTTCATAATCAGTCCCTCTGCTGCCATGCCATTTTACTTCTCAATATATCATAAAAGCTAAGTGAAGTTGTTTTTATAAGGCGTGTATAGTAGTCCGCCTTTTTTATTGTGACCCTTTCACCCTTGCCAAGCTCTGAAGAAAGTACGCCGTCTATAAATACTACGCCGAGAGAGTCGCCCTCTATAGAGATAGACACCTCATCATCACCGCTTATCACTAAGGGTCTTGCGTAGAGGTTGTGAGGGCAGATCTGTGTAATAGTCATAAGCTCCGTGTCGGGCTTAAGCACAGGTCCGCCTGCGGATAAGTTGTACGCCGTAGAGCCTGTGGGGGTAGCTATTATAATGCCGTCGCCCTTGTAGTCGTCTATATAGCGGTCGTTTACCCATAAGCCGATTTTAAGCATGTGGGCGGCCTCCTTGTTCCTCACATATATATCGTTAAGCCCTATAAAAAGCCGCTTGTCTGAGCCTACAGTCTGAAGCATCATTCTCTTCTCAACTGCATATTCCCCCGCAAGAACCTTTTTTATAGCTGTCTTGCCCTCGGAGCGCTCTGCCCCTGCAAGATAGCCAAGACTGCCTAAGTTTATGCCGAAAATAGGCAGGTCGTAAAGGGCGGCGTGCCTTGCTGCGCTAAGTATGGTTCCGTCACCGCCGAGCACTATAAGCATTTCTGCCTCGCCGTATACCTGCATATAAGACTGTAGATAGGTCTTAAGCCCAAGCCTTAGCCCTAACTTTTGGTCTGTAAGGACCGTGCAGCCCTGAGAGAGCAAAAAGTCGGCTGTTTCTTTGGTATATTTTAGCTCTTTATCTCTTTCGTAGTTGGTTATTAAGCCTATTTTTTTCATAATTCTCTGCCTATTTTAAAGAAGTAAAAGCCTCAGCAACAATTTCCTTTATCCTTTGGTAGGGCAGGTTATTTTCTGCCTTGCCTTTGGAAACATACATAAGATATTCTATATTTCCGTCACCGCCCTTTATAGGGGAGGGGGTAAGCCCCTTGACTGAAAAGCCTGTGTTTTGGGTAAATGCCAAAATATCCTCAAGCACCCGCAAATGAACCTTCCTGTCTTTTACAATTCCCTTTTTTCCTGCTCCCTTGCCCGCTTCAAACTGGGGCTTTATAAGAAAAACACCTTCCGCAGCAGGGGATATAAGGGAACTTAACTTTTTAAGTATAAGTGTAATTGAAACAAATGAAACATCCACCGTTACAAAATCGGGGGTATGCTCAAGATTTTCTATATCCAATATGTTGGTCTGCTCCATAGAAACAACACGGGGGTCGGTAAGGAGCTGCCGGGCAAGCTGACCGCTGCCAACGTCTACGGCATACACCTGCTTTGCCCCTGCAAGAAGCATACACTGTGTAAAGCCCCCTGTGGAAGCGCCCACGTCTAAACAGACCTTGTCTTTTATGTCAAGCTTAAACATTTTAATTGCCTTTTCAAGCTTTAAGCCGCCCCGACCTACATAAACGCTTAAACCGCTTTTATCAATTACTATACAGTCGCCGTTTGTAGGGAAAGAGGGCTTTGTTACGGATATGCCGTTTTTCTTTACAAAGCCTTCTTCTATAAGCCTTGCCGCCTCTGTTCTTGAAATGTTGAGCTTATTTTTTACATATATATCAAGTCTGATTTTTTCCATTTTTTACAAATTCCCATACAGTGTTGGCTATGCTTTTGCCGTCTAAGCCGTATTTTTCAAAAAGCTGATCTCTTGTGCCTGCGGGTATAAAAGCCTTGGGAAAGGCAAAGTTGTGAAACTTCTTAAAAATGCCTTTTTCCACAAGACGGCAGGCGAGATTGCTGCCATAGCCTCCTGCGCCTATATTGTCTTCCACCGTGAAAATGTAGTCGTAGCCCTTAAGCTCTTCTATAAATTCATCTGCAATAGGGGAGGCAAATCTTGCGTTGTACACTGCCGGCTCAAAACCTGCCTTAATAAGTGCGCTGTAGGCTTCAAGAGTGTTTTTCATCATAGTGCCGAAGGAAACAAGGGCTATTTTCTTGCCATCATATACCTTCTGAGCCATTCCCGTTTCAATGGGGGCTGTGCTGCCGCTAAGCACGTCACAGCATACGCCTTTAGGATATCTTATGGCACAAGGACCTTTGTTTGACACGGCGTATTCAAGCATATCCTTAAGCTCTCGCTTATTACAAGGTGCAAGAACCGTCATATTTGGCATGTGAGAAAGGAAGGATATGTCGAAAACTCCCTGATGGGTCTCGCCGTCATCGCCTACAATGCCGGCTCTGTCTATGGCAAATATAACGTGGAGATTTTGCAGGCATACATCGTGGAGTAGCTGGTCGTAGCTTCGCTGAAGAAAGGTCGAGTATACTGCAAAAACAGGTATATAGCCTGAAATAGCAAGCCCTGCCGCAAATGTGACTGCGTGCTGTTCGGCTATGCCTACGTCAAATGTTCTTTCTGGGTAAAATCTGCTGAAATTGCCTATGCCTGTAGAGTCGGGCATAGCTGCCGTTATGGCGCAGATCTTCTTTTTGGTAGAGGCAAGACGAATAAGGGCTTTTGAAAAAATAGCTCCGTAGGTCTCTCCTGTGGTTTTATTTAAGGGTTCGCCTGTTTCTACATCGAAAGCGCCAACACCGTGATATTTATCGGGCTTGGCTTCGGCAGGGGCATATCCCTTGCCCTTTTTGGTGTAAATATGAAGCAGTACAGGCTCATTTAAGCGCTTTAATTTATTGAGAGTTCTTATAAGTTCCTTTACATTGTTTCCGTCAATGGGTCCCATATAATTTATGCCGAGTCCCTCAAAAAACTCTCCGGGAATAATGGCTTTTTTAAGGCTTTTTTTAGACTTGATGACAATATTTTTAGCCTTTTCACCTACAACAGGGACTTTATCGAAGGCAAATTTAATGTCAGACTTTGCTTCGGTGTAGGCTTTTGAGGCGCGCAGCTTGGTTAGGTAGGCGCTCATAGAGCCAACATTTTTTGATATAGACATACCGTTGTCATTTAATATAATGAGAAGTTTTGTCTTTTTTCGACCTACGTTGTTAAGCGCCTCATATACCATGCCCCCTGTGAAAGAGCCGTCACCTATAACCGAAACTATATTGTAATTTTCATTGTTAAGATCTCTTGCCGCCGCCATACCGTCAGCAGCAGAAATAGACGTAGAGGAGTGCCCTACGTTAAAAGTGTCATATTTGCTTTCTTCCGTTTTGGGAAAGCCCGAAAGACCGTCAAGCTTTCTCAGGGTAGGAAAGTCATCACGTCTGCCTGTAAGTATTTTATGCACATAAGCCTGATGACCCACGTCCCAGATAATTTTATCCTTAGGGGTGTCAAAACAATAGTGCAGGGCTATGCTCAGCTCTACAACCCCAAGATTTGAGGCAAGGTGACCGCCCGTTTTAGATACGGAGTCAACCAAAAACTGCCTTATCTCCTCCGCTACCTTAGGAAGATTTTTAATGTCTATTTTTCTGAGATCCTCAGGTGAGTTGATTTTGTCCAAAAACTTCATATTTGTTCACCGGTTCTGTTAATTTATCCTATCCGTCAGTAATTTGGAATATTCATACAGGAAATTTGCCCCATCTCCAAAGTCCTTCAGCTTTTGGGAAGCCCTTTCCGAAAGCTCCTTATAGTCCTTTTGCGCTTTTTCCATTCCGAAAATGGAAATGTAGGTAGATTTGTTGTTTTTATCGTCGCTGCCTACGGGCTTGCCAAGCACTTCTGTTGTGCTTGTAACATCCAGTATGTCATCCTTTATCTGAAAGGCTATGCCAAGGTCATAGCCTATGCTTTCAAATTTGGAAATGTCGTCTTTTGAGCCGCCGCCAATGATAGCTCCTGCCATAAGCGCCGCCTGTATGAGCGCGGCCGTTTTTTTGTCGTGTATATATAAAAGTGTTTTTTCGTCTGCCTTTTTATCTTCAGAGAGAAGATCTACCACCTGACCTCCCACGGTGCCCTTTACTCCGCAGAGGTTTCCTATGGTAAGAGCAGCATCAACATACTTAAAATCACGCTTCTGTGAAGCTGTTTCAAGCATTGTTTCAAAGGCTAAGTTTAAAAGTCCGTCACCTGCTAAAATTGCAATATCTTCAGAAAATTTTTTGTGACAGGTGAGCTTGCCTCTCCTGTAGTCGTCATTATCCATTGCGGGCAGGTCGTCGTGTATGAGGGTATAGGTGTGTATCATTTCTATAGCACAGGCAAAGGGGAGAGCATCCTCTATATTGCCGCCTACAGCCTCACAAGCGCCGATCAGCAGCAAAGGGCGCAGTCTTTTGCCCCCTGCAAACACGCTGTAGCCCATAGCCTCATATATAAGCTCGGGATATATGGGAGAAAGATATTTTTTAAAATTTGAATTTATAAGGTCTATTCTTTCATTCAGAGAGTTTTTCATATTATTCCTCCAAAGTATCAAATGGCTTTTTTTCAAATGCGCCCTCAGCGGTTTTCTTAAGTATGTTTACCTGCTGCTGCACGTCTTCAAGTTTTTCACCTAACTTTACACACAGGTCTATGCCTTCCTTATAGAGCTTAAGAGAGCTTTCAAGAGTTGTTTCTTCGCTTTCCATAAGCTCTGCTATTTCTTCAAGTCTTTGTAAATTGTCTTCAAAAGTCTTCTTTGCCATTTATTTCTCCAATCCGAGCGGAAGCTCTGCCGTCTTTAAACCTTAGACTTACCTCGTCGCCTTCGTTTATATCATTTACGGAGGTGATGGAAGTGCCGTCTGAGGCAGTGACTATTACATAACCCCTGTCTACCACCCTTATAGGTGAAAGAGAATTAAGCAGGGCTTTGCTATGCTCATATCTGTTTTTAATATTATTAAGTTTATTTTTAAGAGAGTTATTTATATCCTCTGAAAGTCTTGACACATATATAGCTGCATCTCCAACCTTGTTCGCTTCAAAGTCGGAAGCAAAGAAGGCTTTGTGAATGTCAAGAGCAAGGCCTAAATCTCTTAAAATAAACTGCATATTATCGTTTATGCTGTTTAAAAGGAGTGTTATTTTATTGTTTATATCATCCGATTTTTTAATAACTATTTCAGCGGCTGCGGAAGGGGTAGGGGCACGAAAATCGGCAATAAAGTCGGAGATCGTGTAGTCTGTTTCGTGACCTACGGCAGAAACTACGGGAATGTTTGAGTAGAATATGGCTCTTGCAACCTTTTCTTCGTTAAATGCCCACAGATCTTCTAAGCTGCCGCCGCCTCTGCCTACTATTATCACATCGGCTTTTGCCCAGCTGTTTACGTCTTCTATTGCAGAAGCTATTGAGTCGGCTGCCGTTTCACCCTGAACAATAACGGGAACAACAACTAACTCCACATTGGGGTTTCGTCTTTGGGCTATGCTTATAATATCTCTTACTGCCGCCCCCGTAGGGGATGTGATAACGGCTACGGTTTTTGGATATTTGGGCAGGGGCTTTTTATACTTTTCATCAAACAGCCCTGCCTTTGCAAGGCGCTGCCTCAGCTTTTCGTAGGCAAGATAAAGAGAACCCAAGCCTTCAGGCTCTATTATGCGTACATATAGCTGATAAGCACCTGTTTTTTCATAAAGAGAAACCGTACCGCAGACTGTCACCTTCATGCCGTTTTCGGGCAAAAATCTGAGCCTGTCGGCGTAAGACGAAAACATAACACAGCTTATCTGCGCTGTTTTGTCTTTAAGTGTAAAATATATATGCCCCGAGGAATGAATTTTAAGATTTGAAATTTCTCCTCTGACATAAACCTCAGAAAGAAAGGCATCTCTGTCAAAAAGCTTTTTAACATAGTTGTTTATCTGAGATACAGAATATATCATCTTTTCCATTATGATTTTTCCTTTATTATATGGGCAAGCAGACCGTTTACAAAGCCCGGCGCTTTATCTCCCGAAAATTCCTTCGCTAAAAGAACAGCCTCATTCACTGCCACAGCATCAGGTATGTCGCAGTACATTATCTCATATGCGGCAAGCCTTAAAATGGCAATGTCGGTTTTGTCTATGCGCTCCAAACTCCAGCCTATGGCAGCATTTTTTATAGCGCTGTCTATTTCGTCAAGATTTTTAACAACGCCTTTAAATTCCTCTGTTATAAAAGCGCGGTCGTCCTTGTTTGTAAGATTTTCGTCTAAATATTCCTCCAGCTTATTTCCAACTTCTTCTGCGCCCAAAAAGCCTATTTGAAAAACAAGCTTAAAAACATGAGTTCTGTCGATGTGTCTGCTCATAACCTCACCTTTAATTAATAACGGTGTCTTCCTCAGGTAAGTTGTCTGCTTCTTTTTCGCTGACCTCAGGAGCCGCTTCTTTCTTTTCTATGCCTACAATGCTTATATTTATCTTTTTTACCTTAAGACCTGCCATATTTTCAACAGCTTCCTTAACGTTTTTCTGTATCTGCACGCCAATTTCATTGAGCTTGCAGCCAAAATAAACAAGTACGCCAAGCCCGAGGCTTACTTCGCTGCCTTTTAATTCGATTTCAACGCCGTTTATGATGTTTTTTCTGAAAAATAAACCTAAAAAGCCGTTGTCACTGTCGATCTCCAAGCCTGCTACGCCCTCGGTGTCAAGAGCAGCCGCTGCGGCTATACTTGAAATTACATCTTCGGTGATTTGAATACTGCTTATTTCGCCTTTAAATTCTCCCATAATGATCTCCTCCCAAAAAAATATTACTTCATTTAATTATAACACAATTTCACCTAAATGCAAATATATTTTAGAGCTATTTTCAGTTTGAACCTATAAAAAAATCACAGATTTTACGCCGCAAAAAAGCCGTCCGCATATATACGTCTGTATATTTTAGGACGGTCTTTTTAAAATCATTAACTGAGGTTAAACTTAATTACCTCATAATCATCAAATGAAAATTTGGATGTGTTTATTTTAGAATATCCCTTAGGGTTACTTACAAAAATATCTGTAAGCTCCTTATTGCCGTTTGCCGTATTATAAAGTATTTCACCCGTGTATGACACATTTGCTATGTTATTATATACCCGGGCAAGCTCATCGGGAGTGTTTGCATACCAACCGTTTCTTACGTAAAAATTGTTGTTATCCAAGCTATCGGCAAGCTCACAGCCCTCGGGAATGGTTTTGGCGACGTGATTTATTGAAATTACAGGGTAGGGCAGATTGAAGTAAAACATACCATAGCCCCTGTCTTCGTCCGTCACTCCGTCGTCGAAAGTGCAGTCGGTAAAATAATATTTGCCGTCGAGTGCTATATAATTCCAGCTGTGGTCCTCTCCTGCGGCCGAACCTGTTATTCTGCCGCTATTAATGCCTGCAAGTCCGCACAGCAGATTAAAAGAATCGGTATACGCCTGACAGTTGCCTTTGCCGCCTACAAGCCCTGCATAACAGCTTATAACATCCTCGCCTTCAGACTCCTTTACATAGCTGAGGTTTTCGCAGACATAATTGTGTATTGCCAGCGACTTTTCATAGTCTGACATACCCGCAAGACTATCGGTAAACGCCTTTGCCCTTTCATAAGCGGCAATTTGCTTTTCGTCGGTGAGCTCGGCGCCGTTTTTCAGCTTTCTTAAAATTTCCTCCGACATAGTGTAGGAGAGCTTATACGCCTTAATTACTTTGTCGCCGCCTGTTATAGTGGTTATAACTATGCCCGTAACAGGATAGCCGTCCATAATGGACTGCACGTCATACTCAACATCTGTTGGCGTGCTGAAAAGAATGTAGTGAAAGCCTCGGTCTATACAACTGTCAACATATTTAAGCCATTCATCACGGCTTTCCACTTGCAGAACCCCTACAAAATCCATATTTTCAAGGTCAAGCTCATCTGCCGTAAAGTCATAAAAGTTCTCTATAGCAGGGCGTGGAATGTCATTTTGCGCATCCTCGGCAGGCTCTTCGTAAGAGATCGGTTCCGTTTCGGCCACTTCAGTCGTATTTATAGCTGTAACCTCATCCGACTCATCCGATATATCTATTTTAGCCGTAAAAAAGTATAGCCCCACAAGTATAGCGGCAAAAATTATTATAGTTTTTATAAGCTTCATAAAGCGGTGATCTTTTGCCTCATTTCGGCAAACTCCTCGTCTGTTTGCTTCATGGTTTTATAGCTTAATGCCTTGTCGCCATCATATCTGGGTATAATGTGCATATGAAAATGGAACACAGTCTGACCTGCGGCTTCTTCGTTATTCTGCATAATATTTACGCCGTCGCAGCCTGTAGCCTTTTTAACCTTAACTGCCATTTTTTTAGCCAGCACCATTGCCTTTGCAAGCACTTCGTCGTCGGTTTCGTAAATATTAGCCGAGTGCTTTTTAGGTATTATAAGACAGTGGCCCGGGTTGGCAGGAGCTATATCCAATATAACTCTGAAATCATCATCCTCATATACTGTGTTTGTGGGAACTTCTCCCTTTGCGATCTTGCAGAAAAAACAATCTGACATTTTGCATCCTCCTTTGGTTTTTGAGTAGTGTGTTCCATCCCGCCCACCCGCCCCTCCTGCCGCTTTAGCGGCGTGAGGGGAGGGTGGGTGGGATGGGTCGGGGGCGAGGGGGCATAGCGTGAAGCGACAGAGGCTCCCGCAGGAGCCTCTGTCGCTTCACGCTATGCCCCCTCGCCCCCGACGCCCCGGTAGATTGGGTGGTTTTCCGTATATATATACGGCAAATTATTAATTTTCAAAAAATTCTTTATGCCACAACAGGAACATATATATAGTCCAGATCTTTCTTGAGTTGTCCTCTTTGCCCTTTTTGTGGTTGTCAAGGTAATGAACGAGCTTATCGGTGTGGAAAAACTCCTCTGCCGCCTTGCTTGTGAAAGCCTCCTTGACTATATTATAATATTTGTCATCCTTGAGCCATATACGTATGGGAACAGGGAAACCCAGCTTTTTCTTTACAGCGGTCTCATCGGGCACATGCTCCTTTGCCGCCATACGGAATACATATTTTGTAGCCTGACGGTTTACCCTGTAGTCAGACTGTATTTTAGAGGCCACTTTAAATACCTCCTTATCCAGGAAGGGTACTCTTACCTCAAGTGAGTTTGCCATACTCATTTTGTCTGCCTTAAGAAGAATATCACCTACAAGCCACAGGTTAAGGTCTATAAACTGCATTTTTGTTACATCGTCAAGCCCCTTCACCTTGTCGTAGTAAGGCTTTGTTATTTCTTTGTAGTCGTAATTGCCTGAAGGGTCTTTGAGAATAGCCTCTCTTTCTGCCTTTTCAAACATTTTTGCGTTGCCTATGAATTTTTCTTCAACTGACTGAGAAGCTCTTATAAGGAAGCTCTTGCCCTTGAAATGGAAGGGTATAAGGCTGACTGCCTTTGCCAAAAGCTTTCTTATTGGCTTGGGGAAAATACGCATTACTGCTGTATCCATAGGCTCCTTATATATGTTGTAGCCGCCGAAAAACTCGTCCGCGCCTTCCCCCGAAAGAGCAACCTTTACATATTGTGAAGCAAGATTTGCCACAAAATAAAGCGCTATAGCCGAAGGGTCTGCAAGAGGCTCGTCCATGTGATATTGCACCTTGCTGATAGCGTTCCAATATTCTTCGGTAGTAATGGTTTTGTTGTAGTTTGCTATGCCCACCTTTTCTGAAAGGGCGGTTGCATAGCTTATTTCGTTGTAATTGTCGTAGTCAAAGCCTACGGTAAATGTCTTGTCGCCGTTGAAGGTAGCAGCTACATAAGATGAGTCAACGCCGCTTGAAAGGAAGGAGCCTACCTCAACGTCGCTTATTTTGTGAGCCTTTATAGAGTTCTGCATTACATCTTCAACATTCTTTATAGCATCTTGAAGCAGACCGTCCTTGGGCTCAAACATAGGATCGAAATATCTCTTTATTTCCAGCTTATTGTCCTTATATTTTAAATAATGACCGGGTCTTAATTTGTATACGCCTTTAAAAAATGTTTCGTCAAGCACTGAATATTGGAATGTGAGATAATTTTCAAGGGCTACTTTGTTTACTTCTTTCTTAAAGCAGGGGTGAGGCAAAAAGCTCTTTATTTCAGAGCCGAATAAGAGATGACCCTCAAACTCGCCATAGTAGAAGGGCTTTATGCCAAAGAAATCTCTTGCGCCAAAAAGGCTGCCATCTCTGCCGTCGTAGATGACAAAGGCAAACATACCTCGCAGGTCGTTAAGCATGTCCTCGCCCTTTTCTTCATAGAGATGAACCAAAACCTCGGTGTCTGAATTGGTTTTGAAAGTGTGTTTATCTTCAAGAGTTTTTCTTATCTCTTTATAATTATATATCTCGCCGTTAAATACGATGGCTATATCGCCTGTTTCGTTATATATAGGCTGGTCGCCTTCCGAAAGGTCGATAATGCTGAGTCTTCTGAAGCCTAAGCAAACCTCCTTGCTCACATATGATCCGCTGGAATCGGGCCCTCTGTGAACTATCTTATCCATCATTTCATTTATTACTTTACCTCTTTGGTCGATTTTACCGGTAAAGCCGCAAAATCCGCACATATAAAACTGCCTCCGTAAATGATCTCCAAACGACATAAAAACGCCGTAGAATCTTTATTTCTTCTTTAAATCAATACTTTCTTATTATAAGTATAACATTATTAAAAATCTTTTTCAATGGCAAGTTGTAATATATGGTGTTTTTTTTGAATATATTTTTATAAACAGACTCGAAGAAGGTGTGCCTGTTTAAGACAAACAAGGAGGAAAATGATGGATATTTTAGATGAAAGAATACCGGAGGGCTTTAATATAAAGCCAAAATATATAAAGAAGATCAAATATATGTATATTGTAAAGTCTGAGCGGGGCAGCTTTATTATAAGGCGGGTAAGCGCCGATAAAGACAGAATAATGTTTTGTGACTGCATAAAGGAGCGTATAAGGCGCAAGGGCTTCAGGCGTATAGAAATGTTTGAGCGCTCTGCCCAAGGGCTGCCTTACTTTGAGCTTGAGGGCGCAAATTACATAATGACGGCTGCCGTGAGAGACTGCCAGACCCCCGATTATACTGATGTCGTCCATATGAAGGAGATCGTTAAAGCCTTTGCAGGCTTACACAAAACCGCCGTATTTGGCGCTCTTGAAGAATTTGGTTCTTACTTAGGGGGCGACATAACAGAGAGCTTTTTAAATATGCTGAAGGAGCTTAAAAGACTAAAAAGACTGGTAGGGCGCAAACGCCGCTTAGACGATATAGACTACATTTTTATTAAAAACTATGACTACTTTTTAAAGCTTGGAGAAAGCTCCGTTGAAGGTCTTTATAAATTCGGATATAAGACGGAGGAGTCACGGGCAAGACGTGAGGGGAGGATAGCCGTCAATAATGTGGATGAAGAAACTATGTACATAAATTCGTCAGGGGTGTATATGACCGATCTGTTAAACTTAAGCGTATCATCTCAGCTTGAAGATATAAAGCAGCTTATAAGCAGATATTTAAAAAAATGTACCTTTCCGCAGATGGATATTTGCGAAATTATAAAAACCTACACTTCTATTTGTCCTCTTGGCGACAGACAGCTTAAGCTTCTCTATTATATGCTGAAATTTCCCGACAGATATATAACCACCTATAGCGATTATTATAAAAAGGGTCACGTTTTTACACCTGTGTATGTGCATGACTCAATACAAAATATAATTGATGAAAGAGATAAGCATGATCTTTATATTTCAAAGCTTCACGAATTATAATACATAAAATCTTTCCTTACCGACATAATAAACCTTTTGCCGACCAGACTGCGGTTTGAGGGGGCGAGCGGGGGATGCTGACCGAGAGAGCAGAGGGACAGACGCTTTGGCGTCTGTCCCTCTGCTCTCTCGGTCAGCATCCCCCGCTCGCCCCCGCGGCCCCGCCCCCAAAAACGTCCTGCGGACGTTTTTGGGGGCGGGGCAAATTTGTTTTATTTATAATTTTTAATGCCAATATCGTGACGGAAGTGCTTATCTTTAAAGTCTATTTTATCAACTGCCTTATAAGCGGTCTTAATGGCCTCGTCAAGATTTGCTCCCACAGCGGTGACACCTATTACTCTGCCGCCGTTTGTGACATACTTGCCGTCTTTAACAGCAGTTCCTGCATGATATACCTTTACGGCAGGGTCTTTTTCGGCATCTTCAATGCCGCTTATTTCGTAGCCCTTGCCATAGCTTACGGGATATCCTCCCGATGCCATTACTACACAGCAGGCGCCGCCGTCATCCCACTTAATGTCAAGTTTGTCAAGTGTGCCGTCAACGCAAGCCTCGAATATTTCAAGAAGATCCGATTTAAGCCTTGGCAGAATTACCTGAGTTTCGGGATCACCAAAACGGCAGTTATATTCTATTACCTTTGGTCCATCCTTTGTAAGCATAAGTCCGAAATAGATTATGCCTTTGAAAGTCCTGCCTTCTTTATTAAGCGCATCAACAGTGGGCAGAAATATCTTCTCCATAGCCTCTTTAGCTTCCTTTTCGCCGTAAACTCTGCTGGGAGAAAAAGTGCCCATACCGCCTGTGTTAAGTCCTTCATCATTGTCAAGCGCTCTCTTGTGATCCTGTGCGGAAACCATTGGCACAACTGTCTTGCCGTCACAGAATGAAAGCACGGAAACCTCCGGGCCTGTAAGAAATTCCTCAATAACTATCTTATTGCCGCTTGAGCCGAATTTCTTATCCACCATTATTTCCTTAAGTCCGTCCTCAGCCTCCTTGTAGTCGGCGCAAATAAGCACACCCTTGCCCAAGGCAAGTCCGTCAGCCTTCAGAACTATAGGCGGAGTAAGTGTTTTTACATAAGCAAGAGCCTTTTCAAAGTCGTCGAATATCTCATACTTAGCTGTAGGTATGCCATATTTTTTCATAAGCTCCTTAGAAAAAGCCTTAGAGCCTTCTATAATAGCGGCGTTCTTTTTAGGACCAAACACCCTGAGCCCGGCTTCTTCAAAGGCATCGACAACTCCCATTACAAGGGGATCGTCCATACCTACAACGGTAAAATCAATGCTGTTGCTCTTGGCAAAGTCAACAAGCTTAGGTATATCCGTTGCGCCGATATCAACGCACTCTGCCTCGGCAGATATGCCGCCGTTTCCCGGTGCACAATATATTTTATCTATTTTGTCAGATTCAAGGAGCTTGTGTATAATAGCGTGCTCCCTTCCGCCGCTTCCTATAACTAAAACCTTCATGCTTTGTCACCCCTTGAAATTTTGACTTTGTTTTTCTCTACCTTTATTCTGCCCTCGGCAAAAAGTGCCACTGCCTTAGGGAAAATTATCCATTCCGCCTGCTCCATAACTCTCTTCTGGAGAATTTCGGGAGTATCGTCGTCCCTCACTTCAACTGCCTTTTGTATTATAATAGGTCCGTTGTCAGCCTTGCCGTCTACAAAATGCACGGTGGCTCCCGTTATTTTTATGCCCTTTGCAAGAGCTGCCTCGTGTACGTGAAGTCCGTAAAAGCCCTCTCCGCAAAATGAGGGTATAAGAGCAGGGTGTATATTCATGATCTGATTGGGAAAAGCCTCTGCAAACACAGGATCAAGTATTATCATAAAGCCTGCAAGCACTATAAGCCCAACATTCTTTTCCTTAAAATGCTTTACAAGGGCTTCGGAATATGCTTTTCTGTTTTCATAGTCTTTAAGTCTTATTACAGAGGTGTCTATGTTGTTTTTTGCTGCTCGCTCCAAGGCATAAGCCTTAGGGCTGCTGCTTACAACAGAAACTATCTCGCCCTTTATATAACCGCTGTTTACGCCGTCTATTATTTTTTGCAGGTTTGTCCCTCCGCCGGAAACAAGCGCTCCTATCCTAAGCATATTATACCTCCCTGATTATACGGACTCCGCTGCCTTCCTCTACATAACCTATCTCATATGCCTTTTCGCCGTTTTCTTCAAGTATTTTTACGGTCTTTTCTGCATCGTCCTTGCTTACACAAATAACCATACCTATACCCATATTAAAGGTGTTGTACATAGACATTCTCTCAACATTTCCTCTTTTTTCAATAAGAGTGAAAATCGGGGGAATAGGATAAGAGCCTTCCTTTATAACGGCCTTCAAGCCTTTGCCCATCATACGGGGCACATTTTCTATAAAGCCGCCACCTGTAATATGGCTTATGCCCTTTACTTCGACTTTAGAAATAAGATCAAGTACAGGCTTTACATAAATTTTGGTAGGTACAAGCAGAGCTTCTCCCAGAGTAGTGCCAAGCTCGTCTATATATTCGTTTACATTTTCTTTATTCGGTTCAAATATTTTTCTTACAAGTGAATAGCCGTTAGAATGTACTCCGCTTGAAGCTATGCCTATAAGCACATCTCCCGATTTCATATTGCTGCCGTCTATTACTTTAGCTCCGTCCATAAGCCCAACGGTAAAGCCTGCAAGGTCATATTCGTCCTCGGGGTAGAAGCCGGGCATTTCCGCAGTTTCGCCGCCAATAAGCGAGCAGCCTGCCTGTCTGCAGCCTTCTGCCACACCGCTTACTATTTCGGCTATTTTTTCGGGATAGTTTTTGCCGCAGGCGATATAGTCAAGAAAGAAAAGGGGCTCTGCTCCGCTGCAGATTATGTCGTTTACGCACATTGCCACGCAGTCTATACCTACAGTATTGTGTTTATCTGTAAGAAAAGCAATTTTAAGCTTTGTGCCTACGCCGTCGGTGCCCGATACCAATACGGGCTTATCCATATTTTTAGCGTTACCTAAGTCAAAAAGACCTCCAAAGCCGCCAAGATCGTTTATTACCTCGGGGCGATAGGTAGACTTTACGTCCTTTTTAATAAGCTCTACAGACTTATAGCCTGCCGTTACATCTACTCCTGCTTGTTTGTAGTCCATATTAATCCTCCGTTAAGCTGTTTAAATAGCCTTCTGCATAGTTTACATATCTTTTGTCGGGGTGAAAACGTATTACCTGAGAAAACATATTTGCCGCCTCCGAGCCTTCGCCCTTGTCAAGGGCTATCCTTCCCAGGTAGAAAAGTACGGTATACTTTGTTTCATAAAGCTTGCCGTCCTCTTCTGTGGCAGTGCCGGCATAAGTGTTTGCCCTGTTTAAAAAGCTGCTTGCTTCCTCCTGCTTTCCCTCGTTGTATGCCTTCTGACCAAGCTCTAAAAGAGCCTTTGAAGCGCCTGCGGCTGCCTTTGGCATAATTTCATTGTAGGTGTTTATGCCTTCGGGAGAAACTCCCGTAAGATCCATATTAAATATAAGACTACAGGCATCAATATAATAAGAGTTGTCGCAAAGCTGCTTTGCCTTATTTATATTGTCCTCTTTAGTCTTTACGTCCTCTGAGGAGGCGCCGGGTCTTGGGGCGGCTTCTGTATTATCGGAGGAGGATATGTTTTCCTCCGTCACGCTCTGCACGTTTTCGGCGGTTTTTTCTATCTTGTTTTCGTTTATACCGGGTATAACAAGAAAAACAAAAACTGCCGTACAGGCAAGAATACCAAGAAGAAATGCCACAACCTCCATAAACATAGAAGATGTGAAAAAGCCCTGACTTTCCACGGGTGCTGTTAAAACCTCCGTCTTGCTTTCCTTCTTAGGCGCTGTTTCCGTCATCTTAATAGGGGGACGTGTTCTGTCGGGGCAGAGTATGTTAAAATAAATGGCTGCCTCACGGTTGGTCACATCTGTATAGAGCACGGTTTTGTTAAGCTCCAATGCCTTGCTCCGCTCCCCAAGCATTATATAACAAAGGGTAAGAAGGTTTATGGCTTTTAAAAGCTTAGAGTTAAATTTAAGGGCGCTCTCTAACTTTTTTGCGGAAGTTTCAAGCACACGATGTATTCTCTTGGGGTCTGCCATACCGAGGTTTTCACTTTTCATTTTGTGCAGCACTTCGTTATATAGCTTTGCTCCCATATCCATTTTGTCAATTTCGGATATATTTCTGTCAATATACTCTATATATTGTAAGGCACGGTTGTTTCTCTTCTGACGGTTTGAGCTTAATATAAAACATTCTATAGCCTTTGCCGTTTCGCCTATTTCAAAATAAACAAGCCCCATAAGGTTGAGGGCGTTTATGTTTTTGCTGTTAAAGCCCACAGAAAGCCCCAGGCTTTCAAGAGCGCCGCTAAGGTTAGAGCCTTTTATCTGCCTTATTGCCTTATTATAATATTTATTTGATATTCTGTCTATCTGCTTCATAACCTGAACTCTTGCTCCGCAGTTATGGCAGACTACGTCATAAGGGGCAATTTCCTTGCCGCATCTTAAACATTTCATATTATATTGCCTTTCTTATAAATCTCTTTTAAGGCTTGTTATAAGCTCCATAATGTCCTTTATTTCGTCCCTGTTCAGGTCGTCTTCTATTTCGTCTATTTCAAGTACGGGTCTGTACTTTTCTATTTCTTTTTTAAGATCTATCATAATAACTCATCCTCGCAAATTTTAAGGATCTCTCCCGTAAGATATAAAGATCCTGCTATAAATATATCGCTGTCGTTAAAGTCTATAGCCGCCCTTAAAGCCTCGGCGGGTTTTTTAAAAAACATATAGCCTTTAGCCGTAAGGTGTGAAGGGTCGTAGGCTCTTTTGGAATTTGGCATTGTAAGTATAACTCTGTCGGCGTATGCCCCAAGAGTTTTTATAAGTCTTTCGGGCATTTTGTCCTTCAAAACACCTGTTATCAAGGTGGTTTTTCTGTCATATACCTTCAAAAACTCTGAAAATTCTCTTGCTGAATTCATATTGTGCGCTCCGTCAGCAATTATAAGGGGAGAGCGGCTTATTATATCCATACGTCCTCTTACCTTTGCTTCTGCTATACCTTCATATATGGCGGAGTCAGGTATATTATAGCCAAGCCTTTTAAGTACATATATACCCATAATAACGGTTGTTATATTCATAGGCTGAAAAACCCCGGGCATATTAGAATATATGTCTGTATATGAAAAATAAGAGCAAACCACGTCAAAGCATATGCCTTTAATATCGGAACGCTTCACATCAATATGCAAGTCGCGGGGATAGTAAAGGGGAGCATTTTTACCTTCTGCCGCTGCTTTTACAACCCCATAAGCCCCGTCATTGTCGGGGTAAAGTACGCAGGGGGTGTGGGGCTTAATAATGCCGCTTTTTTCGTAAGCTATTTCCTTTACGGTGCTTCCTAAAAATTCAGTATGGTCTATATCTATTTTCATAATGGCAGTGAGCAGGGGGCTTGCTGCATTTGTAGCATCAAGGCGACCTCCAAGCCCTGTTTCAAGTATGAGAAAATCGGGCTGTTTTTTAGAAAAGTAAGAAAAGCACACCGCTGTCATTATCTCAAAAAATGAAAACCATTCTCCCTCGTTAAGATAACTTTCCGCCGCTTTTTTCACAATGCCAATTTCCTCTGCCAACTCGTCATCGGAGATATATTTGCCGTTATATGAAAAGCGCTCGTTATATTTAATAAGGTGAGGGGAGGTAAATACTCCCACGCTATATCCTGCTGCCATAAGTATGCTTGCCATATAGCCGCAAAAAGAGCCTTTGCCGTTGGTGCCTGCCACGTGTATTATTTTAAGACTTGCCTCGGGGCTTCCCATAGCTTTAAGAAGCCCCCGAAAGTCGTCAAGCCCGTGTTTAGAGCCTACAACTGCCATATTACTTAAATAGTCTAATGCCTCTTTATATGTCAATTTTATTCCTCTGTTTCAATATTTTTTCTTAGCTCTATTCCAAGTTCTTCAAGTTGCTTTTCTTCTACTACGTTTGGCGCATCCGTAAGCAGACAGGAAGCATCTTTAACCTTGGGGAAGGCGATAACATCTCTTATGCTCTCTGCGCCTGTCATAAGCATTATCATTCTGTCAAGACCAAATGCCAGTCCGCCGTGGGGCGGTGCTCCGTACTTGAAAGCATCAAGCAGGAAGCCGAACCTCTCCTGAGCATCCTCTGCACTGAAGCCAAGGCACTTGAACATAGTGTTCTGTATGTCGCTTGAGTAAATTCTTATAGAACCGCCGCCAAGCTCACAGCCATTCAGCACCATGTCATAAGCCTTAGCCCTTACGCTTGCAGGGTCGCTCTCCAGCTTGTCAAGGTCTTCATCCATAGGCGAGGTAAATGGGTGGTGCATAGCCACATATCTCTGTTCTTCCTCCGAATATTCAAAAAGGGGAAATTCCGTTACCCAAAGGAATTTATATTCATTGTTGTCAAGTATTTCAAGTCTGTTTGCAACTTCAAGACGAAGCGCTCCGAGTGCATCCCATACTACCTTGTTTTTGTCTGCGCAGATAAGTATAAGGTCGCCGGGCTTTGCCCCTGTAAAGTCGGCTATTTCCTTAAGCTTTTCATCCGAGAAGAATTTGGAGATGGTTGACTTAAAGCCGTCCTGCTGTACGTTTATCCAAGCAAGTCCCTTTGCGCCGTAGGTCTTAGCTACGTCAACAAGAGAGTCTATTTTCTTTCTCGGGAATGAGCCACAGCCCTGGGCTACTATACATCTGACCGATCCGCCTGCTTCTATGGCGCTCTTGAATACTACAAAATCAGTATCCTTTACAAGGTCTGTTATGTTCTGAAGTTCCATACCAAAGCGTATGTCGGGTTTGTCTGAACCGAAACGATCCATAGCCTCCTGCCAAGGCATACGAATAAAGGGAGTTTCAAGGTCTATTCCCTTTATCTCCTTAAATACGTGCTTTATAAGTCTTTCGTTTACGCTCATAACGTCCTCAGCATCAACGAATGAAAGCTCCATATCTATCTGAGTAAATTCGGGCTGTCTGTCTGCGCGGAGGTCTTCATCTCTGAAGCACTTTACTATCTGGAAGTATTTGTCAAAGCCCGAAACCATAAGAAGCTGTTTGAAAAGCTGGGGCGACTGGGGCAGAGCATAAAAGCTGCCGGGATGTACACGGCTGGGAACAAGATAATCTCTTGCGCCCTCGGGGGTGGACTTTGTAAGCATAGGCGTTTCTATTTCAATAAAGCCTTCTTCCGTAAGGAAGTTTCTTACTGCCTGAGTTGTCTTGTGGCGAAGCATAATGTTGTTAGCCACAATAGGGCGGCGAAGGTCAAGATAGCGATATTTAAGCCTTAGCTCTGTGCTTACGTTTACGCTGTTTTCGATCTGGAATGGGGGAGTTGCTGAAGTATTGAGTATTCTCATTTCCGTTGGGGCGATCTCCACCTTACCTGTTTTCATATTCTTATTGATGTTGTTTTCCGTTCTTAAATTAACGGTGCCTTTTACCGCAAGAACGTACTCGCCCTTTAATTCCTTTGTTTTGTTCTTTATCCCGTCGGAGCTGTTTTCGTCAACGACCACCTGAACAATGCCTGTTCTGTCCCTTAAGAGTATAAACGTAAAGGGGCCCATCTCTCTTTTACGCTGTACCCAGCCCATAACGGTGACTTCACTGCCCGCGAGCTTTTCTGTCACTTCGCCGCAGTAAATACTTCTTTTTAAGCCCTTCATAAGTTCTGCCATATTAGTTATCTCCTTTTATAATATTAGCAAGCTCAGTAGGTCTTACTGCCGACTGCTCGCCTGTATTCATATTTTTAAGCATCACTATGCCGTTTTCAACTTCGTTTTCGCCAATTATAATTGCGTAGGGAACGCCTGTTTTGTTGGCGTATTTCATTTTCTGCTTCATACCTTTATTTTCGTGGTAAATGTCAGTGGGTATGCCCTGACTTCTTAGCAGGCTTGCCGTACTAAGTGCAAAGTCTGTCACCGACTTATCCATAGGCAGTATAAGCGCCTTAACAAGAGTCTTTGCCTCAGGCTTTATTATCTCCATTTCCCGCAGTTGATAGAAAAGCCTTGTAAGACCTATGGAAACCCCAACCCCCGGGAGCTTTTGCTTTGTGTAAAATTCCGCAAGGTTGTCATATCTTCCTCCCGAGCAAACACTGCCAAGAGCTGAATATTCATTGAGGAAGGTTTCATAAACCGTGCCTGTATAGTAGTCAAGACCTCTTGCTATGGTAAGCTCTATTTCAAAATTCTTTTCATCACAGCCAAGCATGGCGATATAACCGAGCACCTCTTCAAGCTCAGATACGCCCTCATTAAATGTGTCGTTTTCAACACCCAGGGATTTGAGCTTTTCAAGCTTTTCGGCATTTGTGCCCGAAATTGACACAAAATCCATAATGCGGCGGGTGTTGTCGCCTGCCCCGAGTTTTATAAGCTCTGTTTTTACGTTGTCTGCGCCTATTTTTTCTATTTTGTCTATTATGCGAAGAACATCGGCAGTCTTATCCGATAGCCCTATATATTCAAAAAAGCCGCCGAGTATTTTACGGTTGTTGAGCTTTATTGTAAAGTCACCAAGCTCAAGCCTTTTGAATATGTTGTATATGACCGCAGGAATTTCCGCATCATATATAATATCAAGGGAGGTATTGCCTATAATGTCGATGTCGCATTGATAAAACTCTCTGAAACGACCCTTTTGCGGACGCTCGCCCCTATATACCTTGCTTATCTGATAGCGCTTGAAGGGAAAAGTCAGGTCGTTATATCTCTGAGCAACATATCTTGCAAGGGGGACAGTTAAGTCAAAGCGAAGGGCAAGGTCGTTGTCGCCCTTTGAAAAGCGGTATATCTGCTTTTCTGTTTCGCCCCCTGCCTTTGCAAGAAGCACCTCTGAATATTCTATAACGGGAGTATCAAGAGGGAGAAAGCCAAAGCTCTCATATACATTTTTTATTTCATCTTTAATTCTGTTAAATAGAATTTGCTCCTCGGGCAGAAGCTCCATAAAGCCCGGGAGTATTTTGGGCGTGACTTTATTATCCATTCTTCGTTTCCTTTCTCCAGTTAAGACCTTTTATTTTTCGGTCTATCATTTCGTCTGTTCTTGTTATATAATCATCAACGCTTTTTACGTTGAATATTCTTTCTATTCTGTTGGTGGCAGGGTCTACGGTTTTGGTAGAACCTCCGCAGCCCATGGCTATTATAGTCTGATTTTCTTCCATAATCTGAATGTTGTATAAACATTCGTGCCCCGGCAGGCAATAGCTTACGTTTTCAAAATTGCCCACCATATTTTTTTGGCGGTACATATAATAGGGTATAAGCCCCATATTTTGAGTATATTCTGCCGAAAGCCCGAGCAGTCTGTCCATAAGACTAAAGTCTGCAAGGCTGTATTCTTCCAAAGTTTCCTTAAGGCGTGAGGCTCTCTTTACCGCGAGAGTATGCACGGTAAGGCTTTCGGGAGCAAGGCTTTTTATGCCTTCAAAGGTCCTTCTTACCTCTTCTTCGCCCTCACCGGGAAGCCCCAATATTATGTCGCAGTTAATATGACCTATGCCGAACCTACTTGCGGTTTCAAAGGCTTTATAAAATTCCGCCACGGTGTGCTGTCTGCCTATAAGGCGGAGAGTCTTGTCGTTAAGAGTCTGAGGATTGACCGAAATTCTGTCAATGCCAAAGGACTTAAGCACCTTTATTTTACCCTCTGTCACCGTGTCGGGACGTCCTGCCTCTACCGTAAATTCTTGGGGTTTGTCAAAATTATTAAATACACAAGTCAGCAGGTAGTCAAGCTGTCTTTCGTCAAGAGAGGTGGGTGTGCCGCCGCCTATATATATGGACTCTATGGGCGTACCCTTAAGGTTATAGCCGCAAAACTCTATCTCACGCTTTAAGCAGTCTAAATATTCGTCTACCTTTTCTCTGTATTTATCAAGAGGGTATGAGGTAAAGGAGCAATAAAGACAGCGGGTAGGGCAGAAGGGTATGCCTATATATAAACCCACCGAGCCGGGTATGCTTTTTGCAAGAGCCTTTTCCTCATTTTTTGCTACTTCAAGGGCAAGCTTTATTTTATCATCTCTTACAAAGTAGGTGTTTTTAAGCACCAAAGCCGCTGCCTGTTCAGAACCTTCCGTCTTTTTAAGAGAGGTGGCAAGCTTTGCGGGTCTTACCCCTGTAAGTGCTCCCCAAGGCAGCGAAATTTTATGATGTGCCATAAGTGTCTTGTAAAGGGACAGCTTAAGCTCGCGCTTTACATCGGTGTCTGCCGTTATGGGGGTTATGTTATTTTGTATTTCCTCTCCCTTTAAAATAAGAGAGGTATATATTTTATCGTTTTCAAGGCGGGAAACAACGCAGCTTTCGGAGGGGGCTTCAATTCTTGTATATACGCTGTTGGGGTAGAACAGCTGAAGTATTGAAATTATATCATCTCCGTAGTCGTGTCCCTTTATAACATAGTCCATTATTTTAGCCTCTCATATATGGGTTAAGCCTTTTTTCTGTGGCTATTGTGGTTTTAGGACCGTGACCGGGAAGCACTATTGTGTCATCGGGCAGGGGCATAAGCCTGTTTTTCAAGCTGTCAACTATATCTCTATAGCTGCCCCCGGGAAAGTCTGTTCTGCCAATGGACATGGCAAAGAGTGTGTCGCCGCTTACAAGCACCATTTCATTCTCAAAATAAAGGCAGATACCGCCTTCTGTGTGACCCGGTGTAAATATAGTCTTGAATTTAAGCTCGCCGAAGGTGACTTCCTCGTTGTCTTCCAGTGTTCTGTCGGGAACAAGCGTAAGCTCGCCGCCGCCGAATAGGGGACTTAAATTGTAGGTAGGTGAACTAAGCACCTTTACTTCGTCTTTACCGCAGATCACGGGAGCGTGGGTGTTTTCCTTAAGCCATTCTACCCCTGCTATATGGTCGTAATGGCCATGGGTTAATATTATGGCTTCTACCGTAAGGTCTTCCTCGGTTATATAGTCTAAAAGCTTTGGCTCTTTTTCACCGGGGTCTATTACTATAGCATCCTTTCCGCTGCTTATGACATAGCAGTTAGTATCCATCATTCGGCTGGGAAAATTCTTTATTCTCATACCTTACCTCCCATAAGCTCGTCGCTGTCTAAAATAATGGTAACAGGGCCGTCATTTACAAGCTCTACCTGCATATCAGCCCTGAATATGCCTGTTTCAATGTTATGATAAGACGACTTTATTACATTTACAAAGTCTTTAAACATACTTTCCGCTTCGTCGGGGGTCGCTCCGCCTACAAAGCCGGGTCTTCTGCCTTTTTTGCAGTCGGAATATACCGTGAAATTCGGCACGATAAGTACGCCGCCCGATATATCTCTTACGGAAAAATTCATTTTTCCGTTTTCGTCCTCAAATATTCTGAGATTTGTTATTTTGTCTGTAATTTTATCATATACGGCTTTGTTGTCGCCCTTGTTTACGCCTACAAGAGCCATAATGCCCTTGTTGATCTGTCCGACTACCGAGCCGTCTACGCTTACCTTTGCGTATTTTACTCTTTGCAGAACTGCTCTCATAAATCAGCTGCTCGTCCTTTCGATCTCATAGACGCCTTTGACGCCCTTTATTTTGTTGCTGAGAGATTCAAGCTGATCCTTATCCTTTACATTGAAGGCAAGGTCAACTATGGCATCATCCTTTACAACTCTTAAGTTTACGGTTTTTGTTTCTATATTGTCGTTAAAAAGAATGTTTAATATATCGGAGAGAAGATCCATTCTGTAAGAACCCGCAACTCTGATCTCAACCTGGAAGGCTGTCTGCTTGCTCTCGGGAACGCTCCATTCCGCCTCTATAAGCCTTGAACGCTCCGTTTCGTTTAAGTGGATCATATTTACGCAGTCCGTACGGTGTATGGAAACGCCTCTGCCTCTTGTGACAAAGCCGACTATCTCATCACCGGGAACGGGAGAACAGCACTTGCTGAACCTTACGGAAATATCGCCCACGCCCTTTACTACTACGCCGCTCTTGTCTTTATATTCGGAATATTTAACATCCTTTTCATCGGAAACAACGTCAGAAACACTGAGCTTTCTGTTCTTTTCAAGCTCCTTTTTATAGTCTTCTATAAGGCGGTTTATAACCTGACCTTCCTTAAGTCCGCCGTGACCTACAGCGGCGCAGACAGAGTCCCAATCTCTGAAGCCGTATCTGTTCATAACAGACTTCATTCTTTCGTTGCTGGCAATAACGCCTATGTCATAGCCCCGCTTTTTAGCCTCTCTTTCAATAAGGTCCTTTCCTCTTACAGTGTTTTCTTCTTTATTTATCTTCTTAAACCACTGGTTTATCTTAGACCTTGCCTGAGAGCTTTTTACAAACTTTATCCAGTCCATAGAAGGGCCTCGTGAGTTCTGGCTGGTGATAATGTCGACTCTGTCGCCTGTCTGGAGTTTATAATCAAAGGGGACTATCTTGCCGTTTACTCTTGCGCCTACCATTGTGTTGCCTATGGCAGAGTGGATGTAGTAGGCGAAGTCTACGGGGGTCGAGCCGTAGGGCAGTGTCTTTAGGTCGCCTGAGGGTGTAAATACATAAACGCTTTCGTTGTATACGTCTAAGTCGGTTTTTACAGCCTCCATAAACTCGCTGTTGTCTGACATATCGTTCTGCCATTCAAGTATCTGATTTAGCCAAAGAATGGAGTCGGCGTCCTTTTTCTTAACGTCTGTAAGACCTATTTTATATTTCCAATGGGCTGCAACGCCGTATTCTGCTACACGGTGCATTTCCCATGTTCTTATCTGCACTTCAAAGGGCATACCGCCCTCGTCAAGAACTGTTGTGTGGAGAGATTGATATTTGTTAGGCTTTGGCATGCCTATATAGTCTTTAAATCTGCCCGGCACAGGCTTGAATTTGTCGTGTACAAGACCGAGCACATTATAACAATCGCCAACCGTGTCTACGATAATTCTTATGGCAAAAAGGTCGTATATCTGGTCGATGGTCTTATTCTGCTTTATCATCTTTTTATATATTGAGAAATAGTGCTTGGGTCTGCCCGTCACCTCGCATTTAACCCCATTTTCTTCGCAAAGAGCCTTTACAGTTTCTACCATGTGAGTAACATATTTTATACGCTCAGACTGTTTTGCACTTACCTTTTCCACAAGGTCGTTGTACGCATCGGGGAAAAGATAGCGAAGAGATAAGTCTTCAAGCTCTGATTTTAAAGAAGCAACACCCATTCTGTCGGCAAGGGGAGCATAGATGTCAATAGTCTCCTGCGCCTTTTCGGCTTGCTTTGCAGGTGACATATATTCAAGAGTACGCATATTGTGAAGCCTGTCGGCAACCTTTATAAGCACCACACGCATATCCTTTGCCATGGTGACAAACATTTTTCTGTAGTTTTCAGCCTGCTGCTCTAACTTGTTGGAATATTTGATTTTTTTAAGCTTGGTAACGCCGTCTACGAGAAGGGCTACCTCGGGGCTGAACATGGTTTTTATATTATTTTCCGAATAGCGGGTGTCCTCCACAACATCATGAAGAAGCCCTGCCGTTATAGACTCCATATCCATTTCCATATCTGCCAGAATAAGCGCAACGGAAATAGGGTGGATGATGTATGGCTCTCCGGATTTTCTCTTTTGTTCGCCGTGAGCCTCTTTAGCAAGGTTGTATGCTTCTTCGACCATACTGATATCTTTTTTATAATACGATTTGATCTTTTCTATAAGCTGTCTGTAAAGCTCCTCATATGGTATGGGAGGCTCTCCGTAGGGAACGCCTATAGCTCCGTGATCGCCGGGAATTTTCTTAATACTTGCCATATAAATCTCTCCCTTCCGGCGGTTAATAATATCAGTCCTAAAAATTACTTACCTATTTTACATTATAATACAAATTAAATATAAATCAACTAAAATTTATGAATTTGGCTAAAAAAATAAGGGAGTGGTCAAAATCATATTACCAATGATTTTAACCGCTCCCGCTTTAACTAAAACTGTTATTATTTACATGCCAAGCAGTGAATTAAAGTCTTTCATTGCTTCTGATATTTTTATCTGCTGCGGGCATACCTTTTCACAGCTTCTGCAGCCTATGCAGGCTGAAGGATGCTTATCTTCAGGTATTGCCATAAGTGCCATAGGCGCAATAAAACCTCCGCCCGTAAAGCTATGTTCGTTATAAAGGTCTATAAGGTTTGGTATGTCAAGTCCTTTGGGGCAGTGGCTCACACAATAGCGGCAAGCCGTGCAGGGAAGTATGTTTTTAAGCATATCGCCTGCCATATTTAAAAGGGCAGTCATTTCCTTATCTGATAGGGGCTTTTCGGTTTTGAATATCTCTACGTTTTCTTTTATCTGACTAAGTGCAGACATACCCGAAAGAATTACCTTTACATTAGGTATAGTCTGTAAAAATCTGAAAGCCCATGATGTGGCATTTTCTTCTGGGCGAAGAGCTTTTAAAACAGCCTTCTCCTCTGCCTTAAGCCTGCAAAGCTTTCCCCCTCGCAGCGGCTCCATTACCCATATGGGCAGTCCTGCGGAGCTTAAAAGCTCTATCTTTTCTTTTGCATTTTGGAATGTCATATCGACATAATTAAGCTGTATCTGACAAAACTCCATATGCTCGCCGTAAGCATCCAAAAAGCGCTTTATTACCTCACAGCTGCCGTGAGCCGAAAAGCCGAGATGCTTTATTCTGCCTGCCTTTTTCTGCTCCAAAAGATAGTCTATTATGCCATATTTTTCGTCAAGGTATGCATCAATATTCATTTCACATACATTATGACAAAGGTAAAAATCAAAATAGTCTACACGGCACTTTTCAAGCTGGCGCTCAAAAATTTCCTTCACCTTAGGCATATTTGAAAGGTCGTAGCCGGGAAATTTTGTTGCCAGATAAAAGCTCTCACGAGGATATCTGCTAAGAGCCTCGCCCACTACAAGCTCGGAGTTCTCTCCGTGATAGCCCCAAGCGGTGTCGTAATAGTTTATGCCGTTTTTCATGGCATAATCTATAATTTCAAAAGCTGCCTCTTTGTCTATTTTGCTGTCGTCGCCGTCTATTGTAGGCAGTCGCATATTACCCATGCCGAGCATAGACAGCTTAATGTCTTTAAAATCTCTGTAGATCATTGTTTATCAACTCCTCTCCATTTATTATATTATAGCACAAAACTTCAAGTTTGCATAGACTGTTTAAGAATTGGCTATGAAATAAAATTTTGACCACGTACCACGGCTCTGCCTATCAGGTGCGCGCACCTGATCGGCAGAGCCGCGGGTCGGGGCGTGGGAAGGGAAAAAGCAAGGGAAAGGGGCGCGCAGCGCCCCTTTCCCTTGCTTTTTCCCTTCCCACGCCCCGACCCGTATTCGGGATGACGATCATTTATTTTTAAGAATAAAGTCAAAATATTTTTTGACTTCCTTTTCATAGCCGTTATCCGTAGGCTCGTAGTAGACGGCATCTTTAAGCTCGTCGGGGAGATATTGCTGATCAACATAATGATTTTCAAAGTCGTGAGCATATTTATAGCCTATGCCGTTTCCAAGCTCGGCATGCCCGCTGTAGTGCGCATCCTTAAGATATGGGGGAATGGTATTTATTTTAACATTTTTTACATCCTGCGCGGCTCTTTCCACGGCAAGATAAGAGGCGTTTGACTTTGGGGCAGAGGCTACATAGCACACTGCTTCGGCAAGTATTATTCTTCCCTCGGGCATACCTACAAAATCCACTGCCTGAGCCGCCGCCATAGCCACCTGCAAGGCTCTTGGGTCTGCCATTCCTACGTCCTCTGAGGCGCATATTACCACACGTCTTGCTATAAATTTAGGATCTTCTCCCGAATATAGCATTTTTGCAAGGTAATATACTGCCGCCTGTGGGTCTGAGCCTCTCATGCTTTTTATAAATGCGGAAATGGTGTCATAGTGGTTGTCACCGTTTTTATCGTAGTTTACGGCGCGCTTTTGTATGCACTGCTGTGCCGTATCAAGGTCTATTACTATTTTTCCCTCGGCGTTTTTCTCTGTTGTAAGAACGCCTATCTCTATTGCATTAAGGGCAATTCTTGCATCTCCGTCAGACACGTCCGCAAGAAAGTCAAGGGCGTTTTCGTCTATTTCCGCATTATACGCCCCAAGACCTTTTTCCTTATCGTACACAGCTTTTTTAAGTATGTCTTTTATATTTTGGTGACTAAGCTTTTTAAGCTGGAATATAATACTTCTTGAGATCAAAGCTCTGTTTACTTCAAAATAGGGGTTTTCCGTTGTGGCGCCTATAAGCACTACAACCCCGTCTTCTACATAAGGCAGCAAAGTATCCTGCTGGGTCTTATTAAAGCGGTGTATCTCATCTATAAAGAGTATTGTTTTTTTGCCGTCAAAGCCCAAGTCCTTTTTTGCCTTTTCAACAATTTCCTTTATGTCTTTAATACCTGCTGTTGTGGCGTTGAGCTGTTCAAAATGGCTTTTGGTGGTGCCTGCTATTATCTTCGCAAGGGTGGTTTTGCCCGTGCCTGTTGGCCCGTAAAATATAACGGAGGAGAGCTTATCCGCCTTTATTGCGCGATAGAGCAGTGTGTTTTTGCCAACTATTTCCTCCTGACCCACAAATTCGTCAAGTGTTGTGGGGCGCAGCCTTGCCGCAAGGGGCGCTTCTGCCTTCATTTTTCTTTCTGCCTGAAAATCAAATAGATCCATATATTATCTCCTTAAAATTACGCTTACTTCATCGGCTATATTCATCTCATCTTTACTTATATAACAATCATATGCAAAAATTTTTACACCCATCTTTTGTGCCTTTATAAGCATTTCGGAAAACTCCGGGTCGTTTTTAAAATTAGGCGTAAAATACTTTACTCCCTTCATCTGCACAACGAAAAGCACATAAGCATCGCAGCCTTCTTCTTTGGCTCTTATAAGCTCCCGAAGGTGTTTTGTGCCCCTTATTGTAGGCGCATCGGGAAAGGATACCACGCCGTCATTTTCAAGGGTGACACCTTTTACCTCTATAAAGGCATTTTTATCCTCCGAATAAAAGTCAAACCTCGACTCGCCGTATACCTTTTCGGGCTTAATGCTTTTTGCGGATATAAGACCGCCCGCCCTCAGCCATTCATATGCCGCTTTATTCGGGGCTTGGGAGTCTATATTAATGAGCCTGTTTCCCTTTTTAGCCGTTATAAGGTCAAAATGGGTCTTTCTTTTGGGGTCGCTTACTTCCTGCACATAAATTTCCGCTCCGGGAACGAGTATTTCCTTACATCTTCCCGTGTTTTTTACGTGTGATATTTCTTTTTTGCCCTCTATTTCTATTTCAGCGATAAATCTGTTGGGGCGGTTCAGAAAGATCGCTTTTCTGATGTTTTCATATTTCATGACTTAAGTATATCACAATGACTTAAAAATGTCTTGTTATTTTTGAAAAAATGCTGTATTATAATATTACTTAAGAAGGGAAGAAGCAATATGTACGAAACTCTTGCGGGGCTTTATGACTATTATATGGACGAAGTCCCTTATGAAAAATGGCTTGATAATATGGTCGGCTATTTCAACAAATACGGAAATAATATAAAAAATGTACTCGATCTTGGCTGCGGCACAGGCAGCATGAGCATACTTTTAAAGCAAAAGGGCTATGATATAACGGGTCTTGACATATCCGAAGAAATGCTTGCCGAGGCGGCAAACAAGACTTATGAGGCTGGACTTAAAATTGACTACATCTGTCAGGATATGGTGGCTCTTGAAGTCGCCAAGCCCTACGACGCTGTGATATCTCTTTGCGACTGTATGAATTACATCACCGAGGACGCCGAGCTTAAAAAGGTATTTAAAAATTGTTATAAGGCGCTTAAGCCCGGGGGACTTTTTATATTTGATATGAACAGCCCATATAAGCTGAGAGAGGTTTTGGGCTGTGACAGTTTTTGCGAAACCTCTGCTTTGTCCGCCTACACCTGCGAAAACTATTTTGACGAAGAAAGCGGCATAAATGAATATTACGTCAACTTTTTTATAAAAGAAAAGGACGGCAAATATTCAAGGCATGAGGAAATACACCTTGAAAGGGCATATGAGATATCTCAGGTGGAGGCTATGCTTAAGGAGGCAGGCTTTGAAGTTTTGGAGATAGCAGACAGCGACACATTAAATACACCCGAAGAAACCACCGAAAGGTTTTATTTTGTGGCTAAAAGATAAGAAAGGGAAATAAAAATGAGTTATGTATTAAGAGGAACGGCGGCAGAGGGCAGTATCAGGTTTTTCTTTGCCGACACAAAGGACATAGTAGAAAAGGCGTATGAATATCACAATACAAGCCCTGTTATTTCGGCGGCTTTAGGTCGTACTCTTACCGTATCTTCAATTATGGGGCTTATGCTTAAGGGTGAAAAGGACATACTTACCGTTCAGATAAAGGGCGACGGACCTGTAGGGGGCATTACGGTTACGGCAGACAGCAAGGGCATCGTTAAGGGCTATGCGGTTAATCCCCATGTAGATCTGCCACTTAACAAATACGGTAAACTTGACGTTTACGGAGCCGTAGGCAACGGCAGTCTTATTGTTATAAAAGACTTGGGACTCAAAGAGCCTTATGTAGGTCAAGTGCCCCTTATCTCAGGGGAGATAGCCGAAGACTTCACATATTACTTTACGGTAAGCGAGCAAGTGCCCTCTGCGGTATCTCTTGGCGTTTTGGTAGACGTAGACCTTTCAATAAAGCAGGCAGGAGGCTTTGTGCTTCAGATGATGCCCGACTGTGACGACGAGCTTATAACAAGACTGGAGCGCCGTCTGGGGGCTGCGCCTTCCGTTACATCCATGCTTGACAGCGGTATGACCTGCGAAGATATGATACAGCGTGTACTTCACGATTTCGACCCTGTTATACTTGACAAAACGGAAGTGGAATACAAATGCAGCTGCTCAAGAGAAAAAGTCACCCGTGCCCTTATGAATGTAGGCAAAAAAGAGCTTACAGATATGCTTGAAACGGATAAAAAGGCAAATGTACACTGTAGGTTTTGCAATACCGACTACGACTTTGACGAAAACGACCTTAAAAATATGATAGCGGCTCTTGATAATTAGACTAAACGACCTCCCGACAAAATTACGGTTTTGCCGAGAGGTTTTATTATATTAAAAATTATTAATTTCTGACAAAAATGTATTAAATTGTGTTATAATAATAAATTGCCTGAATTTATTAAGAATAATAGGAAATTAAGGAGAGTGGAGATATGAAGGAGAATGAAGGTAAAACAGTAAATACTGCTCTTGACGAAATAGGCTTTGGGGATAGAAATTCGCCTTATATGACAGGCAAGGTAGGCAGGGTAAAGCTGCCGAAGGGCGTGACCGAGAAGAGGCTTTATAAGGACGTTGTAATTATTGCAATGCCCTGTTTGGTTGAATATGTGCTTACTCAGCTTACCAGTATGGCAGACCAGGTAATGGTAGGGCATATGGCAGGTCAGGAGGGCATTATGGGTCTGGCTGCCGTAGGGCTTGCCACACAGCCCAAATTTTTGCTTATGACTATGATACAGGCTCTTAACGTAGGTGCTACGGCTATGATAGCCAGATTTCGCGGTCAGCAGGACAGAGAAAAGGCAAATATAGTGTTGAAGCACGCTATTATATTAAATCTTGTTATGTCTGTAATATTTATGATAATAGGGCTTATATTTTGCGGCGACCTTATACGCTTTATGGGAGGAAGCGGCATAAGCGACAAGACTTTGGGGCTTGGCATAGTTTATTTAAAAATTCAGCTTTACGGCTTTGTACCCCTGTGTCTGAGCTTTACGGTTACGGCGGCACTTCGTGGAATAGGGGATACGCGTACGCCTATGATATACAATACACTTGCCAATGTAATAAATTTAGGCTTTAACTATATTCTTATATACGGTCATTTCGGAGCGCCCAAAATGGGTGTTGCGGGAGCATCTATTGCCACCGTTATAGGTCAGACCATAGCTTTTTTAATTGCTATGTGGGTATCATTCGGCAAAAAGCATTATGTATACATAGATTTAAGAGAAAAATTCAGGTTTGATAAAAAAATAATGACAAGCGTTGTCGGCATAGGTTTTCCGTCAATGATGGAGCAGGTGTTTATGAGAGCCGGCATAATCATATATACTAAACAGGTAACGGGACTTGGAGATGTAATATATGCCACCCACCAGGTATGTATGAGCATACAGGCGATGACCTTCCTTATCGGTCAGGCATTTGCCAACGCAGCCACCACCCTTATGGGTCAGTCTATAGGAAAGCTCAGATATGACATGGCTTCTATATATATGAGAAAAACACGAAATTTAGGCATAGCTGCCTCTCTTATACTTACTGTTATAATGGTATTTTTCAACAGAGAGATAATTGCGATGTTTAACAATTCGGCTTCGGTTGTGGAGCTGGGTGCGCCTATACTTCTTCTTTTGGCGGCAAGCATGCCATTCCAGGCGGATCAGTTTATAGTTGCCGGCGGCTTAAGAGGCGCAGGAGATACTCGTTTTGCTGCTGTTGTTACCGCAGTGACTATTTTGGGAGTAAGAACTATCCTCTGTATAGTGCTTATAAATCTGTTTGGCTTGGGTCTTTGGGGCGCATGGATAGCTCTCGTTGCAGATCAGCTTATGCGTACTCTTCTTATGTCTTTGAGATATCATATGGGAAAATGGAAGGGAATAAGTATAAGACATACATTGCAGACAGAATAAAATATTAATATTTTTGTATAAAATTATAGAAAGTTGTTGTTTATATTTTAAAAAAATTATTGACATTTAATAGTTAAAAGAGTATAATTTTAACATAGAAAGTGTAAACGCGTTATTTATGTTTGTACATTTATAACACATTTATCACTTTAATGCAGTGAAGTCATTGTGAAAATTGTAAAATTTTCACTGAAATTAAGTGAGATCTGAGCTTTTTTCACAGACTAATTTTGCCCAGGCAAAATTTAAAATCATCATAACTTAAGAGGAGGAACACAAATGAAGAAAAAACTTTTTAGCGCAGCTCTTATCCTTGCTTTGGCAGTAGGCGCAGTAGGATGCGGAGGCGGAGCAGCAGATGCAAACGCTCCCGATGCTGATGCAACAGAGACAGAGGCTCCAAGCGGAGATCTTATCAAGGTTGGTATTATCAACAACGACCCCAACGAATCAGGCTATCGTACAGCAAACGATGCTGACATGAAAGCAATGTTTACAGCAGAAAACGGCTATGATGCACAGTTTGCATACAGCCTTAAAAATGACGAGCAAATCGCTGCTGCACAGAAGTTCATTCAGGACGATGTTGACTATCTCCTTCTTTCGGCTGCCGACACAGCAGGCTGGGACTCAGTTCTTCAGGATGCTCAGAATGCAGGCATTCAGGTAATTCTTTTCGACCGTACAATAGATGCTGACGAAAGCTTATATGCAGCTTCTATAGTTTCCGATATGGATGCAGAAGGTCAGAAGGCCGTTGATTGGCTTGCAGAACAGGGCCTTGACGAATACAACATAATACATATTCAGGGTGTTATGGGTTCAGCTGCTCAGCAGGGACGTACAGGCGCGCTTGATGCAAAGGTTGAAGAAAACGACAACTGGAACATCGTTACTCAGCAGACAGCTGAATGGAACGCTGAAAAGGCTCAGCAGATCGTTCAGTCAGTTATTGATGCAGGCACACCTTTCAACGTAATCTATGCAGAAAACGACGACATGGCTAAGGGTGCTGTTGCAGCTCTTGATGCTAAGGGAATAACACACGGTGTTGACGGCGACGTTATCATAATGGGCTTCGACACAAATAAGTGGGCACTGGAAGAGCTTCAGGCAGGCAACTGGAACTATGACGGACAGTGCAATCCTTTCCAGGCTTCTTACATCGACGAGGTTATAAAGACTCTCGAAGCAGGCGAGACACCTGAAGAAAAGGTTATCATCATGGACGAAAAGGGCTTTGATGCTGCTTCTATAACACAGGAAGACGTAGATCAGTACGGAATTTGATAAGCTGATAAGCCAACAGATTTTAAACTTATAGTTTGAACATTTAAAAATATAAGAGCGAAGAACAGCGTAAATTACGATTGCTCTTCGCTCTTTTTAAAAATATGAGTTTTCTCAAAATATAAAAGAAAGGAGTGAATGTATCGGTGAATGAAAAATCAGTATTGGAAATGAGAAATATATCCAAATTTTTCCCCGGTGTAAAGGCACTGCAGAATGTAGACTTTACATTGTGCGAGGGCGAGATACATGCTCTTATGGGAGAAAACGGAGCAGGCAAGTCTACGCTTATAAAGGTTCTGACAGGGGTATACGAAAAGGACGGCGGACACATTTATCTTAAAGGACATGATAAAGAGGTTTCTATACGCTCTCCTCAGGATGCTCAGAGGCTTGGTGTAAGTACGGTTTATCAGGAGATAACGCTTTGCCCAAACCTATCTGTAGCCGAAAATATGTACATAGGCAGAGGCAAGGGACTTGGCATGAGCTGGAAGAAAATGAATTCCGCTGCGGACAAGATATTACAGTCTTTAGACATTCCCGCAAGGGCAACACAGCAGCTTTCGAGCTGTTCTATAGCTATTCAGCAGATGGTGGCAATAGCAAGAGCTGTAGATATGGACTGTAAGGTATTAATACTTGACGAGCCTACATCATCTCTTGACGAGCAGGAGGTTGAAAAGCTTTTCGGGCTTATGAGAGACCTTAAGGCAAGGGGAGTAGGCATTATATTTGTAACTCACTTTTTGGATCAGGTATATGAGGTTTGTGATAAAATAACCGTTTTGCGTGACGGTCAGCTTGTAGGTGAGTATGAGATCAAAGATCTTCCCCGTGTTAAGCTGGTATCTAAAATGCTTGGCAAGGAGCTTGACGATATGTCCGACATAAAGTCAGAGAGTGCGGCTTATGAAGGCAGCGATGCTTCCGAGGTTATTTTTGAGGCAAAAGATCTTCAGTCCAATGCAGGCATAAAGCCCTTCGATTTTACTATAAAAAAAGGTGAGGTAAACGGCTTTACAGGGCTTTTAGGCTCTGGCAGAAGCGAATGTGTAAGAGCTATATTCGGCGCTGATAAGGTAGTCGGCGGAACGGTTAAGGTAAAGGGCAAAAAGGTAAAGATAAATAAGCCTATAGATGCTATGAAAAACGGCATAGCATATCTGCCCGAAGACAGAAAGGTAGACGGAATTGTAGGCGATCTGTCTGTGCGTGAAAATATTGTACTTGCCCTACAGGTAATGAGAGGATTTTTCAAGCCATTTACAAAGGCTGAGGCTTATAAGTTTGCCGACGAATATATAAAGCTGTTGGAGATAAAGACGGCTTCGGCAGATACGCCTGTAAAGTCGCTTTCGGGCGGAAATCAGCAGAAGGTCATACTTGCGAGATGGCTGCTTATGCACCCTGAATATCTCATACTTGACGAGCCTACAAGAGGTATAGACATAGGCACAAAAGTTGAAATACAAAAGCTGGTGCTTAAGCTGGCTTCAGAGGGTATAAGCGTTACATTCATATCTTCGGAAACTGACGAAATGCTGAGAACCTGCTCAAGACTTGTAGTTATGCGTGACCGCAAGGTAGTAGGGGAGCTTTCGGGAGAAGACCTTACACAAACCAAAATTATGAGTACGATCGCAGGAGGTGAAGGCTGATGGGAAGTAAAAAGATAATATCAGGCATATTCAGAAATCAGATATTTATACCGATAGCAGCTCTTGTAATATTGGCGCTTTTTAATCTGGCTGCCGACCCTTCATTTTTCAAAATATCATTTGGATATAACAGCGTAGGAAACCCGGTTCTTTCGGGATATCTTATAACCATACTTGACTACGGCTCAGAGCTTGCAATTCTTGCCATTGGTATGACATTTGTTACCGCAGCTTCAGGCGGACAGGACATAAGCGTGGGCGCTGCTATAGCTATAGCAGGCTCGGTAATGCTGAGAGTGCTTTGCGGACATAACTCAAGACCCGAGGTTTTGCAAGCGCCTATAATAGTTGCATTTTTGGTAGGCTGTATAGTTGCTATGCTTTTCGGAGCTTTTAACGGTGTGCTGGTGGCATATTTCAGGATACAGCCAATGGTAGCAACGCTTATATTATATACGGCGGGTCGTTCTATTGCGGCTTGGATAAACAATAACGAACTTCCTATTATAAGCCAGCCTTCATTCGGCTATTTTGGCGGCTTTATTCCCGGAGTGCCTATTCCAACGCCTTTCTTTATAGCTGTGGCGTGTATGATAGTCACCTTCCTTGTGCTTAAGTTTACTACACTGGGGCTTTATACTCAGTCGGTAGGTATAAACGAAAGCTCTTCAAGACTTAACGGACTTAGCCCTACTTTTATTAAGTTTTTAAGCTTTGTTCTTTTAGGGCTATGCGTAGCTGTAGCAGGTCTTATAAAGGTAAGCCGTTTGTCAACCATCAACTATTCGGTTATAGCAAAAGACATTGAAATGGATGCCATTCTTGCGGTAGCTCTTGGGGGAAATGCTCTTTCGGGCGGTAAGTTTAATATGGCATCGTCTATACTTGGCGCGTATGTAATTCAGTTTTTGACAACTACTCTTTATAAGTTTAATGTGCAGTCGGACGCACTGCCTGCTTATAAGGCTATAGTGGTTATTATACTTGTTGTTATGAGTGCACCTGCTGTGAGAGAAAAGCTTTCTTCAATCAGCAATAAGTTTAAAAATAAAGAGACAAAGGGGGTCAGCATGTAATGAAGAACAGAATTAAAAATATGACAGACACGAGCATATTGCTCACCATTACAATAGTGATCTTCTTTATAATGTACATAGGAGCTGTTGTTATACTTGGCTCGGGCTTTTTAAAGCCTCAGACATTTTTCAACATTCTCAATGCAAATGCAGCCCTGCTTATAACCTCCTGCGGTATGAGTCTTGTTATGATAACAGGGGGAATAGATATTTCTGTAGGCGGCGTGGCTGCTCTTGTAAGTATGAGCTGTGCTGTATATCTTGACTATCATGACGGAAGCATTATAGGCTCTATACTTATTGCCCTTGCTATAGGACTTTTATTTGGCGCAGTACAGGGCTTTTTGGTAGCTTATCTTGACATACAGCCCTTTATAGTTACTCTTGCGGGAATGTTCTTTGCAAGAGGTATGACTACCATTGTAAATACTACACCCTTTAACGTAGCCAACGAGGCATTTGTGGCTCTTAAAAATACCCGTGTGAATGTACCGGGCTTAGGCTCTGTAAACAAGCTGGGCAATTACGTCAGCGCTTATGTAGAGCCGGGAGTTATTGTGGCACTGCTTATAGTTGTTATACTGTTTATAATGCTCAGATGGAGCAGACTTGGACGTGGTTTTTATGCTGTAGGCGGAAACAAGCAGAGCGCTATGATGCTTGGTATAAATGTTAAGAGAACAAAGTTTATCGCCCATCTTATTTGTGGACTTCTGGCAGGCATAGGCGGATATGTGTATTTCCTCCATGTAGGCAGCGGCTCGGCATCTCACGCTATGGGTATGGAAATGAACGCCATAGCTTCATCAATTATAGGCGGAACCCTTCTTACAGGCGGTGTAGGAAACATAATAGGAACATTCTTCGGTGTGCTTTCACTTAACACAATACAGAATATAGTTTCATCAGTAGGTCTTGATGAGGCTTGGTGGACAGGTATAACCATTGCGGCTATGCTTTGCCTGTTCCTTGTAATACAGAGTATCGTTCTTGCAAGAAAAAAGAGCGCATAAAGAGTAGTTTATGGCAAAAGGGCAAGTGAGCGGGGCTTATTGGCGAGCCTTCCGTTTCGGTATGTTATTTGGGGCGGTACGCCATTTACAAAAACCCCACCCACCCATTTAACAACGATGGTATTGTTGGCAATTTTAAATTTATTGCAATATAAGAGCAGTTTATGGCAAAAGGATAAGTCGGTGACCGGGGCTTATTGGCGAGAGCTCCGTGTCGGTATGTTATTTGGGGCGGTACGCTATTCTTAATAACCCCACCCACCCATTTAACAACGATGGTATTGTTGGCAATTTTAAATTTATTGCAATATAAGAGCAGTTTATGGC
>CANRPW010000014.1 GCA_947632615.1 uncultured Clostridia bacterium | reverse complement strand
CCTTACAGGGCACATATCCCCGAAGCCGCCTGCTCCCCGCCCCGCGCTGCCCCGGTGGTTGGTCGGCAAAAATAAATATGGTTGTCCCCGGAGGTTTTATTTTGAATACTTTAAAAACCATGCTAAAAACAGCACTTTTGCCTATAGGCAAGACAATGTATATTTACGGCGGCGGCTGGAATAAGGAAAACACCGGCGCCTGCGAGGAAACACGCCGTATTGGCATAAGCCCTGAATGGACTGAATTTTATAACAAACAGCAAAAAGATTATAACCACAAAAATTTTGACGTAATAAAAGACCCACACCTCATACACTGCGGAATAGATTGCAGCGCTTATGTTGGCTGGGTCGTTTATAATGTGCTTGAAAACGAAAATAACATAAACGGCTATGTATTTCACTCCGAAAGTATTGCAAAGCAGCTGGCAAAAATGGGGCTTGGTACATATAGATCAAAGAATGAGTTGGATGGCTATATGCCCGGAGACATAATGGGCGGAGAGGGCTATGCCCATACTTGGATATGTATAGGACAAATGGAGGATGGAAGCGTTGTTCTTGTACATTCAAGCCCGCCTGCGCCTATGATATCGGGAACGGAGACTCCCGCGGGTGAGGGAAGCCTTGCAATAGAGCTTGCCGAAAAATATATGCAAAAATACTTTCCTAAGCACTTTGGCAAATATCCTAAAATATCAAGAGAAAAGGCATATCTGACTGACTTTGGACGGTTCAGGTTTTATGATGACATATTACCCGACCCCCACGGGCTTAAAAAGCTTCCGCCGGATAAAATATTGGATATTTTATTGAAAAATTAAGCTTATTTAATAAAATGTCAAGCATTAAGCGCATATTCAAGAAATGCCTCAAGCCCTTCGGTTATGTCGCTGTACGCCTTTTCAAAATCTCCTGTATACCAGGGGTCGTCAATATCTCTTGGTTTATTTGTAAAATCAAGCAGGCGGCTGACCTTTTTGTCGGTATCTTCCCCTATTATTCTTCTTAGGTTGTTAATGTTATAGCTTTCCATTACAATAACATAGTCCGCCCTTTTATAGTCTGCTTTTGTAAACTGTCTTGCATGATGCCCCGCACAGTCAATGCCTACTGAGCGGAGCTTTCTTGCAGCGGGAGGATATACGCCGTTGCCTATTTCCTCCCTGCTTGTAGCTGCTGAGTCTATTTCAAACAAGTCTTCAAGCCTGCGTTTTTTCACCATATCTTTAAAAATATATTCTGCCATGGGCGAACGGCAGATATTGCCGTGGCAGACAAAAATTACGTTTATCATAAAAACATCCCCCTTTTACGGATATGTTATATAGGTATAAGAATTTCCGCCAATTCTTTATAAAGCCTCTGAAGCGCCTTCAAGGCGGCATCTTACGGTGACTCTTGCGGCTCCGCTTAAGTTGCAGGTGAAAAGGGAAAGATCCCACTCTCCTGCGCTCATTTCGGTTGAATTTTTGCCGTCTATAAGGTCGGTCTCACATACGGTATAATCGTAGCTGTTTCCGTTCACATCCGAAAAGCTAATCTCATCTCCCTCGGACAGCTGCTTTAGCCTGCCGAAATGGGTGTTATAATTATGCCCTGCTATTATAAGGTTTTTCTCTTCGACAGAGCCTTTATATCTGCAGGGGGCAAACCTCAGCTTTTTATAATCAAGCTCCTTCATTACAGGCAGAGTAAGCCCTAACTTAGGTATGTTAAGAACGCCCACATACACATCTCCGTCAATTTGCACCCCTGACATATCATCACTTGCAAGTTCACTTGCAGGTTCGCTTATGTTTTCGTTATTATTTGAGATGTAGGCTTCTGTAGTTATCTCTGCCATTTTACTTAAAATATCCTGCGCTGCCCTTCCTGCCTGCCACTGTGACCATAGATTGTAGCAGCTAAGCATTATTCCGGCAAAAATAAGCAGACTGCCTATAAATATAAATAAATTTCCCTTTTTCATAAATACTCCTATAAAATAATTCCCTGTCCGTTTGGGCAGGGAATATTAATATTATTCTTCGTTTTCTTCAAATTCTACATGAACAGGCTTTAAGTTCCAGATCTCGTCAGCATATTCTTTAATAGTACGGTCTGATGAAAACTTACCGCTCTTAGCAACATTTATAATTGCCATCTTAGCCCACTTATCCTGATCCTTATAAGCCTCGTTGATCTCTTCCTGAGCTCTCTTATAAGCAGCAAAATCCTTAAGTACGAGATATTCGTCGGGTCTGTTGCCGTGATAGCCGTTGAGAAGACTGTCAAATATCTCTCTGAAAAGCTCTGTATTTTCGTCGATGGTGCCGTTTACAAGGTCGTTCATAATGCCCCTGATGTCGCCGTCAAGGTTATATACATCCCATGGGTTGTAGTTGTTCTTAGCGTAGGTGTCAATAACCTCATCGGCAGTAAGACCGAATATGAATATATTATCGTCGCCTACTTCTTCTCTCATCTCTACATTTGCGCCGTCAAGAGTACCTATTGTAAGTGCGCCGTTGAGCATAAACTTCATATTACCAGTACCCGAAGCTTCCTTACTTGCTGTTGATATCTGCTCTGATACGTCAGCTGCGGGAATGAGCTTTTCTGCAAGAGATACTCTGTAGTTTTCTGCAAATACTACCTTTATCTTGCCGTTGATATCGGGGTCGTTGTTTACAACATCCGCTACTGAGTTGATAAGCTTGATGATAAGCTTTGCTCTGTAATAGCCTGCCGCAGACTTAGCACCGAATATGAATGTACGTGGAATTATATCCATATTAGGATTGACCTTAAGCTCGTTGTAGAGGTAAATTACATGGAATATATTGAGAAGCTGTCTCTTATATTCATGCAGACGTTTTACCTGAATGTCGAAGATAGAGTTTGGATCGATCTCTATGCCTGCTGTCTTCTTGAAATATTCTGCAAGTCTTACCTTATTGTTGTGCTTGATATCCATAAACTTCTTTCTGAATGTAGCATCTTCTGCGTATGGAAGAAGCTTCTCAAGCTGTGAAAGGTCTTTATACCAGCCGTCGCCTATGGTTTCGGTAATAAGGTCTGCAAGCTCGGGGTTGGCATGGCCGAGCCATCTTCTCTGAGTAATACCGTTTGTCTTATTATTGAATTTTTCGGGGAAAAGCTCATAGAAATCTTTAAGCTCCTGATTTTTAAGTATTTCCGTATGAAGGGCAGCAACGCCGTTTACTGAATGTGAGCCCACTATAGCAAGCCAAGCCATTCTGATTTGTCCGTCTGCTATAACTGCCATCTTTCTTATCTTTTCTGCGTTGTGTCCGTATCTGTCTACTAAAGAAGCGCAAAATCTCTTGTTTATCTCTTCAACTATCATATAAATTCTTGGAAGAAGACGTGAGAAAAGGTCCATAGGCCACTTTTCAAGCGCCTCTGACATGATAGTGTGGTTAGTATATGCGCAGGTCTTTTTTGTTATCTCCCAAGCCTGATCCCAGGGGATATCGTTTTCGTCCACAAGTACACGCATAAGCTCGGCTACTGTAACTGCGGGGTGAGTATCGTTAAGCTGGAAAGCGACCTTTTCGGGAAGAAGGTTAAAATCTGTGTATTTTTCTTTAAATCTGTTTACTGTTCTCTGAACTGTAGCAGATACGAAGAAATACTGCTGTTTAAGTCTTAATTCCTTACCTTCTATATGGTCGTCAGCAGGGTAAAGTACCTCTGTAAGTACCTTTGCAAGTGTTTCCTCTGCGTTAGCCTTCTGATAGTCACCTGCGTTGTATGCGCGAAGGTCAAACTTATTTTTAGCTTCTGCATCCCAAAGTCTGAGAGTATTTACCGTATTGTTGTCATAGCCTACAACGGGATAGTCGTAGGGAACGGCAAGTATAGACTGATAATTTTCCTGTACAAACTTAACATTGCCGTCGTCCTGAGGAATGGCTCTTACGTGTCCGCCGAATTTGACCTCAACTGAGTTTTCGGGACGCTTTACACCCCAGAAGTCGCCGTTGTGAAGCCAGTCATCGGGATGCTCTACCTGATAGCCGTTTTCTATCTTCTGCTCAAAAATACCATAGTGATATCTTATACCGCAGCCATATGCGGGAAGCTCCATTGTAGAAAGTGAGTCAAGGAAGCAAGCAGCAAGTCTGCCAAGACCGCCGTTTCCAAGACCCGGGTCTCTCTCTTCTTCTTCAAGAAGGTTGTAGTCTATATTGAGCTCTTCAAGAACCTCTTTTACGGCTGTTGTAAACTGCATATTGAGAATAGCGTTTCCTAAAAATCTGCCCATAAGAAATTCCATTGAAAGATAATAAACTATCTTACAGCCTGTATCGTCATAAGCATCATGAGTTGCTATCCACTTGTCTGTTACATAGTCACGGATGGTGAACACGAGAGCCTCATATATCTGATGAGGTGTAGCTCTGTCGATAGGTGTTCTTGACAATGTCTTTACGTTTTCCGTAAGCTGTTGTTTGAATATTTTTTTGTTGATCTGCATTTGATTTCTCCTCCATGAAGGCTTATTGTCAGCCCGTTAAGTTTCCGGCAGCGAGCTTTTCGCTTCTTTCTGCCGTGGTCAGGTTGTCTATGATTTCATTCAGATCGCCGTTAAGCACTGCCTCAAGGCGATGAATGGTAAGACCTATTCTGTGGTCAGTGACACGGTTCTGAGGGTAGTTATAGGTACGAATTTTCTCGTTCCTCATGCCCATGCCTACTTGGGACTTTCTCTGTCCCGCAATTTCGGATCTTTTCTTTTCCTCCTCAAGCTGATAAAGACGGCTCATAAGAATTTTCATTGCCTTTTCTTTATTTTGCCTTTGGCTCTTTTCATCCTGGCAGGAAATAACTATGCCCGTGGGGTAGTGAGTAAGGCGCACGGCTGAGTCTGTGGTGTTTACGCACTGTCCGCCGTTGCCTGAGGCTCTGAACACATCAAAGCGGTAGTCTTTAGGGTCGAGCTTTACGTCTACCTCCTCGGCTTCGGGCAAAACTGCCACGGTCACCGTTGAGGTATGTATGCGCCCGCCCGACTCTGTCTCGGGCACTCTCTGCACTCTGTGCACTCCGCTTTCAAACTTCATGCGTGAGTAAGCGCCCTTGCCCTTAAGCATATATATTATCTCCTTAAAGCCTCCCATATCTCCGGGGCTTACGCTCATAACATCTACGGTATAGCCCATTTTTTCGGCATACTTAGAATACATGCGGAAAAGGTCTCCCGAAAATATATTGGCTTCGTCGCCGCCTGCTCCGCCCCTTATTTCCATAATGACATTTTTGTCATCGTTGGGGTCTTTAGGCAACAGGAGAATTTTAAGCTCTTCGGAAACAGCCTCAAGGTTTTTGTTTCCCTCATCTATTTCCTCTTTTAAAAGCTCTCTGAACTCCTCATCAGGCTTATCCCCAAGCATTTCCTTAGCTTCGGCTATAGACTGCTTTGCAGACTTATACTCCCTGTATTTTTGCACGATAGGCTCTAAGTCGCTGTGCTCTTTTACAAGCTCCCGCCATAGGGCGTTGTCGGCAATAATATCGGGGTCGCCTATTTTCAGAGTAAGCTCCTCATATTTCTTTTCAATTTCAGCAAGTCTGTCAAACATACTAAAACCTCTGATATCCTAAAACTACTCTGTCAAGACCTGCGAGGTCTTTAAGAATTTGAATGTTTGTATATCCGCACTCATTCATAAGCCCGGATACTTCCTCACCTTGATCATAGCCTATTTCAAAGGCGAGTAAACCACCGTCCCTTAAATAAAGCCGGGACTTCTTTATTATTTTTCTGTAGAAGCAAAGCCCGTCCGAACCTCCGTCAAGCGCCTTAATTGGCTCATAATTTCTGACGTTTTTATCAAGGGTGGGTATAACGCTTCTTTTTATATAAGGAGGGTTTGAAACAATAAAATCAAACGTCCCCGTTATATTCTCAAATATATCGCTTAAAACAAGGTTTAATGACACCTTATTTTCATAAGCGTTCCATTTGGCGGTGTCAATGGCTCTTATGCTTATGTCTGAGGCTGTCATATCAAGGGTCTTATTATAATAAGCAAGACTTACGGCAATTGCGCCGCTGCCTGTGCCTATATCAAGCCCCTTTTTATAGCCCTTGCTCCTGCTTATGGATATAATCTCCTCAACAAGGGTTTCGGTGTCGGCTCTCGGTATAAGTGTGCTTTCGTTTACGAAGAATTTAAGCCCCATAAACTCAGCCACACCCAAAATATATTGTATGGGACAACCCTCTTCCCGCTTTAAGGCGAAATAGCTTATCTTTCGCATTTCATTTTCATCGGGAATGTAGTCGTCCTTCGAGTAGAGCTCCACCCTGCCATAGCCTGTTGCTTTAGAGAGTATCAGGCAAGCATCTGTGTGAGGGTCGTCTGAGCCCATTACCTTAAACCTTTGTGTAAGCTCCGGCAAAAGCTGCTTAAGACTCTTCCGGTTCATCTTCAAGAACCCCCTTAAGAGAAGCTATTGCCACCTCTATCATCTCGTCGTCAGGCTCTTTAGTGGTTATAAGCTGGAGAGCCTTACCGGGAGCTGAAACTATATCTACAATGATATTGTCGTTTCTGCCTGCCCACTTGATGACCTCGTATGAGAGCCCTGCCACTAAGGGGACAAAAACTATTCTGGAGATTATTCTGTAAAGCACAACGTCCGTCCTTAAAAAGAGGAAGACTATCATACTTATTATCATTACTAAGAATAAGAAGCTTGTGCCGCATCTTTTATGGAGTCTTGTGTAGTTTCTTACGTTTTCTACGTTAAGCTCCTCGCCGCTTTCAAAGCAGTTGATGGTCTTATGCTCTGCTCCGTGATATTTATAAAGCCTTTTTATATCCTTAAGAAATGAGGTAAGCCCTATATAAAACAGAAATATGGCAATTCTTGTAAAGCCTTCTATAATACTAAGCGCCCATGTGCCCAAATGAAGAAACTTATTGAAAAAGGAGCTTACTATTACAGGCAGCACCATAAACAAGCCTACGGAAAGAACTATAGAGATTATAACAGAAATAGCAAGTATTATAGAAACCAGCTTGTCGCCCAACTTTTCCGTAAGCCAGGTTTCAAATTTGCCCATTTCTTCATCGTCATCCTCTAAGTCCTCAAGCCCTGCCATCTGTGCCGAGCGGCTGATAACCTTTATGCCCGTCACAAGACTGTCTACAAAAGCAACAACGCCTCTTATAATAGGAAGTGTGAGAATAAAATTTCTCTTTCCGCCGTTTTTAAACCTTGTCTTTTCTATTTTGATCTCTTTGCTGTCTATATCTCTTACGGCGAGGACATATTCCGTTCTGCCCCTCATCATTACACCCTCTACTACGGCTTGACCTCCAATGCCCTTGCCGCAGGCAGAGCCTGTGTTTTTCTTATAACATCCCATATATATCAACCTTCCTTAATTACGCACCATCTATTATACCATTTTTTCGCACGTCAAACATAATGAATTTTAAGGCTTTAAAAACAATTATCTGTTCAATTTTACCAAAAAATCACCCAATTTAGTAAATTCTTCACGATTTATACAATATTTAGTATCTCTATAGCCAAGGCGCTCCCATACATAGTCATAGTCTTGCCATACTACCTCCTCTATCTCCGACTTTTGCAAAGACAAATCGGAAATTTCTACTTCTCGGTTTAAAAGGTATATATTGCTTATCTGGTTGTCTACAAACTGCCTGCCGTGAAAATACCCTTCCTTATGAGATCTGAGCCTGAACATAAATATAAGCTCTTTTTCCTCCGCCTTTATGCCAAGCTCCTCATAAAGCTCTCTTATGGCAGTATCAATAAAGTTGCCTCCGCTTTCAACATGACCTGCGGATGATGTATCAAGACATAAGGGAAAGGAGTCTTTATTTCTGCTGCGCCTTTGAAGAAGCACCTGCAGTTTGCCGCTTTTAGGGTCACTTCTTACTATCCATATATGTGAGGTAGCATGGAGAGCGCCGCTTGCATGCACGGCTTCCCTTTCCATACTTTCTCCCGTTTTGCTTCCGTCTTCATTAAGTATGTCAAAAAACTCCATTATATATCCCCCAAAATTTTCCCCTGCAAATCGGGGCGATGGATAACTTTACAGGCAAGCCCGTCCCGATCCATCGCCCCGCTTGTGGATTTATTCTTTACCTAATATAAGAGAAATTATTATGCCCACAGCACAGCAGACTATTGCCGCTATTATGTGTGAGAATGCAATGCCGTTTGAATAGCTCTGATATGTTATAGGGTCTTTAAATATAGAAAAGATAGACCCGAATATAAGCCCAAGAATTGCAAAATATGTATATGAATATGCCTTTTCAAGAAGTATCTCTATTATTTTAGATATTATAACTATGCCTAAAACAACGCCTATGCCTACTGCGGCAATTACAAAAAAAGCCTGACTTGTAATAAGTGAATAAGCCGCCTTAAAAAAGCCGTCGGTAGATATAGAAGAAACAAAAATACCCACCTGGTCTATCATATCGCTTACAGCAGTTATTACCTTAGTATATATTCCTAAAAGAACCATTACAAATGAACCGCTTATTCCCGGTATTACCATAGCAGAGCTTGCAAGTATTCCGCAGCATAACAGCTTTATAAAGCTGCCTGCTGACATAGCAACGGTCGTTCCTGCGCTTTCAGGCTCTTTAAGCAGACTGAACACAACTACAACAGCAAAGCCAATAAAGGCAGCTATATAATATTTGGGCTTAATGCCCTTTTCCTTAGCCTTAGCATATATAAGAGGTATACTTCCCACAACAAGACCCACAAAAAACATACTTGTCGGCAGAGAAAAGCCCTCAAGACTAAACTTAATGATCTTGGAAAAAGCCCCTATTCCTATTAAAGCTCCTAAAAATAAGGGTATGAGAAACTTCATGTGCTTAATAAAGTCACGTCTGTAAAAATTGTTTATAGCATCGATCATTTCATCAAACACCCGAAGAACAACCGCTATTGTTCCTCCGCTTACACCGGGTATTATATTAGCGACCCCCATGAGAATGCCCTTAAGTATAAGGCTTATAGTCTTCATATCATATCTCCTTCATAAATTTGTAATAATATTGTAACTTGCAATTTCTTCCGTTACATTATATAATATTACTATAAAAAGTTTTGTTTGTCGATAGGTTTTTTTAGAATTTATATCCAAAGCTCTTAAAAAACACCTGATTTTAACGAAACAGCATATAATAAACAAAACTTGACAAACAGAATGTTATAGTATATAATACATTTCGTAACAATTTAGAAACAATTTCTTCAAAATAAAAATTGTTTCACGAAAAAACTTACGGAGGATAAAAAATGACACTTTTGAAGTATACGAAAAGGCTCGCCGGTTTTACTCTTCTGTTTTCAGCATTAATGGGAACGGCAGCGTTTGCTTCCAATGTAGGGACAGTTACAAGAGACAGTATTAATGTAAGAGCGGGAAATTCAGAAACATCCCAAGTTATAGGTACTACAAACACCGGTGATAAATTCGCCATATTAGACGTTAAGCCGGGTTGGGTAAAGGTACAATATCCCAATGCAAAGGAAGCATATATAGCAAGCCTTTATGTAAAGGTATCCGAAGCGGATGCAAGCGTTAAAGACCATGCAGTAAACGTAAGAAGCGGTCCCTCGACCTCAACACAGGTTATCGGTCAGCTTAATACGGGAGATAAGGTTTCTGTTGTAGGTAAAACAGCAGACGGCGCTTGGTATAAGGTAAATTACAACAACAATACAGCTTATGTATCAGCCGACTATCTCGGCGGCAACTACCTCTATCTTGTTCAGCCTGACAAAACTCAGGCAGTAGCTGCAACAACAAATACACAGCCGGTAGTGGCTGTTACCACAGCAAATGAAAATACAACCAACGCCCCTGCTCTTTCTGTAGAGGACATACTTAAAACATTCGCACCTGCTGATGACAATACATATGCAACAATAAAAACACCCGGCGGACTCAGACTTCGTTCTCAACCGTCCACATCATCAGACAACACCATTCTCACGGTTATAGCAGACGGAAATTCCGTTACTGTTGATGAGGTAGGCGAAGGCTGGCTTAAGGTATCAGATGATTACGGTAATAACGGATATATCTCATCCGAATTTGTTGAAGTTAAGCAAGGCGAAAAGCCAACAAATTCCGGCAAGCTTGATACAAGCTCCATTACACTTCAGGGCGGTGGAGCTGAAATTGCAGAATATGCTCTTAAATTTTTAGGTACACCTTATGTATATGGCGGAACTGATTTAGCTACAGGCGTTGACTGCTCAGGCTTTGTATACAGCATTTACAAAAACTTCGGCATAACTCTTCAGAGAAATTCAGCAAGCCAGTACACTCAGGGCACATATGTAGATAAAAGCAACCTTCAGGCCGGCGACCTTATTTTCTTTAATACCGGCGGAAATACCAATATTTCTCACGTAGGTATGTATCTTGGAGATAATAAGTATATCCACTCAAGCACATACTCAACCGGCGTTATAGTTGAAGACCTTTACGACGATTACTCTACAAGTACATATGTCGGCGCTAAGAGAATTATATAATAAGCAATTTTGATCATCTTCATTTCCGTTATAGTTAATAGAAATGGAGATGATTTTTATTTGGCCACGCCTTTCCGTCAAACTAAAGTTTGACTACAAGGCGGACCGGGGGAGCCGAGGGCAAGAAGCCGTGAGCGAGGGTGAAGGGGCGGACGCTCCGCTGTCCGCCCCTTCACCCTCGCTCACGGCTTCTTGCCCTCGGCGGTGGTACCGCAGTCTGGACGGCTTTAGCGTTTTATAAAACCTATTTAATAATATTCAATCGGAGGATCAGTTATGAAATATATTGAAGAGCTGCGCGAGGGAGAAACTATAACAGAGCATTATCTCTGCAAGCAAAAGAAGCTGCAAAAATCAAAAGCGGGAAAGAATTATGTTTCCCTGAGGCTTTACGACAAAACAGGCACAGTTGACGGTAAAATATGGGATATAACACATCTAATAGGAGAATTTAACGAGGGCGACTTTATAAAGGTAGAAGCCTTTGTTACCTCGTTTAACGGCGATCTTCAGCTTAATATAAGAAGGCTCAGACGTTCGGAAACAGGCGAATACGACCCTAAGGATTACGTTCCCTCAAGCCGTTATGATATAGACTCTCTTTATGATGAGTTTGTTTCATTTATAGACACTGTTAAAACGCCATATTTTAAAAAGCTGCTGGAAAACATATATATAGATAACAAATCACTCATTCAGAAATTCCGTGCTCACTCTGCGGCTAAATCAATGCACCATTCCTATATGGGCGGTCTTGTAGAGCACACTCTCTCGGTGACAAAGCTTTGCGATTTTTATGCCGAAAACTATAAAGAATACGTAAACCGCGACCTTCTCATAACCGCAGCTATGCTTCACGATCTTTGCAAAATTTATGAGATATCTCCGTTTCCTGAAAACGATTATACGGACTACGGTCAGCTTTTAGGTCACATAGTAATGGGCTCGGAGTTGGTAAGTAAGGAATGTGCAAAAATAAAAGACTTCCCCAAGGAAGCCGAGCTGCTTTTAAAGCATTGTATAGTATCTCATCACGGTGAATTTGATTTCGGCTCACCGAAGCTCCCCAGTACGCTTGAGGCTTTTTTGCTGTACTGTGCAGATAATACAGATGCTAAAGCAAATATGTTTATTGAAATGTCAGAAAAGGAAAAGGGAGCCGGACCGTGGATCGGCTATAATCATATTTTAGGCAGAAATATACGCCGCTCGGAGCTGTGAGGTCAATATGAATTTTAAAAAAAATCAAGAATTGGAAATAGAAATAACAGATCTGTCCGTAGACGGAATGGGCATAGGCAAGGTCAATGGCTTTGCCTTCTTTGTGTTTGGCGCAGCCCCCGGTGACATAATAAAAATGCAGATTGTCAAGCTGAAAAAAAATTACGGCTATGGCATAATAAAAGATATAATAAAATCATCCCCTCTTCGTACAGTCCCCGACTGCAAGCATTTCGGCAAATGCGGCGGCTGCAATCTTCGCCATATTTCATACTCTGCCCAGCTCGACTTCAAGCAAAATACAGTAAAAAACAACCTGACAAGAATAGGCGGCCTTCCCAAAAGCCTTAGCGTAAACAAAACCATAGGAATGGAGCACCCCTATCACTATCGCAATAAAGGTCAATATCCCGTAGGCACAAAAAACGGAAAAACCGTTGCCGGCTTTTATGCTCCCAGAAGTCACAACATAATCCCCATAGAGGAATGTATGCTCGCATCAGAAACGGATGCCCCCATACTTAAAATAGTTACTGACTTTATGGACAGTCACAACATCCCTGCCTACAACGAATACGACCAAACCGGCATTCTCAGACATATTCTTATCAAAACCGCCTTCAAAACAAAGGATATAATGGTATGCCTTGTAATAAACTCAGACGACTTTCCCCATATAGACGACCTTACCCCTCTTCTTCAAAGATCCGGCGTAACTACAGTCGTATTAAACATTAATAAGAAAAATACAAATGTTATCTTAGGAAACACCAATAAAACCGTCTTTGGCAGCGGATATATAACCGACTACATCAAAGACATAAAATTTGAAATATCACCTCTGTCCTTTTTTCAGGTAAACCCAATACAGACAGAGAAGCTTTACGACACAATTCTTTCTCTTGCCGACCTTAAAGGCAACGAAACAGTCTTCGACCTGTACTGCGGCATAGGCACGATCTCTTTATTTCTTGCCCAAAAAACCAAAGCAGTCTACGGCATAGAGATCGTCCCCCAAGCCATTAAAGATGCCAATAACAACGCCAAAAACAACAACCTGACAAACACTCACTTCTACACCGGCGCCGCTGAAACAATCTGCCCCACCCTCTGCGACTCAGCTATCACTCCGGATGTAATAGTAGTAGATCCCCCACGCAAAGGCTGCGACCCCACCCTTTTAACCACCATCCTCCACGCCGCCCCTGCCAAGCTCATCTACACCTCCTGCAATCCCTCCACCCTATCCCGAGACCTAAAGCAACTCTTCCCCACCTACACCCCCACCCAAATCCAACCGGTAGACATGTTCCCCCACACCACTCACATCGAAACCGTAGTCCTGCTCAAAAGAAAATAACCCCAAAAACACGATAAATAAGGGCTTTTCAGATACCAAAGCCCTTATTTTTATTTCGCCCTTTAGTGTGTTTTAAGGCTCTATACAATGTAAACGACAATACTTTTTGACCCCCTATCCCCCTTTAAGCCACTAAAACCCAATTACGCCAAAAAGTTAAACAATTTGGCGTAATTCATAAATCCACAAAATACCTTGTCTTTCTCCATAATTTGCTATATGCACATTTCGACAAATCAGACAAATATTGAATTGGAAAAGCCACAGCAATAAAACATATAGGTAATCTCCCAATATTAATTCATAAGGAGATCTCTGAATTTTACTGTTGCTATATGAAATATATTTTATTTATTCTTTCTTTTTTATTAATGTACCCAAATATTGTTTATGCTAATGAAACAAGTTGTAACAACACAAATGAATGCAGTATTTCTTTAGATGACACTATATCTCCAAAAGCTTCAGATTATTTAATTAGTTATTCTGCAACAATTAATAGTACTGCTACAAGTTATATTAATGTGGGTTCGGATTATCATTTAAAAAGTAATTATTCTCATATGAAAGTAACTATGGAGATTTATGAAGCAAGTTCAGGAAATTGCGTCAGTACACATACAAAAACATTGTACGGCGAAAATGGTACATATAATAAAGATTTTAAACTTACATCAGGCACTGTTTATTTTGCAAAAGTAAAGTTTGTGGTTCTGGATGAAGACGGCAAAACTTTAGAAACCAATTATGTGTAACGGGTACTCAAAGATGTAAGTAAATATATAACCTCTAAGAGATGGTTTTTATTATAAGTCTCTTAGAGGTTGTTTTGTGTAATAGTAATACAAATAATAGAAGTTTATACTTTTTGTAGGTTTTTCTTGATTTGATGCTTATAAAGTGTTATACTTAGTTTACAAAACATAAAATTTCAATTTAACAGTAATTAAGGAGGGAAGTTTTAAATATGAAATTAAAAAATAAATTAGGCATATTAATACTTTGCGGGGCATTGATATCCGGTAATGTTTCTGTTTATTCTGATGTGACTTCTAATACTATGAGCAATTGGGCACAGGCGGAAGTTGAAGAAGCTATAACAGTGGGGTTTGTACCCAATGATCTTCAAAATAATTATACCCAACCTATAACAAGAGAAGAATTCTGTACGTTAGTAATTAGTATGTTGAATAAAGTTGATGGAAATATTACTAAAGTTGAGAAAGGAGGTATAAATTACATAGATACTTCTAATGAATCAGTTATATCTGCATCAGCTTTAGGGATTGTGGCTGGTGTTGGTGGGGGAAGGTTTAACCCCGAAGGAAACATAACAAGACAAGAGGCAAGCCGAATGCTTTATATGTCTACAACACTTGAAAAACGCTTTACCGAACTTAGACCAAGCTTTTCTGAAAAAGTTATAGAAATGAATGCTGCACCTATTATACCACATATTTTCAGAGATGGTTATAAAATTCAGAGTTGGGCACAAGAGAGCATAAATTACTGTTTTATGTATGGTATTATGCAGGGAACTGATAATAACCTTTTTGACGTAAATGGAACTTATTCGAGAGAACAAGCCATTGTAACTATAATGCGGCTATATGAACTTTATTCTGAAGGAAAATCAAGTATACCGAAAAGGGATTATCTGTACGCAAAGAAAACAGTTAATGGTGATAATACGAGTTGGTGCTATATAAACGAAAAAGGTGTGCAGACAATAGACTTGAATTTAGATTACATTATATATAATGCCGGGAGTTTTGAAAATGGTTATGCTATTGTAGACTTAGGTTCTGCTTCCGGGAACAGAGTTATTAATTCAAGAGGCGATGTTGTGGCGAGCAGTTTTACTAATGGCAATATTTTCGGATGTTTAGCTGCTTTAGAAAACAGCGAAGGAATTGTTGATTTGAATACAGGCGAAATCATAGGAGATTATATAATATCTTCGAATACATTTAAAAGTGGTGTAGGAGAAACACTCGTTGCTGTGAGTGATAGAGAATCCGGTTTATACGGCTATTATAATTCGGAAGGAAAACTTATTATTCCAAAGAAATATAATGATGCCTATATGTTCTGTAGTGGAAGGGCCATTGTCAAAGAAAGAAATGACTATAGGCTTATTGATCGTTTCGGAACAGTTATTTCAAACTTCAATCCTAATCTTAGCGAAGGAGAATATATAGATGATGCCGTTGGGGATTTATATATTGTAAAGAAAAATGCTGAGTATGATGGCAAATTCTGTTCTGTAGCAAAAGCGGGAAAGGGTATAGTTTTAGATGCCAATAAAAATAAAATTGTTAATGCAAGACTTTTAAACAGTGGTGATATATATGCAGAAGATAGCAACGGAAAATACAGTATTTATAACAGCGATGGAGAAGTCTTGTTTTCAAATGATAAAGTTGACATATTATATAATGATTCTGCTGACTTATATATTGCTACGGCATATGTTACAGAAACTTCACGCTATGACAGAATACTTACAAGACAAGGTAAGGAAATTGCCATTGTCGACAGTGACAAATATGGTATAACTGGGAACGGAACATTTTGTATTTTAAATGACAATAATATTACTGTATATGACAATATAGGAGAAGTTCTTTCTACAATAAGTGTTGAAAGTGGCGTTTCTGAATTATATTGCGATAACGGAGTAATATTTATTATAGATAGCAATAATAATTTCAGAGGATATACTTATTTAGGTCAACAGTTAATATAATATTGATTTTAAATTTATATCTAAACCCCATTTTGAGTTTTGAAATGGGGTTATTTTTATAAATAGAAGTTTTAACAAGAATAATTATTAAAGTTTAAAAATAATCCTCCAGAATTAAAATCTTTTATAAAAAATTTGTTTTTCCGGTTTACATTTTGAATCAAAAATACTCCTTATATATTAACCAGCTGGGAAAACAATATTTCGCTTGGCAACCCTTGCAAAGTTGTATGGCGAATGTTTAATTCTTTTACTAAGGAGGATGACAAACTATGGCAATTTCTTTTACACAGGGAAAAGATTATGATGGTACATCCATTAACAGCTTTATCTATTCAAACGGACCCGAAAACATAGGAGCAAACTTACTCGACACCTCCGCATATGGCAGAGCATTTACGATAATACCGCTCACAGCAGGTCAGGTATATGAAGCTGAGTTCTATAACTGGAATTACTCAGGTAAAACTATACAGATCGGTATAGGTATCAAAAACACTTCCAGTTCATCCACGGGTTCTATAACGATACTGAAGTCTGCAATTAAATCAGGCACAGTAACTACTTCTAATCCAAGTTATATTGTTGGTGCTGAAATGACGCTTGAGTTTTTAAAGAGTTCCAAATCTCAGACTGTAACAGTGCCTGTAGGCACTTCAAGCACTTTAGGTTTCACACCTTTGCTTTCCACCTCTGTTATGGGTACAAAGGTAATAAACGGTCGTGTTAGATTTAAAGTAAATTCAGGCAGTTCATTGCAGTGTAAAATATTTGCGGTTGATGCATCACAGGCTGACTGGGAAAAAAGAGCAGGAATTACTGCAAAAATATCAAGTGCAGATCTTAACCTTATAGACCCCGCAACTAATAAAACATATGGTTCTAATTCTTCTGCAACAGGTGTGTATTCTAACATTCAGAGATATGGGGCTTTAGGTACAAGTGAATATGCCTTTGCTATGGGCAAGTTTTCTAATGGCATTGTTATCTCGGCTAATAATAATACAAATGAATTCCAGAATCCTACAAATACACTTCCTTTTAGTCAGAATGGGAATTTGGGCAATTATGGTATTGTCTATGCATTTTATGGAACAAACACCAATGCTAAGAAAGTTACACTTACACCTAAGCAGTCATCAAGTGGAAGATATGTAGTTAAGGTTAATGGAACTTGGGTTAGTACCGATGCTTCAAAAACTTCTCCTGCAAAATTCACTTTAACTAGTGGCACTTCATTTTGGTTTGTTCTGCCCGGAGGAAACTATGGAGATGTAAGCGTACAGTATTCAGCTTAAATTTAAGATTATTTAGCTGATTGCCGGTGTATATAAGGATAAACCTTATAGGTAGTTAGTAAGTCAAGCGTCTTTCTATTTCACAAATGAATTGAATGGATAGGAAGAGAAGATCTTATTTATTATTAAGCAGTTTGTATAAAGTTTAAGGCTGTATCCTGTTAGTGTTTTTAGGATACAGCCTTATTTTACTATATAGTCTTAGTTGCTTAAATATATATATATCTTTAAACAAGGGAGTTATGCTTATGGAAAAACTATTTAATGCGTTCTGTATTCTTATTGGTTTTATAGGTGGAATAGTTATAAAACTATTAGGCGGCTGTGATATTTTGCTTAATGCCTTGATTATGTTTATGATATTTGATTACATTACAGGTATTCTCAAAGGTTACTTCAAAAAGAATGTTGACAGTAAAATTGTTTTTTAGGGAGTCATAAGAAAAGTTGTTATTTTGATAATCGTTTCAACTGCATATATACTTGGTAAAGTAATAGACACATCTCTTCCATTAAGAGAAGTAGTTATTGTATTTTTTTTTACCAAATGAGGGAATAAGTATTTTAGAAAACGCGGTTGTATTCATCCCCCCCCCCTTCCGGAACAGCTAAAGAATACATTACAGCAACTTAGGAATTCAAGGAATTAAAATATATAAAGGACAATGTGAAATTTTTTCTGTAAATTGACTTTCTATGACAATTTAATAGTTGATATGCAGCGGTTAGCAGATTTCTGCTTAACCGCTATTATTAGCCTATAGTACAAAAGGACGAGCATGTCAAGGGCAGCCGTCAGGCTGTGTATTTACCCTTGACTTGCTTGAACTTTTGTGTTACTGCTTCATTCTGTCACCATACATAATTCGCCATATACTTTGTCCAAGTTTGGCAAAGGTGAAGTCCACTTCTTTATAAAAACATTTTTATCCCACAACTATTCTATTATTAATACTTATTCTATACGAAAGATTGTAACCCATTGATGAGCCATGTACCGATAATGGATTGGCATAAACATATATTGATAAAAACTGTCCATCCATATCATCGGATATGATAAATTCCTCAGTTACATCATAGCTTCCTAAAGTTCTCCACTCTCCGTTAAATCTGAAATAGTCTTCTCCGTTGTCACTTCCTGCTGTTGCATCAATAGTCGTATTAAGGCTTCCATTTAATTGTACTATATAGTCTTCCTCTGCTTCCCATACATTATATTCCGATACATGCTCAATATCCAAACTAATACCAAGTTCTACAGATATTTTATCATTCTTTCTCAGCTTAAAATCGCTTGTAAACATCGCTCTTGTTTTAAGGCCTTCTCCTCCATCTGAAATAAAAGAATTTGAAAAATCATCACCCGAAGGGGAAGTCCATTTTATGTTATTGTAATTCCTAGCATCATACTTCTCATCTATCATCTGACAAACCCTATTTACATTTCCTTGCCAGTAAAATGCAAGGGGCTTTTTATTAACGCAATCATCAAATTTCTGATATTCTGAAAATAATGCTTCATCTGGATAACTACTTTCACCATTTTCGTTATACTCATATTCAGCTCCTATCAAGCAGTTACCTACATAGTTTTGGATATCAGAATTGACTACAACGCCATTTCTATAGCGCATAATATTATCATTCATACTATTTCTTATGGCAGATATATTTAATATCCCTGATTTTTTTTCTTCCTCATAGCATTCTCTGGGATCTTTTTCAATATTGTTATTTTTTTTGTCATCTGATGTATAAAAAACTGTACCTTTATAGGTATTATACAATACACCTAAATGCGGTTGTACATAGACACAATCAAAGCAAGTAGTTTTATTTATCATTGTTCCTATCTCTTTAAACTTCGCTGCTTGGTCATCTTCACTACCTGACGTAACTAAATAAGGTATCCATATTAATGATTTGTTATTATTTTCCCCAAGTTCATTATGAATATAATATGAGAAATCATTAATCAGTTTATATTGGCGATAAAAATCCGTAGTACTGTCTGTAAGCATAGTATTAGCGTTTCCTGTTCCATAAAAGGATTCTTGATTGTAGTAAATTCCAATAATATTATTTTTCCAAACATTATCGCCTAAAGTCTTTTTCAATTTTTGCACATAAGCTTTATAGCCATTTAATACATTAGAAACTCCGCCTATAGTATTTAACATAGAACTATAATTCTTATGATGAATTTCCGGAGTTCCAATCCACAAATTCACATCATGTTTGAGTTCTAAAAGTTTTTTAATAAAAATATACATTTCATTTATGCAAATATTGGCTGCATTTTCATTTAAGGTACCATCAGGATTTACTAATTCGGTAATTCCATACTCTTTAACATTTGATAAATTTCCTGCAGAATCTTCAACCGAATCATTATAATTATTTTGAGGTATTAGAATATAACCTGTATTTTCGGTTTTCAAGAAATTTGACATGTTATAAAAAGCTGATCCAATATTACTGTTTATGGTAGCCATAAATTGTTTATCAGTATATTGGTTTGATGTGAACACAACTAATTTAGATTTACTATAATCATAACTCATTTTTTTTACCTCCTTAGATTTGTTTATAAGTATGAATAATTATAGTTGCAACAAAATATAAATTCATTGGATCGTTTTATAATATAAATTGAAATGAATTTATATTTTAATAATTAAAGAGTAAATTAAGTCAAAAAAGTAAACCATTAATATAAATTTTTTCTTAAAAATTCTTAAATACTACAAGACTATATATTGGGCTATGAAAAAAATCCATAATAAAGCAACTACTAAAATCATAAAAAAATAGACTCTGTCATTACAAAATTGGAGTAATGTGTATGGTGTATGGTGAATTATGCACTATGTATGGTGACAGAATAGAGCAGTAACACAAAAGTTCAAGCAAGTCAAGGGTAAATGCATAGCCTGACGGCTGCCCTTGACATGCTCGTCCTTTTGTACTATAGGCTAATAATAGCGGTTAAGCAGAAATCTGCTAACCGCTGCATATCAACTATTAAATTGTCATAGAAAGTCAATTTACAGAAAAAATTTCACACCGCTCTTGTGTTACTCCATTTATCAAATTTTTATATTTTAAAAGTTTTTGATACTATCTGTAGAATTTTATGAGCTTATCTCTCAATTTTTTTAGTTTTTTGCTTACAGCTTGCTTTGATATACCATAAATATTAGCTATTTCAACTCCAGTAAAAGAATCCATATATTTCAAGATAAATAAGTTGTACTCTTCCTCCGTTAATAAATCCCTCAATTCTACAAGAAAAAGTTTATTTTCACCTCTGGAATTATATGATTTATATGAATATTTGTCTATAAATGTTTCAGAATTTTCTGAATCATCATAATATGATGTTTTACTTATATATAATTCTTTTCTTTTGTTTAGTAATATGTAAGCATTATGTATGCACTTTTTAATATACGACAAAATATACTTGTCCTCTCGTATAAAATTACTATTATTCAAAGGAATTTTATAAACTATTTCAATAAATGTTACTACCATTTCGCTATATGCATCCTCGTAACCCAACATATTACTATATTTTTTTAGAAGAGGTTTAAACTGTATGCACAACTCCTCCATACTTCTCTTATTTCCTTCTTGGCTTTCTAATACTTTTTTAAATAATTCACTCATTTTTTTCATCTCCATATTGATATAATTTATAAATTTGGTAATTTTTTGAAAAAAGTGCAAAATCATAAAACTTAAAAGCGAATTTTGACCTTTATAAGTTAAATGTATTAATTGTTAAAAAAGTCAGAAAAGAAATAAAAATTAGTCATATTATATGTAGTAGATACTACTAATGGATTGTTTTGTTTTTTGTCATATTACAATATAATTAAGAGAAAAAGGAGGAGATGAAAGATTATGGATACTTCTGTTATAGGAAAAAACATAAAAAAACTGCGAAAGTCAAAGAAACTTACTCAAGCGGTTTTATCCGAAAGAGTTGATATAAGCAGAAATTATCTTTCTGATATAGAATGTGGAAATAAATCTCCAAGTTTTAAAACAATAATAAAAATAGCAGATGCTCTTAATGTTGATATAAACATGATTACCGGAGATACTACTATAGTGGGAAAGCAAGAAAACATTTCTGCTCTTACCAAAAGGCTGTTAGACTTACCGGATAAGGAATATCGAAAGATTATGCAAATTATTGAGGTATTGCTTAAACTTTTAGATGAGTATATTTAGGAAGTGGTGATATTATGAATGAGGAAAAAAGAGCCTTTTTGGAGCAACTCTTTATGGAATACAGTGAAAGACTATATAAAATTGCTTTTAGAAAAACTTATAGCCATGATATAGCCTTGGATATTGTTTTAGAAACATTTTTAGTTGCTGCTGAAAAGGTTGATATTCTATACAGTCACCCTAATAAACTCGGATGGCTATATAAAACAATGTACTATAAGCTATCTAATTATTATAAACAAAATCACATCAGAACAAAATCAATAGGTTTTCAAGGCGAAAGTATTGAAGAACTTGTATACATAGAAACAGAATTTGATAAAATAGAGGATGATGATTTTGATAAATATAAAGATGTCTTAAAGCCACGAGAGTTGGATTATATTAAATTAAAGTTTAGAGATTGCATATCTACAAAAGAAATAGCACGAAATCTAAATATAAGTTATACTAATGCAACTACATTATGGTACGAAATAAAGAAGAAATTAAAAAAGTTTATTAAAAAATAATTTTTTTTATTTTTTTCTGACATATTGTACTTTATGATAAATATATAAGTAGGAGGTAAATTAAATGATAGTATTCCATAAAATATTAATACAGGTGGTGACGTTATGGAAAATAAAATAAGCACTGGAGGCGATAGAGTAAATGAGGTTTTAGAGTTAAAAAGAGAACTTGATGAGCTTCTTAGTAAGGCAGATTTAGGGTATAAGGAAGTAAGAAGGATTGATGAAATAAGCGAAAGACTTGATGTACTTGAGCCTGTTGTCGTTGATTTTTCAAAAGAATTAGAATGGAAAAAATTTGAAGATTCGTATCTGGCAAATTCTCACAATAAAAAACACAAAACAATGAAACGGCGATATAAAATCAAGCTGTTATTAATTGCGGTTATTGTTATAATTTTCGCAAATATATTGTCAACGGCTTTTGTTGGAGCAAATATGCTGAGCGCAATTCATATTTTTACAGATGAATCTTTAATAATCCGCTCTAAAGAAGTAAATTTATTAGATGAAAAAGATAGTGGTTATAAATCTTTTCGGACAATAAAAGAACTTGAAGATGAAAAAAATATAACGCTTATGTTACCTACGTACTTGCCGGATGACTACGAGCTTGATTATATTACTGCATCAGAGGACGGTTCTCCAATTATAATTGCATTTGCTTCAGAATCTCAAAATGACGAAATACGTTTAATAGTCAGCAATGTTGAAATCTATGGTTTCAAAAGCAAACTTATAATTGAAAAAGATGCTAATGCAGTTCAGACTGTTGTTATTCATAATATAGAGTATAATATCTTTTCTAATAATAATAAAATGATTATTGAGTGGATTAATGGAGATTATGCCTATATTTTGGAAGGAAGTTTACAAGAGAAACAGATTAAAAAAATAATTAAAAATATACGATAAGGAGAATTAGATATGAAGTATTTATCTATAATTATTTCGATTTTATTAGCGTTTCAGATTTCGGTAATTGCTTATGGATCTGATAACAATGGGGGAAAAGTTACATATTATACAGATAATGAGATGAGGGTTGTAAATAACACAAATAATACTGACTCATTATATGCATCTGATTATTTTACTCAATATGAAATTATAGTAGATAGCAATAGAACGGGATATGTTACCACAATAGCCAAGGTTGTTCTAAAGGACGGTTATAATAAATTTAGTGTTAATATAGATTTAATTGATGAAACAACGGGGAAATGTGTTGGAAATTTTTATGATTCATATAATAATGAACATAGAAATATAAGTACTGACTTTGCCGCAAAATCAGGAGTAAAATACCATGTAGATATAACTTTTAAAGCGTTAAGTGCAAATAATTCAACTTTAGAGACAAAAACTCTAACATCAACATCAATAGTATGTAAATAAATATCATTAATGTGCTCCAAAATATATAGTTGTTTTTGGAGCACATTTCGAGTTATACTATTTTTAGTAATATCTATGAATAGAAGGATTTGCTATTGAAATTGAAATTCCGTTGTGCTATAATAAATATTGATATAATATTTTAGTTCTTATATTTAATTGCCATTATATAAGGACGTAAGGTTCTTTAAGGAGGGAAAATGAAAATGGCGCATTTGGCAGCAATACCTATTTGAGCGAAAAAATAAATTAAGAGGTGATAATATGAAACGTTTTAAAATCGTCATATTTACGATCGTTTTTTTATTGTTGTTTGCTATACCTGCCTTTGCCCAAAGCGGAACGTGTCAGGACAACGCTGTCTGGACATTTGAGGGAGATACTCTCACAGTTAAAGGAGATGGCTATTTAAGGCAGTTTGACCCGGGAACAATTATAAAGCAAAAGGCAAAGCACATTGTGGTTGAAGAGGGCATTACATATTTATACGGCGCTGTTTTTCGTGATTATGTAAACGTAACCGACATATCTCTTCCTGATGGACTGACCTGTATAGGCGATGATGCATTTTTGGGAGATACATCTTTGAAAAATATTACTATACCTTCGAGCGTAACAAAAATATATGGATATGCCTTCAGCGGCTGCCCTATAGAAAATCTTGTAATTCCCGAGGGAGTAAAGGAGATACATGTTTGGGCATTAAAGGGCTGCTCATCACTTAAAACGCTGACAATACCGAAAAGTCTTGAATCCGGCAGTATCAGCTTTGAGGACTGTGACAATCTCAAAACGGTATATTGCTACAGAAACACGGAGTTTGCAAAATCAAAGCGTTTCCACAATGACATAGAATGGATATATCTTGACGAGCCCTCTCTCCCTGTTCCCGAAAAGGCAGAGGACGACAGTTTTGACGAAAGCAAAGCTGTTCAGCTTACAGACTACCGCTACGACAACTGGGCAAGAGGTGCGGAAGGTTATAATTTTTTTAATGTACGTGGAGCAGGGGAGGATTATGCCGCATATATCGAGGATGGTTATTTTTCCGGCATATCCGGCTTCTATTCGGGCGATCACGAACGTTTTTATAATTCTGCTATATTAAAGCCGGACGGAACAGAGCTTTTTATGCAAGGGAAATATTCTGTAAATTACTGTACATCACAGAATAACGACCAAAATTATGTTTATATTTTTCCTCAAAATAAGAATTATTTTCTTACGGTAAGCAGAGAAAAAGATAAGCCGCAGATTTTTATACTTGATAAAAGCGGAGATGAAGTGGCTAAGGCAGATTCTGACGGACATGACATAGAAAGGCTTGGTTTTGCAGGCTTTTTGGACAAGGAAATGAGTGCGGCAATACTTGGGTTTGTGTCTGTTCCTGCTTCAAAAGCCGATGGTACAGAAGAAATAAAAACATATTCTCCTGCCTTATTTGTACCCGATAAAAACAGCATATTGACAAAATCCACCATGGGGACCTTGCAGGTTAAGGCAAATAATGACAAGAGCAAATTTTGGCTGCATACATTTTATTATAACTATCCTGATGATTATCCTGATGAGCTTATAAAATATGTTTTGCCATCAAATTATGACGTTTTATTTGACTCAAAGGGTAATGAAATTGAATGTCCAAAAGGAAATGAATATTCTAATCTGGAGTCTGAATACGGCAGCTTTACACCCTATTCGGATTCCTTGGTTTATTCTGTCGGAAATGCAGAAGTTAAAAATATTGATAAGTCCTATGTCTTTAAATCAAAGGTAATAGGCGGAAAGAATTATTACGCCCTATTTAAGCTGCTTAATACGGGAGAATCGGTGCAGAGCCTTGTACCCACCGAAAAGCCCTCGGCTGACAAGGCGGATGCAATCACAAAAGCCTACAACGAAAAACTCCTTTACAACAACCAGATGTGCAGATTCAAGGACAACATATCGAGGTTTGACTATGCCATCTTAGCCACAGAAGTCTTCTGTAAGGCAAAGGGCAAAACGGTAGAGCAGTACATTTCCGAAAACAACATAATTCCCGATTACGAAGAATTCACGGACACGGATAATGTTTATCTGCTCCTTGCCCAAAAGCTTGGCATATTAGAGCCTACAGGGGAAAAGACCCTTTCTCCCGAAAGAGGAATGTCAGGTAAAGAGGCAGACTATATGCTTAAAAAACTCGCCTCTCTTATGGGCGTAAACTATACAATACCCACAGAATGGGCAAATCAGACCGTTCCCTTTTCAAGAGAACAGACCTATACTGCCGTTTATGACATATATGAAAAAGCAAAAGTGTGAATTTACGGGAGGAGTGATTTAAATGAAATACTTATAAGGTTTTGCCATATTTACGGGACTTGTGACGTTAATGTACAACAGTGTATATGCCCGTGGCTATAACGAAATGAGTTATGAAGAAATAGATGCTTTGGAAAGAAGCTTTAATGCTGCGGACAGCTTCAAAGATTATAAGTCCTTTGAAAGTATATACCAAGACCATTATTATGCTGTTGAGAATTACAATGAAAACAATAATAAAGCAGTATTTTTCTCTGATAATCAGCAAACTGACTTTATATATAATTCAATTTCAGATATCAGGGATGATATGTGCATAGTATCTAATAATGCACTTGGTGTATTTACAAATTTAATAGCATTAGCATAAAAGATATATCTGCAATAAATCTTTACAGTTAGCTATCAGCATAAACATATTCAATACTTACGGCTAAAAATGTGTAAAACAGTAGTATCCCCCATCCACACAAATAAATCTCTACAACCTCCGAATTGGTATAAAACTATATATTGATTCAGAGGTTTTTTAATTTAACGATATACTATTAATATAATATTGATACTTTAAATATCTTTTTGCTATATCAACATCTATATTATACTGCAATATTGGTAATATAGCAACAATATAGGCAGCCATAATAATTCTTATTATATTTTAATGAAATTCTAATAAATATTTTCAGGCAAAAAAACCGAGTTTACAATAAGAAAAATGTAAACATAAGAAAAATGATAAAAAACACATAGAACTTATAAAGAATAGTGTAAAACTTATTCCCTTGACTTAAAAAATTCCCAGACTATAATGTAAACTATGTGCTTTAAAAATGTAAAAAAATCACATTTATAGAAGCATAAGCATATAAATATCAAAAATATTTTAGCTAAGATGCGCAACTTAGGCGAGGATTAATATTATGTATATTTAACTGTTTCCTACAGTTATAGACAGCATAAGAGCCTTACCCTAATTGCGTCTTTTTTTATGCAAAAAATCGGCTTTTTATATATAAATTTGTCCTTGCCGCAGTGCGCCCTTTGCGGAAAGGACAAGCTATGAAAATTAAATATTCGCTTAATGACAAAACAGAAATTGAAATTGAAGTGTCAGATGAAGTTGGTTCTGTAATTATGGAATCGGAAAGAAGAGATCATAATCTAAAGGAAAAAGAGCGAAGTCATTGTTTTTCTATGGAACTCGTAAATTACGAGGGTAAAGAGTTTGGTTACTACGATACATATCCTTTTTTGGAAACTGACAACGAATTTACCGAAAGAATTAATTACGCTTTCAGTCAATTGACGGAAGTACAGAAAAGAAGGCTGTTAATGTTAGCAAGAGGTATGTCGATTCGAGAAATAGCACAAAAAGAGAATGTCCATCATCGTGCTGTCGAAGATTCTATAAATTTAGCAACAAAAAAATTAAAAATCTTTTTCTAAAACACTCGCCAAAACGCCCTTGAAATCTGTATATAGTGAAAGGACAAAAAAACTATCTTTCAGAGGGAGGTGGACAAATTGAAGCATTCGCTTAACATCGTAGTTGATAAAAAGGCAAGAAATGGAGGAGTGGTGACATACAGGAAGGTTTCGGTCAGGGAAAGGCTTATGAGATTTATGTTTGGGGACAAGCTGAAGCTGACTGTGATTGTTCCGGGGGACTCCGTGGATGAACTTAACATTACTGAGAAAGGAGAGGATTTTTACGATGATGAACTTGAAACGGTTTCAGGAGGTTATTGACAGTCTTAAGGCTGCTGTAAATGAATTGGAATTGCTTGCTTCGGAAACAGACGATATGAAAGCAGACAATAAGACCACGAAACCTACAGCAAAGAAAGAAAAAACAGCAGAAGTTAAATCCAAAGGCCCTACCCCTGCCGAGGATTTGCCTTGGGAGAAAAAGACATTAACCTTTGAGGAAGTACGCAGACTTCTGGCGCAGAAGTCAAAAAGCGGTTACTCAAAAGAGATTAAAGCTCTTATCACAAAGCATGGTGCTGAGAAGTTGTCGGATATAAGACCCTCTGAGTATGCGGCTCTTGTAGCAGAGGCGGAGGTGCTTGCCAGATGAGCAGACACGCACTTCTTTCGGCATCTTCAAGCCACAGATGGCTTGCCTGTCCCCCATCAGCAAAGCTGTGCGAGAAATATGAGGACAAGGGCAGCGAATACGCCGCAGAGGGAACGGCAGCACACACCTTGTGTGAATATAAATTAAAAACCTCTCTGGGTATATCTGCTGAAAACCCGATTGAAAATCTGTCCTTTTATAATGAGGAAATGGAAAGCTGTGCGGACGATTATGTTTCTTATATCTCTGAGATTTTGGAGAAAACAAAAGAAGTCTGCTCCGACCCCATTGTTCTCATTGAACAGCGGCTTGACTTTTCAAAGTATGTTCCGGAGGGCTTCGGGACAGGTGACTGTGTTATTGTGGCAGATGATACACTTACCGTAATTGACTTCAAATACGGAAAAGGCGTGGAAGTATCGGCAGAGAAAAATCCACAGATGTTATGCTATGCTTTGGGAGCCTTGGAGCTTTTCGACTGTCTTTATGACATCGAGAAAATTGAAATGACCATATTTCAGCCGAGACGTGAACACATAAGTACATACACACTTTCAAAGGACGGGCTTATAAGCTGGGCTGAAAATGTGCTTGCTCCTACGGCAAAGTTAGCCTTTGAGGGAGAGGGAGAATTTTGTGCAGGAGAGCACTGCCGTTTTTGCAAGGCTAAAGCCGAGTGCAGAAAGAGAGCGGAGTACAATCTTAAAATGGCAAAGTATGATTTTGCTATGCCCCCTACCCTCGACAATATTGAGATTTCTGCGATTCTTTCAAAAGCCGATGAACTTATTTCTTGGGCAGGAGATATAAAAGAGTATGCTCTGCAAAGGGCTTTATGCGGAGAAATATTCCCCGGTTATAAGGTTGTCGAGGGGCGCTCCAACAGGAAGTACACAAGCGAAGATGCCGTGGTCCAAAAAGTTAAAGAGGCAGGATTTGACCCATACGAGCATAAGGTTTTGGGCATAACGGCTATGACAAAACTTTTAGGTAAAACGAAATTTAATGAGCTTCTTTCGGGGCTTATTCACAGACCGCAGGGAAAGCCCACACTTGTACCTGAAAGTGACAAGAGAGAACCTATGAACACAGCAATAGAAGATTTTAAGGAGGAATAATAAAATGGCAAAAAATAATGTTACACCAACAAAGGTAATTACGGGAAAGGACACACGATGGTCTTACGCAAATGTTTGGGAGCCAAAATCTATAAATGGTGGTGCTGCGAAGTACAGTGTAAGCCTTATAATCCCCAAATCAGACACAGTGACAGTAAACAAAATCAAGGCAGCAATTCAGGCGGCATACATAGAGGGTGAAAGCACGCTCAGAGGAAACAGCAGAGCAGTACCTCCTCTTACATCAATAAAAACACCTCTGCGTGACGGTGATTTGGAGCGCTCCGGTGACGAGGCATATAAAAACAGCTACTTCGTAAACGCAAATTCAAAGATAGCTCCGGGCATTGTAGATGCTAACAAGCAGGATATAATCGACCGTTCTGAAGTATACAGCGGTGTCTACGGACGCGCAAGCATAAACTTCTTTGCCTTTAATTCCAACGGAAATAAGGGGATTGCCTGTGGGCTTAATCATTTGCAGAAGATAAGAGACGGTGAGCCTCTGGGCGGCAGACTTAGTGCCGCGGACGATTTTGCCGATATTGATGATGACGATACAGACGATTTCCTGAATTAATAATTTTCAGAGGGCAGTGGCTTAGACTGCTGCCCTCCTACGGAGGAAAATTTATGAAGCAATTGGAAATTGATATTGAAACCTTCTCGTCTGTTAACCTTAAGAAGTGTGGTCTTTACAAGTATGCCGAATCGGAGGATTTTGAGATTCTTCTTTTCGGGTATGCCGTAGACAGCTGTGAGGTTGAAGTTGTGGACTTGGCTCAGGGCGAGATAATCCCTGATGAAGTTATTAATGCTTTGGTTGACAACTCTGTTACCAAGTTTGCACACAATGCCAATTTTGAGAGAGTCTGTCTGTCGGAGTATCTTAAAAGGCACTATCCCGATAAGTTTACAGGCAAATACCTTGACCCTGTCTCTTGGAAATGCACAATGGTCTGGGCTGCGTACATGGGACTGCCTTTTTCTCTTGAAGCTGTAGGAGCGATTCTTGGACTTGACAAGCAGAAGCTGTCAGAGGGCAAAGAGCTCATCAGGTATTTCTGTGTTCCCTGCAAGCCTACAAAGACAAACGGGGAAAGAAAACGAAATCTCCCCCACCACTCTCCCGAAAAATGGGAACGGTTTAAATACTACAACAAGAGAGATGTTGAGGTAGAAATGCTTATTCAGCAGAGACTTTCCAAATTTTCTGTTCCCGATTTTGTATGGGACGAATACCACCTCGACCAAGAGATAAACGACAGAGGCATTGCCGTTGATGTGGAGTTTGCCAAGAATGCAGTCAGATTTGACGGACTTGCAAGAGAGGAGCTTACTAAGACCATACAGGAAATAACACAGCTTGAAAACCCTAACTCCGTAATGCAGATGAAGGAGTGGCTTGCTGAAAATGGTCTTGAAACAGACAGCCTTGATAAAAAGGCAGTAACTGAGCTTTTAAGAATTGCTCCACCAAAACTTAAAAAGGTTCTTGAAATGAGACAACAGCTTGCAAAGTCATCGGTTAAAAAATATCAGGCTATGATAAATGCAGTCTGCTCCGACAATCGTGCAAGAGGTATGTTTCAGTTTTACGGAGCCAACAGAACGGGAAGAATGTCGGGAAAGCTCATACAGTTACAGAACCTTCCACAAAATCATATTTCTGATTTGGAAAGTGCGAGAGATGTAGTAAGGGGCGGGGATTATGAGCTTATGTATATGCTTTACGATAATATTCCCGACACACTTTCACAACTCATAAGAACGGCATTTATTCCGAAAAATGGTTATAAGTTTATAGTTGCGGACTTTTCAGCTATTGAGGCTCGTGTTATTGCTTGGCTTGCGAGAGAAAAATGGCGAGATGAGGTTTTCCGAAATGGCGGAGATATATACTGTGCCTCTGCTTCTCAGATGTTCGGAGTGCCTGTTGAGAAAAACGGCATAAACGGGCATTTACGTCAAAAAGGTAAAATAGCAGAACTCGCTCTCGGATATGGCGGCTCAATGGGAGCCTTGAAAGCTATGGGAGCCTTGGAAATGGGTATTCCTGAAGAGGAATTAAAGCCACTTGTAGATGCGTGGAGAGAAGCAAATCCCAACATAGTCAGCTTGTGGTACGAGGTTGACAGAGCCGTTATTAAGACCGTCATAGAACGAGTTACAACAACCGTCAAATGCCTTAAATTCACACATAAAAGCAATATGCTTTTTATAACTCTCCCCTCCGGCAGAAGTCTTGCATATGCAAAACCGAGAATAGGAGAGAACCAATTCGGCGGCGAATCCGTCACCTATGAAGGTGTTGGCACAGCCAAAAAGTGGGAAAGGCTCGAAAGCTATGGCGCAAAGTTTGTGGAAAACATTGTACAGGGCATAGCGAGGGATATTCTTTTCTACGCCATGAAAACTTTGTCCCGTTTCCGCATTGTGGCTACCGTACATGATGAGGTTATCATTGAAGCAGAGCAAGACGTTTCCTTAAAAGCCATATGTGAGCAAATGGGAAAAACACCACCTTGGGCAGAGGGCTTGCTTCTTAGAGCGGACGGGTATGAATGTAAATTTTATAAAAAAGAATAGGAGGTACTAACGATGAATAAAATTTATGAATTTGCTGCAAAGGCGGCACTTGAAGATTATGTAAATCAGGACGTTGATGATTGCATCGGCTACGAAGTTGTCAAAGAGACTTTAAAAGGATTTAATGATTATCTTAAGTCCTTAGATGTTGCCGATGATACAAAAAACGAATTGGACGATAAGGTGTCCTTCCTTTTAACCAAATATGAAGACTGTGCATTTATCAACGGATTTTACATGGCGGTGCAGCTGATTTACGGAAGTAAGAATTAAGGGGGTGACTTTACTGTGAATCTGTACTATGAAGTAGAAATTTTAAAAGACAAGATTCCTTTAAACACCTACAGAACACTTCTGGGACAGCTTAATTCAGGTGATGTTAAAGGTGCAGAAAGAGGAATACTTAAGATAAAAAGACGGCTTGAAAAGGAGGCGGTGTCCTCTGAAGGAACTGAGAATTGATTATGAAAATGGCAGCATAATTCTTATTCCGGAGAATTATTTTCCTGTCAGTCAAAGAGATGCGGGAAAAATATTCAAGCTAATAAACCGCTACTGCTCAGAGGAAATACGGCAGGAGCTTAAAGAATTTCTTGAAAATAAAGCCGAAAAGTACAAGTCCGAATGTAAGGCAAGCTCGGACAAGGCTGTATTTCTAAGCCCTTATGAAAAGAAATATATGGAGCTTAAAGCCCGTTTCAAGAAGAATAAAGTCTTGTATGAAAGAACTTTACGAAATTTAAAGTTACTCGAAACAGATTAATTTACACAAAACATTAACTTCAAGGAGGAAAATTTCAAAATGACAAAATCCAAATCTACTTTAAAGGCTGTTATGGTACCCATAGTTATGGCAGGATTTCTGATGATATGCTCAATAAGCGTTATTCCCACAGGATATACAGGCGTTCGCATAACCTTCGGTCAGATAGACAAAGCGGCAGTAAAAAACGGCTTCAACTTCAAAATCCCGTTTGTACAGTCTATAAAAAAGGTAAACAACAAAAAGCAGGACATAAAATTTGAGGGACAGATATGGTCGGAAACGGTATCAAGAACACCTATTTATTATGATACGGTTACTGTTACATATCAGATTAACCCCCAGAAGTCAGCTTGGATTTATGCAAACATTACGGACTACGATAAATCCCTTGTTTCTCAGGATCTTGTAAGCTCCGCAATTAAAGCAAGCAGCAAAAGACTCTCAGATGCAGAATCTACAAATCGTGCCGTCATAGAGCCTCTTGCACAGGAAAATATACAGAAGTCCTTAAACGAGAAATACGGAGATAATACAGTAATTGTAAATAAGGTTGTTATTTCCGAGGCTGATTTTGAGGAGTCCTACAATGAAGCTATCGCCGCAAAGCAGCAGTCTCAGCTTGCATCAGAACGTCAGGCTATCGAAAATCAGAAAGCAATTGACAAGGCTGCCGCCGATGCATCGGTAGCGAAAACAAAGGCACTGGCAGATGCCGAGGTTAAAAAAATCACAACAGATGCCGATGTGGACAGGTACAGACGAATCGGAGAAGCAATAACCCCTGAGCTCATTAAGAAATGGGAAATGGACGCAAGAATAGCCCACGGCTGGGTGACCGTTCAGGGAGCCGACACTAAGATTATTAAAGATGTGTCTGCGGAAGAGTAAGAGCAAAGATTGCCATATGAAAGGAGCAATATGTTAAAAGCATACATAATAAGTGTTTCTTTAAAATGTAAAGAAAAGGAGATTTACAGATACTCAGATAAGGTTTTAAAGGAAGAGCCACAGTCAAAGGTTATATCCTTTCAAACCTTTGATGAGGCGGTCAATATCCTTTGCGGGTATTTACCTTGTGTTTATAGGGGCAAGGAGCTTTTTAGGCCCCATGACCGCTATCTGACTACAAAGAGCCCCTACGGTGATTTTAAAATCTGTGAACGGGATTTCAGGGCAGAGGATTTAAAACTATACATTTCATATTCTGAAATAAGATTAATGTTTGACGAACTGCTTAGATATGATGCGGACACCGTTATTAAGTATTTTAAAGAAAGGCTGTAATTATTTTATCAAAGGAATGGAGGAAGATTAACTTGGAATTTACTTTATATGCAGCAGACTGCAAAGGAAAGCAGAAAAATACACTATATCCGAATAAATGTATTATTACAAATATAGCCGATTTCTGCTCTGCCATAGCCTTTGACCACGTCTGTGCCGAGTTTAAAAACCATTATCGGGGAAATGACAATTTTATATCGGCTGACTGTCTTGTTATGGATAATGACAACGACCGTTCCGACAACCCTAATGACTGGATTTATCCTGAAGACTATGAAAATATATTCCCTAACACTGCCTACGTTGTTGCCCCCAGCAAAAATAATATGAGAGTTAAGGGGAACAAATCAGCAAGACCGAGACATCATATATATTTCCCACATAAGCTCATAATTGACGTAAGGGCTTATATTGGGCTTAAAAAAGCCATTTTAAAGGATTATCCTTTTTTCGATGTGCAAGCCGCAGATGCAGCAAGGTTTATGTATGGGAATGACACAAAGGATATAATCTGGCATGAGGGGCCTACTGATATTGACTTCCTGTTTTCACAGGAGGCTGAGATTCCGCAGGGCAGCAGGAATTCCACAATGTCCCACTTTGCGGGAAAGGTTCTGAAAAGATACGGAGAAACTGACAAAGCCTATGAGATTTTTATTGAAAAGTCGGAGAAATGCAGTCCCCCACTGAGTGATGAGGAATTAAAAACAATCTGGCAGTCAGCCTTAAAATTTTTCAGAAAGATAGCCAAAAGCCCTGACTACATATCTGCCGACAAATATGAAAACAATGGAGAAGAAAGCAATCCAATACACTGGGACGAACCTATCCCTCTTGAGGGTGAAATTTTGCCCTCCTTCCCTGTTGATGCCCTGCCAAAGATACTTAAGGACTATGTGACAAGCGTTGCTGAGTCTACACAGACATCTATTGATATGGCGGCAGCGGGCGTCCTTGCCGTAATCTCGGCTTGTATGCGTAATCTCTACAAGGTAGAGGGAAAATCAGACTGGTGGGAGCCTACCAACATTTATGTTTTGATTGTTGCAGAGCCCTCGGAAAGAAAGACAGCGGTAATTTCTCTACTTAAAAAGCCTATTGATGAATTTGTCGGAGAGTACAACAAGGAGCATAAGGTTGAGTTTGAAATGTCAAAAGCTGTGAAACAGAGACTTGAAAATACCAAAAACAGGCTTATAAGTGCCACAAAGAAAAAAGGCACGCCTGACACTCCCGCAGAGGATTTCAATGACAAGCTGCAGGAGGTTATCGAACAGCTTGTAAACTTTAAGGAGCAGAAGCCCATGAGGATATATGTCGATGATACTACCCCTGAAAAGCTGGTGGAGATTCTCTCTGAAAACAACAACGCCATTTCAATCATATCCTCCGAGGGAGGTATTTTCGATGTTCTCAGCGGCACATATTCAAGCAAGGTCAACATTGATGTTTTCCTGAAAGCCTATTCCGGAGAGCGCATAACTGTAGACCGGATAATGCGGGATTCGGTGATTATAGACGATGCCTGTCTTACAATCTTACTGACCGTTCAGCCTGTGGTTATAAGCGATTTTATGAGCAACAAAAAATTCCGCCACAGAGGTCTGACGGCAAGATTTCTCTACACAAACCCCAAATCTCAGGTAGGAGAAAGGAGCTTCTATTCACTGCCCATAGACCCGAATCTTTATGAGCACTATAAAAATGTTATTTACAATATTCTCTCGGAAAACAGGAGCAGTACGCCTAATCTCATAAAACTGACTGATGAGGCAAAGTCTGTCTTAACTGTGTTTTATGACTGGGTAGAGGAACGGCTGGCAGGCGAATTTTCCGTTTACGGAGACTGGATAGGAAAACTCGTGGGCAACACACTCAGGCTTGCAGGGATATTGGCACGTGCGTCAATTATAAAAAAGGACGTTGGCGAGGCTTTTTTGGAATCGGACCGACCTGTTGAGATTGACAAACACATTATGGAAAATGCTGTGGAAATAGGAAAATACTTCTTCCTGCACGCTGTATCTTCATATTCGGCAATGGGCGTGCATTCAGAATTCAAATCTGCATTGAAAGCCCTCGAAAAGATACGCAGCAACAAAGAGGAAAAAATAACAAGGCGTGGGCTTATGCGCATCTGCAGATGGATTTCGGGAGCGGAAGAAGCCCAAAGCATACTTGATACCCTTGAGGACTGTGGTTATGTCCGCATCGTCACAGTTGAAAACGCAGACCGAGCTCGTGGCGGCAGACCAAAAAATGCCGTTTATGCCGTCAATCCGAGCCTTTTCAAATGAACTTTTGGCTTGAAATGCTTTTGTCACGTTTTCAGCTACTCTTATATATATATAAATATTATAATAATAATAATTATTATTATAAATAAATATCTATATAAAGCGACATTGGGACAAAACTTTTACAACAAATTTTGAGAAAGGATTTTTTGAAATGAAAAACAAAAAAGAAAGAACTCTTGAACTTTATAAAAGTATAGGCGCAGAGATGCGTTTAGTGAAAAATCTCAGTAAAAAGATGGCTTCAGATGTGAGCTTGGTATTATCGGCATCGGATAAAGATAAGCTGGGCAAGGCTCTGAGTATAATTGACGACATAAGCTCCAAGGCAGAGGACAATATGTTCCGATACTATCCTGAATTGGGAGATGAGTACATAAATGTGTTCTATGGTTCTTTAAACTCTGAGCCGAAAAATAAAATTGATGCTGAGATAATAAAAAGAGCACAGGCAGTTGCTTAAAAATATTCAAGTGAAAAAACAATCGAACAGAAACTTGTCAGTGCGGTAAAGGCTGTGGGAGGCATAGCGCCAAAGCTAACCTCCCCCGGCTTTGACGGTATGCCTGACCGACTTGTGCTTTTGCCGAATGGCAAGGTCGGCTTTGTAGAGCTAAAGGCACCGGGCAAAAAGCCAAGACCGATACAGCTTTCAAGAATAAAGCTGTTAAGGAGGTTAGGTTTTAAGGCATACATACTTGACGATGAAAAGGAAATCGGAGGGATAATCAATGATATTTTATCCACATAACTATCAGGAATACGCAGTTAATTACATAAAGAACCACAAAATTTCAGCCATCTTCCTTGATATGGGACTTGGCAAAACCGTAATTACACTTACGGCTCTGAATGATTTGCTGTTTGACAGCTTTGAAATCCGGAAGATTCTCATAATAGCCCCGCTTCGTGTAGCAAAGGTTACGTGGGCAGCTGAGATACAGAAATGGAATCATCTTGAAAATATAAGATATTCCGTTGCTGTCGGCAGTGAACAGGACAGGCTGTCAGCACTTAAAACCGATGCGGATATTTACATAATCAATCGAGAGAATGTTCAGTGGCTTGTTGAGAAAAGCGAAGTGCCATTTGACTTTGACACTGTAGTAATTGACGAGCTTTCGTCCTTCAAAAATCATCAGGCTAAAAGGTTCAGAGCCTTAATGAAAGTAAGACCAAAGGTCAAAAGGATAATCGGTCTGACAGGTACTCCCACGTCAAACGGTCTTATGGATTTGTATGCTGAATTCAAACTGCTTGATATGGGAGAACGGCTCGGAAGATTTATAGGGCAGTACAGGAACAGTTATTTTGAACCCGACAAGCGGAACGGACAGATAATATATTCATACAAGCCCCTGCCCTTTGCCGAGGAAAGGATATACAAGAAAATTTCTGACATCACCGTTTCTATGAAAGCAAATGACCACTTGAAAATGCCTGAACTTATATCCTCTGAATATGAAGTGTATTTATCCGACACCGAAAAAGACAAGTATGAGGAGCTTAAAAGGGACTTGGTACTTGAAACTGAGGACGGCGAGATAACGGCGGCAAATGCTGCAGCTCTTTCAAACAAGCTGTGTCAGATGGCAAACGGCGCAATCTATGACGAGGAAAAAGAGGTAGTAAAAATACACGACCAAAAACTTGACGCACTGGAGGACATAATCGAGAGTATGAACGGTAAACCTCTGCTTGTGGCATATTGGTTCAAGCATGATTATGACAGAATAGCCGAGAGACTTCATAAGCTACATATGCCCTTTTCAAAGCTTGATACTCCGGAGAGCATAGCAAGGTGGAACAGTGGAAATACGCCTGTTGCACTTATACACCCCGCAAGTGCAGGACATGGGCTAAATCTTCAGAGCGGCGGTTCAACTCTTGTCTGGTTTGGGCTAACATGGTCCTTAGAGCTTTATCAGCAGACTGTAGCAAGGCTGTGGCGACAAGGACAAACCTCTGAAACGGTAGTAATACAGCACATAATCACAAAAGGAACAATTGACGAACAGATAATAAAAGCCTTATCTCAAAAGGATATGACACAGGCTGCACTGATAGACGCTGTAAAAGCGGACTTAAAAATTTATAAAGGAGGTGTTTTGATATGAATGCCAAAGAATATTTAGGACGTGCCTATCGCATTGAACAGCGTATCAACTGCAAGCTGGAGCAAGTAAAATCTCTTCATGAGCTATCGGAAAAAGCTACTTCAACATTAAGCGATATGCCTCACAGTCCAAACAGAAATATACACAGCATGGAAAATGTTGTTATAAAACTTATGGATATGGAGAGTGAAATTAACTCGGAAATACAAGAGCTTATAAAAATAAAAGAGGAAATTGCAACAACAATCAAAGAAGTAGATGATAAGGAATGTAAAATGCTTCTTGAACTCAGGTATCTTTGCCAAAAAACATGGGAGGAGATTGCAGAAATTATGAATTACACAGTGGGATATTTACATGAATTACATAGGAAGGCACTGAGAAAAATTAGGATCAGATAAACTCCTTACATTTTCTTAGTAAATCGTACTTTTTCTTATTAAGGATTTATGATATTATTATACTGCGAAAGTTGAATGGCGCAAAAACTTCGCCCTATCACGCACCCGATACAGACTTTGACTCCTTTCACTGTGTCGGGTGTGATTTCAAAAAAGGAGATGTGTTAAATGCCAAGAAAACCCGACATACCTTGCAAGCACCCCGGCTGTCCGAGGCTTGTGCCTTACGGAAGTAAATACTGCGAAGAGCATAAACCACTCCACCCTGAAGAGGTACGGAGCGCGACAAGCCGTGGCTACAACAGCAGATGGAGAAAGGCGAGGAAAGTATTTCTTGAAGCCCACCCACTTTGTGAAAGGTGCAAGGCTGAAGGAAGATATGTCAAGGCAACAGTCGTTGACCACATCATTCCACACAAAGGAGACAGAGATTTATTCTGGGACAGAGACAACTGGCAGGCTCTCTGCAAGAAATGTCACGACAGGAAAACGATGACCGAGGATATGTATGGGGAGTACGGCTACAAATAAACAGCCCACCGGGGGGCGTGAAAATCTCTGAAATCGAGTTTACTTGTGACCGCAGGGGCCACAGACAGACAAAACTGCAAAATTAAAGGGGCGGGATACCCAAAACCAAAAATATGGGCTGCCGAAAGGCTTTGAAACACTGATAAATTCGGTGTTTTTTTATTTCCCGAAATATTTTTATTTCGCCAAATAGTATGCCGTTTTTACGGAAATGAGGTGTTTTTAATTGACGGATAACCAAAAAAATTTAATACTTCGTCTGCGTAAAGACGGCGAGGGCTATAAAACAATTGCAAATACCGTAGGACTGTCGAGAGACAGGGTGCGTTCCTTTTGCAAGTCAAAAAACATAGCAGGATTCGGAGCTGCCGCCGCACTCAACATAGAAGAGCAAGCTACGGACGGAAGTATCTGCCCCAACTGTTACTTACCTATAGAACAGCCAACAAAAGGACGGAAGAAAAAATTCTGCTCAGAAAAATGCAGACGGGAATGGTGGAAAAATCACCCCGATAAAACCAGTCGAAGTGATGAAGCAAGCTACAAGCTGAAATGCCAAAGCTGCGGAAAAGAGTTTATATCCTACGGAAACAGAAACAGAAAATTCTGCTCACACGAGTGTTACATAAAATCAAGATTTTATGAGGAGGGAGAATATGAATAAAGCTATGGAATGGAAAACACTGCCTATAGGTGATTTGAAGCCTGCGGCGTATAATCCCAGAAAACAATTAAAGCCGGGAGATAAGGAATACGAGAAAATAAAAAAGTCTATTATGGAGTTTGGCTATGTTGAGCCGATAATCGTAAACTTTGATATGACTGTCATAGGCGGACACCAGAGATTAACAGTGCTTAAGGACTTAGGCTACTCCGAGGTTCAGTGTGTAGAAGTACATATTGAGGACGAGGCAAGAGTCAAGGCTCTTAATGTTGCTCTTAATAAAATCACAGGTGCTTGGAATGAACAGCTTCTTGCCGACCTCATCGTTGATTTACAGAATGTAAATTTCGATTTGGATCTTACAGGCTTTGAAGTCCCTGAAATAGAACAGCTTATGTCAAAAGTACATGACAAAAATGTAAAAGACGATGATTTTGATGTTGACAGTGAGCTTAAAAAGCCCACATTCAGCAGATTGGGAGATATTTGGCTGCTCGGCAGACACAGACTTGTCTGCGGTGACTCCACCCTTCCCGAAACATATAATGTACTTATGGAGGGAAAGAAAGCAAATCTTGTCGTAACAGACCCGCCGTATAATGTTAATGTCGAAGAAACAGCAGGAAAGATAAAAAATGACAATATGGCTGATGAGGATTTTTATAAATTCCTTTTCTGCTCTTTTGTAAACATGGAGCAGAACATGGAAAACGATGCCTCTATATATGTATTTCACGCAGATACACAGGGTTTCAATTTCAGAAAAGCCTTTCAGGACGCAGGATTTTATCTTTCAGGTTGCTGCATATGGAAGAAAAACAGCCTTGTACTCGGAAGAAGTCCGTACCAGTGGCAGCATGAGCCTTGCCTTTTCGGTTGGAAGAAAGGCGGCAAGCACCAATGGTACTCGGACAGAAAGCAGACCACCATCTGGGAATACGACAGACCGAAAAGCAGTAAGGAACACCCCACAATGAAACCTGTTCCGCTTATGGCATATCCCATCAAAAATTCAAGTATGTCAAACTGCATCGTACTTGAACCCTTCTGCGGCTCAGGCTCTACCCTCATAGCCTGTGAAGAAACAAACAGAATCTGCTACGCCATAGAGCTTGATGAGAAATTCGTTGATGTAATCGTAAACAGATATGCCGAGTACATCGGCAGTACAGATAAAATATTTGTAATACGTGAGGGTAAAAAACTTAAATACGAAGATGTGGCAAAGGTCGGTGATGCACAGTGAATCAGCTTACATTTATCGACTTTTTCAGCGGCATTGGCGGCTTTCGCCTTGGACTTGAAAAAGCAGGAATGAAATGCGTAGGATTTTGCGAAAAAGACAAATTTGCCGTAAAGTCCTACAGAGCAATGTATGATACGGAGGGAGAATGGTATGGAGAAGATATTACAGAAATCAGATCCGAGGATATTCCGAGAGCCGATATCTGGACTGCCGGCTCACCCTGTCAAAACGTCTCCATCACGGGCAGACGGGCAGGAATACACGGAGACCGAAGCAGTCTCTTTTTTAAATTCACTGAGCTCCTCAAAGGCAAAGCAGAAGAAGATAAACCCGAATGGATTATCCTTGAAAATGTTAGAGGCTTGCTATCGTCTAATAAAGGATGGGATTTTCTCGAATATCTCGCTGAAATGGATGAATGCGGGTACGATCTGCAGTGGCAGATTTTCAATTCTGCCGATTACGGTGTGCCACAGCACAGGGAAAGGGTATACACTGTCGGACATCTTAGAAGATGTGGCAGACGAGAAATATTACCTATCTGCGGAGAAAACACAGCAACTGATATTAAGGTTATAGGAGATATTGATAAAAAAGGCTGGACGGACTCAATGAGGCGAGTTTATTCCGAAGATGGTTCAGCCCCCTGCCTCAACACTTGCAGCGGCGGCAATCTTCAGCCAAAAGTAGTAAGCCGACAGGGCTATCGTGTGTACGACACTGAAGGTTCAAGCCAAACACTGACAGGAAATTCAGGTGGTATCGCAGGGAAAACTGGTTTATACCTCGTAGGCTATAATCGTAACGATGGAATTACGGGGCTTAAGGAAAATGCCGGAACAATCTCTGCCAGTGACTACAGAGGGCTTAACCGAAATCAGACTCAAACGGCTGTACTTGAAACCGATAAAATTTTTATAGACCAATCCATCACTGAGCCAAAACTTACCGACACAGCAAGGTGTATAACTGCAAGGTATACGGCGGGTATGACTAAAAGAACAGCATTAAATTCCGCAGTTATGGAAACAAAAGATGCTGAAGAACAGCATTTTAAAATCAGAAACTGCACTAAGCAAGGCTACGACAAAGCAAAGGTCGGTGACGGAGTTACTCTCTCCTACCCTAATTCCACCACCAAACGTGGTCGGGTCGGTCACGGCGTTTCACAAACACTGACCGTAAACGGTCAACACGGTGCAGTTGTGAAAGACGGAAAAGAAATCCGAATCCGCAGACTTACCCCACGGGAGTGCTTCAGGCTTCAGGGGTTCCCCGACGACCTTTTCGAGAAAGCGAGAGCAGTCAACTCTGATGCACAGCTTTATAAACAGGCAGGTAATGCCGTAACAGTAAATGTAGTCTATGCTATAGGTAAGAAAATAGCCGAAAGTGTGCTTTAAAACACACTTTTAAGGTCAGGATATTACCTTTAGGTACGGTGTGTTTTTCCGAAGATGTTGTAGAGATGTTGTAAGCCTAAAGTATAACTTTTTTGGAAAAATCCGAAAAACCGCTTGACTTTCAGCGGAATCTGAGCAATATATGTAGTACCGAAAATTACATAAGGAGGTATGAAATATGCTCATAACAACTTTTAAAAACAGAAAAGACTTGGTTCAGGCGGTCAGTGACTTCTGCGGTCAGGCTTCTGAATACTTGGGTGCGCCCACATTTTCCTACAGAGTGGGAAATTTCTTGATTGATAAGAACGGCGTAATATCATCAGATACTGACGAAAACGAATTAAAATCGTACCTGACGGAAAGAGGATTTGTGGAACCCGAAATTGAAGATACTGTAAAATTCCAAATCCCACTGGGTGATGCAGGAAAGCAGGAAGTAACAAATCTCCTCAATATGCTCTGCAGCAAGCAAGGACTCATTAACAAGTCAATCGGACTGCCCATTCTGGACATTCCGGTCAGCTTCGCAGAGGATTTTCCCAACAAGGAAATTTCCGAAATCAATCCCCAGAGCATAAAGGGCTTTGAAGTATCAGACGGTAATCTTGTATTCAGCTTTCCTGCCGATGAGCCCGAAAAGCTGAATGTTTACATGATGCTCATTACGGCAGCATTCAAAAAAGCCAAAAGCTCCACAAGGGTTCAGTTAAAACAGCAGGCCCCCGAAAATGAAAAATACATTTTCAGAGCTTGGCTTTTAAGGCTCGGTCTTGGCGGCAAGGAAAAAAGTGAAATAAGAAAACGACTTCTCAGGAATCTGTCCGGTCACGCAGCCTTCCGCACTCCCGAACAAGCAGAAAAGGCAAAGGAAAAACTCAGAAACAAATCAAAGCAGGAAAGCCATTAATCACCGCAAATCAAGTACAAATCCAAGGGAATGTCAGCCAAACTCTTTGGTACATTTACTTCTCAAAAATTACTGGATATTAGTCCGTATGAGCGGTAATATGAAAGAAAAACGGAGGTACACACCATGAAAATTACTGTTGAAACATTTACCTTTACTGAATTACTGAGAAAAGCTCTGGAGTTTGGTTACCGCCACGTAAGCATAGCGGGTAGCTATGAGGATATTGAAGAGGTACTTGAAGAAGAAGCAGAAGATGAAGAAGAAGATACTCCCGACTATCTTATGGTCGGATGTATAATTTTCAATGTGGCGAATATCATGAAAAAAGACGATTATATGGTATTCTATGTCCTCGACTACTGATTAACAGCAGGAGCCGACCGATTCTAATTGGAAACGGTCGGCTCTTGCTCTATAAATCATAAAATCGAATTATGGTGGCTTATTTATCGAACATATGTTGCTACAAGATTAGTACAAATGGCAGGATAAATCAGCCCCTCTCTTTGGTATATATACCGCTCTGATTTTACTGGATATCAGCCCGAATGAGAGGTAAAATGGAAGTGGTGCCTTAATTTATTTATCCGCAAATCACCTGAATCAACCGACTGTTTTTAGCTGAAACGGTCGGTTTTCTGCTGTTTTCGGTTGACCTTGAAGGTGTGTAATAAGCACAAACACAGCCCTGTGTTTTTTCCCAATCTTTGGTACATATATAGCTCATAAATAACTGGATATATCCCCGAATGAACGGTAATATGTGTTACGACAAAAGGGGAAAACAAAGCCCCCAAAAACCAAAGAAAAGGAGATACACACCATGAAAACATTAAACTTCGGAATCGAGATTGAACTCACAGGCATCACAAGAAGCACAGCGGCGAAAACCATCGCAGCCTACTTCGGAACAAGGGCAGCAAACCACGATGGCGGATTCTACGACATCTACACAGCCAAAGACAGCAAAGGCAGAACTTGGAAAGCCATGTCCGACTCAAGCATTGAGGCACAAAAGAAAGACGGCAGCAAAGCAAGTGACCTTTACAAAACCGAGATAGTAAGTCCGATTTTAACCTACAGCGACATCGAGGATTTGCAGGAGCTTGTCAGACAGCTCAGACACAAGGGAGCCATTGCGAACGACTCAACGGGAATTCACATCCATGTCGGAGCCGAAAGATTCACACCTCAGACCTTGAGAAACATAGTAAACATAATCGCAAGCAAAGAGGACATGATTTACACGGCACTTAAAATCAACCCCTCAAGAATGAGATACTGCAAAAAGACAAACGAAAAGCTCCTGAAGGTCATCAACAAGAAAAAGCCCAAAACAATGAGAGAGCTTGCAGACATCTGGTACACAACACAGGATGCAACTTGGGGAAGAACAGAACATTACAACCCCAGCAGATACCACGGACTTAACCTCCATAGCGTATTTACGAAAAACACAGTAGAATTCAGGCTCTTCAACGGCACAACCCACGCAGGGGAGATTAAAGCCTACATACAGTTTTGCCTCGCAGTCAGCCATCAGGCTTTAACACAGAAAAAAGCCTCGGCTAAGAAAACGACAACCGACAACGAAAAATACGCATTCAGATGCTGGATGCTCAGGCTTGGGCTTATCGGAGCCGAATTCAAGACCTGCCGCCACCACTTTTTAAAGAACCTCAGCGGAAACTCAGCATGGAGAAACGCCGCTTGAAGATGAGAGCCAAAGGGGGCGAAAGCCCCCAAAAGGCTTGACTCCCCAAGGGCTTAACCAACAAAACATAAGCCTGAAAGCTGTAAAAATTTGGTAGGTTTATGGGGCATAAATAACTGGATAAATGTACCGAACAGAGTTAATATAGCACTAATCAAACAAGGGCAACCCCCTGACGAAAGGAGAAAACCAAAATGAAAACAAAATATTATATCGCCTACGGCAGCAACATGGACGAAGAGCAGATGGCTTACCGCTGCCCTGAAGCAAAACTCATAGGAAAAAGCGAAATCAAAAACTACGAGCTTCTTTTCAAAGGCTCCAAGACAGGCTCCTACGCCACAGTCGAACCCAAAAGGGGCAGCAGAGTCCCCGTTCTCATCTGGGAGATTTCCGAAAGAGACGAGGTAAGGCTTGACCTCTACGAGGGATTCCCCTCATTCTACTACAAGAAAAACCTCCGCCCGATAGTAAATGGCAAGAGAATAACAGCCATGATTTACATAATGGACGAAAAAAGGAATCTCGGTATTCCCTCAAACTACTACTACAACACACTGGCAAGGGCATACCGCAGATTCAGATTTGATTCTGATATTCTTGAAAAAGCCTACGAAAAAAGCATAGAGGCGGTGATGGCAAATGATAAGCAGAGAAAAGCTCAATGAGCTAAGGGAAAAGTACCCTATTGGGACAAAAATAGTCCTGAAAGGGATGAATGACCCACAAGCCCCACCTGTCGGAACAGTGGGAAAAATTGTGGCAATCGATGATATTGGAACAATTCATACAGCATGGCAAAACAACAGTGGGCTTGGCTTAGTCTACGGAGTTGACGAATTTGAAGTAGTCAAAGAAGATTAAAAGGAGGACTGAAAATGGATGACTTAATTAAAAACCAGATTTTAGCAGTAAGAGATACAGGACTTACAAATATGTTTGACACAAAGGCGGTGCAGAGCATAGCCTACCACAAGGGATTCTATGAGCTTGTGATTTTCATAGAGGACCACCAGAAAGAGTATGTTGATTTCATACTTCACGGAAAAAGAGAATAATACATAGCCCCTTCGGGGGCTTTTTTGATACAATCGGGAGGTGATAAGATGGCATCAAGGGGCAGAAAACCAAAGCCCACAGCAATAAAGAAACTTGAAGGTAATCCGGGCTGTCGACCACTGAATATCGCCGAGCCTAAGCCCACAGGCTCCCCTGTCTGCCCCGACTGGCTGGAGGACGAGGCAAAGGCGGAGTGGGAGCGAATGGGCAAAATCCTCGAAGATATGGGGGTTCTGACGGAGGTAGACACGATGGCGTTTGCAGGGTATTGTCAGGCTTACGCCAGATGGAAAGAGGCTGAAGAATTTCTCAGTCAGCATGGCTCCATAATCAGAACTCCAAACGGCTACCTACAACAGGTACCACAAGTTTCAATAGCACAGACTAACCTTAAAATTATGCTTAAATTCTGCGAGCAGTTTGGACTTACGCCATCTGCAAGGAGCAGAATTACAGCAAATAAATCCATAGAAGAAACATCAGACGAAATGGAAAAGCTACTGAGAGGAGATCCATAATGAGATACAAATACAAACCCACAAAATTTATGCTGCCCACATCTCACTATGACAAAGCCAAAGCAGATCGGGCAGTAACCTTTATTTCCAACTTAAAACACACCAAAGGCAAATGGGCGGGAAAGCCTTTTGAACTTTTGCCTTGGCAGGAGCAGATAATAAGAGACATTTTCGGAATCGTCAAGCCAAACGGAAAACGACAGTTTCTATCGGCATATGTCGAAATACCCAAAAAAAACGGGAAATCTGAACTTGCTGCCGCTGTCGCTTTATACCTTTTGTACGCAGACGGCGAGGCTTCGGCAGAGGTTTACGGAGCGGCGGCGGACAGACAACAAGCCTCTATCGTTTTTGATGTGGCAAAGCAGATGGCAGAGATGTCCCCTGCCCTTATGAAACGGTCAAAAATCATGACTGCACAGAAAAGGCTTGTAAATTACAGTAACGCAGGATTTTATCAGGTGCTTTCAGCCGAGGTTGGAACCAAGCATGGTCTGAATGTTTCGGGACTTATATTTGATGAGATTCACTCTCAGCCAAACAGGAAATTATATGATGTGCTGACCAAAGGTTCAGGCGATGCCAGAGAACAGCCGCTTTTCTTTTTCATAACCACGGCAGGAACAGACAGAAACAGCATTTGCTACGAGCTTCATACAAAGGCAAAGGACATCATGAATGGTCGGAAGTCAGACCCCTCATTCTACCCCGTTATTTACGGCTTGGAGGATTCCGATGATTGGAACGATGAGAAAAACTGGTACAAGGCAAACCCCTCTTTAAACTACACTATTGGGATAGACCGAGTGCGTGAAGCCTACAAAAATGCCCTTGACAATCCTGCAGAGGAAAATGTGTTTAAACAGCTTCGCCTGAATATCTGGACAAATTCAACAGTGGTCTGGATTCCGGACCACATCTACGAAAGAGGCAACATACCCATAAATTTTGATATGCTGAGAGGCTGTACCTGTTACGGCGGTCTTGACCTTTCAAGCACATCGGACATCACAGCCTTTGTGCTTGTGTTTCCTCCACGAAGCGAAAACGAAAACTACATCATATACCCCCACTTCTGGCTGCCCGAAGATACCTTAGAGCTTCGGTGCAGACGTGACCACGTGCTTTATGATGTGTGGAAACGTCAGGGGTACATAAACACAACCGAGGGAAATGTAATTCACTACGGCTTTATAGAAAAATACATCGAAAACCTCGGTAAAATCTACAACATAAAGGAAATAGGTGTTGACCGTTGGAATGCCACACAGATGGTACAAAATCTTGAAGATATAGGCTTCACGATGATTCCTTTCGGACAGGGATTCAAAGATATGAGCCCTGCTTCAAAGGAATTCTATAAGCTGATGATGGAGGGAAAAATCACACATGGTGGCAACCCTGTGTTAAAGTGGATGGCACAAAATGTGGTTTTGAGACAAGACCCCGCCGGAAACATAAAGCCCGACAAAGAGAAATCCACTGAAAAGATTGACGGTATCGTAGCCACGGTCATGGCTCTCGACCGCTGCATAAGAAATGCAGGAAACACAGGCAGCGTTTACGATCACCGTGGACTGTTCTTCATCGATACATATCGATAAAGTACACAGCCCAAAGCCCCTATTTTCTCCTGATTTTTGGTACATATATAGCTCAAAATTAACTGGATATATGTGTTTTTCAGAGTTAATATACAATCACCGAAAGGGAAGAAAAGTCCTGAAAATTCACAAAAATCAAGGAGGAAACACCATGAAAACAAAAATTGAAGCAATCGAAAACCTTAAGAAAAACGGCGGCAAGTGGAGTGAAATAAATATAAACCCCACATTCGGAAAGGCTTACATCTACAGCAAAGAAGCAGACAACGAGCTTATAAACTTCGGCGATGTGATTTGGGACGAGGACATCGAGAAGATAATCGAAAACTGCAAGACCTACGGAATCACGGAATTCACAGTTTCAAGCGGATTTTCAAGAATCATAGAAACCCTCGCCAAATTTGAAGAATTGGGCTGCAAAATAGACGGACTTGTAAAAATAAACAGCAGATACACAGACTTCAGAACAGGAAAACTTGAAATCATACCCGCCATCAAACTGAGCCTTTAAAAGAGAGCCTCCCCGGAGGCTTTTTTATTGCTCATTTTTAAGATGTAATGTACACAGTCCAAAGCCTTTATTTTCCCCTGATTTTTGGTACATATACAGCTCAAAAACAACTGGATATATGTGTTTTTCAGAGGTAATATACAATTGCCGAAAGGGAAAAAAGCCCTGAAAATTCACAAAAATCAAGGAGGAAACACCATGAAAAAAACAACATTAAGCAGCGAAGAAACGAAGCTCATTACCGCCGCAGCCAAAAAGCATATTTACGCAATTAAGACACGTGGCAATCTTGAAAGCCGAAACAGCGACAGCGAGGATTTTATTGAGACATCAGTATGGAGTCTTAAGGCAGCCCTCGAAGAAGCCTATCGGTTAGGCAAGGAAAGCAGATAAAATGAGCCTCTTCGGAGGCTTTTTTAAATAAAAAAGGAGCTGATGAAAATGGGAATTATTGAAAGACTTTTCAAATCAAGGGATAAGCCTTTGGAAACGAATGAAGTTAAAAACTACTACAGCAGTCCGTCACTGCGTTATCTCTTCGGCAAAAGCACAAGCGGAACCAACGTAACCGAGGATTCGGCTATGCAAGTCACGGCGGTTTTTGCCTGTGTACGTATTCTTTCGGAGTCCATAGCTTCACTTCCGATACACCTCTATGAATATCAGTCGGACGGAGGGAAAAAGCGAATTTTTGACCACCCTCTTTACAGAATACTTCACGATGAACCGAATCCCGAAATGACATCATTTGTTTTCAGGGAAACTCTCATGGGGCATTTGCTTATTTACGGTAATGCCTACGCACAGATTATTCGGGACGGCGGTGGCAGAGTTATCGGTCTTTATCCCCTACTGCCCGACAAGATGGAAGTAGACAGAAACGACAAGGGAGAGCTTATCTACAAGTACAGCCGATATGACGAAAGCAATCCGAACTTCAAGGAGTACGGTACAATTATACTTTCGGCTGAAGATGTGCTGCACATTCCGGGGCTTGGCTTTGACGGACTTATAGGCTACTCCCCTATTGCTCTTGCCAAAAATGCCGTTGGGCTTACACAGGCTTGTGACGAGTACGGCTCATCATTTTTTGCAAACGGCGCACAGCCGGGCGGTGTATTGGAATATCCGGGGGTTCTGAAAGACCCCGCTGCAGTAAGGGAAAGCTGGAATGCAGCCTATGGAGGCAGTAAAAATGCGGGCAAGGTAGCAGTGCTTGAAGAGGGCTTAAGCTACAAACAGATCACCATAAACCCCGATGAAGCACAGTTTTTGGAAACGAGGAAATTTCAGATTGACGAAATTGCAAGGCTGTACCGCATACCGCCTCATATGATAGGAGATTTGGACAAAGCAAGTTTCTCTAACATAGAGCAACAGTCTCTTGAGTTTGTAAAATACACTCTTGACCCTTGGGTTATAAGATGGGAGCAGAATCTACAGAAAGCACTTCTTCTGCCGGAGGAAAAGGAAAAGTATTTTATAAAAATGAATGTAGACGGACTGCTCCGTGGTGATTATGCGAGCCGAATGGAGGGCTACGCCAAAGCAAGGCAGAACGGCTGGCTGTCCGCCAACGACATAAGGGAGATGGAAAACTTAAATCCCATACCCGATGAAGAAGGTGGAAATCTGTACCTTGTAAACGGTTCGTTCACAAAACTTGCTGATGCAGGGGCAGCCTACGCAGACAATTTTAGTAAGGAGGAAAACAGTGAAGCGTAAATTCTGGAATTGGATAAGAAATGAGACGGAGGGCAGCAGAACCCTCTTTTTAAGTGGGGAAATCTCAGACGAGACATGGTGGGGAGACGAAATCACGCCTAAGATTTTTAAAGACGAACTGAACAGCGGTTCAGGGGATATTACCCTTTGGATTAACTCTCCGGGCGGAGATGTGTTCGCGGCAGCACAGATTTATAATATGCTGATGGAATACAAAGGCAATGTTACCGTTAAGATAGACAGCCTTGCGGCATCGGCAGCATCTGTAATTGCCATGGCAGGGACGGAAGTGCTTATGTCTCCTGCTTCACTAATGATGATACACAATCCGCTGACTGTGGCAATCGGCGATACAGAGGAAATGCAGAAAGCCATAGCGATGCTTAATGAAGTCAAGGAAAGCATAATCAACGCCTATGAGCTTAAAACAGGACTTCGGAGAAATAAAATATCTCAGCTTATGGATGCCGAGACTTGGCTTAACGCTAAAAAGGCTGTAGAGCTTGGCTTTGCAGACGGTATTTTGTACGACAAGGCAAAAGAGAATCCTGAACCCGAAGCAATGTTATTTTCAAGACGGGCAGTAACAAATTCTTTGCTGTCAAAGCTGAAAACTTCTGATTTGGCAAAAAAGAATATTGGCACTCCCTTTAATGTTTTAGAAACAAGGTTAAATTTATTAAAATAACAGGAGGTAATAACATGAGCAAAATTTTAGAATTAAGAGAAAAAAGAGCCAATCTCTGGGAAAAGACAAAAAACTTTCTCGAAACCCACAGACGTGAGGACGGAACTGTCTCGGCGGAGGACACTGCTGCCTATGAAAGAATGGAGGCAGATGTCGTAAACCTTGGCAATGAAATTAAAAGGCTTGAAAGACAGAAAGAGCTTGATGACGAACTTAAGGCTCCTATTAACACACCTATCACAAACAACCCCGAAAGCAGAAAACCCGATACAAAAACAGGACGTGCCAGTGAAAGCTATAAAAAGGCTTTTTGGAACTCAATGCGCAACAAACACTATTATGATGTAAGGAACGAGCTTTCAATCGGAAGTGACGAAAACGGTGGCTACCTTGTTCCGGATGAATATGAACGCAGACTTGTTGAAGCTTTGGAAGAGGAAAACTTCTTCAGAAAGCTGGCAACAGTCATAAACACATCAGGCGGTGAAAGAAAAATCCCTATTGTTACGGCAAAAGGCACTGCCGAGTGGATTGACGAGGCGGACGCTTATCCCTTCTCCGATGATACCTTCGGTCAGGTAACAATCGGGGCATACAAGCTCGCTACTATGATAAAAATTTCCGAGGAGCTTTTAAACGACAGCGCATTTAATATGGAGTCCTACATTTCAAAGGAATTCGCAAGGCGTATCGGCGCAAAGGAAGAAGAAGCCTTCATAAAGGGCGATGGCAGCGGAAAGCCTATGGGCATTTTCACATCGGCAGAAGCAGAGGTAACAATATCCGGCTCCGCTCTCACCTTCGACAATGTAATGGACTTATATTACAGTCTGCGTGCGCCCTACAGAAATAAGGCGGTTTGGATTTTAAATGACTCTACGGTAAAAGCTCTCCGCAAGCTCAAAGACGGAAACGGCAACTACATATGGCAGCCTTCAGTTCGTGAAGGAGAACCTGACAAGATCCTTAACAGACCTTATTATACATCTGTCTACGCGCCTGAGCTTACAAGCGGAAACAACGTCCTTGCATTTGGCGATTTTTCTTATTACTGGATTGCCGACAGACAGGGTCGCTCCTTCAAGAGGCTTAACGAGCTTTATGCTCCCAACGGTCAGGTTGGATTCCTTGCAAGTCAGAGACTTGACGGAAAGCTGATTCTTACCGAAGCTGTTAAGTTACTTAAAATGGGCTAATTTTTCACGGGAGGGAACGGTTTATGGTAACTGTGGAAGAAGCGAGGAATTATCTCCGAATTGACAACGAAGATGATGACGAGCTTATTCGGAAAATGTTGGACACTTCCATTCGCCTTTGCGTGGACATTTCAAGATGCAGTACAAAGGAGGAATTCTTCAAATCAGGGCTAAGCAATACGGCTGTACTTTATACCCTTGGCTACCTTTACGAACACAGGGAAGAAGCCGACCATCACGAGCTTACCCTTACTCTCCGTTCTCTCCTATTTCCTCTGAGGGAAGGTGTGTTTTAGTGGGTGCAAATATACTGGAAAGATTAAGACACAGAATCGAAGTCTACACCAAAGAGGAGAGTAAAACCGAGTTTGGAGAATGTACATATTTATATAGAAGAAACTCGTACATCTGGGCGGAGATAACTCCCGTAAGGGGCAAGGAAGAAGCCATAGACGGGAAGTCCGTCAGGGCAGACGTAACACACAAAATAACCGTAAGAATGGGCGCAATTAAAGAACCTCGGAATGATATGTACTTTATATACAAGGGTCAGAAATACGAGGTTCTTTATTTTATGCCTCAATATCGGTATAACGACCTGATAATATTTTACTGCAAACTTATTTTAGAAACAGAGGAGGATTACTAATGGCAGAAAAAATAAAAGTTTCATTGGAACAGCTTATAAAGAAAAAGCTTGAAAAGGACAGTAGGCGCACAGCCACCAAGGAAATATATATTGAAAGCCTCGGCGGATATATAACCTTTAACGCTCCAACAGATGCACAGCACATAGAGTACACCGACAAAATAAGTGACAGAAGCTACTCATCTATGATTCCGGCTATGGAAAGGCTCATATATGACTGCTGTCCCCTGCTCCACTCCAAGGAGCTTCAGGAAAAAACGAGTGTTGAGTATCCTTATGACATTGTAAGAGCGATTTTTGATTTGGAAGAAATCCTTGATATTGGTGTGGCTCTTGTGAACTTCTTCAAGGAAGATGAGGAAAAGGGCGAGGAAAGCAAAGAGGAAGATAAGTTAAAAAACTGATTGAGAAGGACGGCGAATTAAATATGCTGTCCTTTTTCGCTGTGAGAGGTATAAAACCTGAGTATATTCTTTCTCTTTCCGTACTTGAAAGAGGCTTTTACAGACGAAGTATGGAGCTTTACTACAAAGAAGTAAACCTGATACTTAAAATCTTGGGAGGTGTAAGGCGTGGGTAAAACGATAAATACAATACTGAATTTAACCGACAAATTTACTCCCAAGTTAACTAAGGCAAGAGAAGAAGCACTCGTTTTCAAGCAGAAGCTCAAAAACTGCAACGCTGCCGCTGTGGATATTGACAAGGGGCTTTCCAAGCTCGCCAAAACAGCGGTGGCAACAGGCGCAGCAGGAGTGGCGGCGATGAGTGCCTTCGCCGTTTCTTCTCTTAATACATATAAAGACTTCCAACAAAGTATGTCGAATGTGTCCGGCATTTTATCCATAAGCCAGACCTCCGAGGAGTACAAAAAACTCGAAGCCGCTGCAAGAGAGGCGGGAAAAACAACCACCAAAACGGCGAAGGAATCCGCAGACGCTCTCTCTTACATGGCTCTTGCAGGCTGGTCTACGCAGGACAGCGTTTCGGGGCTTATGCCTGTTCTCAGAGCAAGTGAAGCAACAGGCTCCGACCTTGCCACCACATCGGATTTAATAACCGATTCAATGTCAGCTTTGGGACTTCAGACAAACGAACTCCAGCACTACCTTGACATATGTGCAAGGGCGCAGAACAAGTCAAACACGAGTCTTGTTCAAATGCAACAGGCTTATATAGCCGTAGGCGGTACATTTAAGGCATTCGATACACCCTTGGAGGAATCAGGCACATTACTCGGCATACTCGCAAACAGAGGTATTAAAGGCTCCGAGGCAGGAACAAGACTTCAAAGCACTCTTGTAAACCTTACAAAACAAAGCGGACAATCCGCAAAGGCTATGGCGGCGATAGGCGTTTCTGCTTATGACTCACAGGGAAAATTCAGAGGCGTAACAAATGTACTAAGAGATGTTCAGGCAGCAACGGCAAACCTGACCGAGGAGGAACGAAACAACTACCTCACAATGATTGCGGGTAAAACACAGCTTACAACCCTCAACGCTCTTATGGCAGGACTTACGGCAACAAACTCCGATGGAGAAAAAGAATATGAGGCACTGTACAATAGCCTGAATAAATGCGGCGGTGCTTTGAATGCCATGGCAAATACAATGACCAACAATTTAAGCGGTGCAATGGCAAGAGCGCAGTCAGCAACTGATGATTTAAAGATTACAATAGGCAAAAAGTTAGAGCCTTATGTAACTCAGTTTTTCAACTGGTTTTCCGAAAAGCTGCCCTCGGCTACGGAAAAATTCGGTGCTTGGCTTGATTCAAAACTTCCGAAAGCCATCAACTTTGCCAAATCTGCCTTTGAGAAAATAAAGCCTGTAATTTCATTCACCATAAAGCACTTCGGGGAGCTTGCTTCAGCCGGAGCGGGAGTTATTGTCGGGCTTAAATCCTTCAGCATACTCACAAAGGTAAGCTCACTTTGGCAGAGAGTTTCAAAAACAGCAAGCGCATACACAGGAGTAACCAAACTTGCAAAGGTAGCGCAAGTGGCATTCAACACAAGTCTGCTTGCCTGTCCCCTGACTTGGGTAGCCGTAGGAATTGGGGCAGTTGTGGGCGGTATTCTTCTTTGGAAAAAACACCTTGAAAAGGCTGATATTGCCAAGCACTTTGGAGATATAACTCTTTCGGCAGAGGAATGCCAAAATGTCGTAAAAGGTGTATTTGGCAGTGATTTTCTGAATAAAGTCGATGAAGCGGCAAATGCACAGGAGCAATTCAAGAGCAGTCTTGAAGCCACAAGCGACAGCGCACAGAAGCTAAACAAGCTGAATTTTCAGATTGAGTACGGCGGAGATGTAAGCAAAGAGGACTACCTTGCGGCGGTTGACGAATACACAGCCAATCTTCAGCAAGCCATAAATGACCGTCATTACAGTCTGAGTTTAAATGCTGAGCTTTTGTTTTCGGGCAGTGAATTTGGTACTCAGTTTATGGCGGACGCAAGCGGTGCTTTCGGAGCCTTGTACGAACAGGCATCGGGCATAGGCGAAAAGCTGAGAACTGCCGTTGAAGAAGCATACAAAAACGGTTGGGACTTTGACTCAACACAGGCTGTGTCCGAATACTTAAAAGAACAGGCTGAAATACAGGAGAAAATATCCACAGCCCAATCCGAGGCAAAGCTTGAAACTCTCAAACTGGACTTTGCTTCGGGGGATTTAAGCAAGGAGAGCTTTGAAAATCTTGTAAATGCCACCAATGAAGAATTGGAAAAGCTGAAAGAAACCTACCAAAATGCCAGAGTGGACGCCATCGCTGCCGCCAAGCTCATGTATACCGATGGCTCTGCAGAGCTTCAAAAGGCGATTGACGAAGCAAATGCAGCCTACAACGAGAAAATCGGCGGACTTATGGCAAAGGGACTTTCCTTTGAGAATGAAGCCATAATGGGAGCCTTTCCCGAAATAGGAGACAGCATGAAAGAGGCTGCGAATAAGGCTCTCGGAGAGCTTTACAGCGAGGACGCATTTAATGACCTTGCAAGCAGAGCAATTCCACTGACAGAGGATATTGCCAATTCGCTTGTTCGGGCAATGGACAACGCTTTTCAGAATGTTCCCGATGAAACAAGGAAACACATAGGCGAGTTTTACGAAGCGATGACACCTTCCGTTAATGAGCTTAACAAGGCTATGAAGGGTATGGAAAAGGTACCTGAAGCCTATGCCAATGTATTTGCCCAGTCCTCGGCAATAGGTGCAGTAGGCAAGAATGCAAAGGCACTTAATGCTTTCGGAGTAACAACGCTGAGTACCGTTCTGCCCGAAGCCCAGACAAAAATACTCGCAGGGACAAAGACCTACGGCGATTACTACGCCAAAGGAATAGCCTCTGACGAGAACAAAAGCAAAACAAAAAATGCTGCGGACAGTCTGAGGAAAATCCTCGAAAACACACTGACCAAGCCCATAAGCGTAACTCCGTCAATCACCTACGGTACAAACGGAACTCCGGAAGAAACAACAACGTCCGTGGATTCAAACGCTACGGGAACCACCTACTTTGGCGGCGGTTTTACGAGGATAAATGAAAACGGCGGTGAGATAATTAATCTTCCCACGGGTTCACAGGTTATTCCGGCGGATAAATCAGATAAGGTTCTCAAAGGAGAAAACAGCATAAATGTCAGTGTGAATGTAAACGGCAGTATATTCGGGCTTGAAAATGCAGCCGAGGTTTTGGGGAATATGATATGCGGAAGAGTTGTTGAAGCCGTCAAATCAATATAAGGGGTGGTTTTATGCCGGCAGGATTTGTGGTTACGGGGCTTGATGAGCTTGCCAAAAGCTACAAAATGGTAATCGAGAATTACCCAAAGGAAGTAAAAAATTTTATGCGAAGGGAGGGAACAAGGCTTAAAGATGTCACGGTCGCAAAGGCAAAAAGCACAGTAGGCGAAGTAACGGGAAACTATCTCGAAGGAATAAAGCGGGGCAGATACTATGTTTACGGCGAAACAGGTGCTGCAAGCGTGAGAGTTTATGCCGCCGCCCCCGCCTACCACGCACATCTCGTTGAATATGGACATGAGATGGTCAGTCACAGCGGACACTACTTGGGCAGATATGTTCACGGAAAACGTGTTTTTAACAAAGCTGCCGCAGAGTTTGAAAGCACATATGAGGCTGACTGCGACAAATTCTCAGACAAAATAATGAGCGACCTTGACAGATAGGCAACAAAAATTTTTGTTGTCTTTGGCTGACAATATGATTACATTAAAAGACATTTTTAAAGCCATGTGCGGTCATATTTCGGAGGTAAGCGGACTGCCGCTTACTGATTCGGACATCGAAGAGCCCGTTACAAGACCCTGTTTCAGAATTTTTATGGACACGGTTGAGTCGGGCTTTTTCTCGTCCTCTTTAAGACAGCTTACAGTCAATTTTGACTTGTACTTTTATGCAAAGGACGAACACCACAGCAAGGCAGAGATTATGGAAATCGAGGACAAACTCGCCTATTCATTTCTTGAACCCTTGCACATCAAAAACAACTGTGCAGTCTACATAGACGATCCGGAGTTTGAAAAACTCCCCGATGGAGTAATGAACTGCACCTTCAGTTTTGAAATAGGAACAGAGTTTATTGATGAAGCAGAACTTGAAACAATGGAAAAATTATTTATTAATAACGAAACGGAGGAAATTTAAATGACTGAATTAATTAAAATCAACTACGATAATGAAAGACCTACAGTTTTGGCAAGAGATTTACATGAAGCATTGGAGGTAAAATCCAAGTATGCTGATTGGTTTAAAAATATGTGTGGCTATGGATTTATTGAAAATATAGACTACTTAGCGTTTTCTAAAAATTTAGAAAACGGCGGGAGAACCATTGACCATCAGATAACTATTCCCATGGCAAAGGAAATCTGTATGCTTCAGCGCAACGAAAAGGGAAAGATGTTCAGACAATACTTCATACAGGTTGAGGAATACTGGAACAGTCCCGATATGGTAATGAAAAGAGCCTTAAAAATGGCTGACGATGAGCTCAGAAAACTTAAACTTGAAAATTCAAGGCTTGTAGTTGATAAGGCAATTATGCAGCCCAAGGTTGACTATTTTGACGAGCTTGTGGACAGAAATCTTCTGACCTCTTTCAGAGAAACCGCAAAACAGCTTAAAATCGGCGAAAAGGCGTTTATTCGTTTCCTGCTTGAAAATAAGTACATTTACAGAGACAAGCGTGGCAGACTTATGCCTTATGCGACAAAGAACAATGGACTTTTTGAACTTAAGGAATCGTTTAACGAGAAAAGCAACTGGAAAGGCACTCAGACCTTAATCACTCCCAAGGGCAGAGAAACCTTCCGCTTACTTTTAAAATAACTTTTAAGGAGGCTAATCTATGGCAACAAGACCAACAATTGAAATCAGCTTTAAACAGCTTGCAACAACTCTCATCAAAAGGAGCGAAAGAGGAACGGCAATAATGCTTTTGATGGACGCTACATCAGAGAGTACGAATGTAAAGGTTTATAAAAATGTGGCTGAGATTGACAGCGACCTTTACACACCCCAAAATCTTGCACACATAAAAAACTGTATGGCGTTCGCTCCTTATGAGGTTGTAGTCATAAGCGCAAACAGCGGCGAATTTTCAACCTACGCCGCCGAAATACTCAGAACAAGGAAAACAGGCTGGATAGCCTCACCCGGAAGCTCCACTATGCAAAGCGACCTTGCAAGCTGGATAAAATCCATGGAAAAGGACGGGCACACCTACAAGGCGGTGGGTACAGTCTCCTCTCAGGACTGCAAGCACTATGTATATTTCAATCAGACTGCCACGGACAATGACGGCAGCCCTGTCTCCGCACAGGATTACTTAAGCAGCCTTTTGGGAATCATAACCTCCTGCAATGTAACGCAGGGCTGCACAAATTTCCTCTGTAATGACTTAAGTCTTGTAACCGAGGTAGAGGACATAGACGAGGCAATCGCAGCAGGACAGCTTGTTCTTACAAATGACGTAGGCGGTGTGAGAATAGTAACAGGTATAAACTCTCTCGTCACTCTCAACGGAAACACAGCTACAGAGGATATGCAGTACATAGAAACTGTGGAGGCTATGGATCTCATAAGAGATGACATAAGAGATGAATTTAAGAATACCTATCAAGGGCATTTCAAGAACAAGTACATGAATCAGATGTTATTTATCGGGGCGGTCAACAATTACTTTGACAATCTCGCAGCCGAGGACATCTTGGATTCCGAGTTTGATAATAAAGCCGAAATCGATGTTGAAGCTCAGCGGTCAGCTTGGGTAGGCACAGGCAAAGCCTCTGCCGTTGACTGGGACGATGACACAGTAAAGCGTATGAGTTTTAAGAGAAGTGTTTTTATTGCGGCAAATATCAAGATTTTAAACTGCATGGAAAATCTGAAATTTACCGTAACTATGGAATAAGGGGGATTGAGAAATGTTTGATGATAATAAATTCTTAAAAGGTACATCGGGCGAGGTTTTCCTCAATACCACTAAACTTATCGAGATTAACAAGATAAACATCAAGATGACAGGACAGTTTGAGGACTTTGCACCCTGCGGCGATTACTGCAGCCACCATATTTACACAGGCTATGACGGTGAGGGAACTCTCGAAGGAGTCAGAATCAACACAGGTGAAGATGCAAACCTTATCGATATGTGGCAGAGGGGTATTACTCCCAACTACACCATATATTCAAATCTTGTAGATCCCAACACGGGAAAGAGCGAAAAATTTATGATTACGGGTGTTCAGTTTACTGAGATAACCCCTGCTGACTGGGAGGCAAAGACGGTCACAAAAAGGAGTATGCCCTTTACATTCACGGGTATTAAGGTACTGTCCACGATTGACTAAAAGGGGCTGATTCTATGGCTGACAATTATGTAGAGTTTGCCAAGGAGATACACAAAAGAAATAATGCCATAAAGTTAGGTATGTGCGTTGGCGAGGTGACAGGTCATGAGCCTGTCACCATACGCACCTATTATCAGGGAGTGCCTTTCGATTTTACGAAATTTTACAGCCTTGAGGGACTTATGAATGATGGAACGGGCATATGTGAAGATGAGCTTTATCTTCCTGAATACCCCTACGAAATAGGCGATAAATACATCTGTATGTTTGCCGAGGATAATCAAAGCATTTACATTTTAGGCAGATTTGAGAGCATAAAGGATTTATACATCTACTTAGGGGAGGAATGATTATGTTTCCCGAAAGTATTCTTGAAAATACAAATACCGTGGCAGAAGCTGAGGAAACAGGCGTTGACTTCCTCTTTGACTATTCCACAGGTCAGCACCTTATTAAAAACGGTGTTCCTGAAAAGCAGTCTGTCTTCATAGGTGTAAAGCAGTATGTGGAGAATGTTCTGCGTACTCCTGCCAATGCCTACAAGGTTTACACGAAAGACGAAAAGGAAATATTCGGCATTTCCGTCTATGATTACATAGGCAAGAAAACACTTCCAATGGGCTATCTGAACTCAGAGCTTAAAAGAGAGGTAACCGAAAATCTTCTCCGCCACCCTCTTATAACCGAGGTTAAGGACTGGAAAGGAACAAGGGAACGCAGAGGGCTTAATATTTCCTTTTCCGTTGTGCTTAGCGATGACAGCATTATAAATTTCTCAGAAATCATAGGCTTTGGGGGTGTTGTTAGTGTATAAGGTTAATTTACTTAAAGACAGCAATTCCTCCGATATAACCGATATGGTTGGGGAGATTTCTTGGAGTGAGGATATGGACAGTGTGGGACTGTCTCTTTCCTTTTCTGTTCCCGATTCTGAAGAGAGATACATTCCCCGACTGCTTATTATGGCAGGAGATATAATTTCCGTTTCAAATGATGATGGAGAGCTTATAAAAGCCGTTGTTGTAAGCGTAACGAGGGATTTTCCGAAAAGAAATGTAAAGGCTTATGACTTTGGCTTTTATCTTAATAAAAATGACATAGTGATTCAGTTTAAGGATAAAAGCGTGTCGGACTGCCTGAGAGAGCTTTTCGGCAAAGTCAATATTCCAATCGGTGAAATATGTGATATGCCCGCAAAAGTGAACGGTGTTTATATCAAAAGTGTAAACGAGGTTATAAAAGAGCTTATAGAAATTCAGCAGGGAAATGACGGTAAAAAATATTACTATGAGCTGAGGGGAGATAAAATATATGTGTTTCAACTTCCCGAAGAACCCATAGAATATATTTTCAAACCCGCTGTAAATGTTGCTGCCTTTGACGTAACACAGAGAGATGTACACAGCAGAGGACAGTACACACATTCCATAGAAAATATGAAAAACAGGGTTACGGCAATTATAAATTCCAAGACAACGGGAAATATGCCGGCGGTTGAGTTTACCGTTTCTGATGATGAGAATATTAAAAAGTACGGGCTTTTATCTGAGAATTACTCCGTCAACTCTGAGGATTTGGACAACATAAAAAGCCTTGCCAAAAATGAGCTTACGGATAAAAATAAACTGAAGCGTGAACTGACAATGGACTTTATCGGTCACGACAGTGCAAGACCGGGGAGAGTAATGCACATAATAGATGACTTTCTGGGGATTGATGATTTCTTCAGAATACAATCCGTAAACCATAAGGTAAGCGGAGACATCCACACAATGAGTTGTACCCTTAATTTTCTGAAGGAAAATGCAACTACGACCTATACGGAAGGAGAAGTTATACAGCGAGAAGATGTAAGCAAATCAGAGTCAGGCGGTTCGGCAGTTTCAAGCGGAGACTTCGGAAAGCTGTCAAGCGTTTTAAATGCACAGGTAGGCAAGCCTTATGTATGGGGAGCGGAAGGACCGGACAGCTTTGACTGCTCCGGACTTGTCTGCTATGCCTTCAATCAGTCAGGCTTAAAGTCCGTAGGCAGAACCACAGCCCAAGGCTATTACAATATGTGTACCAAAATTTCAGCCTCAAACCGTCAACCGGGAGATCTTGTGTTTTGGGCGGATAACGGCAAGGTTTATCATGTCGGAGTATACATAGGTGACGGAATGATGATAAACGCTGAAAATCCGAATGTAGGAGTAAGAAAGACCAAGCTGTGGAGTAATGTATACGCTTATGGGAGGTTGTAAATATGCTTAAATTGATACACAAAATATACAGAACTGATAAAGTAACAACCGACATTATAAAAGCCCTAACAGCAAAGCTCACATCTTCCGAAAACAAGATAAATGACCTTTACAAGCAGATTTTTTTAAGTTATGCCACATGGTATCTTGACTACAAGGAAAACGAAATGGCAATAACAAAGCGTTCTTCAGATATAAATGCAAGGCGTAATACCATAAAAACTCGACTGCTCGGAGTAGGAACGGCAACGAAAGAAATGCTCGAAGGTACAGTCAATTCCGTAGATGGCATTACAATTTCTGTGGGCTTTAAAGATATGACCGTCCTTATAACCTTTATCCACGCCGAAAACAATAAACTGATAACCTTTGCCATCGACACGCTAAAGGAAATAATCCCCTATCATCTTGACCTGTTCTACACCTATGAACACATCAAATGGGGAGAACTTAACCGAGTAATTTGGGATAAAGTCAAGCCCTACACATGGGGCGAAATAAACGACAGCGTGGAAGGAACCGTTGAGAAAGGCTTAAGTCCTGAATTTTAAGTTGAAAAGCGATAACTCATATGTTATAATAGGCTAAGAGATAAATCGGGATTTATGGAGGATAGCAAGAAATAATGAAGGATAATAAGCCATTAAGTAAAAAATTGATGATGTTACCGCTTATACTGGGAATCTCTTCTTTTTGCATTTTTGCACTTTATTTTTACAGTGCAAACCA
>CANRPW010000013.1 GCA_947632615.1 uncultured Clostridia bacterium | reverse complement strand
GGGGGGGGGGAATGATGAAAGGGAGAGGGCTTGCCCTCTCCCTTTCATCATTTCCCCCGAGCGACACTTTCCATACTCCGAATGTCGTCAATACCACATCTACCGATATGGTAATTTATGAGTAACAGAGCACAATCAAAACGCCCCATATGTCGGCTTTTTCCGCATAGGGGGCGTTTTTTATGTTTAATTATTTTTTATGGGCTTTGAATATGCCGAGTGCTGTCAGTGCTATACCTGCGGCTATGAGAATTGCTGAGGGAATTATGGGCATACCTGTCTGTGGAAGTGGTCCACTCTTTTCCTCGATTTTTGCCGTTACCGTTGTTTCTTCCGAAACTGATGTGGTTTCGATGGTTTCGTTGGTTTCGGTTACCGCCTCGTCGGGCTGCTCCTCCTTCGGGGTATATGTATTGTCCGCGGGTGGATTTTCATTCTCACGTCTGTATCTGTTTGTTATGGTATAGCTTCCGTCTTTTTCGGTTATGGACGAGATATAATCGGCGTCGATGTCTATTTCCTCTACGCTCCATTCATGACCGTTTGCAAGCGCTGTCCATGCTGCGCTCCAGTTGTTGTCGGGGCTTAACAGACAGCTGTCATATATTTCTCCGTCCCTGAGAAGATTTACGGTGACGGAATTGGGTCTTGTGCCGAGAGTGCCGTTTTTATCGTCCCATACCTTATTTACTGAAATTCTCCTGTAAACCGCAGAGCTGCCATGACCGTTATGGGGCGGCGGATTGTGGGAATCTCCCGTATATGTGGTGGTTTCGGTATATCCCTCGGTTTCCGTACCTGCCGTAGTGCCCTCAGATGGGGGAACATACGTATTAGTAACCGTGAAATAGTTGTTCTGCCTGTTTACGGACGCCACATATCCCTCGGCGATATTAACCTCCTCCACACTCCAGGAGGAGTCACTGTCAAGTCCTGTCCATGTATGACTCCAGCCGTTGGTTTCGTCAAGGGTCGCCGTCCTGTAAAGCTCGCCGTTTCTCAGCAGATTTACCTCCACCGAAGCAGGTCTTGCTCCTGCCTCATTGTTATTGTCGTCCCATACCTTATTTACATAAATGCTTATGTCGGTGGGAGAGCCTCCTCCATGATTTGGATTTGTGGAAACCTCAGTTTCGGTGTCCGTTTCGGTCTGTGTATCGGTTTCGGTCTGTGTATCGGTTTCCGTCTGAGTATCGGTTTCCGTCTGTGTGTCGGTTTCCGTTTCGGTGGTAGTATTATCTCCAGGGCCGCCTCCCGGAGATGTGGGAGTTTCCGTCTGTGTATCAGTTTCCGTCTGAGTGTCCGTTTCCGTCTGAGTATCGGTTTCCGTCTGTGTGTCCGTTTCGGTATCGGTTTCGGGCTCAGTGATAATTCTGTTTATAACCATATATTCATACTTATCCTTCTGAGCATTGGAGTCGTCACTATATTCCGGCGTATATCCGTCTATTGATTTGTCCTCATATTCCTTTATACTCCACTGATATCTGTTGTCAAGTCCTGTCCATGTATAGCTTGACCCCATGTGATTGAAGTCGCTTACATTTACCGATCTGAAGGGCACATCAGGCATATCGCTTCTTATAAGATAAAGCCTTGTGAATGTCGGTCTGTTGGGGTCGTTGTTGTCATCCCACTGCTTATTTACAGATACGCTGCCTGTTTTATATGTGGGAACAGGCGGCTTTTCGGTTTCCGTTTCGCTCTCAGACTCGGTTTCCGTCTGAGTATCGGTTTCGGTAGATACTTCCGTAGTTTCATCGGGCTTTTCAAATTTGTTTACAAAGCGAAGCTCAAGCCCTCTGTTTAACGTGCCCGAAGCCGTATTTTTATCTGAGGTCACCCCGGTGGTATCGTTCACTATGCGGGTTGAAAAATCACTTCCCGATGCCTCCGTAACGGTGTAGGCTGCACCTGCCTCTATGTTTTTGACAGTAAGACTTTCATCCGCCTTAAGGCTGAAATTTGCCTTTCCGTCAACAAACGTAATGGCTGTAAGCGCTCCCTCACATTCATATTCCCCGTTAAGAGGTTCGCCGTAGGAGTCTGTAAGGGTCATTGTAAAATCAAAGCTTCTGTCGTCAGCCCTTTCTGCTCCTTCCTCATACTCAGCCTGTTTAGTAACCTTCAGATTGAAAAGAGCAATATTCGTAAAATCGAAAGTGCCTGTCGGCTTGGGGCTTACCGACTGCTTTGCCTTAAGCACGCCGCTGCCGTCATCGTCAACGGTTATATCTATTCTGTATACCTGGGTGCTGTTCTTATATCCGGGGCTTGGTTCTTCTGAAAGTGTAAAGTGATATGCCCCCGCTTTGGTGAAGTTAAGACTGCCCAGCGCCGCTGTCTTTGCCGAGGCGCTATCCTCTGCTCCATAGCTTATGCTTACTGTCTTGCTGTGGCTCATTTTGTCAAGTCCGTCAGCCCATACATAGCCCTGTTCTACTGCTTCGTATGTGTCTTCATCAGCCTTAAGCACAAATGTAAATACATTGTCCGCTTCCGAATTCTTACCTCTGAGTATTTTTTTCACGTCCGCAAGAGCCAGACTGCCTGTGGGGTTATAGCTGTTTGTAAACTGCACCTCGCCGTCAAGGGCTTCTCCGTCTTTGGTTATGGAGGTTATGACAGCCTTCGGCTCCGTTTCCGCTCCCGTTACGCTTACAACAACCTTGCACGGTTTTGCATCGTAGGTTATGCCGCCCTTTTTGTTTGTAGGCACAACCTCGGAGATGGTATATGTAAATTCGCCGTTTTCCGTGAAATCAGGTGAATTCTTATCCGTAAAAATGTCAAAGCTCCATTCGTTAAGCCCTGCCTGGGGTTTTGTTGAAATTCTGAGCACGCCGCTTGCGTCCGCTCCGTAGGGTGCCGGCGCACCGTCCTCCGGCGTAACCTTGAATGTAAGCGTATTGTCGTCACTTCTGAAGGCTCTGCCCGTAATTATCTTCTTGCCCTTCAGCGTTATGTGGGCAGGCTCAGGTCCGGGAATTTCCGGCGTATTTTCCACATAATCCGCCTCTGAATAATTCCATATATCCACGGCATTCTTGGCTTCGGCGGGAAGCATATCCCTTGTGAGAAGATCATGCTCAGTATCCTCAGGATTACCGAAATAGAAATAATATTTCTGTACGGCGTTGGGGTTGAAATAATATCCCGGCGCAGCCTTTGTTTCCTTTATATAATAAAGTGTGTTGAAGTCATAAAAACTTTCGGTGGGTACATAGTCACGCTGTATGGGTATATGTCCGCCCTTGTCCGCAGTATTATAGACCCATATTTCCTCGTCCTCTCCATCGGGGTTATATTTGTATGATGTAAACTCAGCCCCGGAAATAAAGGTGTCGTAATCGTTTTCGTCAACCTTGTAAAGCGTGTATGTATTCTGATAAAATCCCTCGCCATAAGCGCCGGAAACTACCCACTCATCGTGCACGCTGCTTTCGCTTTCGACCTCCTCAAGACCTATAAGTGAAACCTTGTTCGATACATTCATATTCTGTCTTGTAATGTCCTCGTCAAAGCTTATCTTGTAGGAGTAGGCAAGCACAAGAGGAACTCCGTCCGGGATAGAAGCGACAATTGACTTTGTGACCTTGCCGGAGCCGTCTGTCGTCCTTTCAAACTTCCAGCCCCATAAATCATCGGGCACAAGGCTTTCCTCTCCCATCTCGTTTTTCTTTATTTCAAGTCTGAGATATCTGTTTCTGTCATACTCGTCCTTCTCGTACACAGGCTCTGCGTAATAAAGCTTAAGTGAATCGGCATCAAGGGTATAGTTTTCCTTTGTGTCGTCATTGGGAGTATATGAAAGCATATCTCTTAAAACAAGAACACCGTCTTCAATAAGGGTATCTCCGTAGGGATTTATTTCAAGTGTATAGCACAGCTCATTGAGGTCATAGCCGTCATTCTCATATTTGCCCGTCTTTTTTATTGCGGACTTCTTTGTGTCTACCGTAACATGGTATTCGTGAGAATCGCTGCCATAGCTGCCTCCGTCTGCGCTGACCTCCGCATTATTTACGAAGTTAAGGTCGTTAAGCTTATCGTTTTCTATAAACTCGTCCTTTACGCTACATTCATATCTCAGGAAGAAGCTGTTTCCGTCCTTAAGCATAGCGGGTCTTTCGCCGTTATAGCTTACACGGGTCTTAACGGTGTTGGAGCTTGTGTCATAGCTGCTGTCAAGCACAAGCCCAAACATATTCGTCTGTGAATTCTTTTCAATGGACTCATACCATTCATTTCCCCATTCATCGGAAACATAGCCCACATAAAGCTTGTCAAGAACGACTCCTTCGGGAAGCTTGTCGGTAACGGTAAAGCTATCCTTCTTTTCGCCCTCCTTGTCCATATATACATAGACCTTCCATACAAGATTTCTGCTGTTCTTAGGGTTCTCCGTAAAGTCGGAGTCTTCCTTTGAATCATTCGTCTTTACGACCCTGTCTTTATATATATAGCTTGCCTTTTTGCCGAAGCTGCCTGCGTGAGCCCAGTTTATAAACTCATAGCCCTCATACATAACCTTGCTGTCGGCGCTTGTATTATATTCTATTGTAAGGCTTTTGCCGTCGGGGCAGTCCTCGGGATATATAGTCTTGATAACATCAAATTTGAATTCCACATATTTGAGCTGTCCCAAGCCGTCCATATCGGCCTTTATTTCGTCATAGCTGTATTCACGCCAGTCATTTTCGGGTCTGAATCTGAGATTTCCCGTCTTTTTCGTCCAGTCGTCACCGCTGCCGCTGTTGATATCCTCAAAAGCCTTACAGCCAAAAATATCCTCTGCGTTAAACCAATGGCTGTCCGCCGAATTTTCTATTTTGTCGCCTATTTCCGTTCCCTCCGGCACGCCGTTTTCGGGAACTCCCACAGTAATATTCCATATAAGACTGTGTGTGCCGTCTTTGTTGTCTTCATTTGCCACATATGTTTTGTCAAAAGAGCCGCCCGGTGTATTTGCGGTGGACTCAACGGGAACTTCCTTCTCCTTGTCATCTCCTTCGGGAGTATAGTAGAGAACAGCCTTGTTTACAACATCGTTCCAGCCCCAGTCCTTCGCGCTTGTGGTATAGGTGATCATATATTTTGCAGCGGAATCCGCCTTAAATTCAATATAATCTATGGTGCCGTCAGAATTATAGTAAATGTCGACTCCTGCTTCCGGCTCTATTTTTATATCCGTCACACTGCCGAACATATCGTCATTTATTCTTGCTCCGTCAAGACTTGACGAGCCGTCGCCTATTTCCAGTGTCCACGTTATTTTGTCGCCGTCTGTCTGTGACCTTTTCTGAAGCATAGGAAGCACGGGAGGCTCTTCGCCGCCCTGGCCTGCCACCTGAATGTTTACCCAGCCCTCGTTGCTGTCGGTTATTTCTTCTCCGTCCTTTGAAGAGGTCGCTCTTACTTCATTCACCAAGTTTTCAGACATATAGCTTTCAACGCTGCTTACGTCAAGCTTGTATGTATAGGTTATTTTATACGCATTGCAGACAGCGTTCCTGTAGGTGTTGTTTTCCGTACCGGGGTCGTAGGTACATTTGTCAAGACCGGGAAGTGTCATACTTAAGGTTCCGTTTGAAGGATCCGTTGTTACGTTTGTTTCAACGGGAACAAAGTCGCCGTCATTGTAGTCGTATGTCACGTTCTTTACGGTTTCCCTTGAATCGTTTTCATAGCTGTAATTATAGCGGTGTACGCTGCCCTTTCCTACACTTACCTCAGGTCCTTCCGCCGAAATTCCCTTTGAAAGTAAGTTGTTCCAGCCTATTATGCTGTCGTTTACGGTTATTGTGTCAAATGTACCCTTTTCGGTAAGAACAAGCACGGTATATGTAAGATCGCCCGTTGTCGGATCATATTTGCCGTTATACTTGAATGTTTCTATATCCTTTGAAAAGGTCGAGTTGTCGGGATAGGATATGTCGCTGCTGTCAATGGTAAATTCCGCATCATCTGAGAATTTTACTCTCAGATCGCCATTTTCGTCAGCTGCCGACCTGGAAAAGCTCGCATAAAAGTTTATAAAGCCCTTGAGGAGGGTTTCGTATTCTTCGTTTTCAAATTCCGTAAGGTCAAACTCTACGGCAATATAATAATTGTCCGTTCCCTCGTCCCTTATGAATGTATAGTTAAAAAGGTTCTTTCCCGTGTCGATGTCGTTTCCGTCCCTTACGAATTTGTGATTAAGCATATTCTCAGGAACGATCACACCGTAAGGCAGCTCATATAAATATGTATGAGCCTTTGCTTCTTCAACCTCTCCCTTTACAACAATAAATTCAATATGGAGATTTGCCTTATATGTATCGCTCAGGGGATCGTAAGTTACATTTTTCTGTGTAAGCTCCGGCTTATATACATTATTGTCCTCATATCCCGAAACTATGGGAGCAAACTCCCTTATTACGGAAAGGTCGATATCATCGGGAGTCATAAGCCTTACAAGACGAACCGCACTGTTCAGATCGCCATATTTCTCCCCCTGACTATCGTCAGCGCCCTCTGTCGTTTCCTCGGAAATAACACTGTCGCCAACAGTTTCTTCCTCGTTTGCCGTTTCCGTTTCGCCGGAAGCCTCGCCGACTACCTCAACATTTCCTCCCTCATTGTCCTTTAGCATACATTCCTCCGAATGGGTATGCTCCTCCAAAGGGCAAATAAGCTGTCTGTCCACAGCATAACATTCCTCGCTGTGAGTATGGCTCTCTCCGTCGGCACTCTCCTCGCCGTCCTCAAGTCCGCAGACAAGACTTTCCGAGGTTTCATAACATTCCTCGCCGTGAGTATGCTCCTCAATACCGCAGACATAAGCGCTGCTTTCAATTTCTGCGGCAGGTATGATCATAATGTTTGATACGATAAGCATAACAAAGGCTGCCAGACCCGCCGTGATCCTCATTCCCAAAGATCCGGGTCGCTTTATGTTTTTCATAGGTACACCTCCCTTTTTCCTTCTTAACTCTGTTTATTGTATAAGCCCTTTACCACGAAACAACTATGCTGTCTATATAACAGCCCCCATTTTTGGAATATATATAATATGTGCCGGGCTCAAGCACAGCCAATGATGATATCGCCTTGGTTCCTTGATCCTTAGGAGGAGCCGCAATATCCGATATCTTGTTGTTTGTGGGATCGGCGTTAAGCTCGTTTTGTCCGTCCGAAATGAATATGTACTTTTCCGTATCTCCGCTTGAAGAAGCCGTAACGGTTACCTCAGCATCCTTGGCATCGGGCGGAACAGAAAACATAACCGAATTTCGTCCCGTATTTCCTGTATATCTTGTTCTTAACTGACCGTCCTCTGTGATCTGTATTTCATGATCAGGCTCTGCCAGTAAAGTAAATGCGCCTGTAGTACCCAGTCCCGAAACGCTCTCAGTCCATGTTCCTGCTTGCTTCATCATATCAAAGCTCGTAAGGCTCAGTGTATGTGTATCTGTATCTGAGGGAAGTGTGACGCCGCTGTCGGAAACCCACGTAACCACTATATCGCTTATGTCAATGCTTTTGAAGGTTGAATAGAGGTAGAACGTGCCCTCGCCATATATAAGCTCGGACTTTACAGTCTGGGATGTAGACTTTGCGGCGATATCGGTCATCTGGTCGCTGTCAGAGCCTCCCACGCCCGTACCCAGTCCGTTAAGGACCGTTTCGCCGTCGGATATGGCTATATATCTGTCGTCAGAGCCGCCCGATTTGGCGCTTACGCTGATTTCCGCACGCATAGCCCCCTCAGGGATATCTATCCTTACGGCTCTTTTCCATCCGTTCGCGGTATTTACGCCTTCGCCCCTTGTCCTTATCTGTCCGTTTTTTCTTATAACCATATGTTCGCCGTCTTCCTCAGGGCCTGCAAGTATAGTTATCTTGCCGCCGCCCGTATTCACGGCACAGGGGATCTCGATATCTCTTGTTATGTTTGTGTCATTATCATAGAGATTTCTGAGGTCACTCTGATGGAATTCAAGTCTGCCGTACTGCACGGCGTATGAACGTATCTGAACATAGCCGAATATGCCGAGAATTATTACAAGGCTAAGCCCCAAGCCGGCAAGTCTTTTAAAATTTTTCACACCTGATACCTCCTTAATGTTGTTATATTTGTTTAAATATTTTATATTATTAAGGAAATTGTACATCAATTTAACCAATATGTCAATTATAATTATATTTTTTGGGAGTAATTTTACACAATAAAATTAATTTGTGTTATGCTTATGATATAACATTTTTTACATCGACGACTGAACCTTTTTCGTTTTAAAATGCTCTTATATACAGATGCGAATGTAGACCGGTTTTTAAAACGTATCAATTACAAGCAGGAGGCAGGGTGATGAAAGAAAGAGATATTATAGAAAGGCTCAAAGGGGGAGACAAGCAGGCTTTGGGCGAGCTGTATGAAATTTATATATCTTCAGCCCTTCGCACCGCCTATCTCATAACCTCCGACAGATTTACGGCAGAGGATATAGCGGCTGAAAGCTTTATAGAAGTCTATAAAAGTATAGGAAAGCTGAAAAACCCCGAGGCGTTTAAAAGCTGGCTTTACAAAATAATAGTCAGACTTTCGTGGAAGGCGGGGAAAAGCGCCTCTCGCATGCGCCCCGACGAAAATATAATAAGCCTTGCCGACAAAAACGGCAAAGGTGATGAATATTTTGAAAGCGAAAGATATACGCCCCTTTATGCTGCTATAGATGCTCTGCCAATAAAGCTAAAAACAACAGTCATACTTTATTGGTTTGACGAAATGAGCATAAAGGAAATAGCTAAGGCAATGGGGTGTTTTGAGGGTACTGTAAAATCAAGACTTTTTACAGCAAAAAAGAGGCTCAGAGAAATTCTTAAGGAGGAGGACTTATGAGAGAAGATATTATAAAAGAGGCTTTGCGAAAAAAAGCGGAAGAGATAGAACCAAACGACAGAATAACCTACAAAATTTATAAAGGCATAGAAAAAAAGGAGGCTTTTAAAATGAAAAAGTTTAAAACAGCAGCATGCGTATGCGCAGCAGTAGTTGTACTCACATCAGCAGCAATAGGAGCAGGAAAGATAGCGGGCACATCGTCTACCAGTGACCGCAGACAGGCAATAACCCACCTTCCTTCGGAAAGCGAGCTTATGGATGCCGTGGGCTATGCTCCCAAATTTGCCGAAGAGCTTGGGGGATATAAATTTATAAGCGCTCAGCCCACAGACGTAAACGACAAAGACGAGGACGGAAATATAACAAACACATATAAGGAGATATCCTTTACCTACAGAACAGAAGACGGAATACTCGATCTGCATACTCACCTTGGAGAAAGAGATATGGCAGGGGGAGAGACCGTTGATTTAGACGGCATAGAGGGACATTTTGACAGCTTCACATATAAGTCGGTGCCACCCGATTATGTACCTACAGCAGAAGAAAAGGCTGCCGAAGAAGCAGGCACATTGCAGATAGGCTATGGCGATGCCGAACCGGCTGAACAACAGACAAACTTTATGAGCTGGTATGAAGACGGCATAACCTACAGCATTATGGATATGGGCTGCGGATATACAAAAGCCGATATGGAAGAAATGGCAAAAGAAATAATAAACGCCAAATAATATAAACCTTTAGCCGACCAGCCTGCGGTTCAGGCGGCGGAGGGGCGTGGAGGGCGAACAGAAAAAGCGTGGGGACATCTTGATGTCCCCACGCTTTTTCTGTTCGCCCTCCACGCCCCTCCGCCGCCCCCACCCGCCCGCCCTTCTTTCGGCTATCGTCCCGGAGGGACGATAGCCGAAGGAAGGGTGGTGCGGCACACAAAAAAGTATAAAATTTCGCTGCCGTCTTGATTTTTATTTAATAATGTAATATTATAGTTATAATAGGTTATTGTGCTTTACAAATGAAATTCAAGGAGGTTTAAAAAATGGCTTCAATAGATAATAAAACTATAAACACCATAAGACTTTTGGGCTGTGATGCCATAGAAAAAGCAAAATCGGGTCATCCCGGCATAGTTCTGGGTTCTGCCCCCATTTTATACGAGCTTTGGGCAAAACATATGACCCACGACCCCGAAAACTGCGATTTTATAAACAGAGACCGCTTCATACTTTCTTCGGGTCACGGTTCGGCTCTGCTTTACTCTATGCTTTGCGTATTCGGCTATGGTCTTACAACAGATGATATGCAGGGCTTCAGACAGCTTGGCTCTCTTACACCGGGTCACCCGGAGCTTGGGCATACAAGAGGCGTTGAAATATCCACGGGCCCTCTTGGTCATGGCGTTGCAAATTCGGTAGGTATGGCTCTTGCGGAAAGAAGCTTGGCCGCAAAATTCAACAAGCCTGACAATGAGCTTATAGACCACTACACATATTGCCTTTGCGGCGACGGCTGCCTTATGGAGGGTGTTTCTTACGAGGCAATGTCTTATGCCGGAGGTCAGGGACTTGGCAAGCTCATAGTATTTTACGACTCAAACAACATCACCATAGAAGGCTCTACAGACCTCTCATTCAATGAAGATATAAAGGGTCGTTTTGAGGCTATTAACTGGCAATATTTAAAAGTAGACGACGGAAACGACCTTGAGGCTCTTGACAAAGCTATAGAAGCAGCAAAGGCAGAAAAGAACAAGCCTACCCTCATTGAAGTAAAAACCGTTATAGGCTATGGCTCACCAAACAAAAGCGGCACATCCTCAGTGCATGGCGCACCCTTGGGAGAGGATGAGCTTAAGGCAACAAAAGCCTTCTTCGGCTTCGATCCCGAAAAGAGCTTTGTTATAGACGACGACGTAAAAGAGCATATTTCAGGCATTATAAGCAGGCTCAAGGCAGAAGAAGAAAAATGGAATGTAAAATATGCAGACTATAAGGCAAAATATCCCGAAGAGGCAAAGGAGCTTGGCAAGTGGCTTAACCGTGAATACGGAAAGGATCTTGAAAATGACGATAGCTTTTGGGAAAACGACGGCGCAGCAAGGTCTACAAGACAGTGCTCCGAGGTTATACTCAACAGAGTGGCAAGCCGTGTGCCCAACCTTATAGGCGGCTCTGCAGACCTTTCACCTTCAAACCTTACGGTAATGAAGGGCAGAGAATATCTCTCAAAGGAAACGCCTACAGGCACAAATGTTCACTTTGGCATAAGAGAGCACGCTATGGCTGCAATGGCAAACGGTATGTATGTTCACGGCGGCTTCCGTCCATATTTTGCTACCTTCTTCGTATTCTGCGACTATCTCCGTCCGGCTCTGCGTATGCAGGGCATAATGGGGCTGCCTCTTATAGCTATATTATCTCACGACTCTATAGGCGTAGGCGAAGACGGACCCACCCATCAGCCTGTGGAACAGCTTGCATCTCTGCGCTGTATGCCAAACTACACTGTTTTCCGTCCCTGCGACCTTTCGGAAACAGCAGCGGCATATTGCTATGCTCTTAAGTCGGAGAAAACTCCTACAGCCATAGTCAGCTCACGTCAGACTGTAGAATGTGTAGAGGGCACAGGCAAGGGCGCTCTTAAGGGCGGATATATAATAAAAGAGAGCTTTAAGAAAGATCCTGACATTATACTTATTGCCAGCGGCTCTGAAGTGCCTCTTATTTATAAGGCAGCCGACATATTAAAGGAAGAGGGCATAGCTGCAAGATGTGTAAGTATGCCAAGTATGGACGTTTTTGATGTGCAGAGCGACGAATATAAAAATTCCGTTCTTCCCGAAAGCTGCAAATGCCGTCTTGCTGTTGAAGCTGCTTCAAGCTTTGGCTGGCATAAATATATAGGCCTTGAGGGAGATATTATTTCCGTAGACGGTTATGGCGTATCGGGAAAATTCCCTATGCTGTTTGAAAAGTACGGTTTCACCTATGAAAATGTAGCAGAAAGAGCAAAGGCTCTTCTTAAATAAATGACAAAGCCCTGTTTGCAAAAAAAGGCAAACAGGGCTTTTTTATATGATATCGGGGAGATATCTTTATCAAAGCTGTGGAAGTATGTCTTCTATAACATATTTCAGATCTATCGGCGTGGGTTTGTGGTTTATAAAAAGTCCGTAAAGCTTTACAGCCTTTCCTAAATCGTGGGTCACGCCCAATATCTTTTCTTTACCGATGAGTGCGGAATTCTTGTACAGCTCCGCTATAAAACCGTATGAATAGCCGCTTTCGGAATTGTCCTTTACAAAAAAATATTTCATGTCCATATCCGTGTTTTCTATAGAAACCTTTTCACTACAGATAATATCCATGTTCTTTTTTTCCTCCAAGCCAACAATTATCCCCAACAAATATTATATCATAACTTAATATTGTATCTTTCGACAACCGATTAAAAAATAATGTAAAAACACAACATAAAACAATACAAATTGCATTTTTGTTCATCAAAATAATTCATTTTGCACAAATATAATACAAACAATATGAATTAAAATACGCCCACAGCGATATTTTATATTTTACTGCGGGCGTAAAAAATGGATTTCGGACTTGTAACTTATTTCATACTGAAAAAACAAGTCCCACAGGAAATTATAAATTTGTATAGAAAATTCCTGTAAGCAGCTGAACGGCTATAGAGGTAATCCCTATGGCGATCCAACAGCAAAGCCCCAAAATAATGGGCTTTTTGCCGTTTTTTATAAGCTTTACTATATTTGTGTTAAGACCTATGGCACACATTGCCATGGCTATAAAAAATTTTGCAAGCCATTTGGCGGCTGATATGAAGGAGTCATTATAAAATGCTGTAAAGCCGCTTTCCGGCATAATACCCACTATTGTGGTTATTACAGAGGCTAAAACAAAAAACAGTATGAAGAAGGGGAATATAGACTTTAAAGAATATCCGCTGTCCTCCGAAGTTTTTGCCTTGCTTGCGTTATATATGGCAAGCACAAGGGTAATAGGTATTATGGCAAGTGTTCTTGTGAGCTTGACCGTTACTGCGGAGGAGAGTATGCCGTCTACACCGTAAATACCCTCTGCCGTAGAGGCTGCCGCCGTAACCGATGAGGTGTCGTTTACGGCAGTGCCTGCAAATACGGCAAAGCCCTCTGACCCAAAGCCTATGGCATGACCTAAGGTGGGGAATATGAGGGCAGCTATCACGTTGAATAAAAATATTACCGAAATAGCCTGTGCCACCTCTTCGTCGTCTGCATTTATAACGGGGGCAGTGGCTGCAATAGCCGAGCCGCCGCAAATAGAAGAGCCCACGCCTATAAGACAGGCTGTTTTACTCTCTATTTTCATTAGCCTCATAAGTATGTAAGACACAATCAGAGAAACGGCTATTGTGGAAATTATTACCGGAAGGCTTTTTGAGCCTACCTCTGCTATTGTGCCTAAATTAAGGGAAAAGCCCAATATTATGACTGCCCATTGAAGTATCTTTTTTGATGTAAATTTTATGCCCGGGGCTGTTGCTTCACTTTCGGGAAGCTTTGGTATAATAAAGTTAATTATCATACCTATAATTATTGCAAAAACAGGAGCGCCTATTATTTCAAATGAAAAGCCGCCTAAATTAAGCTTTCCGAGCATTGTTGCAAGGGCTGCTATCACAGCACACATAAGTATGCCAAAGCCGTGTTTTTTGATAAATTCCATAAATTTACCTCCTCATTATTTATTCAGTGTTTTTTGCTGTTGTGAAGACTTTTTAAATTATTGAGCTGCTCCTGATATGAGCTGAGCCTCATTTTAAGCCCGGGGAAGGCTTTTATAAGTCGCATATTTGGCTTTTTGTCAAGCCTTGACTGATAAAGAGCTTTAAGGGAAACAATGCGCAGGTTTAACTCCTCGTGCTTTTTGGACAGCTCCATTGCATCTTTATATACTATTTTGGAAAGATCGTCCGAAATTTTATGTATCTCCTTTGCGATTTTGTCAAGCTCGTCTATGCGGCTTACAAGGTGACGGGCTGCCATAACAGATGCTGCCGTATCAACTATAAATGCAGCGGTAAGCGCCCACAATAAGGGCACGCCCAGCCATAGGGGAATTATACTTAAAAGCACTATGACTATAGGGTTTATCACCTTTACAAATATTGCGCCTACCAAGCCCCATATAAGGCTAAACCGCAGGCAAATATAGCCCCACAGGTTAAAGCGCCTGTCAGAGTAGTCCCACCAGCGGCATTTATATATTTTTTCCAGCGTAAAGCCCGTTACAAATTCGATGAAAGAGGTCTCCAAAAGAGATAATATAAAAAGCAGTATAATATTATCTCTTATGGGAGATAAGAAAAAAATCACCGCCACGGCGCCTGCTCCGTAAATAGGACACCATGCGCCATTTAAAAAGCCCCGATTTATAAGCTTTCCCTTTTTGACTGCGCTGTAAGCTACCTCGGTGATCCATCCCATAACAGAATAAATTATAAAAAGCCACAAAAGATAATATATTTCTATAATGCTCACCTCTTTTATCGGTTAAATTACAACATATATTTTATCACAAATAAGCTCTCATATAAAGCTTAATTTTTTTATTTGAAAAAAGCGGCTTGCTGTAATATAACTACCGTGATATATCAGGTTTAATACCTTGACTTTATATTTCTGTTATTGTATAATGCAAAGAAATTATTTCCATGTGTGTTTGAGCAAAAGGAGGACAAGGGAAATGGGCAAATCAAATGAAAAGAATACAGCGGAAACTATGAAAATACAATCTCAAACTATTTACAGATGGATATTAAGAGTATTGTTTTGCCTTTCGCTTGTTATATTTTCTTTACATCAGATGTTCATGGATTATACAGCGCCTTTTATTATAATTACCGCAGCATTTGCTCTTACAGGAGCGGTAATAGCAATTATGTTTAAGGAAGAAGAAGTGCTTGACTTTATAAAAAGAAATCAAGGCATCTCTTTTCTTGTTGCCATCGGGGCTGTTCTTATAGCATTTCAGGGCTATGAAACCCGAGGATTAGTCTTTGCCCAGGTTTTTCAGTTAGACCTGCCGTTTAATATATTTGCTTTGAGATTTTGGCTTTTTTCGGCTATAGCAATATTTTTTATAGGTATATGGGTGATAAAAAATGCCATACTGTTTTTTAAAGAGCTTTTTTCCGACTTGAGTGAAAATGAGAAAAGGTTTTATTTTGCAGTCAGCTTATTAATGACGGCTGTTATATTTATCACTTACCTTAAAAACGAGCATTGGTATACTCAGTATGATGTGGTATATTCTATGGATTCCAGCTTTGTCCTCGACACCATGATAAAAAATCCCGACTATTATGATATCAGGCATGTGTGCCCCACGCCATTTCTGTTTCCCGTATGGGCTATTGTAAACAGACTCCTTATTATATTTGCTCCCGAAAACTTAGTGCCTGCGCTGACAGCCATATTTTTTCAGGCTCTGAATGTACAGGCTATGCTTGTTACGGGTGTAATGCTTAAGAAAATAACAAAAAGTAATGTTGTTTTTCTTCTCTATATATGCTCGTTCCATTTCATACAGTATGGAATGTCGTTTGAAAAATATCCTCTTTGCGTATTTTTCTCTGTGCTGTATGTATACATTATGCTTAATAAGCCAAATAAATCGGCAATACCTTATGTTGTAATGTCGTCCTTCATATCTACCAGTGCAGTTCTTGGCGTACTTGAGCTGTTTACATCGGAAAAGCCCATAGAGAAGATCAAAAAAATCGGGAAGATAATCTGCACGGCAGTGATAATGCTTGTCACTCTTGGCAGAGCCCGTATGCTTGTATTAACAGAGGTATTCGGTTATGCGGGAGACATGAAAAACCAATTTATATCTGTCGTAAGCTTTACCTTTGTTGAAAAATTATCTTCTTATACCAAAATGATAAAAAATTGCTTCTTTGCCCTGTCATCCTGCGTGTTGGACGGAAGATATATATGGACGGATATGATGAATGGCTTTAGTGCGCTCAGCATTATTATCATACTCATAATACTTGTGGGAGTGATAGTTAAAATAAAGGACAAATTTTTCAGAATATGCGCAGCGTGGTTAGTCTTTTCATTCATATTTGTTGTTATACTTGGCTGGCTGCCTTATGAAAGTCCTCTTTTCGGCTTATATTTTTCCTGGGCTGTCATACCTCTTTTCAAATTTGGGGCGGATGCTCTTATGAAGCTTTTTAATATGAAACCAAAACCAATTTATACGGTTTTGCTTTGCTCTATGCTTTTTATAAATATTGCGGCAATGTTTGATATTGCGGCGTTTATAAATACCTTAAGCTGACTTTAATAAAACGCCGGGGATCACAGCTTATCCTTGGCGTTTTTTATATGCAAATAAAAATGTATGAAGTAAAATGATATGAACCAATAAAAAAGAAAAGTTCAAGCTTTGGTACGGTATAACTCCGTTACCGTACCGAATATTTTATTTTTTAAAAAAATGGGTCACATCTATTGACATCACAGAAATACAGTAATATGTCAGGTTTAAATACCTTGACTTTATATTTCTGTTATTGTATAATACAAAAAATTATTCCCATGTGTGTTTGCGCAAAAGGAGGACAAGGGAAATGTGTAAATCAAATGAAAATAAAAAGAATACAGCGGAAACCGTGAAAATACAATCCGGTCTTATTTACATATGGATCTTAAGAATATTATTTTGTCTTTCGTTTGTTATGTTTTCCATACATCAGATAATCAGATTTGATTATACAGCGACTTTTATGATAATTACCGCAGCGGTTGCTCTTACAGGAGCGGTAATAGCAATTATGTTTAAGGAAGAAGAAGTGTTTGACTTTATAAAAAGAAATCAAGGCATCTCTTTCCTTGTTGCTATCGGGGCTGTTCTTATAGCATTTCAGGGCTATGAGTCACGAGGATTAGTCTTTGCCAAGGTTTTGCAGGTAAACCTGCCGTTTAATATATTTTCCTTGGGCTTCTGGCTTTTTTCGGCTATAGCAATGTTTTTTATAGGCATATGGTTGATAAAAAATGCCATACTGTTTTTTAAAGAGCTTTTTTCCGACTTGAGTGAGAATGAGAAAAGGTTTTATTTTGCAGTCAGCTTATTAATGACGGCTGTTATATTCATCACTTACCTTAAAAATGAGTATTGGTATACTCAGTTTGATGCGGTATATTCTATGGATTCCAGATTTGTCCTCGGCACTATAATAAAAAATCCCAGCTATTATGATATCAGGCATGTGTGCCCCACACCATTTCTGTTTCCTATATGGGCTATTGTAAACAGGCTTCTTATTATATTTGCTCCCGAAAACTTAGTGCCTGCTCTGACAGCTATATTTTTTCAGGCTCTGAATGTACAGGCTATGCTTGTTACGGGTGTAATGCTTAAGAAAATAACAAAAAGCAATGTTGTTTTTCTTCTCTATATATGCTCGTTCCAGTTTTTACAGTTTGGAATGATGTTTGAAAAATATCCCCTTTGCGTATTTTTCTCTGTGCTGTATGTGTACATTATGCTTAATAAGCCAAATAAATCGGCAATACCTTATGTTGTAATGTCATCCTTCATATCCACCAGTGCAGCTCTTGGGGTACTTGAGCTGTTTACATCGGAAAAGCCCATAGAGAAGATCAAAAAGATCGGGAAGATAATCTGCACGGCAGTGATAATGCTTGTCACTCTTGGCAGAGCCCGTATGCTTGTATTAACAGAGGTAATCAGCTCTGCGGGAAAAATGAAAAGCCAATTTGCGCCTGCCGTAAAATATACCTTTGTTGAAAAATTATCTTCTTATACCAAAATGATAAATAATTGCTTCTTTGCCCTGTCATCCGGCGTGACAAACGGAAGATACAGATGGACGGATATGATGAATGGCATAAGCGCGCTCAGCATTATTATCATACTCATAATACTTGTGGGCGTCATTCTTAGGGGGGGGTATCCCATACGCATTATGCACGGCAGCTTTGTGTCAGTGATTGATAAAATACAGTACAAATTTTTCAGAATATGCGCAGCGTGGTTAGTCTTTTCATTCATATTTGTTGTTATACTTGGCTGGTCGCCTCATGAAAGCCCTCTTTTCGGCTTGTATTTTTCCTGGGCTGTCATACCTCTTTTCAAATTCGGGGCGGATGCTCTTATGAGGCTTTTTAATATGAAACCAAAACCAATTTATACGGTTTTGCTTTGCTCTATGCTTTTTATAAATATTGCGGCAATGTTTGATATTGCGGCGTTTATAAATGCCTTAAGCTGACTTTAATAAAACGCCGGGGATAACAGCTTATCCTTGGCGTTTTTCTTTATATGCAAATAAAAATTGCTTGACTGAATGTATATTAAGCCTTATAATTATTTTATGTTTGTTAATCAAGTTCGACATTTTGTGATAGGAGAAAAGAAATGAAGCATTATTTACGCCTTATGCGTATCAAACATTATATTAAAAATCTTCTTATATTTTTCCCTTTGTTTTTTTCTGAAAGACTTAAGGAAAACGGAGGAAGCGGAAAGAGCCTGATAATTACCACTCTTTTGGCATTTGCTGCGTTTTGCTTTATTTGCTCCTTTGTATATATTTTTAACGACCTCTGCGATGTGAAAAACGACAGAGCACACCCTACAAAGAAAAACCGCCCTATAGCTTCGGGCAGAGTGCCTGTTTTAAATGCTGTTGTTCTTGGCGGAGCGCTGCTTGTTGTTTCGGCAGCAATACTCATATTTATTAAGGCTGATATTTACACATGGCTTTGCGCCATAGTCTATATACTTATCAATATAGCCTACAGCAAGGGGCTTAAAAATGTTCCCGTGTTTGATATAGCCATACTTGGGGCAGGCTACCCCATACGCATTATGTACGGCGGTTTTGTGTCAGGCATACCCGTTTCTGCTTGGCTCTTCCTTACTACCCTTTGCATATCCTTCTATTTAGGAGCAGGAAAGCGCAGGGGAGAATATGTAAAATATCGTGCTGCCCGAGAGGACAGCGCAGAAGCTAAGGTCACCCGTCCCGTGCTTTATAAATATGACCTTCAATATCTTGAAAGCCATATGTATCTCTGCCTGGGGCTTGGTATTGCCTTTTATTCATTCTGGGCTATGGAAAAGTCTACGGCTCTAATTTACACCGTGCCTATTGTACTTCTTATAATTATGAAATACAACCTTCTTTTGTACGGAGAGAAGGAAGTGGACGGCGACCCTATAGAAACCCTATTTAAAAGCAAGGGACTTATACTCTTGATGATAATATATGCAGTTTACGTACTGCTGTTTATGTATGTTCTGTAATTTGATAACTGCGAGAGGTAAAAATAATGCAACAAAGAAAAAGTAATTTTGAAATATTAAGAATAGTATCTATTGTTATGATATTAATTTTCCATAATGTTTATAAATCGGGCATAGACTTAACCCCCGACATATCTACACTGGGGGGGGGCAGCAGCGCTATAGTTATAAACCGTATAATCTGTGATATTATAACTCACTTCGGCGAAATAGGCGTAGACTGCTTTGTGCTTATAAGCGGATATTTTGCGCCGGAAACTAAATTCAAATGGAAAAAGGCAATATTGTATGTATGCTCCGTACAATTTTATATTATTTTAAATAAACTGCTCAGAGCCTATTATGGCTTGGTGCCTCTAAGCAATTGGAAGTTTTCGGATTGGCTGTTTCCCGTATACAGAAACTTATTCTGGTTCTGTACGGCATATTTTCTGATATATATAATAACGCCTTACCTCAAAAAGCTTATAGAGGTTCTTTCTAAAAAGGAATTTACGTCGCTGATAATTTCACAGCTTCTTATATGGTCTATACTCCCTACTTTTATTTTATGTATGATATATAAGAACGGAAAAGCCGAGTCTATACCTTATTACAACAGATATTTGTGGCTTATAGTTGTATATCTTATAGGCGCATATATAAGACTTTACGGAGTGCCGTATTTTAAAAACCTTAAAAGATGTCTTATAGGCTTGGCAGCCGTATGGGCACTTCTTATATTCTTTATAATAGGTACGGAATATAGGATATTCCCATGGAAGACACTTTCACAGGTGTATTTCTGGCCTCCCAACACTATGCCGGTAATTTCCATAAGCGTGCTTATGCTGTTGATATTTAAGTATATAAATGTTCCCTATCTGCGAATTGTTAATTTTGTGGCTTCCTGCACTCTTGGCATATATATGTTCCATGACGGAGAGCTGCAAAGATATTATTGGCAGCATTTTACGGATATTATAAAACACTATGAGTCGCCATACTTCATACTGTGGATAATTGGCGGCGTTTCCTTGGTTTTCATTTTGGGACTGACAACGGAAACCTTAAGGAAGCTTGCAGAACGCTTTACACTCATACCCCTTATAGATGCTTTTCAGGATGTTCCGCAAAATAAGGGTGAAAAGCGCAGGCGTAAGCCTAAGAATAAGAAAAAAAGAAAAAGCTCCCGATAATTTTCGGGAGTCTTTTTATATGCTAAAAAACCCTTGCTTAAGTATAAAAGGGCATAAAGGGTATTGCCAAAACAATAAAGTGAGGTTATAATAAAATGGAACATTTTTTTTGAGGTAAAGCTATGTATGAATTATTAAAAAGAGAGGGAAGGGCCAAGCGTGGCAGGCTGACTACCGTGCATGGTGTTATTGAGACCCCTGTGTTTATGAATGTTGGCACACAGGCGGCAATTAAGGGGGCTGTGTCGGCTATAGACCTTAAAGCTATAGGCACACAGGTGGAGCTTTCCAACACCTACCATTTACACCTCCGCCCCGGGGATGAGGTGATAAAGAAGATGGGCGGTATTCATAAATTTATGAATTGGGACAGACCTATTCTTACGGACAGCGGCGGCTTTCAGGTTTTTTCACTCACAACTCTTAGAAAAATAAAGGAAGAGGGAGTTTACTTCAACTCTCACATAGACGGGCGCAAAATATTTATGGGCCCGGAGGAGAGCATGCGCATACAGGCGAATTTAGGCTCTACAATAGCAATGGCATTTGACGAGTGCCCTTCGTCCGTGGCCGATAAGGAATATATGGTTGGCTCAGTTGAAAGGACTACCCGCTGGCTTGAAAGATGTATAAATAAAATGGAAAAGCTAAGGGCAGAGGAGGACGCCGTCAACCCCCATCAGTTGCTTTTTGGCATAAATCAAGGGGGCGTGTATGAGGACATACGCATAATGCACGCTAAGCAGATAACCTCATTCGACCTTGACGGCTTTGCCATCGGCGGACTTGCCGTTGGAGAAACTCACGAGGAAATGTATAGGATACTTGATGAAGTCGTGCCCTATTTGCCCGTAGACAAGCCCGTATATCTTATGGGCGTAGGCACTCCCGAAAACATACTTGAAGCGGTGGAGAGGGGCGTTGACTTTTTCGACTGTGTTCTTCCGGCAAGAAACGGCAGACACGGAAACGTCTATACCAGCAAGGGCAAGCTCAATATGACCAATGCAAGGTATGAAACAGACGAGCGGCCTATTGATGAGGAATGTGGCTGTCCCTGCTGCAAAAATCATACAAGGGCTTATGTAAGACATTTGTTTAAGGCGAAGGAAATGCTTGCCATGAGGCTTTGCGTTCTTCACAATCTTTATTTTTATAATAAGATGATGGAAGAAATAAGAGAAGCTATCGAACAGGGCAGGTTTGCGGAATATAAAAGGGCGAAGCTTGAGGGCTTTGCCTGCAGCGGCGAATAAAAGGAGAAAGCTATGGCATCTATCAGAAGAATTTATGTTGAAAAAAAGCAGGGCTGCAACATAGAAGCGGCAAGACTGTATGACGATTTGAAAGAAAACTTAGAGCTCAAGGGGCTTGAAGACGTAAGAATACTTATAAGATATGACATAGAGGGGCTTGATGACAAGCATTTTGAAGAATGTAAGACGACTATATTTTCAGAGCCTCCCGTTGACATAGTATATGAGGAAAAGTATAAAAAGCACAGGGGCGAAAAAGCCTTTGCTGTGGAATTTTTGCCCGGTCAGTTCGACCAGAGGGCAGACTCCGCCATGCAGTGCGTACAGATAGTTACGGGAGAGGAAAGACCTCTTATAAATGTAGCTAAGGTGTATGTGCTTAAGGGCGAAATATCCGCAAAAGAGCTTGAAGCAGTCAAGAAATATTGCATAAACCCCGTAGACTCAAGAGAGGCGGCGCTTAAAAAGCCCGAAAGCCTTAAGATGGTCTATGAAGAGCCTGACGACGTTAAAGTATTTGACAACTTTATAAATATGACGGATAAAGAAGCGGAAAAGCTGAGAGATGAATTGGGGCTTGCCATGAGCCTTGAGGACCTTCTTTTCTGCCGTGAATACTTCAAAAACGACGAAAAAAGAAATCCAACCATTACGGAGATCAGAGTAATAGACACATATTGGTCTGACCATTGCAGACATACTACCTTTGCTACCAACCTTAAAAAGGTGAAGTTTGAAAAGGGGGACTACAGCAAGGCTATTGAGGACGCTTATAAGCTTTACATAAGCGAAAGAGAAAGACTTGGAAGAACAAAGCCCGTCTGCCTTATGGATATTGCCACTCAGGGCGTGCGCTCTCTCAAGGAAATGGGCAAGCTGCCTGCTCTTGACGAGTCTGAGGAAATAAACGCTTGCTCTATAAATGCAAAGGTAGATATAAACGGCAAGGACGAAGACTATCTCATAATGTTTAAAAACGAGACCCACAACCACCCAACGGAAATAGAGCCCTTCGGCGGTGCGGCTACTTGTCTTGGCGGCGCTATAAGAGATCCTCTTTCGGGCAGAGCGTATGTATATCAGGCAATGAGAGTAACGGGCAGCGGCGACCCGAGAAAGGCAGTAAAAGACACCATTCCCGGAAAGCTTCCTCAGAGAAAGCTCACCAGAGAGGCTGCCGCAGGCTATTCTTCATATGGCAATCAGATAGGTCTTGCTACGGGTCAGGTGCATGAGATATATGACGAGGGCTATGTGGCTAAGAGAATGGAAATAGGCGCTGTTATTGCGGCAGCCAAAAAGGAAAACGTAATAAGACTTCGCCCCGAAGCGGGAGATGTCATTATTATGACAGGCGGCAGAGCGGGACGTGACGGCTGCGGCGGCGCAACAGGCTCATCAAAGGAGCACAACGAGGACTCTATAAACACCTGCGGAGCAGAAGTGCAGAAGGGTAATCCGCCTACAGAGAGAAAGCTCCAAAGACTTTTCAGAAATCCCGAAGCCAGCAAAATGATAAAGCGCTGCAACGACTTTGGCGCAGGGGGAATTTCCGTAGCCGTAGGTGAGCTTGCAGACGGTCTTATAATCGACCTTGACATAGTGCCTAAAAAGTACGAGGGTCTTGACGGAACAGAAATAGCCATCTCAGAATCTCAGGAGAGAATGGCAGTTGTTGTAAGAAAAGAGGACGCGGACAGATTTATAGAAATAGCCAATGAGGAAAACTTGGAGGCTACAAAGGTTGCCGTAGTCACAGACGACAGAAGACTTAAAATGATATGGAGGGGTAAGCCCATTTTAGATATATCGAGAGATTTCCTTGATACCAACGGCGTTATGCAAAAGACCGACGTTGTTGTAAAGGCTGCTCCTAAGCTTGAAAACGAGATACCCGAGGGCAACAACGTAAAGGAAAAGTGGGTAAATATAGTTAAGGACATAAACATAGCTTCCCAGAAGGGTCTTTCCGAAAGATTTGACTCAACCATAGGCGCAGGCACGGTGCTTATGCCCTTTGGCGGCAAAAATCAGCTCACACCTCCCGAGGCTATGGCGGCAAAAGTGCCCGTTGTAGAGGGAGAGACAGACACGGCTACGCTTATGAGCTTTGGCTATAATCCGTTTGTGGCTAAGCAAAGTCCGTTCCACGGGGCAATATATGCGGTTGTAGAGTCTGTGGCTAAGATAGTTGCCGCAGGGGGAAGCTATAAGGACGTATATCTTACCTTTCAGGAATATTTTGAACACCTTGGCAAAGACCCGGAGAAGTGGGGCAAGCCTCTTGCGGCTCTTTTAGGCGGCTTTTTGGCTCAGATGAAGTTAGGGCTTGCTGCTATAGGCGGCAAAGACAGTATGAGCGGTACATTTATGGATATGACCGTTCCGCCCACACTTGTTTCCTTTGCAGTAGACGTAACAAAGGCTAAAAACATAATATCTCCCGAATTTAAAAAGGTTGGCTCTCTTATTGTAAGAATAAATGCCGAATATGATAAAAACGACATACCCGATTTTGACAAGCTTAAAGACGAGTTTGACACCGTGACAAAGCTTATAAGAAAGGGCAGCATAATCTCAGCGGCAACAGTAGGCAGAGGGGGAGCTGCCGCAAGCATTTCCAAAATGATATTTGGCAACGACATAGGTGCAGAAATAAACGGAAATGACTTCTTCGACATAAGCTATGGCTCATTTATTGTAGAGTATGACGGAACGGAGGAAGAAGCAAAGAAAGACCTTAAGGGCTGCAACTTTGAAATTTTAGGCACTACCGTAAGTCAGAGACATCTTCTTATACTTAACGGACTTGAAATTTTGGAAAACGATGCCAAAAAGGATTGGATATTGCCTATGGAAAAGGTATTTCCCACAAAGCTCTATGACGAATATGAGGTAAAGAATATTGCCGTTAAGGAATTTAACATTATAGATAAGGAATATCCCGGAAAGGGAATTGCAGCGCCAAGAGTTGTCATTCCCGTATTCCCGGGCACAAACTGCGAATATGACACCCTTAAGTGCTTTAACAGAGCCGGGGCAAAGGCCGAGACCTTTGTTGTAAGAAATCTTAAAACGGCTTGGCTTAAGGAGTCTGCGGAGCAGCTTGCTAAATTGATAAATAATTCACAAATAGTAATGCTCCCGGGAGGGTTTTCCGCAGGTGACGAGCCTGAGGGATCGGGCAAGTTTATAGCTGCCGTATTCAGAAATCCTGTTGTGAAAGAGGCAGTTATGGATCTGCTTAACAACCGTGACGGACTTATGCTCGGTATTTGCAACGGCTTCCAGGCGCTTATAAAATTAGGCCTTGTGCCTTACGGCGAAATAAGGGACATTGACGAAAACAGCCCTACGCTTTCATTCAATACTATAGGCAGACACGTTTCCTGCCTTGCGCATACAAAGATAATATCCAACAAATCGCCTTGGCTTTGGAACACAGAAGCAGGGGATATGTTCAATGTGGCAGTTTCTCACGGTGAAGGAAGATTTCTTGCTTCGGAAGAGCTTGTAAAACAGCTTGAAGAAAACTCTCAGATAGCCACACAGTATGTTGATTTTGGCGGCAACCCGACCTATGACATACGCTATAATGTAAACGGCTCTGTATATGCCATAGAGGGCATAACAAGCCCCGATGGCAGAGTGCTCGGCAAGATGGGTCACAGCGAGCGTATAGGCAAAAATCTCTATAAAAACGTGCCCGGAAAGACCGACCAGAAGCTGTTTGAAGCAGGGGTAGCTTATTTCAAATAAATTATGTTTTTCGGGCTGTGCCGTTTCCCACAGCCCGAAGGACTATATGTTTTGGAGGATATTGACTTAAGGTTAATAATTGGAGGTAGATGTTTTTATGCTTTCGGGAACAAAATTGAAAACAGCAATTATTGTTATGATTCTGTTGTCATTCGGCTTTTGTTTTCTGATATATGCCGACAAGGCGCAGGTAAAGACAATAACTCTTTCACAGCTTGGGGGAGAAGAAAAAATAAATTTTTGTATAGACGATGCGAGTGTTGAAAATGGCATTGTTTTTATATTGGGCTGGGCTTTTGAAAAGGGACAGAGCATAAAAACATATGACATAAGAGTAGCTCTGAAGGAGCATGACAGCGACAAGGCGTATGTTCTTCCTACGGAGATGCTTATAAGAAATGAAGTTACACAGGCTTATAATGATGGCTTTAATTATGACGCTTCCGGTTTTTTGTCACGGGCATATGCTTCAAGGCTTGGGGACAGCAAAATATATGATATAATTTTGCTGTATAAGAATAACGGAAAAAATTATACGGCAGACACAGGAAAAACATTGAGAATATAAGGAGTCGGCTATGAAAAATATAAAACAAAAAGCAGGCAGTTTTATAAAGGAAAACGGATTGTTTATAGTTTTTGTACTGGCGTTTTTTATAGTCAATGCTTTACTTACGTTCAGTAATGATGATGTGGGAAGAAGAGCCCTTGAAAACGCATCTTTTTTATCCCGTATAAAAGAAGCTGTCAGATTTGCCCATGACATATCACCAAGATATATAACATATATTCTCACATACGGTATTCTGTATTTCAACAGGGCTATACTTATATGCGCTGTTATAAATACCGCCGCTCTTATAGGCATTATAAAGGGAATATCCGATATTTATTACAAAGGGACTAAATATTGGCTGTGTATTTTCCTTATTTGCTTATATCCCTATACGAATATGACACAGGCGGGGATAGTTTCAACCACAATGTGCTATTGGCTTGTTACGGCGGCTATGCTCTCTGCCCTGTCCCTTCTTAAAAGAATTTATAAAGGGGGGTATGAAGCTCTGAACATTCCCCGAAAAATACTCTATTTTGTTTCTGTACTGATTTGTGCAAATCAGGAGCAGGCTGTTATAGTAATGACAGTTGTGTTTATTTTATTTCTGCTCATTACATTTATGAATAAGAAAAAGGGCGCTATTGTAGGCGCAGCTTCTCTTATAATTCAGCTTATGGGAATATGCACTTTGTTTTTCGGCGGAGGAAATAAAAAAAGACTTGCGGGAGAAATGCTATTGTGGTATAAAGACTATGGCATGGTTTCTTTTATCGGGAAAATACAGATGGCATTTGTTTCCAGTATGAATCGTGTTTTATTTGAAAGCTGTGGGCTTTTTGTTGTTCTCTCACTGCTTATAGCGTTTATTATATGGTATAGATATAAAAATATAACCAAGAGGCTGTCGGCTGTTATACCCTTGCTGCTTTGGGGCTTTGCTAAGTTTGCTCCGGCAGAAATTCAGTGGGTAAGGCCGGCGATCGGTCAGTACGGTGTCGTTTCTGTGCAAACATATACATCTCTGTACACCTATGCCTTCATAGCTCTTATATGTATTATAGGAGGATTTACAATTATTAATTTATGCATACTCAGCAAAAATATTTCTGAGCTTATAAGACTGGTGGGCACTCTTGTACTTGGTGTTTCCACAAGAATTATGCTTGGATTTTCACCTACTATATGGGCATCAGCAGACAGAACCTATATTTTTATGTGGTTTTCCCTTATTATGCTTATTTCCGATATAGTCGGCACATACAGGGAGGATATAGAAAATATAAAGAAAGGCTGCGACCCGTCTGCCGTTTCTCTTGGGGTAATTTTGGCAGGCTCTTTGGCTTTTATGGCTTTTATGAACAACTATATGAGTCTTATTATGAATGAGTGATGAGTACCTTTACCCTGCTTATAAAGGGCTGAAATGAGGGAATTTTCTTGGCACAACAGACAAAAAAGCTTTTTATAAAAATGTTTTTTTGGACATACTATATAAAATTCACATTTTTTTTTAAATTTGTTAAAAAATTATTTAATTTATGGAATAAATGTGATATAATAATGGGAGAATAAATGGGCATACCATTTAAAGGAAAAAACTATATTTTTAATAGGAGGATAATTAAAATGGCTAACGTAAAAGTTGCAATCAATGGCTTCGGACGTATCGGACGTCTTGCTTTCAGACAGATGTTCCATGCAGAAGGCTATGAAGTAGTAGCAATCAACGACTTAACAAATCCTGCAATGCTTGCACATCTTTTAAAGTATGACTCAGCACAGGGCAGATTTAACGGCACTGTAGAGGCAGGAGAAGATTCTATTACAGTTGACGGAAAGAAGATCACTATTTATGCTAAGGCTAATGCAGCAGAGCTTCCTTGGGGAGAGCTTGGTGTAGACGTAGTTCTTGAATGTACAGGTTTCTATACATCAAAGGCTAAGGCTCAGGCTCATATTGATGCAGGCGCTAAGAAGGTTGTTATTTCTGCACCCGCAGGCAACGATCTTCCTACAATCGTTTTCAGCGTAAACGAGGGTACACTTAAGGCTTCTGACACTATAATTTCAGCAGCTTCATGTACAACAAACTGCCTTGCACCTATGGCTAAGGCACTTAACGACTATGCTCCTATCCAGTCAGGTATCATGTCAACTATCCACGCTTACACAGGCGATCAGATGGTTCTTGACGGTCCTCACAGAAAGGGCGATTTCAGACGTGCCCGTGCAGCAGCTATCAACATCGTTCCTAACTCAACAGGCGCAGCTAAGGCTATCGGTCTTGTTATTCCCGAGCTTAACGGCAAACTCATAGGATCTGCTCAGAGAGTTCCCGTTCCTACAGGTTCTACAACTATCCTTACAGCAGTTGTAAAGGGTTCAGACGTAACGGTTGAGGGCATCAACGCAGCTATGAAGGCAGCAGCTTCTGCTTCATTCGGCTACAACGAAGATCAGATCGTTTCTTCAGACGTTATCGGTATGACATACGGCTCACTCTTTGATGCTACACAGACAATGGTATCAAAGGTTGCTGACGATCTTTATGAAGTACAGGTTGTTTCATGGTATGACAACGAAAATTCATACACAAGCCAGATGGTTAGAACAATCAAGTATTTCGCAGAGCTTGGCTAATTAAAAAAACAAAGGTCCTGTTCCTTAAGGGAATGGGACTTTTTTTATTTAGTAAAAGTTATTGACGAAAATGTAATATTATAACCGCTTATGCTTATTAGTCAAAGGCGGTATTTTCTTGACATTGAAGCCCCTCTGTGATACTATTTATTCAGTAAGCCAATGCGAATTTTAATCACGAAAGAGGATATTTATGATAGAAGAAATTAAAAAAATCAAACAAAGAATGGGGGAAGACCTACTCATTCTTGCCCATCATTATCAGACTGATGAAATAGTTGCCCTTGCTGACAGTGTAGGAGACTCTCTTAAGCTGGCAAAGGTGGCTGAGGCAAATAAAAGGGCTAAATATATAGTGTTCTGCGGCGTGCATTTTATGGCGGAGACTGCCGATATACTCACAAACGATGAGCAGATAGTGCTGCTTCCCGAGAAAGATGCAGGCTGCCCTATGGCAGACATGGCAGACGAAAAGACAGCGGAAAAATGCCTTGAAAGGCTTGAAAACGAATTTGGTAAGGGCAATATATTGCCTGTTACATACGTAAATTCCAAAGCGGAGATAAAGGCATTTTGCGGAAGACTTGGCGGCACGGTGGTTACTTCGGGAAATGCCCCCGCTATACTTAAATGGGCGCTTAGTCAGGGCAAAACAGTGCTTTTCCTCCCCGATCAGAATTTGGGAAGAAACACCTGCGTAGACCTTGGCGTAGGGCTTGAAAATATGGCTCTTTACAATCAGATACACGATGAGCTTTATTTTGACTGCAATAAAGAGGAAGTAAAATGTGTGCTCTGGGGCGGTTATTGCCATGTGCATCATTTTATATCCGATGAAACTTATGAAAGTATGAGAAAGGCTCACCCGGACTATAAAATAATAGTACACCCCGAATGTCGCTATGAAATAGCCTCAAAGGCAGACGGCAAAGGCTCTACGGAATATATTATAAATCAGGTGAAGGACGCTCCCTCGGGTAGCAAATTTATAATAGGCACAGAGAAAAACCTTGTTGACAGGCTTATTAAAAACAACCCCGATAAGGAAATACTCATTTTAGACACCAACAGCAAGTGCCGTAATATGAATAAAATAAACTTAGACAATCTCTACGAGACCCTTGCAGAAATTGAAGAAGGAAATTTCAAAAGACAGATAAGGGTCGACAAGCAGACAGCTAAAGATGCCGTAAAGGCTCTTAATAAAATGCTGGAGCTTTCATAAAGACGGTATGCCGCAGCAAAAACCCCAAAAATACGGGCTTTATGCTGCGGCAATTTATATTGATTTACTGTTGAATTTGTGGGGGAGAGGGTTTATAATAACTATAATGGCTTAAAATAACTTATGGGAGGATATATCATGGATTTTAAATATGAAATAGCAAAGCTGATAGCCCAAAGCTGCGGTCTGGATATAGAAGAAATAGTCGACACAATAGAAATACCAAAGGCTGATATGGGAGATTATGCCTTCCCCTGCTTCAGGCTGGCAAAGGTATTCAGAAAGGCTCCGCCCCTTATTGCGGCAGAAATAGCCGAAAAGCTGGGTACTTCCGAATATGTTGAAAGGTTTGAGGTAGTCGGTGGCTATATCAACTTTTTTGTAAACAAGACATCCCTTACAGGGGGCATAATTGACGACATACTTAAAAAAGGCGGCGACTATGTAAAGACTGACATAGGCAAGGGAAAAACCGTCTGCATAGACTATTCCTCCCCCAATATTGCAAAGCCCTTCCATATAGGTCATCTGCGCTCTACGGTTATAGGAAATTCACTTTACAGAATTTATAATGCCATGGGCTATAAGTCATTTGGCATAAATCACCTTGGCGACTGGGGAACACAGTTTGGCAAGCTCATTTCTGCCTATAAAAGATGGGGAAATAAGGAAGAAATAGAAGAAAAGGGCATAAGCGAGCTTACAAGGCTTTATGTAAAATTCCATACAGAGGCAGAAATAGACCCTTCTCTTAATGACGAGGCAAGAGGCTATCTTGTAAAAATGCAGGAGGGTGACGAGGAAGCTCTTTCACTTTGGAAGTGGTTTGTAGATATTTCTATGAAGGAATTTAACCGTGTATATGATATGCTGGATATTAAGTTTGATGCATATACGGGAGAGTCGTTCTATAATGAAATGATGCCTGCCGTTGTTGAGGAGATAAAGAGTAAGGGCATATTAAAGGAAAGCGAAGGCGCACAGGTGGTAGACCTTGAGGAATATAAAATGCCTCCCTGCCTTATACTCAGAAGTGACGGAGGAACGCTTTATCCTACAAGAGATATTACAGCGGCTCTTTACAGAAAAAAGACCTACGACTTTGCAAAGTGTCTTTATGTGACCGCCATAGACCAAAAGCTGCATTTTGCACAGTGGTTTAAGGTTTTGGAGCTTATGGGCTATGACTGGGCGGCTGATGAGCTTGTGCATATACCCTTTGGCCTTGTAAATTTAGGCGCAGAAGGAAAGCTCTCCACAAGAAGCGGTCACGTTGTGCTTATGGAGGACGTGCTGAGAGAAGCCGTTGAAAAGACAGAAAAAATAATAGAAGAGAAAAACCCCGACCTTGAAAATAAAAAGGAAATAGCCGCTCAGGTGGGCATAGGGGCAGTTATATTTGACGATATGTTCAACAGCCGAATTAAAAATATAGCCTTCGACTGGAACAAGATATTGAATTTTGAGGGAGAAACAGGCCCTTATGTTCAGTACACCCACGCAAGAGCCTGCTCTATTATGAGAAAGGCAGGGCTTGAAGGCGCGCCGGAGAATGTGGACTACAGCCTTATAACAGACAAGTCATCTCTTGCCCTTGTAAAGGCGCTGGGCGACTTCCCCGCAAAGCTTATTGAAGCAGGAGAAAAGTACGAGCCCTTTATAATTTCAAGACAGCTTATAGAGATATGCCAGAGCTTCAACCGCTTCTACAGAGATAACTCCATATTAGGCAGCGAGGGAGAAGTGAGAAAGGCAAGGCTTGCCCTTGTTTATGCGGCAAAGACAGCCATAAAAGAGGGGCTTTACCTTCTTGGCATAAAAGCGCCGGAAAGAATGTGATGAAATGTCAAAAAAGCTTAAGGGAATATTGCTTATAATAGCTTCGGCATTCTTCTTTGCGCTTATGAATTTAATGGTAAGGCTTTCGGGAGATCTGCCGTCTATACAAAAAAGCTTTTTCAGAAATTTTGTGGCTTTGTTTTTTGCGCTGTTCATACTTATAAAAAGCGGCACGGGGCTTAAAGGCATAAAGGGAAATCTTTTTCCTTTGTTTATGAGGGTTTCATTCGGTACATTGGGCATATTGTGTAATTTTTATGCCATCGACCATATGATACTCTCCGATGCTTCAATGCTGAATAAGCTTTCGCCGTTTTTTGCGGTTGTGTTTTCGGCAATGTTTTTAAGAGAAAAAATAAAGCCCTGGCAGCTTATGGTTGTTTTGGGAGCTTTTATAGGCAGTTTGTTTATAATAAAGCCATCTCTTGATTTTTCGGAGACCTTTCCGTATTTTGTAGGCTTTTTAGGCGGAATGGGCGCAGGTGCTGCTTATACGGCAGTGAGATATTTAGGCGGGCGAGGAGTGCAGGGCTCTGTAATAGTGTTTATGTTTTCACTGTTTTCCTGCATTGTGTGTCTGCCCCCTGCCATAATGGGCTTTCAGCCTATGACGGCACTGCAAATATTGACACTTTTGGGGGCAGGGCTTGCGGCAACAGGCGGACAGTTCTGCATAACCTATGCCTATACCTATGCCCCTGCAAGAGATATATCCGTGTATGACTATTCACAGATAATATTTTCCACCATATTGGGATTTTTCGTGTTGGGTCAGAAAGCGGACGTTTTAAGCATACTGGGATATGTAATTATCTGCTCTATGGGCATATTTAATTTTGTTTACTCAAAAAAACAGACTGCCCAATAAAAAAATATTTGACTTATTTTAATAATGGTCTATAATATAAGAATAAACACTTATTGTGAGGTAACACATGAAAAAGATTAATCTTATATTTATAATTTTAATAGTTATGTTGCTTTCGGCTTGCTCTTTTTTCGGTGACAAGGGCTTGAAAAGCGACTATGTGGCGATCATCGACGGCGAGAAAATATCCGTCCCGGAGTTTTCTGTTTATTTGTACGAGCAGAAAAACACCTTTGAGGATATGGGCGGCGGCGAGGATATATGGGACACTGATTTTGACGGCGTTCCCGCAGAGGACGTAGCCAAGGAAAATGCCCTTAGGTCTATTTTATATGTAAAAACAGCCTGTAAAAACGCTGACGGCATAAACGTAAGCCTTGATGACAGTGACAAAGAAGAGGCCAAAAGGCTTGCGGCTGAAAAGCTTAACGAAATAGGGGAAGCATACTGCAGCTCCGTAGGGCTTGAGGAAGACAATACCGAGTCTATAATGGAGGAAATTCTCCTTCAGCAGAAGGTGATGTCGTCTATAACCGAAAGCTATCAGATAAGCGAGGCAGATTATTCGGCATATATAGATAAATATATCAAAGATCACCCCGAAGACAAAACGCCAAAAACACTTCTTTCCCAAAATCTACGTGACAGCTATGTTGAGTCTAAAAAGGCTGAAATTTACAACAATCAGATAGCAAAATGGTCTGAAAACATAACTACAGAAAAAAATGAGACCCTATGGAACGAGATAAGTATTCATGATTTTGAAAAGTAAAAAAATCGGCTTGGAGGATATCCAAAGCCGATTTTTTTAATTTGCCCTATACCAGGCAGATCTCCTTTCAAACAGGAAGTATACGAAGAAGGAAAGGGAAACCGTGAGTATGTCTGCCGTAAACTGCGACCAAACTATGCCATACATACCTATAATATAATTCAGTATGAAAAGCATGGGTATGTTGAACACAACCCACCTGGATACACCCAAGAAAAGGGATACCTGCCCCTTGCCGAATGCTTGAAAAAGATATACCATGTGAAAGCTTAAAAACATAAGGGGAGTTGCAAGACACCTTATCCTTAAAAAGTCTGTGCCATAGGCTACGGTGGAAGGGTCGGGTATGAATATGTGCATTATTCCCCCTGCGCATATTTCATACATCAAAACGGAGCAAAGAGCAATAGTAAGCCCCGTAAGCCGTGACGTACGTATAAATGACTTCATTCTTTTAAAGTTTTCTGCGGCATAGTTGTAGGCTACAAGAGGCATCATGCCCTGACAAAGACCTATGCCGATGTTAAGGGGCAGGCGCTCTGCCTTAAGCACTATGCCTATGGCGGCTAAAGGTATGTCGCCATAGCCTACCATTAGCTTGTCTATTACTATGTAGTCTATGTCAAAGAGAAGTGTGGCTATTGCCGAAGGAAGCCCTACCCCAAAAACCGACAATATGCTGGAAGCCTTGGGCAGACCGCCCTTCAGTACAAATTTTATAACCGTAGTCTTTCTGGTTTTATATATTATAAAGAAAAAGTATAGGCAGGAAAGTATGTTTGAAAGCATTGTGGCAGTGCCTGCGCCTATTATTTCCATTCCCGAGGGGAGAAGCACAAACATAAACAGAGGGTCTAAGGCTATGTTTATAAGCCCGCCCATAGATATGCCAAAGCCTGCCTCCCGAGAATAGCCTGCGCTTCTCAGCAGTGTTGCCATTGTGTTTGCAAGGACTGTGGGTATGCCGCCTAAAACTATAACGCAGGTGACATACTGCCTTGCAAAAGTGTAGGTCTCCGGGCCTGCCCCCAACAGCGTAAGTAAAGACTCCATAAAAATGAGCACAAAGGCTGCAAAGAAGGCAGAAACTATTATTGCTATGTAAATGCAGAAGGCGCTGACCTTTTTGGCTTCGCTGTTGTTGCCTTTACCGAGAAGCCGTGATATGAGGGCGCCGCCGCCCATGCCGGCTAAGCCTGCAAGAGAGATGGTTATGTTAAATATAGGCAAAATGAGAGAAACTCCCGCCACCATGTAGGGGTTGTTTGTTCTTCCTATAAAAAATGTGTCTGAAAGATTGTATATAAGCACAATGAGCTGGCTCATTATGGTAGGCACAGCCATTGTCGCAAGAGCATGACTTATGGAAAGGTTTTCAAATATTTCTGTTGTGTTTTGATTTTTCTTAAATGAAAATATTTTATTCACTTTTTCTCACCCTTAAATTTTTTTATATTATAATATATATTGGTGAAAAAAGCAATTTTTATATTTTAAATATAAAAAAACCGTGCTTTTTTGATCGAAAAATGAGTAACTAATCAACTAAGCCCGGGAAAATGCTTGAATTTATGTTTATTATGCCATATTGACAATTAAATATAAAAAGTATATAATAAGACTTGATTTTAGTGCTGATGTCGGCTATGGATCGTTTCCCTTAAGTGTGTCGCCCATCAGCTTTTTTGATATAGTTGGCTTCCGGCTAATTTAGGAGGTGTTATTGTGTTTAAATTTAACGAAAAAACCAATCTTCTTGAAAGAGGAGAATTTGTATACCCCTTACAGGACGTAAAAGAACCTAATCTTTATAAAACTCTTTATACTTACGATGAAGTTCCTAAAATAGCATTTAACTATCGTATCGTGCCTATGGATGTGCCTAAGGAGATCTGGATAACGGATACTACATTCCGTGACGGACAGCAGTCGAGAGAGCCTTACACAACACAGCAGATAGTTGATATCTATAAAATGCTTAACAGGCTCGGCGGACCAAAGGGACTTATCAGACAGAGTGAATTTTTCATATATACAAAAAACGACCAAGATGCCGTTTATAAGTGCTTAGAGCTTGGCTATGAAGCCCCTGAGGTAACTACATGGATAAGAGCCACCAAAGAGGACTTTGAGCTTGTTAAGTCTATAGGCATTAAGGAAACGGGTATTTTAGTGTCTTGCTCAGACTATCATATATTTGAAAAAATGAAGTCTACAAGAAGCAAGATAATAGATAAATATATTAAAATAATCAGTCAGTGTCTTGAAATGGGTATTCGCCCAAGATGTCACTTTGAAGATATAACAAGAGCCGATTTTTATGGCTTTGTTGTCCCCTTTGCTATCAAGCTGAGAGAGCTTTCCAAGGAGTCGGGAGTACCTATTAAGATAAGGGCATGCGATACCATGGGATATGGCGTGTCAATACCGGGTACGGTTATGCCAAGGTCAGTACCGGGAATTATTTACGGTCTGCACCACCACGCTTTTATACCTTCAAATCTCCTTGAATGGCACGGGCATAATGACTTCTACAGGGCTGTAAATAACGCCACAACGGCATGGCTTTACGGCTGCTCGGGCGTAAACGCTTCTCTTTTTGGCATAGGCGAAAGAACGGGAAATACACCCCTTGAGGCTATGGTAATGGAATACGCACAGCTGAGAGGCACTCTTGACGGTATGGACACTACCGTAATTACAGAGCTTGCGGAATATTATGAAAAGGAAATAGGCTATGAAATACCGCCTATGACACCTTTTGTAGGCAAAAACTTCAACCTTACAAGAGCAGGCATACACGCAGACGGAATACTTAAAAATGAGGAAATATATAACATATTTAACACCGAAAAGCTGCTTAACAGACCTGTAAAGGTGGCAGTGTCAAAGACATCGGGTCTTGCAGGTATTGCTCATTGGCTTTCTACACACTATAAAGACAAAAAGTTTGGCAAGAGAGATAAGATAACCCGCGCAATAAAGGCATGGGTAGACTATCAGTTTGACAACGGCAGAGTCACGGCTATAGGTGATGACGAGCTTGAAAAAATCGCAGACAGACTTCTTGGCGGCGACAGAGAATACGCTCAGAAGCTTTTGCAGCTTGCAGACAAACAGGATAAGAAATAATAATAGAGGACAAAGGCTTCGGCATAGACTGCCGCCTTTGTTCTTTTTTGTTGTATGAATTTCGTTTATTTTGATAAGACTATGCAAAAGAGGCTTTAAAAATAAACGGAGGGGATCTATATGATAAAAGGCAAAGTTTCTATAATAGGCTCGGGAGCTGTTGGCTCTACAACGGCGTATACGTTGTTTTTAAGCGGACTTGTGTCTGAGATAGCCATTGTGGATATAAACAGGAATAAAGCCGAGGGAGATGCTATGGACTTAAACCACGGTCTGCCCTTTGTAAGCCCGGTGAAGGTGTATGCAGGGGACTATAGCATTATAAAGGGCTCTGATATGGTAATCATAACAGCAGGAGCAAGCCAGAAGGAGGGAGAAACGAGAATAGACCTTCTTAAAAGGAATTATGTCATTTTTAAAAGTATAGTAGATGAAATCAACAAATACTGCACGGATGATACTATATTGCTGGTTGTCACCAATCCTGTGGACATACTCACTTATGTGACATATAAACTGTCGGGCTTTTCAAGAAGAAAGGTAATAGGCTCGGGAACGGTTTTGGACACAGCAAGGCTTAAATATATAATAGGAGAGCATACAAATATAGATGCAAGAAATGTGCACACATATATTATAGGGGAGCATGGCGACTCTGAAGTGCCTACATGGAGTCTTACAAGGCTTGCAGGGCTGGCTATAGACGAATACTGCAAGGAGTGCGGACAGTGTGACGACATAAACTGCTGTAAGGATGAATTTTACCATCAGACGAAAAATGCGGCTTATGAAATTATAAGCAAAAAAGGGGCAACATATTACGCCATAGCTCTTTCTGTAAGACGTATTTGCGAGGCAATTATAGGAAATGAAAATTCTATACTGCCGCTGTCAAGTGTAATTGAGGGAGAATATGGCATTAAGGATATTTGCCTCAGTGTGCCTACAGTGGTAAATGCTCAGGGAGCAAGCAGAGTGCTGGAGCTGCCCTTTTCGGATGAAGAGGTGGCAGCGCTCAGAAGCAGTGCAGATACACTTAAGGGCTATATTAATGAACTTGGAATATGACGGGAAAATAAAGAGATGGCTAAAAGCCATCTCTTTATTGCATTTGACATATTTTTATATTATAATTTTGTACATACAGGCGAAGGAATTTTAAAAATGGAGGCTTATTATGAAATTGATGATAGCATCGGATATACACGGCTCGGCATATTACTGCCGAAAGCTGCTTGAGGCATTTAAAAGAGAGGGAGCGGAAAAGCTGCTGCTTTTGGGAGATATACTCTACCACGGACCAAGGAACGATCTGCCAAGGGAATATGCCCCTAAAAGCGTTATAGAAATGCTTAACAAATATAAGGAGCGTATATTGTGTGTCAGAGGAAACTGCGACACAGAGGTGGATCAGATGGTATTGGAGTTTCCTATAATGGCAGATTATTGCATATTTTATATAAACGGCAGAGCCGTTTATGCAACCCACGGACATATTTACAACAAGGCAAATATGCCGCCGCTAACAAAAGACGACATATTACTGCACGGACACACACATATACCTGCGTGGGAGAAGGTGGGAGAAAATTATTATATCAATCCCGGGTCGGTATCTATACCAAAGAATGACAGCCCACACAGCTATATTATGTTGGAAAACGGAGAATTTGTCTGGAAAAACCTTGACGGAGAAAGCTATCACAGGCTTGCTCTGTGTTATTAACTGCGTTAATAACATCGCCCCACCCACCCCGCCCCGTGTCGGCGCCCTACCGCATCGGTTAAAGATTTATATGTCGGCAAGAAACCTTTGGACTGCGCCCTACCGCTGTGGCAAAAGGTTTTTATATCGGCAAGGAACAGTGGGAGGTAAGACCGGCTGCCGGGGCTTAGCCGCAATATTTTAGCCACTGCGACACCGGGTCTATTAGACACACCGACAATATATCGGTACTACCCTGTAAATGAACGCCACGGCGGCACCGGAGTAGGGTGGGCGGGTGGGGTCTTTGAGGCTTGCGTACCGACCCAAATAATAGCCGACCCGTTAAGGATTGCGACAAGTCTTAGGCTTGCGTATTGGTACGGTGATAGCCGATCCGTTAAGGACAGCTTTATGCCTTTAGTGCAATATTGATGACGGCGGATTTTAATATTTCTGCGGCTGTAAGGGGAGCGACCCTTCCGGGGAGACCGGGGCAGTATAGGGCGCGAATATTTAAATCTCTGGCAAAGTTAAAATCAGTCCCTCCCGGGGCCTGAGCCAAATCTATTATAAGGCATTTTTTATTTACTTTTTTCAGTATGTCCTTTGTAAGTATCATTGTTGGGATAGTATTGAATATATAGTCAAACATATTTATTCTGCTTTTCAGCTCGTATAAATTAAATCCCTTTAGCCCAAAGGCTTTTATATAGGCGGCTGTTTTTTCATTCCTGTAGGTGGAATACACCTCTGCCCCCATTCCCTTAAGCATATTTGCAAGGACTTTGCCGCAGCGCCCATAGCCAAGCACAAGGGCGTTGCTTCCGAAAAGGGTTATGTCGCTTTCCTGAATTGCTGTTGCAACCGCTCCTTCGGCGGTGGGTATGGCATTTAAAATAGCCACCTCCTCACAGTCAAAAAAATCATGAGTTTTTACATTATATTTAACAGCGCAGGCAGTTACATCATCATTTATGACTCCCCCTATATACGTCCCCACATTTTTTCTGTACATAGCTTCAAAAAATGCGGAAATTTCAATTTCGGGGAAATCGGTTAAATATATTGTTTTATTGTCTTTTGTTGTGGGAATAGGCCCTATCAGAATATCTATATCCGTAAGAAGCTCTGAAACAGTATCCTCTTTTTTTGTTATAAAAGGATTTCCGCAGGCTTTAACACTATAGCCGTCAGAGATAAGCCCGTCGTACAGCAGCTTATATCTATAATCTCCGCCCAAAACGGCAAATCTATATCTGCTCATATTTTCACCCATATATGTTGTTTAATATTATTTTATTTTATAAGGTGAAAATGTATGAGAAAAACAAATCCCTGTTTTATAGCGGATAAAACAGGGATAAGTTAAAAAGGAAAAAAAGATAAAAAAATCAAAAGAACAACTTCCGATTTTCTTCGGTCAATTAATATTATACCACTATATTTAGTATAATGCAAGACTAAATATTGATTTTTTTTGGTTTTTTTATAAATTTCAGTAAAAAAATAATAAAAAATGTCCTTTTTTAAAATATGGTTTTTCTATATATACATGTAAAAATGTCAATGAGAAAGATTGTAAAAAATGCTTTGATATGTTAGAATAAAGAATAAGAAGATATAAATGAAAGGTTGATATAGATGGGAAAGGATATTGCCATACTTGCCATTGAATCATCGTGTGATGAAACCTCGGCGGCTGTTGTCGTAAACGGTCGGGAGGTAAAATCGAATATTATTTCCTCACAGATCAATATACATAGACGTTTCGGCGGCGTTGTGCCTGAGATAGCCTCGAGAAAGCATATTGAAAATATAGATGCTGTAGTTGATGCTGCCCTGTCTGAGGCTAAAATGGGGCTTTCTGAGGTGGATGCTATTGCAGTTACTTACGGCCCCGGGCTTGTGGGGGCGCTTTTGGTGGGCGTGTCTTATGCCAAAGCGCTTGCCTTTGGGTGCGGGCTTCCTCTTATACCCGTTCATCATATAGAAGGGCATATTGCTGCAAATTACATCGAGCATAAGGAGCTGGAGCCGCCCTTTATATGCCTTGTGGTTTCAGGAGGGCACACTAATGTAGTAAAAATAAACTCATACAGCGATTTTGAAATAATGGGGCACACAAGAGATGATGCCGCAGGAGAAGCCTATGACAAGGTGGCAAGAGCGCTTAACCTGCCATATCCCGGAGGACCTAAAATAGACAAGCTCTCGGCAGAGGGAGATGCAGAGGCTATCAAATTCCCTCATGTTATGCTTGAAGAGGGCAGCTTTGACTTTAGCTTCAGCGGACTTAAGTCGGCTGTACTTAATTATCTTAATAAATGCGCTATGACGGGGCAGGAGGTCAACCCTGCGGACGTTGCGGCATCATTTCAAAAGGCTGTTATTGATGTGCTATGTGCAAAGGCTATAGCTGCCTGCCAAACTACGGGGATCAAAAAGCTTGCCCTTGCAGGGGGAGTTTCTGCAAATTCGGCTCTTCGTGCAGAGCTTAAAAGAGTTTGTGAGGCAGAAGGCGTAGAACTTTTTATACCAAGCCCTGTGTTTTGCACTGACAACGGAGCTATGATAGGCAGCGCTGCTTATTATGAATATATAAAGGGTAATGTGGCAGGTATGGATCTTAATGCCGTTCCCGGGCTTAAGCTGGGAGAGAGGAGATATTGATGTCTAAAAAGAAGGATGCAATATTATATATATTACAATATCTTTATATGAATACCGATGACGAAAACGGTGTAACTAATTCTGACATAATAAATCATTTGGAGGGCATGGGTATATCTCTTAACGAAAGAAGCATAAAGCCCAACATAGACTCTATCAATGAGTGCTTTGAAAATGCGCCCTACATAGAAGTTCAGTCATATATGGAGGACGGCAAAAAGAAGTTCAGGCTTATAGAAAGACCTCTTGAGCTGGAAGAAATAGAAATGCTTGTTTCGGCGCTGGAGGCTGCAAAGTCCTTCAGCAAATCGGATGTGAGAAATCTTAAGGCAAAGCTCTATGCTCTTTTGGGCGGAAAGCAGTATGAAAAGGTTATACCCGCCCTGTCGTCCGATAAAAGCAGGCTTAACGAAAGAGGCATCGTTTCTTGGAGTCTTGAGGTCATAAACAAGGCAATAGCCGAAAAGCGAAAGATAAAGATAATATACAGAGGCAAAACCACAAGCGAAAGAAACATCTCGCCCTACAAGCTGCACACAAGCCGTTATGGCTTATATATACTGGGCAAATGTGATGAGCACGAAGGAGATATAAGCCGCTTCAGAATTGACAGAATAGAGGATATAAGCCTTTCTGACGAGGCAAGTATTCCATGCAAAAATTACAGCGAGCTGGAGGACATAATCAATTTCAGCAAGGATATGTCATTCGGCGAAAAGGGTATGGCTGTTTTTATATATACAAAGAAAATAGAAAAGGTAATCTGGGACAGATATGGCTCTGATGTGAAAACCTATACTATGCCCGACGGGCGTATGAAAATTTCTGTAGAGGACTATTTTTCCGACACATTTTTAGGCTGGATATTCAGCTTAGGCAGTGACATTGAGGTGGTGGGAAGCAAGACCCTTTTAAAGCTTATGAAGGATCGTGTTTCTGAATGGTCGGCAAGGCTATAAAAAAGCTCCGCTTTTGCGGGGCTTATTTTATGTTTGTAAGCTCTCTGACTACCTCTCCGGCAATAAGCAGCCCTGCCGCAGACGGCACAAAGGAGCAGCTGCCCGGTGTGGCTTTGGGACGAGCGTTTCGGTCTGCCGGTGCTGACGGGACGGCGGGCTTTATAGGTTTCTCTTTGGAATATACTACCTTAAGGTGATAAACACCTCTTTTTTTAAGCTCGCGGCGCATTACCTTTGCGAGAGGGCACACAGAGGTTTTTGATATGTCTGCGACCTCAAGCATTGACGGGTGAATTTTGTTTCCCGTACCCATAGAGCTTATTACGGGAGTGCCTGCTTTTATAGCCTGCATTATGATTTCCAGCTTGCCTGTGACGGTATCTATGGCATCTACCACATAGTCGAAGGCCGAAAGGTCAATTTGTGATGAGGTATCGGGGAGGTAGAATAATTTATGAGTTGTGACCTTTATTTCGGGGTCGATATCATTTATTCGCTCCTTTGCCACATCTACCTTATATTTACCCAAGGTGCTTCTCAGGGCTATTATCTGCCTGTTTAAATTGGATAGGCTGACTGTGTCGTTGTCTATAAGTGTGAGAGAGCCTACGCCGCTTCGGGCAAGGGCTTCCGTTACATAGCCGCCCACGCCGCCTATGCCGAAAATGGCAACGTGAGAGCCTCTTAATTTTTCTATTGCTTCATTTCCCAAAAGAAGTTCTGTTCTTGAAAGTTGTTCTGACATTTTATCAACTCCCTCAATAATTATTTGTTTTATTATAACACCAATATTTCTCAATATAAAGTATATTTAAATAATTTAATACAGGCAGAGGAGTGGGTTTTATGACATGCACCAAACATAAATGATGTTTATATAATTAAGTATATCAGACACTTTTTGGGAGGTGTTTTTGACTATGGCGAAGGGTTTGCCCCTTTCCTGCGTTCCTATTGGGGCGAGGGTAATAATATCGGGTGTTTCCGGAGGGCTTAAAAACAAGGAAAGACTGACGGAGCTTGGCTTTACGAAGGATGCTGAGGTAGTGCCCCTGCACAAAAGTCCTGCAGGCGACCCTGTGGCTTACTATATAAAGGGAGTTGTTATGGCACTTAGAAGAGAGGATGCCGACAATATTTATATAAGACTTCGGGAGGAATATTAATGTGGAGAAGAAGATAGTTGCCCTCTGCGGAAACCCCAACACGGGCAAAAGCACTATTTTCAACAGACTTACCGGGCTTAAACAGCATACCGGAAACTGGACCGGCAAGACTGTGGGAAGCGCTCAGGGCAGCTTTGAAAACTATTGTATTGCAGATCTGCCGGGTATGTATTCTCTAAGACCTAAGTCTGAAGATGAACGTCAGGCAGTGGATTTTCTCAAAAATAATGAAGCCTACCTCACGGTTATAGTTATAGATGCCTCGTGTATAGAAAGAAACCTCATTCTTGCGCTTCAGATATTGGATATTGCGGAAAATGCTGTTGTTTGTATAAATATGATGGATGAGGCAAAACGAAAGGGCATAAAAATTGACGTAAAGGGGCTTGAAAAAAGGCTGGGAACAAAAATAATAACCATGTCCGCCGGAAAAGGCAAGGGCTTTGAAAGCCTTAAGAATGTCATAAGAACCGGCTGTGAAAAAAGAAATGTGGGCAGTCTTCGGGAGACTGAGTATTATACAAGCCTTGCATCAAGGCTAACAGAGGAATTTGTGACCTTTGAAAAAACGGCAGCAGACCGTATTGACAGAAATATAGACAGAGTTCTTATAGGAAAATACACGGGTCTGCCTTCGGTAGTCATTATTTTCGGCTTTATGCTCTGGCTGACTATAGTAGGGGCAAACTACCCCTCGGAGCTTTTGAGTATATTTTTTGAGCATATCAAGGCTCTCCTTTACAATTTTCTTACTGCCATAAATACTGCCCCTGCTGTAAAAAGCCTTGCGGTAGAGGGCGTTTTGGGGACAGTGGGAAAGATAGTTTCGGTAATGCTGCCGCCTATGGCGATATTTTTTCCTTTGTTCACTATTTTGGAGGATCTGGGCTTTTTGCCGAGAATTGCCTTTAATTTAGACAGATTTTTTAAGGCGGCAGGCACAAACGGAAAGCAGGCTCTTACTATGTGTATGGGTATAGGGTGTAATGCGGCGGGGGTAATATCGTCCCGTATTATAGAAAACCCCGGGGAAAGAAGGGCAGCCATACTCACAAATGTGTTTATGCCCTGCAACGGCAGGTTTCCCCTTATAATTATGACGGCTGCTATGTTCTTTTCCGCAGGCACGGGAAGCTCTGCCGCAGGGGCGCTGTGTGTGCTTGCTGCGCTTATATTCGGCACTCTTATTACCCTTGTTGTGACAAGGCTTCTTATGAAGAATAGGCAGACCTCCTTTATTTTAGAGCTGCCGCCCTACAGGCGACCTGATATATGCGGCATTTTTGTAAGGAGCATTTTTGACAGAACTCTTTTTGTTTTGGGAAGGGCTGTGGCAGTGGCTGTTCCTGCGGGAATTCTTATCTGGCTTCTTCAGAACATAAGCCTCGGGGGAAGTCCTCTGATATTATATGTTTCGGATTTTTTAGACCCAGTAGGGAGAATAATGGGGCTTGACGGTGTTATACTTGCCGGCTTTATTTTGGGAATGCCTGCAAATGAAATAGTGCTTCCTCTGATACTTATGATGTATTCAGGCAGCGGCGATATGTCGAATATTCTTGCCTCCAACGGCTGGACGATGAAAACTGCCCTTTGTGTGGTTATATTCTGCATTTGTCACTTTCCCTGCACAACCACACTTCTTACTATAAAGAAGGAAACAAAGAGTCTTAAGTGCACTATATTTGCCTTTTTGCTCCCTACACTTATAGGCTTTATATTATGTGCTTTTATAAATGTCATTTCATATATTTAAAATATTATAAGACCTTACAAGCTCCGAAGATAGGAGATGTAAGGTCTTATTTTATGCCTTTAAAATATTTATTCCGGCGATGCCGCCAAGTCCGCCGCCGCAAATGCTTATCAGAGCAATTATCAGGGTTTTCAGGCTGAATGAAAAATCGGCATTTATACAATATGCCGTCATTATCATAATTACGGCATACATAAGCCCTGTCAATGCTCCCCACAGTATGCCTCTTTTTTCTACAAGCCCCGAACAGCAAAAGCCGCCTGCCCCTACGGCCGCCGCTGTCTGTATGCAGACCACTGTCTGCAAATTTTTTTCACTTAAGTCGGTATATGTAAGAATTGCCGCATAGACTAAAAAAACAATGGCGGTAATAGCCAGTGACACAAAAACCGACATCAAAACTGCCAGAACGGGGTTTAACCTTCTTTTTTCATTGTTTGCTTTTTTCAAATGCTATGCCTCCTTAAATAAGATATTATTAAAAATCACTGCTTGTAATATTTTTGTTTTATGCTATTATATTAAAGGGGGAGAATAATTATGAATAAAACAGGTTTGCATACTCGTGTAAATATTAAATAAAGGGAGATAATTATGTATAAAATAGATTTGCATACTCATACGACTTGTTCTGACGGAACTCTTACCCCTGCTGAGCTTATAAAAAAGGCGAATGAGGTCGGGCTTGAGAAAATCGCCTTAACCGACCACGACACCACCGAGGGCATTGACGAGGCTATAGAAGCTGCAAAGGGGCTTCAGAATATTGAAGTTGTTGACGGAGTGGAGCTTTCCTCCCGCTATAAAGACAAAGACATACATATAGTAGGGCTTTTTATAGACAAAGATGAACCCCGTTTTAGCTCCACTCTTAACGAGCTCAGAGAAAAAAGACTCTCCCGTAATAAACGCATGATAAATAAGCTAAGGGGGCTGGGGCTTGATGTGACTTATGACGAGCTTATAGCCCTTAGCGGCGGCAAGGTGGTGACAAGAGCGCATTTTGCGGCGCTTCTTATGAAGACCGGTTATGTTAAGGACAAAAACGAGGCTTTTGCCAAATATATAGGCGCAGGAGGACCCGGCTATGTAAAAAGAGAGATCCTTTCGGCAGAAAAGTCAATAGAGCTCATACTTGGGGCAGGGGGACTTCCCATAATAGCTCACCCCTTTTCATATGGCTTAAATGAAAATGCCGTTGAAGAAATGGCGGCTTGCTTTAAGGCATGGGGAGCAGTGGGCATGGAGTGCTATTATCCCACACATTCATATGCCGACACCGCCTATGCCCTTACTCTTTGCCGCACCTATGACCTTTTGCCATCCGGCGGCAGCGATTTTCACGGCGACAACAAGCCCGGGCTGGAGCTTGGGTCGGGCTATGACGGCAATCTGGACGTACCTTACAAAATCTTTAACGATCTGAAGGAGAAAAAATATGGAAAATAAAAAAATACGGCAAATTGCACAAAACAAAAAGGCGTATCATGATTATTTTATTATTCAAACCTTTCAGGCGGGACTGGAGCTGCACGGAACGGAGGTAAAATCTCTTCGTGCCGGCAGGTGTAACCTGAAGGACAGCTATGTAAGTATAAACAATAAGGAAGCCTATATAATAGGCATGCACATAAGCCCCTTTGAACAGGGCAATCGTTTTAATCACGACCCTCTGCGGGACAAACGCCTTTTGCTGCATAAATATGAGATAAATAAGCTGGAGGCTGAGGTTATGCAGCAGGGACTTACTATAATTCCTCTTAAGATATATTTTGACGGAAGCCTCGTGAAGATGGATATAGGACTTGCAAGAGGTAAAAAGCTGTTTGACAAGCGCAAAGATATTGCTAAGAAAGATCAGCAGCGAGAGGCAGAAAAGGACTTCAAACTAAGGCTATGATAAGGGAGTATGAATCGGAAGACAAAAGGGCTGTGGCTAAATTGATCTCAGAGTCATGCAGGAACACAGACTCTCACGAGCTTTATATTTTTAATTTATTTTCAGAGTTTGCTTCAGACACGTCATTTGTATGCGTCGAAGGCGGAGCTATAGCCGGTTTTATAGGCACTATCGCCTTCCATTCAAAACGAGTCTTATTTGTGTATAGCTTTGCGGTTGGAGAGGGCTTTAAAAGAAATGGCATTTCCGTTTATCTTTTTGAGTGGCTTATTATATATTCACATAAACAATGCTATGACAAAATCTGCTTTCCCGTAGGGCGCAAAAACTATTTGAATTATCTGATAATCAAAAAAATAGCCGACAGATTAGAGCTGACTCTAAAAAAGACCTCTCTCGACAAAGATAATTATTATGTCAGCCAAGGCTTGTTTTCGGAAGATATTTATACTATATTTCTGAAAGATGAATAGCTCCTTTTAAAAAAGGGCAAAATTCCTTCAGGAGGTGACAGACTTGAAAAAATTGCTTCTTTTAATGAGTATTTTTCTTGTTTCATGCAGCAAGCCTACTGTAGAAAAAACATCTGCCCTTGATGCAACTATGGCATTTTCGGAAATAGCGGGGTTTGACTTTGACAACACAGAAAGCTTACTGGATATCAACACGGCGGAGCGCTATGGCATAAATCCTTCTGATGTAGAGGAGGGTTATGTGGTATGCTCAGCAGCAAACGCATCAGCCGATAAGCTTATTATTGCAAAGGGCAAGGATGTTAGGTCTACCGAAAACATCGAAAGATCTCTTTCAAACGTACTTATAAATCTATCGGCGACCTATAAGGATGACCCCGAAGAAAGCAGAAAAATTGAAAACCATCTCTTTAAAACAAGAGATAAAATAACCATACTCGCAATATCTGAATATACCGACCAAATAGAGGAAATATTTGATAAGCTAAAATAAAGCTGCCCCACCTCCCGCCCCGACTCATACCGTCTTTGACGGTATGAGTCGGGGTCGGAAGGCGGAGCCGTGGGGCCGAGGGCGAGGGGGAGCGCACTGCGAGGGGAGCAAAGCCAAAAGCAGCCCAAGGGCTGCTTTTGGCTTTGCTCCCCTCGCAGTGCGCTCCCCCTCGCCCTCGGCGGTCGGCGCCGCAGGCAGGTCGCAGACAAATAAAATTTGTTCAATCTGTACATTTTAAAAAATGTTTTACGTATAATATTAACAAATCAGCCAAAACTTTATTTGCAATCAAAAAACTGTTGACAAAATATATTGTGAGGGATATAATGTAACTAATCAAGGACGAATACATCGGCAGGCGATGCGCTCGTCCTTTTTTTAATTTTGCGTTATGACGGAAAGGAGATAACTATAATGGCAAAATACAGCAAAGAAGACATTATCAGAATGGTTGATGAAGAAGACGTTAAGTTTATAAGACTTCAGTTTATTGATATTGCAGGTCAGCCAAAGAATGTAGCGGTACTTCGCTCATCACTTGAGAGTATTCTTGAAGACGGCATGATGTTTGACGGCTCTTCTATTGAAGGCTTCGTTAAGATCGACGAGTCGGATATGTACCTCAAGCCCGACCTCGACACATTTACTATCTTCCCATGGAGACCACAGCATGGCAAGGTAGCAAGATTTATCTGCGATGTATACACTCCGGACGGACAGCCATTTGACGGCGACCCAAGAGGAATTCTTAAGAGAGTAGTTAAAAGAGCTGCCGATATGGGCTACACCGTAAACATAGGAAACGAATGTGAATTTTTCCTTTTCCATACAGACGAAAACGGATATCCTACAGAAAAAGTCGGCGACACAGCAGGCTATTTCGATTTAGCTCCCATAGATTCAGCTGTTGACTGTAGAAGAGAAATCTGTCTTACTCTTGAAAAAATGGGCTATACCATCGAAGCATCTCACCACGAGGTTGCTCCCGGTCAGCACGAGATCGACTTCAAATATGAAGATGCCGTAACCACAGCCGACTACGTTGTTACATTCAGAACAGTCGTTAAGACTATTGCAAGAAAGTACGGCCTTCATGCCACATTTATGCCTAAGCCAAAGCAGGGCATAAACGGTTCAGGTATGCACACAAATATGTCACTTTTCAAGAAGGACGAAAACGGCAACACAGTAAACGCATTCTTCGATCCTGAAGATCCTAACGGACTTCAGCTTTCAAAGACAGCCTACAGCTACATCGAGGGCGTTCTCAGCCACGTAAAGGGCATTACAGCCATTACAAATCCTCTTGTAAACTCATATAAAAGACTTGTTCCCGGTTATGAAGCTCCTTGCTATATAGCATGGTCTGCTTCAAACCGTTCCGATATAATCCGTATTCCCGCTTCAAGAGGAATGGGTACAAGATGCGAGCTCAGAAGCCCCGACCCATCAACCAACCCCTACCTTTGCCTTGCTTGCTGTATAGCTGCAGGTCTTGACGGTATTGAAAAGGGTATGAAGATAAGAGATTCGGTTGATATCAACCTCTTTACATCAACACAGAAGGAAAGAGATGCTCTCGGCGTAGACAGCCTTCCCGGCAGTCTTGAAGAAGCTGTTAAAGCAATGGATAAAGATCCTCTTGTAAGAGAAGTTCTTGGCGAACACGCATACGATTGCTTTAAGAGAATGAAGAAGGCTGAGTGGGATGCTTACAGAATGAGCGTTTCCAGATGGGAGATCAAGAATTATCTCTTTACCTATTGATATAAGCGTTATACGCATTATGTTCTTAGATCCCGTCCCATACCGAGACGGGATTTTTGGCATTTTTTCTGATTGACAAAAAAATATATTGGGAGTATAATATTGTCAATTATTGTCAAATATAAATTTAGAAGTTAGGGTGATGAACTATGAATTTAACCAGCAACGTATTTGTTGCTTTTCACAGCGAAAAATTATGCCAAAAGGTAGTTGCTATGCTAAAAATGAGCGGCATTCATCCCAACTTTACCGCAACATCAAGTAATGAGCTGCTTTCAAAAATAATGAGCTACGAAAGCGGCGTTATACTCTGCGAAACAAAGCTTAAGGATACTGTGCTTTTTGACATTTTAGATTACATACCGTCATACTTCCATATAGTTGCAATAGGCACTATGGATGCCCTTGACGATTTGCCAAACCAAGGCGTATTCAAGCTTTCTGTACCTCTTGACAGAAACGATCTTATATATTCCGTGACTATGCTTATAAACCTTGATAATCACGGCGCCCTTGTTCACAATCAATTCCGCACGCCCGATGAAGAATTGATCATCCAACAGGCAAAGGCTCTGCTTATACACAAATATCATATGACGGAGGAACAGGCACACCGCTATATGCAGACAAAAAGTATGAATTCGGGCGAAAAGATGATAACAATAGCCCGCCTTATATTAAACTGACCGGGTAACCGACCAGCTTTAGCAGGGGGCAGGGCAAGACAAAAAAAGACAGCGACTTCGGATGAAGTCGCTGTCTTTTTTTGTCTTGCCCTGCCCCCTGCGGATCCGCCTGTAGTTGCCGTCTTTACGACGGCACGTAAGGTGGGGCAACACATAAAATTTAATTTACAAATCAGCACTTTTCAAATACGGTAGCGATACCCATACCGCCGCCGATGCAGAGAGTTGCAAGACCCTTCTTAGCCTCATCTCTCTTCTGCATTTCGTGAAGAAGAGTAACTATTATTCTTGCGCCTGATGCGCCAACGGGGTGACCGAGAGCGATAGCGCCGCCGTTTACGTTTACCTTGCTCATATCAAACTTAAGTTCGCGAGCTACGGCAACGGACTGAGCTGCAAATGCTTCGTTAGCTTCGATAAGGTCCATATCCTCTACTGTAAGACCTGCCTTCTTAAGAGCATTCTTTGATGCGCCTACAGGGCCTACACCCATGATAGAGGGGTCTACGCCTGCCTGTCCCCAGCCGATAAGCTTAGCCATTGGCTTAAGACCATACTTCTCTACTGCTTCGCCTGAAGCAAGGACTAAAGCTGCTGCACCGTCATTTATACCTGAGGCATTACCTGCTGTTACCTTGCCCCCGTCGGGCTTAAATGCAGGACGAAGCTTGGCAAGCTTTTCGAGAGATGTCTGACGGGGATGCTCGTCAACCTTGAATTCGACTGTTTCCTTCTTTACCTTTACAGGTACGGGAACGATCTCGTCTTCAAATCTGCCTGCTGCTATAGCAGCGGCAGCCTTTTCCTGAGATGCAAGAGCAAACTCATCAAGTTCCTCTCTTGTTATACCCCACTGATCTGCTACGTTCTCAGCTGTAATACCCATGTGGTAGTTGTTGAAAACGTCCCAAAGACCGTCGTTTACCATGGTGTCGACCATATTTGTATTGAACATTCTTGCACCGTAACGTGCGGTAGGAATAGCATAAGGCGCCATTGACATATTTTCTGTTCCGCCTGTAACAACTATGTCAGCATCGCCGGCAAGAATTGTTCTTGCGCCTTCAACAACAGCCTTCATGCCTGAACCGCAAACCATACCGATCGTTGTGGCAGGAGTTTCTATTGAAAGACCTGCACCGAGAGATGCCTGTCTTGCGGGATTCTGTCCCAAAGCAGCCGTAAGTATACAGCCAAAATAAACCTCGTCAACCCATTCGGGCTTTACGCCTGCACGCTTAAGAGCTTCCTTGATTACTATTGAACCAAGTACAGGTGAGGGAGTTTTGCTGAGAGAGCCGCCGAATGTGCCAATAGCTGTACGACAACAGTTTACAATATATAAATCCTTCATAATTTTACCTCCGTTAAGCTTTTGAATTTTTAATAGCCTCTGTAAGCTTAGGAACGATAGCCTTAACATCTCCTACGATACCGTAGTCGGCAACGTCGAATATAGGCGCTGTTTCGTCCTTATTGATGGCTATAATAACGTCAGATTCTTCCATACCTGCAAGGTGCTGAATAGCGCCTGAAATACCGCAGGCAATATATAAGTTGGGTCTTACTGTTTTACCTGTCTGACCTACCTGCATAGCCTTAGGCATCCAGCCTGCATCTACACAGGCACGAGAACAGCTTACCATACCGCCGAGTGCATCAGCAAGCTCTTCAAGCATTTTGAAGTTTTCCGGGCTGCCCATTCCTCTGCCGCCTGATACAAGAATTTTTGCATCCATAATGTCAGCAACATTAGCAACCTCTTTAACTACCTTAAGTATTTCAACATACTTATGATCGGGTGTAAAGCCCGGGTTATATTCAACAACCTCAGCCTTTGCCCCCGGGGTTGGGTCAAGCTTCTGCATAACGCCGGGACGAACGGTTGCCATCTGAGGTCTGTTGTCGGGGCAAGCGATAGTTGCAATAGTGTTTCCGCCGAAAGCAGGTCTTGTCATAAGAAGCTGGTTTTCCTTTTCGTGGAATGTACCAATTTCAAGGAAGGTACAGTCAGCCGTAAGACCTGTAGCTACTCTTGCAGATACTCTTGGGCCTAAGTCACGACCTATAGCCGTTGCGCCTACAAGCATTATTTCAGGCTTAAATTCGTTGATAACCGAAGCTATAGCGTGTGTATAAGGCTCTGTCATATAAACCTCAAGAGCGGGGTCGTCTACTACTATTACTCTGTCTGCTCCATATTCGGCAAGACTGTCGGCAAGGTCCTTTACTTTATAGCCTGCCAAAACAGCTGTTACCGTTGTGTTTAAAGCAGCGGCAAGTTCTTTGCCCTTGCCTATAAGCTCGTATGCTATATTGTCTATTTTATTATCTACCTGCTGGGCAAATATAAATACGCCCTTGTAATCGTTAAGATCCATTTTATTCACCCTTTTCCTTTAAATAATATGCTTTTCATTAAGCTTATCCATAATATACTTTACAGACTCCTCAGCATCAAGAACGACCTTTTCACCTGCGCCCTTTCTTACCTTATCGGAAGCCTTTGCTATCTTTGTAGGAGAGCCTGAAAGACCTAAGTTGCTGTCGTCAACGTCCTTAAGGTCTGCTCTGCCCCACTGTGTGATCTCTGCATCATAAGCATCAAAAATTCCGCCGGGAGTCATATAACGGGGCTTGTTAAGCTCTGAAAGCGCTGTTATAAGACAAGGCATTTTTGCCTTTAATACATGATATCTGTCGTCAAACTGTCTTTCTACTATAACATAGTCGCCTTCAACTTCTATTTTCTGGGCATATGATATTACAGGAATATTGAGGTGCTCGGATATCTGAGGACCAACCTGTGCGGTGTCGCCGTCTATAGCCTGACGTCCTGTGATGATAAGGTCGTAGTCAAGATTTCTTATTGCGCCTGCAATAGTAGTAGAGGTTGCCCATGTGTCAGCTCCGCCAAGCACTCTGTCTGTTACAAGAATAGCCTTGTCAGCGCCCATAGCGAGGGCTTCTCTGAGTACGTCCTCTGCCTTGGGAAGTCCCATTGAAAGAACAGTAACCTCTGCTCCGTATTTATCTTTAAGTGTAAGAGCTGCTTCAAGACCTGCCTTGTCGTCAGGGTTCATAATGGAAAGCATTGCTCCTCTGTCAAGTGTACCGTCGGGCTTGAATTTAACGCCGCCCTTTGTGTCGGGTACTTGTTTAATACAAACTATGATTTTCATTTTAAGCGTTCCTCCCACAAATTATGATAAAAGATCTCCTGAGATTACCATACGCTGAACCTCTGATGTTCCTTCGTAGATCTCAGTGATCTTAGCATCTCTCATCATTCTTTCAACTTCATATTCTCTTGTATAGCCATAACCGCCGTGAAGCTGTACGCACTTTGTAGTTACGTCCATAGCTACCTCTGCGGCAAAAAGCTTAGCCATAGCTGCCTCAACCGTATATCTCTTCTGAGTTGACTTAGCCTGAGCTGCTTTATATACCATAAGCTGAGCTGCCTGAACATTTGTGGCAAGGTTTGCAAGCTGGAACTGGGTATTCTGGAATGCGCCTATAGCTCTGCCAAACTGCTTTCTTTCCTTAACGTATTCAACAGTGCGGTCAAGAGCGCCCTCAGCTATACCAAGAGCCTGAGAAGCAATACCTATTCTGCCGCCGTCAAGAGTGTGCATAGCCATACCAAAGCCCTTACCCTTTACGCCGAGGAGATTTTCCTTAGGAACGCGGCAGTCTGTGAATATAAGCTCATAAGTTGATGAGCCTCTGATACCCATTTTCTTTTCCTTCGTACCAAAGTCAAAGCCGGGTGTGCCCTTTTCAACTATGAAGGCTGAAATTTCTTTCTTTGCTCTGCCTCTCTTATCGGTTACTATATCAGTTACGGCAAATATGATGTAAATATCAGCTTCCTTACCGTTGGTAATGAATATTTTGCTGCCGTTTAATACATAGTTGTCGCCGTCAAGAACAGCCTTTGTCTGCATACCCTGAGCATCAGTACCTGCGCCGGGCTCTGTAAGACCGAATGCGCCAAGCTTTTCGCCCTTTGCGAGGGGTACGAGATATTTCTGCTTCTGTTCTTCTGTTCCGTATGTGAGAATGGGGTCGCAGCAGAGAGAAGTATGCGCGGAAACGATAACGCCTGTTGTAGCACAAACCTTTGAAAGCTCTTCAACGCACATTACATAAGTAAGAGCGTCGCAGCCCTGTCCGCCGTATTCCTTAGGAATGGGTATTCCTAAAAATCCGCTCTTTGCCATTTTTTCAACAGTATGTCTTGGGAAAACCTCAGTTTCGTCAACCTCTGTTGCAAATGGCTTTACCTCTGTTTCTGCAAACTCTTTAAAAAGCGCTCTTGCTAAAAGATGCTTTTTTGATAAGCTAAAATCCATTTTAAAATCCTCCTTATATAGTGAAGCCCATTAATTAATATTTGAAGAAGCCTTCGCCGGTCTTTCTGCCGAGCTTGCCGCCTCTTACCATCTGGCGGAGAAGCTTTGCGGGACGATATTTAGGATCGCCTGTTTCTGCCTGAAGAACCTCCATAATGTGAAGGCAGGTGTCAAGACCTATAAGATCGCCGAGAGCAAGGGGTCCCATTGGGTGGTTACATCCAAGCTGCATAGCTGTGTCGATGTCAGCCGGGCTTGCAAGACCTTCTTCAAGAACAACGATAGCTTCGTTTATCATAGGGATGAGTATTTTATTTACTACAAAGCCGGGGCCTTCCTTAACTTCAACAGGAGTCTTGCCAATAGCCTTTGAAAGCTCATAAATTGCATTGAAGGTTTCGTCTGAAGTATTAAGTCCTCTTATAACCTCAACAAGCTTCATTACCGTTGCAGGGTTGAAGAAGTGCATACCGATAAATTTGTCGGGTCTTCTTGTTGCGCTTGCTATCTCTGTAATAGAAATTGAAGATGTGTTTGTAGCGAAGATAGAGTCGTTATGGCAGATATCTTCAAGAGAAGCAAAGAGCTCTTTCTTTATTTTAACGCTCTCAACTATAGCCTCGAGTACGAGGTCAGCGTTTCTTGCTTCGTGAAGCTCTGTTGTATAAGCTATTCTTGATAAAACTTCACCCTTAGCTTCTTCTGTGAGCTTTCCTCTGGAAACCTGCTTGTCAAGGCTCTTTTCAAGCTTTGCCTTAGCATTCTGAAGAATAGCGTCGTTAAGATCTCTGAATGTTACGTTAAGACCTGCCTTAGCCATAACCTGACCGATATCAAGACCCATCTGTCCTGTGCCGATAATAAATACATTTTTAATCATTTTTTTACCTCCGTAAAATTATATTGTTATAATATACCGCTTTTTAAAATGCCGTCTGTCAGCAGTTTTTGAAGTTTTTATCTCTCTTTTCCACAAAAGCAGTCATGCCTTCCTTCTGATCCTCTGTTGCAAAGCAAAGTCCGAAGGCTTCGGCTTCAAATGAAATGCCCGTAACTATATCAGTCTGAAGACCTCTGTTGATGCATGCCTTAGACTGTCTTACAGCGATCTGAGCATTTGCGCATATAGCCTGTGCCATAGCCATTGCTTCGTCCATAAGAGCCTCGGGTTCTACTACTTTATTTACAAGACCTATTGCCAAGGCTTCGTCAGCCTTTATTGTCTTACCTGTAAGGATAAGCTCCATAGCCTTTGCTGAGCCTACCAAGCGGGGAAGTCTTTGTGTTCCGCCAAAACCGGGAGTTATGCCAAGACCAACCTCGGGCTGACCGAATTTAGCTTTTGCCGATGCTATTCTGATATCACAAGCAAGAGCAAGCTCGTTTCCTCCGCCGAGAGCGAAGCCGTTTATAGCAGCGATAACAGGCTTAACGGAATTTTCTATTGAAAGGAATACATTGTTTCCGTATACGCCGAAGGCCTTACCCTGTACTGCGCCAAAATCCTTCATCTGTGCAATATCAGCGCCCGCAACAAAAGCCTTGCCTTCACCTGTAATGATAACTACATAAACGTCGTCGTTCTTTTCCGCTTCGTTAAATGCTTCTCCCAGATCTCTTAATACTTCATCATTAAGAGCGTTTAAAGCCTGAGGCCTATTTATTTTCAGTATAGCCACATGGTCTTTGATCTCTGTAAGTATGTTTGACATTTTTTTAACCTCTTTTCTGTTATAAAATTACGCTTTCTATTATACACCGACTGTACACAAAAGTAAATAAAAATAATTGGAATTAAATATTTTTTACGGATTTGTCATATTTCCGCCTTTAAAAACCGCTATTTTGGTAAATTTTTAACAAAGTCATAGCTTTTCAAAAAATTTAGTTTTTGCGGCATTATCGTTAATACTTTCACAAAAAATATTTATCTGCCTATTCCTTGGTGTGTTGTTGCCATATTTACCTGCATTATGCAGAAAATAAGCAAATTTTGCGGTTTTGGAACTAATATATTACTCACCCTCCTTTATTTTACCCATATCCCATATATTGATGATTTAATTTTTTGAAATATTATTGTAACATAAGCTTACAGGACGATAAAACACCCGGGTAATAAAAATAAGAAAACAGCTTTTTGTACATATTTACGTCCTGATAATATAAAAAATCAACAGGAGGAGATAATATGAAGAAACTTATAGCCCTTACAATGTCGGCGGCTCTGCTTTTTGCCCAAACAGCATTTGCACAGCCAATTTACGGAATAGGAATAGTAAAAAACTGCAGCGGCAGTACATACAAATGTGAAAGCTTACAAAGCTATACAGGCACAAATTGTGGAAATCAGCTTTTAAACCGTCTTTTCGGAAGCGTATGCGGCAATCTGAATTTCTCATGCGGCAGAACAGTATGCAGCCCGAGAAACAATATATGTGAAAAAACCACCGAAGCCACCACAAAGGCGGAGCCGACCACGAAGACAGAGCCGACAACGAAGGCTCCCGTAAGACCCAATATAACCACAGAAGCCACGACCAAAGCTCCGGAAAGACCGGTAAAAACTACCGAACCACCCACAGAAACGACTACCCGAAGACCCCAGACTACCACAGAAAGAGTCACAGAGAGGGTAACGGAAAAGCATACCGAGACCACCACACAGGCTCAGCCCTCTAAAGATCAGACACAAAACACAATGGCTATACAGGTTTTAAACTTAGTAAATAAAGAAAGGGCAGCCAAGGGGCTTTCGGCTCTTACACTTGACAGCGCCCTTACAAATGCCGCAACTCTGAAGGCGCAGGATATGGCAGACAAAAATTATTTCGACCACACCTCGCCTACATACGGCACGCCCTTCCAAATGCTTAAGTCCCTTGGCATTTCCTACAGATCCGCAGGGGAGAACATAGCAAAAGGTCAGAGATCAGCCGCAGAAGTAATGAATGCATGGATGAATTCATCGGGACACAGGGCAAATATATTAAGCTCAAGCTATGGCAAGCTGGGCGTAGGCTATGTAGTCAAAAATGGCACGACCTACTGGGTACAGATATTTACAAATTAAATCATACATACAAAAAATCCTCTCTTACTCTCATAAGAGGGGATTTTTTTTAAATCATTAAAGGAGAAAAAAGAATGTCGCCGCTTTACGGCTTCAATTATATTATAGACAATTTTATATATTAATATACGATATTTATAAAAATAAAGCCGACAAGACTGCGGCTAGGGGCTGAGGAAACACCGTGAACAAGGGGCAAATGACAGCTTGCTGTCATTTGCCCCTTGTTCACGGTGTTTCCTCAGCCCCGACGGTTCGCCTAAAAAAATCATTTGTAATGATTTTTATTAGCGAAGCAGCCCTATTTTAAAAGCCTTACTGTCTGTCGAGGTTATATTTACAAATATAAAACATTACGCAAAAGATAATTATATATGCCGCATAAAGCGAGTTATTACCTATATCGGGAAGTATAGCAACTAAATTTATCAAGGCTCCCGTTATAAGAGATATTATAATAAAGTTTCTTAAAATACATAAAAGACCTTGTCTGCCTTTTGTAAGACTAATAGCCGCAAAGCCGTTAAGACTTATAAGTATGGTTCTTAAAATCCCATAGCCCACAAAATTAAGATTATAAAAGGAAATATATATTCCCCAAAAGCCGCTCTGAAAAATGCACGTTGTAAATAAAACCACAGTAAATAAAATGGCTATAAATAATACATTCCATAATAGCTTTCTTAAAATTTTTCCTGTTGAGCCTATGGGAAGCATACCTACCATAAGGCGGTTTTCGCCCATATATGATATCCAGAAGAGCCTGAAGCTGACAATAGCGGTTATACCTATGCTTACAAGCTGCAGAGTGTTCCCAAAATCGCCACAGCAGAAAAATATAAGGAGAATGATTATATATGCAGGCACAAGTCTTTTTAACATATATTTAACATCATAAGCTGCCATCGGCAAAAACCTCCTTATATAGTCCCTCGGCATCCATGCCGGTTTTGTTCCTTATTTCATCAACAGAAGCTATGAGCTTGGTTTTTCCCTCATGAAGAAATACTACATTATCAAAAAGAGGAACAAGCCCTCTTAAATGTCTTGCAGCTATAACTATAAGGGGCTTGTTGTCAAAGCCCTGGAGAGCCGTCTTTAAATAGCTTTGTCTTTCTTCTCTGTCAAAATAAGAAAGAGGCTCGTCAAGCACAAGCATATCTGCTTGTCTTGCTGCAAAGCACGAAAGAGAAATAAGCTCGTTTTGTCCCTTGTCTGAAGTAATGCTGTTTTCGGGGCTTATTCCAAAAACACGCATAAGCTCCATAGCTTTGCCTCTGTCAAAATCGGCAAAATAGCAGCCGTAAAATGCCATAAGCTCACTTATACGCTTAAAATTTTTTATAAAGCTCTTTGCAGGCAAATAGCTTATACGTTTTTTTGTTTTTGCTCTCATTTTCTTTCCGTCAAATAATATTTCACCTTTATCGGGGCTTTCAATGCCGCTAAGAAGATGGCAAAGAGTCGTTTTGCCTGATCCTTCAGGTCCTAAAACGCCCACGCATATGCCTCTTTCAAGACCTAAGCTTATATTATTAAGAGCAGTTTTTCCTCTATAGCTTTTGCCAACAGAATGAAATTCAACCAGATGTTCCATAGTTTTCTCCTATATGCTGTAAAATGACTTGAAAAATGTTATGCCGTCGCTTACATCCTTGCTGCCGCAAAGCTCTCTTGCCGAATGCATAGCAAGAATACTCAGCCCCATATCCGTAAACGATATACCAAGCTTTGCTGAAAGCATAGCTCCTATGGTAGAGCCGCCCTTTATGCCGGATCTTCCCCAAAAGCTCTGTACCTTAAGAGAAGAGTCTTTACAGATCTCACGCATAACTGCGCCGGAATATATCTCTGTAGAATAAGACTTTGAAGAAGAATATTTTATAGTAATGCCTCCGTTAAGCACGGGTAGAGATGTTATGTCATATTTTTCGGGATAATTGGGGTGATATCCGTGAGAGCAGTCTGCCGAAATGCCTATTGAGTCATCAAGGGAGCAGAGCAGGGTGTTTTCATCATAGTCAAGCCCCGAAGCTATGAGCTTAAGGCTGTTTGAGATAAACGAAGAGTTTGCGCCCTCGGCTGAAAGACTGCCTACCTCCTCATGATCTGTGAAAAGAGCCACATTTATAAAGTCCTTACAGCGCTCCTTCTTAAAGCCCTCTAAAATACAGAAGACCATTAGCAGATCATCAAGACGGGGAGCGGAAATAAAATCATTTTCAAGCCCGAGCTGTGTGCCCTTTTCATGATTGTATACCGTAAATTCATAGTCGAGTATGTTTGATTTTAAAACTCTTGCTTCCTTAGAAATATACTTTTCAAAATCAAAATCTTCTTTTTCGGTGAGTATGCCTCCTATAGGCATAAGTTCCTTCTGAATATCCCTTTCCTTCTTATCCTTTACGAAATGGTTGGCAAGAGAAGGTATGGTGAGTATGGGTCTTTTAAGATCTAAAAATACCTCCGTAGGCTTTAAAAGTCTTTCTCCGCTTACTATAATTCTTCCTGCTATAGAAAGGGGTCTGTCAAACCAGCTTTCCATATTGAGTCCGCCGTAGCCTTCCACATTCAGCTTAACATAGCCCTTGTCTAATATAGTAGGCGTTCTTTTTATTTTAAAAGCCGGGCTGTCAAGATGTGCTGCTGCTATTTTAAAAACAGGCTTTTTAATATTTTGACCCACCGTAAAAGCCAAAACGGCTGAGGAATTTTTTACTATATAATAAGCGCCGCCCTTTTTAAGACTAAATGGTCTGTCGGTGTAAAGTCTTTCAAAACCATAATCGTCAAGTTCTCGGCTAATATGTCTTACAGCAAAAGATGCTTCGGGGCAATTTCCTATAAATTCAATTAATTTTTCAGCATTATTCACATATCTCACCTCTTGTTATTTAGGACCTTGATCTATTATACTTTAATATTATAAACACTGTCTTAATTTGTCAAGTAAAAAATAAGTTCGCCACACCCCTTTCAACCATCAAAGATGGTTGAAAGGGGTGTGGCGGTGGCGGCGGGGTTTACCGCACTTAAAGACTCGCAATCCATTCCAACGCTTACAGTCAAAGAAATATAGGCTTCCGCATGGATTTTTCTATCATTGCGGAAGCCTTTGTGCATATGTGCTCCAATATCGAATTTAGCTTTTGGAATAAGTCAAGAATGGCAGGTTTAGACCTCTGTAAGTGAACTAGTCCATAAGATAATATTGGCTATTCATTCATGACAGGAATGCCATGCCTTTTCGAAATAATATATGCATCGCGCTTACAGGAAATTGGCTGTATTCCTGTCAGGATTTTGTGTTGTGTTTCGGGTGTCCAATATATTTTTAATTTTTGGCGTGCTCGTGTGATAGCTGTGTAAAAAATATTATGGGTTATTAGCTCTTCAATGTCGTTGGAGCCGACGACTTTAACAGAGTTGTACTCTTAAGCTCTGCACCTTATTTATGGAAATCGCATAGGCAACCTGAAATTGTACAACCCTTCTACTATTTTTCTCCCTGTCATCATAAATAAGAGTGTTACAACTTGCAATAGTATTGTTTTTTTCAACATATTATAAATATTCTATGAAAGAACTAATTTTAATTTTTATTCATTTTATGAGATTGTCTCCTTTGCTTTGAGGACATTCATTCGTTACGATAAGGTAAGGTGTAATTATCATAAATATTATTACTTCGCAACTTATATTGATTTAATAGGACATTTATTTTTTCTTTGTCAAGCCAATTTCCATTTTGTGATACAGCAATTACAAATTCATTTATATTTCTTTTGAAAGACTCCAACTTTTCTTGAGTTATAATTCTCATGTTTTGAACTGCGGTTGCTTGTCTATCAATGATTGTTGATTTATGTACCATGACTGGAGTTGCAGAGCACGATTTTCCATATTCATTGGAAAACCATCTTATAGCACCACCTAACTGGTTGCAATAATCTTTTGAAATCGTTTCTGCAATAGCACCACTCTTGCACTCAATTACAAAATAATTGTTGTTTCCCATTGCCCAAAGGTTATCTGGCCCTTTTCCACACGTTTCTTTTTCTGGGCGGGTCGAGGTGAAACCTATAAGATTTCCTATATCTTGAAGAGCGCTTTCAAAATTATCAGCATCCGGTGAAAAGACAAGAGAGGAAGCTATTGCGTTAGCGTGGATTACATAATCATTTGGTGCTATTTGCTTTTTTGTTATGTAATCGCAAATAGCTTTGGCCTGTTCTGTATTATTAATAGCTTTGTCATATCGAATGCCACTAATAGGAGATAGGATGCTCAAGTTCATAGATTTTCCTGATAACAGAATTTGTTGTGCTTTAGATCTATCAATGAAATTTGTGAATTTTGCTTTAATCTGAAGTAAATATCCTTTAGTTGTGTTTTGCGTTTCACTATTAATAGCTCCATCAAGGACTTCTATAGCCTTTTCAAATTGTAAACTCATTGATAAATCGTAGGCTTTTCTTAACGCTAAGGTATTACTGTCAAATTGTGGTTTCGAAGCATATTGCACATCTGATAAACGTTCCTTACTCTTTTGAATCCATTCTACTTCTCGTTTAAGTGAAAAATCAGCTAATTCAAAAACATCATCGACCGTCGGCTTTGAGTTCTCTTGTTTTAACAAATCCCAAAGTTCTTTGGATAAATTATACTGCTCTTTTGTGGCATTACTGAAAAAAGAAGTCCCATTATTGCGAAGGAGAACATCGGCAAGATTATCTCCCATCAATACGATACAGCAGGAATCACTATTTGATCTAACGCCTCTTCCCATCCCTTGTTCTATTCTTTGTATCTGTTCTCGCCTAAGAATATTGCTGGATGAATCCACGCTTTGAATATACTTGTCTTTTTCGTTTCTCAAAGGAGGCAATTCGTCAATAACTAACATTCTGCAAGCATCATCTGGTAAATCTATTCCGTCATATCTGTTGACAAAAACAAAGAGCCCAATATGTTTCTCTTTTAATGCAGTAACCGTTTTTTCAATATTATCTTTTGTAATTGTTCTGAGCTTACATGGATCCCAATATTCAGCTCTCTCAAAAGAAGGTACAATTACAACAACATTGTAATCCTTAGCAATTGAAAACACCTTGTTTTTAATATCATCATTTGTTATTTCGCTATTAAGATGCCTTGGAAACAGTATGAGTCTATCGCCAATATCATTTGCATTGTCAGGCGATATTACACTACGAACGTCCTCTTCATGCAATCCAATTGCCGAAGTAAAAACACTATCATCCGAAAGGGTAGCACTCATGAAAATTCTTCTCTGAGCACTCATAAAACTTTTGATTTTAGCGATAGAAATTCCTTCAGGTACAATTTCAATATTACGTGCTGTCACAAAGCAATCACATGTTAATAAGGAATCATCAAGTAATGGAAGGTTAAAATAAATACAGTGGTTTCTTTCTTCGGCGTTATTGTATTTAGAAAGTAATTTATATACTTCCGTTCGTTTTTCTTGCCACATCCAAAAAGGAATAACAGCACTTTTGATTGGATCGCTATTTTTTACAATGTCGAGATATGAGCTGCTGTTATACCCTTTCCACTGTTCAGAGAACAGGCCAATAATTTCTTTGTAGAGATCGTGAGTGGAAGGGATTTTGATGGAATACTGTGTTGTAATTGTATCAAGACATGCATGAACATCATCCATTAATATGCTACCAATAGGATAATTGTTTGCTTGTCTCATACCAAAAACACTATGTCCGTTAACTAAAGAAAAAATTGTGATTACTAATATAGCTTTGTTTTCGGTATAAGAATAGTCATCCCGATCAGTTGTTGTTAATATACCTAATTTCTTAGCTTCTTCGCAAACTTGCGCTACCAAATAATTATCAGGAACCACATATACAGCAGGTCCTTTACCTTCATTTAAGCAACTTTGTAATATCATCAGGCCAACAACTGTTTTACCGCTACCTGTATTCATTTTTATGATGCAGTTTTTTTCATTCCTAACATCAAACCATTTTTTCCATACCTCAGATTGAACATCCCTTGGGTATTCGTATCTTTTATCTTTTTTTGGTAAAGCCATAAATATTTCTCTTGGCTCTATAGATACAGATTTTGTTGGTCCACTTAGTTTGGAAAGTAATGAAGCCATAAATACACCTCCTAGTTTATTGACCTTATATATAATGTTTTTTATTGTGGTTATTATTTCAACCTTTCGCACAGCGGCAGGATTTCCTCTAACTTTGCGACGATTCGCTTCTGTTCGGCGAGGGGTGGGAGGGGGACAATCAGCTTATGCAGAACATTTGACGATAAGCCTTGTATGCCTATGCCCTTTCCGTTTATTAATCCCGAGCCTTTATAAAGGTAGAATATATGATAAAAATATTCAATGCATATATTTCCATATGGACGTAACCGATGAATATGATTTTGGATTCTCATAGGAAAATCATAATTCCAAATAGCTGCTCTGCCTATATCGCCGCCCTCCAGAACAAGCAAATCGCCCTTTTGAACAGTGCATTTTTCGACTTCATCGTCAGTAAAAAGCATCGTTTTTAATTTGTCAAGTTCAAAGCTGTTCCAATAAACATTAGATGTCGTTATATATTCATACGGAAGTCCTGCTTTATCGGAAGAGTTTAAAGCTTTTCCGGTGTTATGCTGAAACAGTTCGCCGATATGTACCCAAGCCCAGCTCTCGGGAATATCAAACGGCTTTTCGTTGTCCGAGATTTCGGGCAGGGGCTTTTCCTTTTTTATCTTCCCTGCCTTGATGAGTGCCTGCTTTTCCGACTGGATTTTGCGGTAAAGCTCCTCGCCTGTGCCCTCATCGGGGTGCTGCGGGACGAGTTTGCCCTGAATCGCGAGCTGAAGCAAGGATTTTTTTAGGTTTTTGGGGAAGTGCTTGCTAAGGGTTTCGAGCCGATTCCACGCCTCGGCGTAGCGGTCTACGAGCGGCAGCAGTTCCTCGATTTTTGCGACAATTCGCTTCTGCTCGGCGAGAGGCGGGAGGGGGACGAGCATATTATTTATACTGGTACTGTTGAGTGTTTTACCCTTAATAGCATTTTTGCTTTTGCCATATTGAGAAATAAACGGCAAAATTTTAAATAGATACATTTGAGTTGCATTATCAATATCATAGCAGGGATATATTGAAATAATAGCTTCATTATGTACGGCATCAATATTGAGAATAGATACACGACCGACAGTTAATTTAAAGCTCATTAAAAGCGTACCTGCTTTGGATATTTTATTTCCAAACACTTCCGATAGAGCTGATTCTGTAATTCTTTCTTTGGTGTTTTTTACCTGCCCATTTTCTATCATATCAGCAATAGATACCCAAGGAATATCTTTTCCCCACCATTGTGATTCAGTTCTTGAGGGGGTTTTTCCCATATTATAGTAAACTATATCACCAAATTTTGTCCAAACCCAGCTATCCGGAATATCAAACGGCTTTTCGTCGTCCGAAATTTCGGGCAGGGGCTTCCCCTTTTTTATCTTTCCCGCCTTGATGAGCGCCTGCTTTTCCGACTGGATTTTGCGGTAAAGCTCCTCGCCTGTGCCCTCGCCGGGGAGCTGCGGGACGAGCTTGCCCTGAATCGCAAGCTGCAAAATGCTGTTTTTAAGCTCCAAAGGTGTCATTTGCTGCCTCCCAAAATCGCCGCGATGTCCGAAAGCACTCGATCTATCTCCGCATTGAGTGAGGCACGCTCCTCTTGATAACGCTGAATCAAATCGTTCGGGTCGAGTATCTCCTCCTCTGCGTGAGGGTAGCCGCAGAGGTCGAAATTATAGCCGAACTCCTCCGAAAGCTGCTCGCGGGAGTATTTTTTCGCCTT
>CANRPW010000012.1 GCA_947632615.1 uncultured Clostridia bacterium | reverse complement strand
CAACTAAATTATAACACAAAATGGGATTCCTGCCTATTTTTGATTTGGTTGTAACATATGTATTGTAATCCTACAAAAAATCATTGGAAGATTTGTGAAAAAGGCTTGACAGGGGGAGTGGGGTGTGGTATGATAGTTGGTGACGGCTAAACGTCTTTTTTTATGCTGCAATTTTTTGCAGATGTAAATTTTAAATTCAGAGTAAAGTGAGGTGGAAGTTTTGAGAACAAGAATTACCTTAGCATGTACTGAATGTAAACAACGTAATTATAATACGATGAAAGACAAAAGAGTACATCCTGACAGAATGGAAGTAAAGAAATATTGCAAGTTCTGCAATAAGCACACATTACACAGAGAAACCAAGTAATCCGGGTGTACCTTTTTAAGGAAAGGGGTAACAGAATGGAAGAGAAAAACACCAATAAAACAGCTTCTAAGAAAAACAAATCATCTGTTCAGCAGTTTTATGACAAGCATATGGCTGAATTCCGTAAGATAATCTGGCCTTCAAGACAGACTCTTATTAAGGAAACAGTTACTGTAATATGTCTTTCACTGGTTGTAGGCGCTATCATCTGGGGATATGACGAAGTTTTCTCATATCTTTACAGCGCACTTGTAAACTTTGTGAATTAATCTAATGGGGTGAGATAATGGCCGATAAACAAGAGCCTAAATGGTATGTTATTCATACCTATTCGGGATATGAAAATAAGGTAATGGGCGACATTGCCAAAACAGTTAAAAACAGAAACATTCAGGATCTGATCTGCGAGCTTCATATACCCGAGGAGGAATATGTTGAAATAAGAAGCGACGGTTCTAAGAAGACGGGCAAGAGAAACAAATATCCTTGCTATGTTTTCATTAAAATGATATTGACTGACGACACCTGGTATCTTGTAAGAAATACAAGAGGCGTAACGAGCTTTGTAGGAACGGACTACTCAAAGCCACAGCCCCTTACCGACGAAGAGGTAAGATTTAACGGGCTTGAAAAGCAGACGGTAGTTTCCTTCGACCACAAGATAGGGGAAACGGTCCTTATAAACGACGGACCTTTCAAATCTTCTACAGGTACTATTAAGGAAGTCAACCTCAATAAGAGAACAGTCGTTGTAAAGATTTCTCTTTTTGGCCGTGAAACCCCTGTTGAACTTGATTTCAGTCAGATCAGCAGCATTTAACAAGAAACTTTTTTTGGGGCTTATGCCCTTAGTGGGAGGGAAAATCCCGCAATTACCACATTTATAGGAGGTGCCGATAATGGCAAAAAAAATACAAGGTTATGTAAAATTACAAATTCCGGCAGGCAAGGCGACTCCGGCTCCACCGGTTGGTCCCGCACTTGGTCAGCAGGGCGTAAACATAATGGGATTCTGCAAGGAATTTAACGAAAGAACAAAGAAGGATGCAGGTCTTATTATTCCCGTAGTTATAACAGTATTCCAGGACAAGTCTTTCACATTTGTAACAAAGACTCCTCCTGCAGCTGTACTTCTTAAGAAGGCAGCCAACATTGACAAGGCTTCAGGCGTACCTAATAAAGAAAAGGTTGCAACCGTTACTTTAGAGGATGTTCAGAAAATCGCTGAAATGAAAATGCCTGACCTTACAGCTGCAAACCTTGAATCAGCTATGAGCATGATAAAGGGTACAGCAAGAAGTATGGGTATTGTTGTTAAAGAATAATTATATAACCCGTTAATACAGTGGGAGGGGTATCTTCCCGATATTACCACATAAGGAGGACTTATTTTGAAACGAGGCAAAAAATATAATGAAAGCGCAAAGCTTGTTGAAAAGGCAAGACTTTATGATACAGATGCTGCAATTGATCTTGTAAAGAAGACAGCTTCCGCTAAATTTGACGAAACTGTAGAAGCACATATTCGTTTAGGTGTTGACTCAAGACAGGCGGACCAGCAGGTTCGTGGTGCTGTTGTACTTCCAAACGGTACAGGTAAAGATGTTCGTGTTTTAGTTATTGCTAAAGGTGATAAGGCTGATGAAGCCGAGGCTGCAGGCGCTAATTATGTAGGCGCTGAGGAACTTATAGCTAAGATCCAGGGCGAAAACTGGTTCGATTTCGACGTAGTAGTAGCTACTCCCAACATGATGGGACAGCTTGGTCGTATCGGTCGTCTTTTAGGCCCTAAGGGACTTATGCCCAACCCAAAGGCAGGCACAGTAACTATGGATATAGCAAACGCAGTTAAGGAGATCAAGGCAGGTAAAATTGAATACCGTCTTGACAGAACTAACATTATCCATGTTCCTATCGGTAAGGCTTCATTCTCCAATGAGAAGCTTCTCGAAAACTTCCGTACTCTTATGAGTGCAATTATTAAGGCAAGACCTTCAGCTGCAAAGGGTCAGTATTTAAGAAGTGTTGTTATTTCAGCAACAATGGGCCCAGGCATTAAGGTCAATACTGCAAAAATTGCAGACACTTCATCAGAAAACTGATATATATAAAAATTCGCTCGGCATATTCGCCGGGCGTTATTTTTTTTATATAAAATAATTATAGAAATTATATTTGGTTTGTGATAGAATAAAAATAAGTTTAAAGGTAATTTAATGTTGAAAAGAGGTAATGCCTTATGAAAATAATATCTGTTCGACGTATTGTGCCTCTTATACTTTCAGCTTCTATGGTTATGTCTTGGGTGACTGTATTTGCCGAAGATGAGGTCAGGGCTGAAATGCACTGCGCCGGATATTATAATGAAGAAGGGGCGCTTATAGGCGCTAAGCTCATAAAGGGAGTGCTAAGCGATGACGAGGTGGATACGCTTGTGGATATTTACGAGCCGAATAACACGGCAAAGGCTGAGGTTTACGACCTGACAAAGGAGCTTGAACCCATAAGCTATGACCCAAGAGAGGTAGAAATGGACAGCGCAGATGTTGTTGTTCTGCATACAAACGATATGCACGGGGCGCTTGCGGGCTCAGATACGGTTATAGGCTCTGACAGCGTAGCGGCTCTTAAAAAGTTAGACAACGCCATTCTGGTTGACGGCGGAGATGCAACTCAGGGTATTGCTCTTGCATCTCAGTCAAAGGGTGAGGATGTAATAACTATTATGAATGTCGCAGGCTATGACGTTATGGCAGTGGGAAACCATGAGTTTGATTATGGCACTACGCATTTTGCAAAGCTTTTAGATGAGGCTGATTTTCCTATCATATCAGCAAATACATATGTGGGAGATAAGCTCCTTTGCGAAGAACCGGGAAATGACGGCGCTAATGTCATAATAGAAAAAAACGGCATAAAGGTGGGTTTTTTTGCCCTTACTACCGGGTCGACAAAGACTGCTACAAAGCCTGAAAATATATCGGGTGTAGAGTTTAAAGACGAGGTAGAAACGGCGAAAGCCCAGACCAAGGCTTTAGACGAGCAGGGCGCTGATGTAATAATTGCCATTACTCATATGGGGGTTATGGAGGGCGCTTCTTACACCTCAAGAGAGCTTGCCAATGCCATGGCAGGCACAGAGCTTGATGCAATTATAGACGGACACAGCCACACCGTTGTAAATGAAAAGGTGGGAGACATCACTATTGCTCAGACAGGCACGGGAAGTGTAAATTTAGGCAGAATGGCAATAGATGTTGAAGCTGACGGCTCCGTTGAAATAGAAGAGACCATGCTTTCCCGGGCTTTCTTTGACAATATAAAGCCCGACGCCAATGTAACAAGCGTTATAGAAGATATAAGCTCAGAGCTTGACCACAAGCTGAAGGCGGAAATAGGCGAAACCGAAAACACACTTTGGGGCGGCTCTATAAGAGGAGTAATTGCAGAGGGGCGTACAGGTGAAACAAACTTCGGCAGCCTTATATGTGATGCTATGATAAGCGAAGCTATAAACATTCTTCCCCCTGAGTATAAAGACAGTAAAGGGGCTTCCAAAGTTCCTGTAGTTGCTATAGAAAACGGCGGCGGCTATCGTGAAAGCGTGCCTAACGGCAAGATAACTTTGGGGCATATTATAAATGCTCTGCCATTTTCAAATACCGTAAGGATAAAGGAAATTACCCCTGCCATTCTTTATGCTGTATTGGAGGATTGTCTGTCTGCGGTCACTGCACAGGATAAGGAAACAGGCTTTCTTACTTCGGGTTACAGCGGATCTTTCCCTCAGGTGGGCGGTATGCGCATAAGCTATGACCCTAACAAGCCCGCAGGAAGCAAAATAGAAAGCATTACACTTATTGACAGCGGTAAGGCTCTTTCCCGTAATGACAACGCCACAAAGCTGATAGTTGCATCAAACGATTATGTTATAGAGCAGGGAGCGCTTGGCGATATTCATATGACAGCAGAGGGCAGCGGACTTACAGAGGTAGTTATTGACTATATAAACGCTCTTACGGCAAACGGTGCTAAGCCTCTTGAAATACCTACATCCACAGGCAGGATAGTAACAACGGCTCATAACGTCGATTATACATATACTGCCCACATAAGCCTTTTAAATGCGGGGGCGCTTAAAAACGGAGCTGAGGTAAACATTTATGTAGACGGAAGCCCTTACGATAAGGCGGGGGTCGTTAATAACGGCGTGCTTGACGTTAAGCTTCCTGACGGTCCTCATGCAGTTAAGCTATATCCTGAGCAGAATGAAGTATATGTAAATAATTACAGCGGAAATGGTATTATTGACGTGTACGGAAGCCTGACGTTGGGATATCCCGAGCTTGAATATGAAGGCTGATTGGCGGTAAATAAATATGAAAGGAGAGATAATATGATACTTGCAATCGACGTGGGAAACACAAACATAGTAATTGGCGTGATGGAAGACAGCGGAAAGACCGTATTTAACTCCAGAATAAAGACAGACAGCTCTAAAACCTCCGATCAGTATGCCATAGATATGAAATACATATTAGAGCTTTATAAAATGGACGTTGATAAAATCGACGGCAGCATAATCTCAAGCGTGGTTCCTCCTGTGCTTAATGCCCTTAAGGATGCAGTCAAGACATTAACAGGCAGCGAGCCAATGATAGTAGGTCCCGGCATAAAGACAGGCGTAAATATTCTTATGGATAATCCTGCACAGGTTGGCAGCGACCTTATTGTGACGGCTGTTGCGGCTCTTAGCAAATATAAGCCCCCTGTAATTATAATAGATATGGGCACTGCCACCACAATGGTTGCTGTAGACAAAAACAGAAACTTTATAGGCGGCTGTATCTGCCCCGGTGTCAAAACCTCTCTTGATGCTCTTTCGGGCAAAGCCGCTCAGCTTCCCTTTATAAATCTTGAAAAGCCAAAGCAGGCTATAGGCAAAAACACCATCGACTGTATGCGAAGCGGCATTATTTACGGCTCCGCAGCTATGATGGACGGCTTGGTAGACTATTTTGAAGAAGAAATTGGCTCAAAAACCACCAGAATAGCCACAGGGGGCATAGCTCCCGCAGTAGTGCCATATTGCAGAAACGAGATAATCATATCTGAAGACCTGATGATGGAAGGACTTTTTGAGATATATAATAAAAACCGTAAATAATATATGTGCGCCCAATTAAATAATCAGGGCGGAAAGGAGTAAAAAATGGAGATTTTAATGATAATTTTAGGTATAATAATGGTTCTTTGCGGCATTTCCTGCGTGTTTACACCCTTACTCACATTTATATCCGCGGGATATTTGATAATAGCTCTTTTGATAGTTTACGGTGTTGCAGGCATAGTAAAGGCTTTTGCCACCAAGCAGTATGGCATTAGCTTTATATTCAACATACTAAGCGTTGTTTTAGGTCTTATCATAGCTTTTGTACCCGGTCTTAAATTAAGAACAGACGGAGCACTTATAACTATTATGGCAATATGGCTTCTTCTTCAGGGTGTTCTGGCTATAGTGCTTTCAATAAAATTCAGGGGAGTGCAAGGGGGAAATAAATGGATAGCAGCCCTCATTCTTGGCATAATAGGCGTAATTTTAGGTCTTTATTCTCTTTTTCATCCTATAGTGCTTGCTTTTACTATAGGTATGCTGATAGGCTTTTACTTCATTGAAAGCGGTATAAATTTAATTGTTTTATCCTCACAGGTATCCAAAAAATGAAGATAAAAAGAATAATCAGGGTCTTAAAATATACGGGCACTTTTAAAATGCTTTTCAGTTTTATTATGTTTTACTGCGCGGCTTCTGTTGTTATATGGCTTGTAGAACCCAACATAGATACTCTAAGAGATGGTTTTTGGTATCTTTTTGTTGCGGGAACAACCATAGGCTTTGGGGATATTGTAGCCGTGGGTCTTATAGGGCGCATAATAACAGCAGTGCTTGCCATATATGCAATTGTAGTAACGGCAATGATCCCCGGTGTTGTGGTGAGCTATTATATGGAATTTTTGAAAATAAGAGAAAAGGAAAGCATTTCGCTGTTTTTAGAAAAGCTTGAAAGGCTGCCCGAACTTTCCCGGGAGGAGCTTGCAGAGCTTTCGGAGAGAGCAAAAAGATTTAACAATGCCAAAGACAAAGGACAATAAAGCAAAGAGGGGTTATACATGAGCAAAAGGATAGTGGCGGTCAATGCAGGGCCGAGAAAAGGTTGGAATACTGACAGCTTGATAAATGAGGCAGTAAGAGGGGCGCAGTCTGTGGGGGCTATAGTGGAAAGGTTTGATCTTTTCAGCCTTGATATGTATACGGGCTGTATATCCTGCTTTGGCTGTAAGAAGGAAGAAAATAAGGGACACTGTATATGCAGGGACGGTCTGGCGGCGGTTCTTGATGCTATTTCTGAGGCGGACGGGCTTATTATAGGCTCTCCTAACTATTTAAGCGAGCTGACTGCTTCTTTTCGTGCTCTGTATGAGAGGCTTATATTTCAAAATCTTACATATAATGCGGAAACGCCTTGCTGTAATGAACACCGAATACCTGTGCTTCTTATTATGACAAGTAATGCCCCTGAGGGTGTGTATAAGGATATGCTTGAAAATTACAGGCAAACTCTGAACCGCTTTGTAGGTCCTACTGAGGTATTTGTAAGCGGCGATACTCTCCAAATCAAAGACTACAGCAAAACGGATTGGAAGTGGTCTATGTTTGATGCCGAGGCTAAACAAAAAAGACATGACGAAGTTTTCCCGAGTGAGTGCAAAAGAGTATTTGAAATGGGCGCTTCAATGTTTATTTAATGTTTAAATAAAGGAGAGTAATTTATGAAGGTAGCTGAGATCATTTTCAGCCCCACAGGGGGGACTGAGCGGGTAGGAGATATTATAGGCGGGTGTATGAGCCATATGCCCCAAAAGATAGACCTTTGTGACGGAGGGAAAGACTATTCTGCTTTTGAGCTTTCTCCTGAGGATATGGCAATAATAGCTATGCCATCTTATGGAGGACGTGCACCTGCTGTTGCTATTGAAAGATTAAAAAAGATAGACGGTAAGGGCGCAAGGTGCACCCTTGTATGCGTATACGGAAACAGGGCTTATGAGGACACTTTGGCAGAGATGGAGGATACCGCAAAGGAATGTGGCTTTAAGGTGGTGGCTGCCATAGCGGCTGTTGCCGAGCACTCTATTTTTCCCGGGTATGCCACGGGCAGACCCGATATTTCCGACAAAAAGCAGCTGGAAGAATTTGCCCGCCGTATAATGTCAAATACCGAAGAAGTAAAATTCATTCCGGGAAACAGACCGTACAAAAATGCAGGTGGCGGGGGACTTGTGCCAAAGCCCGGCAAAGCCTGTGTTAAATGCGGTTTATGTGCCGAAAAATGCCCCGTGCAGGCAATAGATGCCCAAAGCTTTATTGCAGACCCAAAGAAGTGTATCTCCTGTATGCGCTGTGTTAAGCTATGCCCCGAGAAAACAAGAAAGCTTAACAATGTTTTGGTTTCCGCGGCAGCTCTTACACTTAAAAAGGCCTGCTCTGTAAGAAAGGAAAACGAACTATTCTGCTGAAATTTTAAAAGCCCGCAAACGCGGGCTTATTTTAATTTAAAAATTCTGCCATTCTCTGTCTTTATAGGGCGTTGATTTTATACCCTTTGCCCAAAGCCCTGCTACCATACGGTCAAGCTTTCTTTTCCACATATTTTTAAACCATTTTGTATTACCAAACCATTTGACAAGAGCGGGGCTTATTGCATAATACACCTTTATAAATGCTCTGCCATACCATTTTTCGGCAAGAGTATAATCTCTGTATCGGCGAAGTGTCCACACTTGGGGGCAATCATAAGAGCCGTAAACGGCAGTGGCTATATAACAGCCGTAATATGAACTGTTTTTTTTCGATTTGTTGTGGGGTCTGTAGTTGTTCGCTATATATTTGGATATTTTTTCGGGAGGCTGATAGTCAGGCTTATATTTTCTGATTCTATTTATGTATTTTTTGGCTGTTTCGGCATCCTCCCCATAAGGACTGAATACTCCCGCCAGCTGATTTAAACCATCTTTCCATAAAATAACGGCTATATTATAAAACATGTTTAGATACACCGGTAAAATAGCTTTTTTTAAATAAGAAATCGGATATTTCATCCAGTTTTTTTGCAACCTCTTTAACAGCCTTTTTCCGTTCGGCGGGGTCTGTTACATTTTCTTTTATAAGAGAAAAAACGGTTTTTTCACAGTTTTTTACATTTAGTGCAGCCGTTTCGAGTTCTTCGATATTGCAATTCATAGCTTGATAATATATTGTGTAGAAGTTAGCCTCCCAGCTTGAAGGGTCTTTTACTATAACCTGTTCATAATACTTTTGCGCATATTCATAGTTATTTTGCTCCCTTGCACGTCTTGCAAGAATGTAAAGATTGTTAAGCTCATTGTCTGTATGTTCCATTTTTCCCTCCGATCACATTATCTTCGCACTTTATGGCAGAAGCCAATATTATGTTTTTTATATAAAAATGGTAACACAGTAAAAGTGACAAGTCAATAATTACCTCGGCACGCTCCTTTAGGAGGTTTTATTTGACAGGCTATGTAATAAAGTGATATAATTTTTTTGTATAAAACTTTTTACGGGAAGGGAATATAAGCTTGAATAAAAGAATTGTTTTTGTTTTGATATTTATTTTTATAATAACAGCCATGCCTGTTGTATGCTTTGCAGCAGACGGTGAGACCACCTCATGGTTTTATCAGAGCGCTCTGTCGCTTTTGCCTCCCGCAATAGCAATTGTGCTGGCGCTTGTCACTAAGGAAGTGTATTTTTCACTTTTTATAGGTATTGTGGCAGGCGGACTTCTTTATGCCAACTTCAGCTTTGAGGGCGCTATCAATGCCATATTTACCAATGCTATGATAGCAAAGCTGTCAGACCCTTGGAATGTTGGCATACTTATTTTTCTTGTAATGCTTGGCATACTTGTTGCGCTTATGAACAAATCAGGGGGCAGCACGGCATACGGACGTTGGGCTTCCGAAAGGATAAGCTCTAAGCGAGGCGCTATTCTTTCCACATTTATATTAGGCGTTCTGATATTTGTAGACGATTATTTCAACTGCCTGACAGTCGGCAGCGTTATGAGACCCGTCACTGACAAGGTTAAAATTTCAAGGGCAAAGCTTGCCTATATTATAGATGCCACTGCGGCTCCTGTATGTATAATAGCGCCTATATCCTCATGGGCAGCGGCTGTAACGGGAATTGTAGACGGCTACGACGGGGCGGAACTGTTCCTTCGTGCCATACCGTATAATTTTTATTCTATTCTTTCACTTGTAATGATAGTCACCATGGCGCTTTTGAATTTCGATTACGGGCCTATGAGGAAGAATGAGATAAATGCAGAAAACGGCGACTTATTCAGTACAGAGGACCGTCCCTTCGGAGATCTGGAGGCAAACCAGGGCTCTGAAAAGGGCAGGGTGATAGATATGATATTGCCTGTTATTGTGCTTATAATTTCATGTATATGCGGTATGGTATACACAGGGGGATTTTTCAGCGGCGAGGCAAATTTTGCCGATGCCTTTACAAACAGCGATGCTTCAATAGGCCTTGTTCTTGGCTCATTTGTTGCTCTTGTATTTGTATTTTTTCTTTATCTTCCCCGCAGGATAATAACCTTTAAGGAGTTTTCACGTTGTATAGTAGAGGGCTTTAACTCAATGGTGCCTGCTATACTGATACTCACATTTGCGTGGACACTCAGCGCAGTCACTTCTATGCTTGGGGCTGATGCGTTTGTGGCAGGGTTTATGGAAAACAGCGCAGCAGGGCTTAAGTTCTTCCTGCCTGCAATAGTATTTCTGGTTGCTCTTGGGCTTGCCTTTGCTACGGGCACTTCCTGGGGGACTTTCGGAATACTCCTTCCCATAGTAATAACGGTATTTCCTGCCTCCAGCGAGCTGCTTGTTATAGTAGTATCGGCTTGTATGGCAGGCGCTGTATGCGGCGACCATATTTCGCCTATTTCAGATACTACAATTATGGCTTCTACAGGCGCAAGGTGCAACCACATAATACACGTTTCCACGCAGATACCCTATGCCCTTACCGCAGCGGCAGTGGCGTTTGCAGCCTACATTATGGCAGCCTTTGTGCAGAACGCATGGGTGGTGCTTCCTATAGCTATAGTTGTTATGATAGCAGTATTGCTTATAATAAAAGCCTGTGTAACCAAAAATAATCAATAAAACCTCTTTCCTTCGGGCAAATTACCGAACTGTTTTGTACAGCGCAAAATGGTTCGTTTCATACTGAGAAATTCTATGGCTATAAATAAAAGAAAATTTTTCTTCCTTTTTTATATATAATATGGTATAATGCTTTTATTGAGTATAGCGGAGATCAGTGGTTTTTATAAAAGCTGCTGTCTTCTGTAATATTGATGAATATTTAGAAATTTAAAAGCCATAAGCTTATATAGGAGGAAGCATAAAATGTCTTTGAATATAAAACGACGCGAAGGGGCTTCAGATAAACCTGCCTTTAAGATCAATAAAGATTTTATTAAAAAATACAGAGTGTTTATTATCTTTGCGGTTGTGGTTTTGCTTTTAGAGGTTTCTTTATTTAATTATAGGTTTTACGAAAGTCTGTCTTACAAACCTGTGGTTATGGATGAATTTGATATAGATAATTCTCAGGCAGATTATATGGGAAATAACACATATAAATTAAAGGATGATAAAGCCGTTATTAATTTTAAAGAGATCAACTGCCATGTAAACAACATCTATCTTGACATAAAAAATGCAGACCTGTTAAATAGCAAAACATCTAAATTTTCACTGACAAACGAAAAAAACAAAAAAATAACCTTTTCATTAAAGATAGATGACATAGCCAACTCTACGGGCATAACCACCGTAGACAACAATATTGTAAGCACTTTAGAAAGGTCTAAATATAAAAGGCTTCATCTCGTAGGCACTTCACACGATTTGTCTGTTACGATTAAAAATGCAAAGGGTAAGAATATAAGAATAGACAATATAGTATTAAACAAGCCCGTACCCTTTAATTTTAGCGTATTAAGAGTGCTTTCATTGTTTGTAATATTGAGCCTCCTCTATCTGATAAAACCTTCATCTAAGCTGTATGATTATAACTTGGATTTTAAAAACGACTATCACAAGCTTATAATCACCTGTTGTGTGATAGTGCACATAATTATACTTGTTTTTTCATTATCTTTAAATACACAGTCTGTGGATAACGGTATTGGCGTGACTACCCAATATCAGAAGCTGACAAATGCTCTGCTTAAAGGGCAGGTATATCTTGATGATGTGCCAAGCGAGGGGCTTAAAAACCTTTCAAACCCCTACGACTACGGGCTGAGAATATCAAAAGGCGTCAGCTATAAGTGGGATCATGCCTACTACGAGGGTAAATATTATTGCTATTTCGGGGTAGTGCCGGCTGTTGTTTTCAACATTCCCGCAAAGGTGCTGTTTGGAGTAGATATATCTATATTTACATGCTATCTGATATTGATACCTATATTTGTAATATTCAGTTATCTGCTTATTTACAGCATACTCAAAAGGTATTTTTCAAAGGACGACATACCCATACTCATGTATTTGATACTTTCGGCACTGTTTGTAAACGGCTCAACCATGTTCCATATAATCAAGTTTGCCGATTTCTACAGCTTCCCTGTATTTATGGGTATAACTCTTACCTTGGGCGGTCTGTATTTCTGGCTCAGCTCCTTTAAGTATGACAAAACCGGAAAGGAATGTTTAAGCCCTGCACGTATAGCTATAGGCTCATTCCTGTTTGCTCTTGTTGCGGGATGTCGACCTCATTATGTGCTTGTGGCATTTTTGTGCATACCTATATTCTTTAAGTCTGTTTTTAAGGATAAAATTCTTAAAACCAAAAATGGCTTAATGTCGGCTGTTGCCCTTATACTGCCTGTTATAATTGTGGCAATACCTATTTCCTATTATAACTTCGCCCGCTTCGGCAACATAACCGATTTTGGCGCAACCTACAACCTTACCACAAACGACCTGACCCACAGAGGTCTTATATTGGCAAGACTGCCCTTAGGCTTTTTTGCTTATTTATTCCATCCTCCTCGCATAAATTCCGTTTTCCCGTTTATGACAAATATTTATGTGTCTACAAGATATATGGGATATTCATTAACAGAGGACATAATGGGCGGCATTATATTAATACAGCCGATAATGTTGTTTATGATACTCCTTCCAAGGCTTGGAAAAGAGCTTAAGGATAGAAAGCTCGGTTTGATCACCGTACTTATTTTAGTATTTTCGCTGATAATAATAGCCTATGACATTGAGCTTGTCAGAATAAAGGAAAGAGTTATATTAGACTTTGCTTTTCTGCTTTATTTAGTCACTGTGATAACAATATTCGCAGCCTACACTAAATATAAAGACTCGAAGGAAGTAAAGTATATTTTCATGTCGTTCTTTGTATTTTTGGCAGTGCTGTCTACTATAAGCGCATTTCTTATAGCCATACAGTTTACAAGCACAAACAATCCTGAGTTTTTCTATTCATTGCAAAATGCCATAGAATTCTTTAGCTGACATTATAAAAGCCTGCGGCAATAAAGCTGCAGGCTTTTTAAGTTATATCAATCTCTGCCGAAGAGGTCACGGGTGTAGACCTTATCTCTTACGTCGTCAAGTGAGCTGTCATAGCGGTTGGCTATTATAGCATCACATTTCTTTTTAAATTCATCAAGGTCGTTTACAACGGGGCTGCCGAAAAATGTGCTGCCGTCTTCAAGGGTAGGCTCATATACTATAACAGATGCGCCCTTGCCCTTAACTCTCTTCATAACGCCCTGTATAGAGCTTTGACGGAAGTTGTCGGAGTTGCTCTTCATAGTGAGTCTGTATACGCCTATAACGCATTTATGCTCCTTGTCTTCTGTGAAGCTGCCGCTGCTGTAATAGTCATAATAGCCGGCTTTTTTAAGCACTCTGTCGGCAATGAAGTCCTTTCTGGTGTGGTTGCTCTCTACAATAGCGCCTATAAGATTTTCGGGTACGTCACGATAGTTTGCCAAAAGCTGCTTTGTGTCCTTTGGCAGGCAATAGCCGCCGTAGCCGAAGGAGGGGTTGTTGTAGTGAGAGCCGATCCTCGGGTCGTGGCACACACCGTCTATAATGTGCTTTGTGTTAAGTCCCTTCATCTCTGCATAAGTATCAAGCTCGTTGAAATATGACACACGAAGGGCAAGATAAGTATTTGCAAAAAGCTTAACTGCCTCAGCCTCTGTGCTGCCCATGTAGAGAACAGGCACATCCTCTTTTATTGCACCCTCCTTTAAAAGCCCTGCAAAAACTTCTGCAAAGGCTTTGGCATCTTCATCGGCTGTGTCAAAGCCAACGATTATTCTGCTGGGATATAAATTGTCATAGAGCGCCTTGCCTTCGCGCAAGAACTCGGGAGAGAATACTATACGCTTGTTGCCTGTTTCTTCTCTGAGGCTCTGTGTAAAGCCTACAGGCACAGTAGATTTTACAACTATGTATGCCTTAGGATTGCACTTTGTAACAAGGTCTGCCACCTGCTTTACGGCTGTTGTGTCAAAGAAGTTTTTGTGTGGGTCGTAATTAGTAGGCGCAGCAACTATTACTATGTCAGCGTTCTTGTATGCGCTCTCGCCGTCAAGTGTGGCTGTAAGCTTAAGCCTTCCGCTTGCAAGGTGCTTTTCTATTTCATCATCTGCAATAGGGGAGAGCCCCTTGTTTATAAGGTCTACCTTTTCGGGTAACACGTCTACTGCGTGTACCTCATTATTTTTTGAAAGCAGTACGGCAAGACTTAAGCCCACATAGCCAAGGCCTGCCACAGCTATATTATAATTTTTGCTCATTTATTTCACTCGCTTTCTTTTTCCTCTTTTTCTTTTACTGCCAAGTCATAGTCGAGCTTTCTTACATGGTATTGTATGTCTTCAAGCAGCTTACGGTTTCTGGCGATAAGATCGGCAAGAAGCGCAATTATCATTGTCAGAAGGCCCGTAGCCATGAGTACAGCACTGAGCACGAGAGACTGAAAATGATAAGAGCCTAAACCTATGCAATAGTATATAACAAATCTCACGCCTAAAATAAAGCCCAATATAAGAGGAACTATACCTAACATTGCAAAGAACCTGAGCGGACTGTACATAATAAATGCCCTTACTATGGTCACCATAGACTTTTTGACATAGCCCATCATAGAGTTAAAAAGTCTTGAAGGTCTCAGCTCGCCGTTTGTACGTATAGGCAGTGACGTCATAGCCATTTTATCTCTGCCTGCCTGCACGATAGTTTCAAGAGTGTAGGTATATTCGTTTGTTACGTTAAGACGCATGGCAGCATCTCTGCTGTATGCGCGAAAACCGCTTGGGGCATCGGGTATGTCTGTGTTTGATGCTACCCTTACTACCCAGCTGCCGAAGTGCTGGAGCTTTTTCTTAATTGGTGAAAAATGCTCTGTCTGGTCGATGGGTCTTTCGCCTATTACTATGTCTGTCTTGCCTTCGAGAATAGGGCGGACGATGGTTTCTATATCGTCGCCGTTATACTGATTGTCGGCATCGGTGTTTACTATAATGTCAGCGCCGTTCCTCAGACAAGCATCAAGCCCTGCCATAAAGCCCTTGGCAAGTCCCTTGTTTCGTCTGAAGTTTACAACATAGTTGACACCCCAGCGCTTTGCCACCTCTACAGTGTTGTCGCGGCTGCCGTCGTTTATTATCAAATATTCTATTTCATCTATGCCATCTATGTGCTTAGGCAAATCGTTCAGAGCTACCTCGAGGGTTTCTGCCTCATTATAGCACGGTATCTGAATAATCAGCTTCATAAGTATTTCTCCTTTTTACTTCTTCTTTTGATACTATCTTATTGTACAGTATTTATATTTTTATGTCAATAAATTTTATGCAATTGGCATTTAATGGAAGATAAGCGTGAAAATACCCCTTGATTTTGTCATAAATACTTGGTAAAATAAAAAATGGTACGCAATAAGGCTTTAGATTTTTGTTACTTACAAAGGAAAATGACTATGAGTAATTGGAATGATCTTAAAAAAGAAATTATAGACAAAAATTTATGTTGTCTGTGCGGCACTTGTATGGGTGTCTGCCCCACGGGCACTATTGACTTTTCCCAAGGGAAAATCGAGAATGTAGGAAATAAATGCGTTGAATGTGGAAAATGCCTTAAAGCCTGCCCCGGAGGAGAGTTTGACTATAAGCATTTTAATAAAGAGGTTTTTAATACTTCCGTTGAAGATATAAATTTAGACTTTGGTTTTTATAAAAGCATTTTAAAAGTATATTCCAACAATGAAAAAGTCAGAGATAACGCATCTTCAGGCGACTTAGCTATCGAGCTTGGGCTTTTTCTTTTGGAAAAAGGCTATGTTGACAGCGTTATAGGCGTTACCTGTGATGTAATGACAAATAAGGTGGAAGCCATAACCACAAAGGAAAGGCTGCTTGACACAATGCAGTCAAAATATTTATATATTCCCGTAAATAAGATAATCAGACATATACTCGAAAATGACGGCAAATATTTATATGTGGGTCTGCCCTGTCAGATACAGGGGCTCAGAAAGGCGATGGAGCAAAGCCCTGTTTTAAAAAACAGAATTGTACTTTGCGCAGCCATTTTCTGCGGCTTTAATATGACAGAGGAATGTACCGAATTTCTCATTAAAAAATCAGGCATTGACCCAAGCAAGATCAAAAAGCTTGAATACAGGGGCAACCAAAAAGACAAAACAGGCTTTAAACTGACCTCTGACGGTAAAAGCTTTTTTATTTCAAAGCATGGCTATACATTTTTAAATACTGTTTATTCCAAAGAAAGATGTTGGAAATGCTATGACCTCACAGGAGAATTTGCAGATATTTCTTTAGGCGATGCCCGGGAAATGGGCAATGGTTGGTCGAGGATAATTATAAGAAGCAGCGCCGCTGCCGAAATTATAAACGAAATGGCAGCGGAGAAAAGAATAACCCTATCAGACTCAGGGGAAGAGGACATATATTCTTCACAAAAAAAGCTGATAGCCTACAAAAAGAGAAGCATAGGCGAAAGAAAGAAACTGTTAAAAACATTCCCCGACTACAATTTGGATATAGAAAGACCCAAGGGGCTTAACAGAATAAAAGCTTGTCTGTTTCTTATGCTGCTTAAGTTGGGCAAAACAAAAATTGTAAGGGGCTTGTTAAATATTATCCCCATAAGGCTTATTGAAAAAGTAAGCGAAGCTGCCTGCAGCGACAGGATAATGGAAATTATAAATTACGGTATATGGGGCGTTGTGACTACTTTGGTAAGCTTTTTCAGCTATACATTTTTGGTGCTTGCGGGCATAGATTATAAAATAGCCAACATAATATCCATGATACTTACAAAGCTTACGGCTTATTTATCAAATAAGCATTTTGTTTTCCACAGCAAGTGCGAATCAAATCGGGAGCTTATAAAAGAGATAACAAAATTTGTCATAACAAGAGGTCTGTCAGGGGTAATAGAATTTATGGGTCTTATTTTGCTTGTAGATATCTGCCATATAGACCGTTTTGTAGGAAAAGCTTTAATGATAGTTGTGGTAACAATTGTAAATTTCTTTTTCGGCAAATTTATAGTATATAGAAGTAAAAACCATAAAAAGAATTGAAAACTAAGGAGTAATTATGTACGAAAATTTTATTTTAAAGACAGTGCCAAGGGTGCTGTCTCAGATAGACAGAGATAAACATTCCACCACCTACGGCTGCTGTGACAGAAATCACTGGCATCTTAAAACAAGAGATTTTGCCTCGGCAATACTTCAGCAAAGCGGACTTGCCCTTGCTCTTTTATATAACGTAGATTTTGAGGGCAATGTGTATTATAAGCACGAATATGTCAAGGAGTGGGCAGAGGCTACCTGCTATTACCTTAAAAAAATACAGCTCAGTGACGGCAGCTTTAACGAATACTATCCTCACGAGCACGGCTTTCCGCCTACAGCCTTTGCGCTGTATTCAGCCTGTGAGGTGTATAAGCGCCTTGATATGAACGATAAGAGCCTTGAAGATGCCTTTAAAAAGACGGCTAAATATCTTTCAAATCACATAGAGCCAAAGGCATATAATCAGGAATTGGCATCTATTACGGCAATGTATTCGGCATACACTGTCACAAAAGAGGATTGGATACTTCAGGGGCTTGAAAAAAAGCTTAATCGCATACTTTCCCTACAGTCTCCCGAGGGCTGGTTTTCGGAATATGAGGGGGCAGACATAGGCTATTTAAGCGTTTCTCTGGATATGCTTGCGGAATATTATTATATGAGCAAGGACGAAAGAGTAAAAGAGCCTCTTGAAAGACTTGTAGATTTCATACAGTATTTCATACACGCAGATGGCTCTATAGGCGGAGAATACGCTTCAAGAAATACTACCTACTTCCTCCCAAGCGGCATTGAGGTAATGCTCCAAGAGGGCAGCAAGGCAGCAATGGCTGTTAAAAGAGAGATACTTAAGCACAGCGCAGAGCCGGGTTATTTTATGGATGCGGTTGACGACAGATATTGCAGCCATTATCTGCTCCATTCCTTCCTACGAGCGTTGGAAAAGGAAAAGAAAAACCCCACGCCCGCAGACGAAAATGCTGTTCTTCCGTGTCACCAGGCTTTCGTAAATAAATATTTTGACGACTCAGGTCTTTATGCCTACGGCGAAAATGGCATTTATGCTATAGTAGGCGGCAAAAAGGGCGGAGTTATAAAGGTGTTTAAAGGCGAAAATGTCATTTTCACCGATTGCGGCTACAGAGTAGATTACGGCGGAGGCAAGGTCGCCGCATCAAACTGGCAGGACAACACATGGCAGGTTAGCACAAGCGGCAATGAAATAACTGTCGAAGGCAAATTTACAATGGTAAAGCTCAAAGTGCCTACACCTATAATGCACATGGGTCTTAGAGTGGTTTCCTTCGTAGTTGGCAACAAAATAATAGGCTTTTTAAAGAAAAAGCTCATACTGGTAGACAAGCACACGGATATTTCTTTCCGCCGCAAAATAACCTTTGAAAATAGCGGAGTCCGCATACAAGACGAAATAAAAAGCCCTGTGGCTGTGGATATCACAGCAGCCGACAACTTCTCGCTAAGGCACGTTGCCAGCGGAAAGTTTTTCTCATTTTCAGACCTTGCACCCCACAACAGAAAAACCTATAAGTCAGTAAAAGACCTCAAGCTGGATCAGTTTTACGACTATAAAAACGAAAAGCTTACAATTTCATAAAAAAACCGTAACAAACCTCCCTGTTGAACACATTAAAATCCTTCACCAAGGAGGTTTTTATAATATTTCACATTTTATGACGGCACAGGCGCAGTGCCTGATGGAGCTATTTCGGGTTTTGGTTATACTTCAATTTTTTCATTTCGATGTCTTTTTATATGCAGAATGGCAAGAATACATAAGAACAGTATACTTATGACAGCTCCGGGAAGCAAGGCAGGCGTGTGATGGACGAACTTTATGGTGTGGCTTCCTGAGGGTACGGTGAAGGCTATTAAGCTGTCAGCGATTTTCTGTATTTTTATTTTTTCGCCGTCGCAGTATAAGTCCCAGCCTTTTTCATAAGGTATAGATGTAAAGAAAAGCTGATTATCCTTTTCGGATTTTATTGTACCTTCAAGGGTGTCGGAGGAAAAGTCCGTGGTTTCAAAACCGCCGGTCTTAAGCCTTTCGACTGCGCTGTGAAATGTTTTCGGATCAAATCTGTAAAGCTCTAAGCCGTATAAAGCATAATTCAGATTATCTGTACTGATATCCATTGTTACAACATCGCCCTTTTTAAGCTCACCTATATATTTTATGGGAGATGACTTATTTATTTTATATTCTGTTCCACCTGCGTTTATAATAACATCTCCCGCAACAAAATTATGAATGGCGAAATAAGGTCCGCTGTTGTCACATACGAAGCTATAGCTGAAAGAAACACCTTTTGATTTGTCCGTTCTGATATAATGTCTTTCCATCCATTCCCCTTTGGTTTCAAGCTCTGCATTATTTACTTCCGTCTTTTTGGGGTTTATTTTGACAAAAACGTCATATTTGCTTCCGAGAGCTTTGTACAAAAAATCATTTAGCTGTTCCAAGGGGCTTAAATCCTTTTGCTCAAGCCAATGATGCATCTCTTTATTTACAGGAAAAGCAACAGGCAGACTGTCACGATTAAGAAGCAGACGATAGTTGTCATTTTCATCTATGATTTCATAGCCGTACATAGGCATGGTTTTATTTCTGTCAATTATATATTTTACAGAAAACAAGCTGTTTGTAAACAGATTTGCGGTATTGTATACGCTGCTTACATTTTTTGCGTAAACTCTGTTTCCTATGGCTTTCATAAGGTTATATATTCTGCCATTCATTGTAGAGGAATAATAGCTTATGCCCCTATAATCAAAGAGAAGACCGGGGTTAAAGGTATAACCGGGATTCATTTCGACTCTGTAGAAATCCTTATCATTATCAAGCACATTTTCCCTTATTCCGTTCATACTGTCGTTGAAGAAATATTGAGCGATTTCGGACACGCGCAAGCTGTTTTTTGCACAGTACACGGAATTTACGCCTGTTTCTGCGATTATAATTACTGATATAACAATCATTATTCCTTTTTTTGCGAAGTCGATCGTCTTTTTCGTTTTGTCATTTGGGCTGACTTTGTTTTTTCTGTGTTTTTTGCCTTTTCGTTTTCCGGCTTCAGGCTGATAAGAAAGGGCGAAAAGCAGCAGAGTAAGCACAATATATACTGCCGCAAAGCACAGCGTAACTGTATTTTTAAGGTGTAAATCTGTGTCGGGCGCATCTGAGCCCAAGCCTATGGCAAATAAAAGAATGAACAGTAAAAGCATTATAAGCGGTTGGAAAAAATCCGCCTTTTTCTGTGAATTTATGCCCTCATATACATATGTAAGAACAAAAAACGAAAGCATAAATGACCATCTTCCCGGAAGCTGATTGGGAAAATGAAAACCGTGCCATATAAAATCGAGCAGATTTATATTCAGTGAGCACAGAAGCACTGCAGTCATTAATACAACGGCGGTTCTCTTTTTTATGTCAATGCCGTTGTTGCCTATATAAAGCCCTATAAAGGGTATTGCAAAAACACCAGAATATATATTCGGAACAAAAAACTCATACGAAAGGTTTGTAAACATAAACATACTGCCGAACATTTCCGCCAATGAGTGATATGCTTTTATGCCGCCGAATACGGTGTCAACGGGAACTCTGTCACCCAGCGCAGCAAGCATGGGGAGTGTTGAAAATGCAGACAGTCCACCGGCTATAACAGAATAAAATAAAAAGCGTTTTACAGCGCCGAGAAGTTCTGTTTTATTATTGTAAAGATCCACTGACATTACAATAAAGCAAAGCAAAATAAATATACACATACTGAAAGCTATGTAGAAATTCGTATATATGGTGAAAGCCAGCAGAAGTGTATAAATAAGTGGCTTTTTTTGGTGTACAAGCCTTTCAAGACCTATCATTACAAGGGGCAGCAGCCATATGCAGTCTGTCCACATGGGTTGGTTTATGTATGCCAGTGAGTAGGAACACAGCCCATAGCCTACGGAAACAGCCACCGCACTCAGATTTATATTTTTATATTTATATTTAATAAAGCCCAGAAAAGAAGCCGAACACAGTCCGAATTTGATCATCAGCAGTACGTCAAGCCCCTCTATCAGATGGTTTTCATCAAAAAAATAGAGAAGCCTGTAAAAAATACTGTTTGTATAGTATAGCGCCTGAGCATACAAATTAAAGCCCAGTCCGCCGTCCCATGAAAACCTGTCAAAAGCAAGATCGTGCATATCATACCACAATGCCTTTATCATAGGATAATACTGCCCCCACAGATCCAAAGATAAAACAGAATTTGTGCCAAAAGGATAAAGCCCCATAACACTGTATACTATACACATTATCACAACAGGAATGGAAAATGTCAAAATAAATAATCCCAATTCTTTCTTTTTCATTATAATGTCCTTTCATTTTTCTGCTATAAAGTATACTTTGTGATAGCTTTTAAAAGGGCGATTTTATTTGGTAAAAATAAACCGGAATTATTGACTTATTACTTTTATTATGATACAATATATACAAATAAGATTATTATATTATTTCCTGTCATAAACTATACTTTATGACAGTTTTTTTATTATGCCGAGGGCGAGGAGTTCTCTTTTCATTCGGTGGTAGGTGCTTTCGCTTACACCCATTATGGCGGCAGCTTCCATTACTTTAAGCTGTTTTGCGGCTGTTTTTTCATATATTTCTATGTAGTCTAAGGGGTTATATCTTCTCCGTCTGCCGAATTTTATGCCCTTTGCTTTTGCGGCGGCTATGCCCTCTGCCTGCCGCTGTCTTATGTTTGTGCGTTCGTTTTCTGCTACGTAGGATAAAAGCTGCAAAACCAAGTCGCTTATGAGTGTGCCGAGTAAGTCCTTATTTTGTGTGGTGTCAAGTATGGGCATATCGAGTACGATTATATCAGCTTTTTTAACCTTCGTAATTTCCCGCCATTGGTTCAGTATTTCCTCGTAGTTTCTTCCAAGGCGGTCAATGCTTTTAATTACAAGAACATCACCGCATTTAAGCCGTTTTATCATTTTCTTGTATTCTGTTCTGTCAAAGTCCTTACCGCTTTGCTTGTCCATATAAATTTTGTCGATTTTAATTCCACATTCGTCAAGGGCAATAAGCTGCCTGTCCTCGTTCTGTTCTTTGGTTGATACTCTCACATATCCATAATTCATAATAAATCCCTCCCTGTAAACTTATTTTATCAGTTAAAGAGGGGATATAAACTGACTAAAAAAGCCTTTTGCGAAAAAAATGTTTTCCGCAAAAGGCTTTTAATGTGAGTAGGGGGCTTAAGTGCAGTCTTTATGAGAGAAAAGTTCTGTCATAAGCATTATGCCAAATTTTAGTCCCTCTGTGTAGTATTTTTTTCTGTAAAATTCAGATGGCTTTTTTGGGACTGCTGTAGAGCTTTAATGTGAGTTTAGCAAAGTGACCGGGGGTTATTATACAATAGAATATGTTGGAAGTAAATATTGGGTTTACTTTTTTTGCTGCTTATGGTTGTTTTGCTGTGGGCGGTTTTTTTATTGCTGAATTATTTTATGTTGTTTTATATGGAGGTTATGAGCATAGGGGGTGTGTAAAATTTGTGTTGGAATATGTAAAAGTGTGGTTTGGCATATTGAAAATAATTGTAAAATATAATATAATAATGTATATATATTTGCAATATATATTAAGTCAGTCTGCACATGGAAGATGATAATATATGGGGATTGCGGTTTGCGATGGAGGTATTATTTATTCGTGCAGGCTTGTTCCTTCGGGCTTATCAGAAAGACCGAGCTTACAAATTATTTTATGTAAACAGAAAGGGAGGGAGATCATATGTCAAAGGTATTCAAAAGGATTACTGCTTTTATTCTTATGGCGGCAGTTTTTGCGCCATATACTGTTTGGGCAGACACAGAGCCTGAAACCGATGTTTCACAGCTGCGGGTAAGCGATGATTTTGCCGCAAAACACCCCGGAGGTATGTTTGAGGTTCTTGCGCCGCGCATACAGACAAGTGAGGGCGAGGAGTTTGATTTTTATGTTCTGCGCCGAGGAGGTACGCAGGGAGAGGTAAGCGTAAATATAAAGGCTATTGAAATTTCGGCAAAATACGGAGAGGATTTTGTTTTGCAGGAAAGGGATGTTCTTGGCTTTTATCACGACCTTAAAAAGAGTGAAGATAATCCCACACTTTTTGAAACTCAGATAGAGGAGAATAAGAGTTTGGCTTTTACAACGGACAGATTAACCTCCGGCCAAGCCATACAGCCCTACATTTTAGAAACAGACGACAACACCGCATCCGGGGCAGCTCTGGAGGGCAAAGGTATACAGACGGCTGATGATACTGTGTCGGGCTCTGCTCTTGAACCTGAGGAAAAGTCTGACGGGGAAGTCCCTCAGCTCATAAGTATTGACGAGGGGCTTGAAATGGAGAAAAATGCCCCGGACGTTAAGTATTCCGACAATATGGGCGGCTATACCTCGGCTTTGCACAAAATGCACGATGAGGCTGTAGGCAAGACAACTACTGCCTATAGGGACGAGGCGGCTCACAGTCTTGACAGCTTTTTTGAGCCTGATGATGAGACCAAACAGGCGGCTGAAGCAATGAGCAAGTCTATAGAGGCGGCTGAAGGCATTTCGTACACAATGACCTTTGCAGACGGCGAGGCATATAAGCTGCTTCATGTTAAAATAATTGATGATGATGTTTACGAAACGCAGGACGTTTTGGAGCTTGCTCTCTGTACTCCCACAAACGGCTCGGAGCTTGGCTCACGCATAACAAGCGTTATGTACATAAACGATGATGAAGAGGTTGAAAAATGCGAGTTGGGCTTTGAAAAGGAAAGCTATGAGGCTTTTGCTGATGCCGAGGGCATTACCGTAAAGCTTGTGAGAAAGGGAAACGTGAATGACTTTTTAAGCGTGTATGTTTCCACACTGGCGGACAGCGCAAAGTCTGACGAGCACTATGTGCCGGTTATGGGAAGTGTGGATTTTCTGCCCGAAGAGACCGAAAAGAAGATATACATACCCTTTATAGGAGAGGGCTTGGAGGGGCTTACGGAGAAGGTAGGTTTTGACATTACCGCCGAAACGGAGGACAATGCTGTTGTTACCCGGGGAAAAACCCACATAGACATACTGCCTTATTCAAACAATGACAACAAGTCACTTGTAAACTATTCCGATGTGGGTGATGCTCATACTATTTCGGCAAAGCCCTCCGTCGATGAGGAAATTTCTCCTATAAGCGCAAGCAACAATACCTTTAATCTGACTACACCTTCCCATCCTGACGGTAAATTCAGTGTGTCGACTCACTACAACTTCTGGAAAGACGGTTTATGGGTAAAGTCTAAAATTGAGGATTATGTTGATCTTGTAGGCGTTGACCATATAGACTATCATTTTGAAGGCGGAAACTGGACAGGACAAAATCGCCTGTCTTTTAACGGTGGCGGCTATGAGGATCGGAATGGCGGCTCCGTAAGTCATAATAGGACTATTTCGTCCAAAGATATGAACGGTATGAGAAATAAGAGCGTTAAGCTTGAAATTAGTCTTTTTACGATTATGTCCGGCTCAACACTTACACTAAGTAATGTAATATGTACTTATACCAACTTTAAACTGAACCTGCAGAAGCCCGATGATCTTAAATATTATGTATACACGGGCACAGACGAGAACAGCAGGAAAGAAACAAAGAGCTTTTCACCGGGAACTACGGCAAACGGTCAAAACGAAACCTCAGATAACCCAAGCTCCCAGGTGGACTATATAAAAGATGAAAGTATATATGCAAGGGGCGAGCTCAGCGGTGACGGACGTAATTACGGCTGCTCCGTTAAAGAAGTGGTCTACACAGGAAACAACACGTCCCGCAGCGCAAAAAACGGCGATGAGGTAAAGCTTGACGATGATTTTATAATCAACTATATTTATAACGGCGACCAGTCGAAGGACACTATCAGTGCAAAGGCTGTGTTTGAAAGGACCGAAAAGGTTGATAAAATACATATAGAGCCATACTCGCACGGGCAGTTCAAAGTAGGGGGAGTTGTGTACAACGATCAGGACATAACAAGCAGCCTATGGTGTAAAAACGACCTTTTGCGCCCCGAAATAATACCCGACCAGGGCTATCATATACAGTCTATAACGGCAAACGGAAAGTCATACAAATACGGTGATGACATTCCCCTTACTCAGGATATGAGCATAAAGGTGGAATTTGAAAAGGACAACAAGCATGTGACAGTAAAACACGATATGATAGGAGTCATTGAAGAGGACAAGGAAAGCAACGCTCTTCACGGCTATGTAACAGGCGTAAATATGACGGGCGATGTTGTTATCAACGATGTGGAAACTATCAGGAAGGCTCTTGCGGAAAAAAAGGCTGAAGCTCCAAAGGAAATAATGGAGAAGCCTATGAGCATGGCGGAATTTGCAAGGACGCTGCCTATGGATGAGGCGCAATCGTTGGAAATAGTGCTAAGTTATATTGCAGATAAGCCGGAGCTTGCCTATAAGTTTGAAAATGAGCTTCCGTATATTTACAGTAAGAGTTATAAAAGCTATAAGGAAATTCCCTATGTACATCTTCTGAAGCTTATATCATATTACAAAAACGGTCTTTTGGGAACAACAAAGGCATCGGTTGATGATCTGAAATACAGAATAGCCGAAACTATATATCACAATGAGAGGGCAGAAAAAGCTTTTGAGTTTGAGAGCAAGGAAATATTTTTTGGTCTTAAAAGAGAGTATAAATATATCTACAACAACGGGGAATATAGCACTGCCGGAGCTGACTACCGAGATCTGACCGAGGAGCTTGCCGAAGCAATAATAGAAGACGACTTCAGACATCTGAATGAAGAACAGATTGCCGCGCTTAATGAGTCACATCTTGCAGATTTTTCCTCCCCCACAGATATTGACGGTATGTATATTTATTTTGCGGATCACAGCCTCTCTCTTTTTCCTAATTCTGATGTAGAGAGCTTATATGAAGAATACCTGGAAAAACACCCCGAAAAATACGAAAAGTATTTGGAGGAGGTAAATGGGAGAAACGAGGAAAAGAAAAAGGCATATAATGAATATTTGGCTCAGGTAAATGAGCTTCAGACAGACCTTAATAAGGCGATTGAAGAAAATATGTCAAAATTGGCAGGTATGACGGGACATATAGATAATCTTTCCTTGGGGGACACTGTAAGTCTTTATGCAAAGACAGAGGAGGGCTACACGGCTTTGTGGCTCTATACTGACGATGCCTCCTCCGCAGACACAAAAGCATTGCCTATATATTCAGTGCATATAGGCGATACCTTCAGCTTTCAGGTTAAGGCTGACAACGCCGAGGTATCCTACTGTTTTGTAAAGATAAACAGCAATAAGAAAAATGCAGTTATAACAGGTCAGATCATAAAGCCCGCAGCAACCTTAAGATCTCCTGCAAGTAAAAAGGTGGATATAAAAGACAAGTCTACCTATACAGGAGCGGCAGGAGTGGATGTTACCATAGGTTCACTTGACCCTACTCAGTCTGAGGAGGTAGACGGCAAGACCTACAAGGTATCTACCACAACGGACCAGGACGGATATTTCAGCGTGCTGGTGCCCCACGGTACACAAGGCTATTATACCAATCTTATTTTTGGAAACGGCGGAGAAACCCTTATAAAACATTCTCCCATGCTCAAAGGAATAGGCAAGAATGAGCCGTTGATAATTTATGAACTTCCTTTCCAAAACGAAAACTTTTGGGTAAAGAGCTTTGAATTTAACTGCAATGAGGACAAAACAAACGGCATAACTTTGGAGGACAAAACAATTACCGCCACAGCAGAATTCAGCGTTGCCGACGGATATGAAATTTCTCAGGTTGTGCTAAGAAGCTATGACGACAGTGGAGGCGTTGTAAAGGAATGGCATATGGACAAGGAAAACGGTGAAAAATATACCTCCTCCTTCAACGCAAGAGAATATTTAAGAGACGGCGGAAAGCTTACCATCGAAGCCTACGACATTTACGGGCGGGGCTGCGGAGCAGTGGAAACGGGCGTAACATTTACACAGCAGCTCGACCCTGTATCTGTAAAGATGCCTGAGATAGACGATATGGGGCTTGGAAATCTGGACTTTTTAGGTGAGCTGTCTCCCGGGCTTGATATGGGAGCGGCAGTGGTAGAGCTTAAGAAGGAATCGGATTATAACGACGGCTCAGGGGCTTATTCGGGGACTGCTACGGCAGTGACAGGCTCAGAGGGCGGCTCGGAGGAAAGCTCTACAGAAGCTACGACGCAGCAGCCTAAGTATGAGGCATATGATTTTCACATGGGCAGCGGTGCTCTTGTAAAGGCGGCAATAGGACAGGCGGGCAGAGACGGTTCCACCGTATTTGTAGACGGCTCAGCTTCTCAGCGTGTTGCTAAGCTGGCAAGTGTTCTTATAGATCCTGCCGTTACAAACATAACCGTCAAACCTCTCCAGCCGGCGCCTCCCGACAGCGATATTGACAAAAAAGCCTACAACAGCAAAAACGACCTTAAGGCAGCCGGCGACTCCCGTTCAACGCCCGGTGGTTTTGCGGTGGCAAGGGCAGGCAAGCTTAAATGGAACATAAAATTCGGCTTGGGCTATTATATGCGAGTGTTCAAGACCTATGAAGGCGGCAATGTCAAATATTTCTGCGATCAGATATATATTATAGGAGGTTTCTTGGCTGATGCAAGAGACGATATATCTATATATGTAGGCCCTGTGCCTATCTATATCACTTTGGCAGGGGGCGTAACAATAAAGGGTGTATGGGGTATAATCCCCAATGCCGGTGCTCTGCAATATACCGAAGGTATGCAGATCAACACGGAAGGTTCATCCGATGCAGGACTTTTTGGCGTTCTGCCAAGGCTTACCGTAGGCGCCGGAGTAGGCTGGAGGGGCTTTATCTCAGGCGGAATAAGCGGAGACTTCAATATGAATTTTGCTTTGCAGGATGCTAAAACGGGGGCAGGCACTTTCCAGTTTGGTCTTAATGTAGACTTAGACCTTGCCTTTATACCTATTTCCTTCCGTGTTCTTACAATTACCGAGGGTATGTTCTACGGTGACGGAATGATAGACAACGACTGGCTCAAATTCAGTGCCGCCGCAAACAAGAATAGCTTTCCGAATTATGTAAAGAGCCTTAGTCAGGAAAAACCTGAGGGTCAGCCCGAATTGTTCCCCAAGGGCGGCGTTAAGACTGCCACGTCAAGTATATCGGCAGGCGGCAGCTCTCAGTCAGGGGAGCTTCGAGGCGTGATGGGTGCTATATCAAGAGGCAGCGGCAACAGCTTTATAACCACTAATATAAGAGTTCCCGATGAAACGTCAAGCGCTCAGGCTATAAGCCTTGCAAATAATGCAGAGGGTGAAGACGGGGGCGGCATTACTCCTGTTTTTGAAAGACAGTTAAGTGGCACTCTCAAACACCCGTCTCCTCAGATAATGCACCTTGGCGGCGGCAGGTTTATAATGTTCTATATGGGCGATGATCTATCCAGGGACGATTATGACTGTCAGACCCTTTACTATATGATATATGATAATGGAAGCTGGTCGCAGCCTGTTATATTGGACGATGACGGAACGGCAGATTTGGACTATTCTGTGGCTCAGGCAGGGGACAAAGTAATGGTTGTATACAGCGACCTTGACAGTAAATTCGGAGATGCAGCCTCAGATGTGCCCGATTATTTGGACAGCGCAGATTTGAGCTTTTGTGTATTCGACTCAAACGGAAATATAAGTGTATCGAAAACACTCACCAAAGCGGACGAATTTTCCAATTCAATGCCAAGGATAGCGTATAATGAAGAAACGGGCAGAACTTTTATTGCATATCTTACAATGGACTATACCGATACTAATTCTGTATTTGCATACGACACCGTTCAGGACTTAGACAGATTTTTAAATAATGCCTACAGTACGGTATGCTATAAAATGCTGGACAGCGACTTTAATGAAATAGGCTATTCCGAAAATGAAGCCACATATATTGCCTACGAAGACCACTATGGCAGCGGCAGTCTTGACAATCAGAGATTTATGCCCCTTGTGGAAGATACTCTTGGCATAAATGAGATGTCTGCCCACACCTACGGCGATAAGGCATTTGTGACCTATACCGTTGACAGGGACGGCAGCACTGACACCAATGAAGATATGGAAATATATGCTTCTGTGGTGGATATAAACAACAATTCCTCTTTCGGACCTATAAGACTTACGTCAAACGAAGTTCAGGACAGCAATCCCCAGACGGTGGAATATGACAATTCGGTTTATCTCTACTGGAACAGAGATGGCAATGTGGTATGCACCGATATAAGTATGGAGCTTGCCAAGGACGTTATGGGGGCAGACGATGGCTATGCTATAGAAGATATGCCTTACACCCTTGTTCAGAATGGAGCCGATGCCGCCCAGACCTTTGATGTTTCTGTGCAGCCTGACGGAAGACTTTATATTATATGGAACCAGCTTGACTCAAAGACGGAATTTGACGAAAACGGAGAAAATCCCTCTGAAGTAAAGAGAAGTCTTTATATGCGAATATACGATCCTCATTTTTCTTCAGAGGAAATAACTGATCCTGAAACGGGCGAGCCTACCCTTGTGTACTCCGGCAGATGGGGCGCAGCTTTAGCCTATGACGTGCCCGAGGAAAACAACACACTTTACAGTGAGCAGTCATTTGTGGCTCTTGACAACGAAACAATGATGGGCGCGTTCAGGAGAAGCACACTGGAAACAGACGGTGGCGGAAATACAAGCATATCGGCAAATTCAGACATTGTAATGCACGGCTATAGGGTGGTAAGTTCTGTAGATATAACAGATGTATATACAGAGCCTGAATATCCCACATCGGGGCATGATGCTGTGCTGTATGTAAAGGCTGAAAACGTAGGCGTAGTTCCCTGTGAAAGTGTGACATTTTCTGCCACTATGACTGACAGTGATGGAGTGGTGACAGACCTTGGAGAATGTGTTGTAAATACTCACTGCGCAGCGGCTCACGATTCGGGTGATCCTGAGCTCGGGGACGATGAGGCTGAGGGTATGTTTACATTCAGAGTACCCGATACGGGAGATCACTATAAATTTACAATAAAGGCTCACGAGGACGGACTTACGGAAAATGAATTTGTAGGCGAGTACGAGTTTGAAAAGTCTGCTGTTATAGAGAATATAGACCCCGTTCTTAACAGAACCAACAACGACGAGGAGGATATAACAGCCGTATTTGCAAACCACGGCAACAAGGCGACAGGAGATTTACTTTTCAAGGTAAGAGCAAGAGGCGGCGAAGAGGGGACTGTGGAGCTTTTAAGTATTCCCGTTGAGTCTATCGAGCCCAATGCAACAGCCTCTGTACAAGAAAGTGTTGACATAAGCGAAATATGGACAGAAGGTACTGCTCAGACACTATTTATAAGCCTTGAGGACGAAGAGGGGAATGTTTTTTACAGAGAAAGCACGGATATTTACCTCATAAGGGATGAAGACCTTGAAGTAACGGATATAATTATAAATGACGGCGATGAGGGCGCTATTGAGGTAAATGCCGGAGAAACCGTATATCCCCGCTTCCAAGTTGCCCCCTACGGAGCAGAAAAAAGCAGCAGACTTGTATATTCCATAAGCGATCCGACTATTGCCGAAATAGACCCGTCAAACGGAAGTCTTTACGGAAAGAAGGAGGGTATTGCCACAGTTACCGTTACTGCTGTAAAGAAAGGTTATAGCCTGTTTGTAGATGAGAACGACAATACCTTTGATAATAAGGGTAAGCTTGTGTTATTCAATAGGGACGGCATTACGGAGGACATTGGCGATATAAGCGACGAAACGGTAGTAATGAGCAAAACCGTTTCTGTAAGGGTAAAGGGAAGTCTGCCCGAAACAACTACCGAAATAACTACCGAACCGACTACAGAGACAGCCGCTGAAACGACTACAGCAGCCAAGCCCTCGGGCGGCGACTCCCACAGAGCGGGCGGTAAAGCTGTTGTTGCCAAAACATCCACAGAAGCCACAACAGAAGCACTCGGAGAGACCCCTGAAACATCTTCCGAAGAAGAGTCTCAGAATTACAAGGGCTTTGAAGATGTACAGGGTCTGTGGTGTGAGGATACGGTAAACGCTCTTGGAGCTTTGGGGCTTATAAAGGGAAGAACAGAAAATATATTTGCCCCCAATGACAGCCTTACAAGAGCAGAGCTTGTACAGCTTATTGCACGCTTAAGCGGTGTCGACCTTTCAGCTTACACAGCCAAGTTTGAGGGATTTACGGACGTAAATGAAAATGCGTGGTATTATAAGGCAGTAATGTGGGCGGCAGACAACAACATTGTCTACGGCGTAGGAGAGGGTAAATTTGCCCCTGAGCAAAGCATTACAAGACAAGATTTGGCAGCAATAATTTACAGATATCTCTCACTTGAACCCACCGAAAATACTGTCAGCTTCATTGACGGCGGCGATATAAGCGACTATGCTTCGGAGGCTGTGGGAACGCTGTTTGCAGAGGGTATCATAAGCGGTTATCCCGACAATACCTTCCGCCCGAAAAATTCAATAACAAGAGCGGAAATCGCTTCTATAGTATATAAGATAAAGGATATAGGCTGAGGGAAATAACTCTTTTCTGTATACCGACGTAAAATTTTGTTGTATTGCCTGCGGAATATGGTATAATATAAATAAATTATATCATTAGGATTATATCATTTAAATAAATAAGAATAGGAGTGAAACAACAAATGAAAGGTATTAAGAAAAGGTTATCCTGTATTCTTGCAGCAGTTATGACAGCCTCTGCTGTTTATCCCGTTTCGGCAGGGGCAGAGCTGCCGACATTTCCTTCCGAGGCTTCTGAAAGCTCTGTGGAAAAGGCGGCGGAAATACTTATAAACAGCCGCAGGAATAGCTACGATCCCTACGGCATAAGCCCTATAGGGCTTGAGAGCTATCCCGCAAGCTTTGACTTAAGAAGCGCCGACCTTGACGGCAGCGGAAAGGAAAAGAACTATGTTACCCCTGTAAAATCACAATATCCCTTTGCCAGCTGCTGGGGTTTTTCGGCTATTGCATCGGCAGAAACAAGCATACTGTCGGAGTTGGGTCTTTCCTATGAGGAATATAAGGAAAAATACGGCGAAGATTTGGATCTGTCTGAGCATCATCTGTCATGGTTTGCCTTTACCCCTCTGCCTGAGGATGACAGTATGGGTCAAGGCGGGGAGGGACTGTATATTGCAGAACCCGATGAAGAAAATCCCTCCAAACGTATGGACGTAGGTGCGTCGCCTCTTACCGCTACATCTGTATTTTCTTCGGGAATAGGACCTTACTATGAAGAAAACTGCCCTTATCGCGGAAAAAACGGTAATATAGAATACATAAATACCGAAACAGGTGAATATTCTCCCACGCCCAAAGAGGACGGCACGTACATACCTTTTAGCTACAGTGCAGATGACGACTGGAGCGTTGATGAGGCTCAGCGTTATTTACAGGCATATACTCTTGAAGAGAGCTTTACGCTTCCGTCTCCTGCTCAGTTTGTGCCCGAAGATGACGGTATGTACAGATATGTATATAATCAGAGCTATACAGACGGCATTAAAGAGCAGCTTATGAAAGGAAGGGCTGTGCAGGTTTGTTATAATTCAGATTTAGACTTTTTAAACTACGACACATGGGCGTACTATGCTCCACTCAACATAAATGAGGATAGCGAAAATGGCGTGGAAGCCAACCATGGGGTAACTATAGTGGGCTGGGACGACAATTATCCCAAGGAGAATTTTTTGGCGGAAAACGGACTTCCCCCAAAAGACGGAGCGTGGATCGTAAAAAACAGCTGGGGAAGCCCTGACGGCACCTTCCCAAACCACAGCACATGGGGAGATAAGGGATATTTTTATCTGTCTTATTATGACCACACTATTGCATATTGTGAAGCCCTTGACTTTGACACGACCGAAGACGACAATGACAGTTATTATTACAGCTATAAATATGACTATTTGCCTGCCACTTATGGAAATACCTACGATATAACCGACGAACCCACATATATGGCAAATATTTTTGTGACAGACAGAAATATAATGCTTAGCACTCTTACCTTGCAGACGGAAACGCCGAATACACAGACAAGCTTTGAAGTATACAAGCTCAATGAATTAAGCGAGAACCCTACAGACGGAGAGCTTATTGCAAGTGCCAAAAAGGAATATCCTTACGGCGGATATCATCGTGTGGATCTGGAAAATGCCGTATTTATTCCGGCAAATACAGTCTTTTCCGTTGTGGTTACAAACAAAACAGCCGATGGAAAATATGAAATTGTAAATGACGTTATACAGTCAGAGCTATGTATGAGGGATTATAATTCAAGATCTAATGTGCCTTACATTTATTACTATGGAAAATCTGTAGTAAATCCCGGAGAAAGCTATGTAGGAAACACCATCGACGGCTCTGTAAGCTGGAATGACTGGAAAGACGTAATTGACAAATCAAAAGATATAAGCAACAGCTTTTTTAATAAGACAGGCTATACTGAGCAGCTTGAAAAAACCGAAAAGTCAAAATATGAATTTTTAAGCGCTGTAAATGAATATGCCAATGCCAACCCCGACTTAAGCGATGAAGACTTAGAGGCAGATGTTTTGCCGGAGGAGCTTAAAGCCCTTTACGACCAATGGGATGCTGACGTAAATGAGCTTAACAGAATTGCCGAAATTATCTCAAACCAAGAATTTGAAGGCTTAGGGCTTACTGATGCTGAAATTGCGGACATGGGAGATTCGGCGATGTATGAGCATGACAATTTCCCCATAAGCGTAATTGCAGAACCTGTGGAGGCGGCTGACTACACTCTTTATTATGACGGCGAAACAGGCAGTTTTTACAAAGAATATGATCACGAAACAGGGGAGTTTTCGACTCCTTTGGAGGAGGAAATTCCCGGGGCAGTCTGTGACGGTTATAAGCTGACTCTCACATCCGATTTCCGATTTTCAACCTCCGCCGAAGATGGTTTATGTATCGGTAAGAATGTAGAGCTTTATGTGCCCGAGGGCGAAAACCCCACCATACACTGCGGTGCTAACGGAACTGAAGGAATGACATACTGTTCAGCCTTAATAGCCGATGACGGCAGTATTCTTAATATAGACGGTACTCTTGAGGCATACTCTCCTGATGTAACAAACACCTCCGCCTGCGGAGTTTACGGCTATGGAGATCTTGCGATCAAGGGAAAGGGCACACTTATTGCCCGGGGCGGATATGCAGCATATGATGAAAGCATTGAAGGAGCAGTAAGTACAGACGTCTTATCATTAGGCGTATATACAGACGGCGATCTTGATGTATCCATTGCAAACCTTATAGCCAATGGAGAAAACTCCGACGGAATAAGCTATGGCATTGAAGCAGGCTGTTTTGGAAACGGTATTTTTACTATAAGCGATAGCTCTAAAGTTACGGCAAAGGCGGGCTTAAGTAAAATATCCGTAAGTGTTGGCTGTTTATCTCCAAGTATTGATATAAGCGGCAGCTCCGAACTTACTGCTTCAGGCGGCACCTGCGGAATTGAGCTCTACAACGATGTTTCCGATAACAGAAAAATATGTCTTTCCGAGGGAAGTGTAATTGATGCTGCAGGTGAAGAGGAAGTCAGCGTAGGACTTTTAATCCATGGCGGCGGAGCAGCTTTAGCAGAAATGGACGAGGACTGCACATTTACAGTAAGAGGAGTTAGCTATGCTGCAGCTCCCTCAGAGCTTATAGGCGTTGTTGCCACCTCCGAGGGAACGGCTGTTAAATTTAATGAGGGCGAAAGAACTTATGTGAACGACTCGGGAGAGATCGTAAAGGAAATATCATTCCGCCCCGACAACGGCAGCTCTGAGGAAACCTCAGCCACAACGGAAGAACCTACAGACACAGAGGAAACAACGGATAAAACGGAACAACCGATTTCCGCTCACACCTCCCACAGCGGAGGCGGTGGATCTAAAAATGTTTCCACAGCTAAGTCCGCAACTCCCGAAGCAACGGAAACTCCCTCTGACACAAATAAGTCCGAGGCTGCCAATGCTTCGTCAACGGACGATATTCCTTTCACTGACATAAAACCGTCAGATTGGTTCTATAATGCGGTAAAGGCGGCATATACCGAGGGACTTATTGCAGGTGTGAGCGATACTGAATTTGCACCGAACGCCAAACTGACCCGAGGTATGCTTGTGACGATCATAGGCAGAATGAGCGTAGGTGAAGCAAAGGCAGCAGCGCCGTTCACCGATGTTGACGTAAACGCTTACTACGCTCCGTACGTGGCATGGGCGGCTGAGAACGGCATAGTTCTCGGCTTCGGTGACAACACATTCAAGCCTGATGAATACGTAACAAGAGAACAAGTTGCAGCGATATTCTACAGATATATGAAGAATTATATCGGTGCGGACGTATCCGCGGGAGAAAATACGAATATATTAAGCTACACCGATGCAAACGAAATAAGCGAATACGCAGTTTCAGCAATACAGTGGGCATGCGCCGCGGGAATAATAAACGGTTATCCCGACGGCTCTCTCGCCCCCAAAAACACCATAACCCGCGCTGAATTAACATCAATGATAAGCGCTGTTTCACTTCTCTAAAAAAATCTGAATAACAAATCAATAGCCGGCCTGCACCAATAGCAGCCCGGCTATTAATTGTGTGGCAATAAAAAACAGCAGTAATAAATTTCACTGCTGTTTTCCATGTCTTAAAATTTGTATAGGGGCTGCTTCCCGACATTGTTTTATTTTAATTTTATTTTTTGGTAAAACCGAAATCGATTATACCGAAGAATCGCTCAAAGAAGGCTTTCAGCTTATCAATGACAGTTTGTTTTTTCTTTGCTCTGGCACCTCCGCCTCCAAAACGGGATATAGGCGGCATGAGCTTGTCGATGTCGGTTCCTGTTGTTCTGATTTCACCGTCACGGAAAGCACCTTCAATGAATTTTCTTGTCTCCGATTCACGCAGCTTCTCATCTTTTATAATCTGTGACAGCTCTCGTTCTTGCTCATCAGCAACATAGCTGTGCCATTCTGTCATAACATCTTCAACTTCGTTTATCCCTGCAATAAATGTTTCAATCAAAGCCTTTTTGCTTCTTAGCTCTGGACTTGAATTAACAGCCTTTTGAATTGTAATGAGCAATTCTTTATCCTCACAGTTGGTATCATGGTATTTTTTAACCAACATTAATATATAGTCTATGTTAATTTCAATCTGTTTGATAAGTTCCACCTCAAAGACTATATCATCAACTATGTCGGTGCTTTCTCCGCCTTTGCTGCGTTCCTTCCACTCATCCCGTAAATCCTGATATCTTCCGAGATAATCCTGAAGGTCCCGTTCGGATAATATTTCTTTTCCTTTAAAATCATCAAATGACACCAGAAGATTACGCATACGCAGCAAATTACCAAACAATATAATGAAATCCCTTTGATTCTGCTCTCCGACAATCTGTGGCTCTGAAAGGGGGAATTTTGCCTTAAGCTCCTCAACTATATCTGCATAACCCGGTCTATCTTTTCCTTCCGAATCCGTATAGCCGTAGTAGTAATCATTGAAGCTGCGGAGCAAAACGACACCCCCTGCATTCTTGTCTCCAAAGAGGGCGATTGCTGAGTCAACACGCTTTTGCAGATTTCGGAAGCATACTATATTGCCGAATGTCTTTATTGAATTTAATATTCGGTTTGTCCTTGAAAATGCCTGAATTAGTCCATGCATCTTTAAATTTTTATCAACCCATAGCGTATTGAGCGTGGTAGCATCAAAACCTGTAAGAAACATATTTACAACAATAAGCAGATCAAGCTCTTTGTTCTTCATGCGAAGTGATACATCTTTATAATAATTTTGAAATTTATCACTTGAAGTATCATAATTTGTGTTAAACAGCTTATTATACTGTTTTATTGCATATTCCAAGAAGTCACGGGAAGATGAATCAAGAGCGGAAGTGTCCTCCGGATTTTCCTCGTCCAATATACCGTCCGCTTCTGCCTCATTCACCCCATAGCTGTATATAATAGCGATTTTAAGCCGCTTGGTTGGGTCTTCCTCCATTTGCCGCATAAACTCCTGATAATAGAGCTTTGCCATAGGTACAGAAGACACGGCAAAAATAGAGTTAAAGCCGCTTAAACGCTGTTTTTGTTTTATTTCCTCCACAGCATTTTTCTTGTCTGAAACAATCTCGTTAATATTTGTCAGTGAGTTAAAAACGTAGGTTCTATCTCCCCGGTAGGTTTTCTGGTCAAAGTGGTCAAGAATGTACTTTGTGACAAGTGAAATACGTTGTGGAGCTTCAAAGGCTTTTTTGCGGTCAATGTCCCACACATCTTCATCGTCTATATCTGCATCGGTGTCCATAGTTTTGATGTAATCAACACGGAAAGGCAGTACGTTTTTGTCGTTTATTGCATCTACAATAGTATAGCTGTGGAGACGGTCGCCAAAGGTCTGTTCTGTGGTGAAAAACTGTGGACTGCGCAGCGACCCCGTATTTGTTGAGAAAATCGGAGTGCCTGTAAACCCGAAAAGATGATAATTTTTAAAATTCTTTACTATTGCTGCGTGCATATCTCCAAACTGGCTGCGGTGGCACTCATCAAATATTATTACAACGTGCCTGTTAAAAACCTCATGACCTTTATTGCGGTTTACGAAGTTTGAGAGCTTTTGTATAGTTGTGATTATGATGCGGTATTCGTGAGGATTTCCTTTTTCGTCTCTGTCTTCAAGCTGTCGTGTCAGCACTTTTGTGGAGGTATTGCTGTTTGCCGAGCCCTTTTCAAAACGGTCATATTCTTTCATTGTCTGGTAGTCCAGATCCTTACGGTCAACCACAAAAAGAACCTTGTCAATATAGGAAAGACGGGAGGCAAGCTGTGCTGTCTTGAAAGAAGTCAGTGTCTTGCCTGAACCGGTGGTGTGCCATATGTAACCGCCCCCTGCAATGTTTCCATACTTTTTATAGTTGTTTGCTATTTCTATGCGGTTTAAGATGCGTTCCGTAGCTGTGATCTGATATGGGCGCATAACCATAAGCATATTTTCCGAGGTGAATATACAATACTTGGTCAGTATATTCAATATAGTATGCCTTGCAAAGAATGTCTTTGTAAAGTCAATAAGGTCGGGTATAACACGGTTATTGCCATCAGCCCAAAAGGAAGTAAATTCAAAGCTGTTTGATGTTTTTTCTTTTTTTATCCTGCTTGATGCCGCAGCTTTAATCGCATTATATCGGGTGCTGTTGGAATAATATTTTGTATTGGTTCCGTTTGATATAACGAAAATCTGCACATACTCAAACAGACCGCTGCCCGACCAAAAGCTGTCACGCTGATAGCGGTTAATCTGATTGAAGGCTTCACGTATGGCGACACCACGACGCTTAAGTTCTATATGTACCAAAGGCAGACCGTTTACAAGGACAGTCACATCATAACGATTATTATGCCTTGCTCCCTCGTCGGTGCTGACGGTATACTGGTTTATTACCTGCAGTCGGTTGTTGTGTATATTCTTTTTGTCAATAAGTGTGATGTTCTTGGTGCTGCCGTCATCACGTTTTAAAACCTGTACATGGTCCTCCTGTATCTTGCGTGTTTTTTCGGTTATATGCTCGTTGGGATTTGCAAGCTTCTCCGTGAAAAAACGACTCCACTCCTCCTCACTGAAGTTAATATTATTAAGAGATTCCAGCTTATGCCTGAGATTAACAATCAAATCTTTTTCACTGTGTATATTCAGATATTCGTAGCCCTGTTCTGTAAGAAGATTTATAAACTCCCGTTCCAGAGCAGCCTCGCTTTGGTAGTTATCAGAGCGTGTCTTAATTTGCTCATATTCGGTTACAACCGTGTTTTCGTTTGTTGCGGCAACGATATTAAAATAAGGCATTTAAATTCACCTCCTATATATTTTGTTTGAATTTACTCTTCCCTGACCTTAAATGTCAGTAATTTATCCCGATAATATTCATATTGCTTTTGACGAGCTTCAATCTCTGCCGGAATACCTTCAGATATGTCATTGCAGAGAGTATCAAAGCTACTTATAGTTTTCACAATTTCAGTCTGTTTTTCCAACGATGGCAAAGGAATGACAAGTTCCCGCAACTCCTTCATAGGGATGCTCTTTACAGTACCTCCATCTGCTTTTTTCATATAAGATAGTTTCATTTTTGAGGTCATGAGCAGATAGCGCAAATAGTGTGGAAGTATCCAGTTTTGGTTAGGCTTTATTGAATACACACCCTCTTTAATATTCCAATTCTGTGGAGTTGCTTCAATTACTACAGTTTCTCCAATGGTTCCTGTTCCGGAAAAAAGCACATCCCCCTTTTCGAGGTTTGACCTATTGTTGCATAATTGAAGTGCGTTATTGTTCATCAGGTCCGTTTTATCTGTTGGCACAATTCTGCCATTACACATTTCTCGTATTGTTATATAATAATTTGTTGCATCATCTGTATTAAGTTTGAAAAATTGTCGAGGATTTAATCCCGTATTCAAAGATAGTATCACATCGCCCAATTTTACAAAAATATAGCCAAAAACATATTGGAAAATCCGAATTATGCCGTTATAATTCCATTTCTGGGGGGGGGTATTACCGGTTTCAATATACGTCAATAGAGAGTCTCTGTAAAATTCATATTGTTTTTTTCGAGCTTCAATCTCTGCCGGCAGACCGATACTCAAATCATTACAGATGGCTTCAAAGTTGTCAAGAACATTTACAAGCCTTTCCTGTACTTCAACTTTAGGAATTGGAACGGGAAAGTTATTTAACATAGGTCGCCTTATCGATGAAACTGAAGAGTGATAGCCTTCTTTGGATATATAGTCATAAAACTTAGCAACCATGTAATGATAAAAGAATTTAGGTACTACTTCTTTGCTGTTTATATGTATCCTGTAGGCTCTTTGGTGCAGTGCGTATTTGCCTTCTACAAAATGAAACACTTTACCCACACCAACACCGTCTCCGGCTGTCACAATTGCAGTTTCATCATATTCATATGAATTTTTCTTTAGCTGTTCCTGAGAACGAACATAAAAGGGATATATGCCGTTTTCATCTGCTTCATTAGTATTGCTGCTTCCTGTTCCTATATCTGCTATATCACTCAATTTTATCCATTGGGGGGGGTAGTTAGAGTATCAAAATTAAGCAGAGCATCTCTGTAATATTCATACTGTTTTTTTCTTGCCGTAAGTTCCGCCGTAAGTTCAGCCGTAAGTTCAGCTGTAAGATTTGTAAAATTGTCGAGAATACGGACAATTTCACATTGTACCTCCAGAGGAGGCACAGGGATTTTCATGTCAAGTACTTTTGCCATGTTGGGATGTTTAATTCCTGAACCGCGATAAAATGTATCTATGATGCTACCTTGGCTCATCATCCAATAATATAAAAACTTATTTAGCAATCTATCTGGATTATTGGATGTTGCAATCCTATTATCTGCCGTTACAAATTTACCTTTATAGTATTTAATGCAATCTATTACTGCACGTGATTTGCCCCACGGCAGTGTTACAACTTCTCCTTCCTTAAGATAATCTCCTGCAATATCTTCTGTTGTCCATCCAGTCCGTTCACCAGTAGATAATAGAAAAACATTGCCATTAACTGTTTCCATAGCAAATAAATCATTGGCTAATAAATATTGATAATTTTCAACAATGGGTTGTTTATATCTCTCAACAGCATTAAATTTTTTATCCCAAATGGTAACTGACCACAATGGTACATATTCCACCCCCTTGGGGCAAAGTTCTGTAATTAGCTGTTTCAGCTTACTCATTGTTCTCGCCGCCTTCCTTAAAATCGATGGACATAACTACCGTTTTGTTATCAAGCTGGTCTTGGGTATTATCTCCTTCCAACAGCATTCTGTCAAAGTCGCTTTGGTAAAGTCGATCCTGAATGACACGATATTTTTCAAATTCGCTTAAAGCGTGGCTCTTTGCCAGTTCTGCAGAGATTTTTCTGGCATCCTGTAATATATCTCTATCCCAAACTTTAAGAAATCCGTTTAGCCTTTCCTCCCAATCTGCCATTGTCATGGGAATTTGTCGTTCTGCCTGTGCTTCTGCCATATCAAGATATGCCGAAACAATGCGTCCCAATTGCGCAAGCTCCTTTTCGGTCAGATAGTTTTTTGCTACCACAACATCATAGGAATGGATTTTACTTTGCGGTGAGCCGTCCCACGAGGTAAGCCCCATGTGTTCTTTTTCCGCATTTGCTCTGTTGTATATAACCTCAGCTGCTGTCTGACCATGGATGCTGTAATGCAATTTGTTTTGTACCGCAGCAAAAAAGCGTTTTGTAACTGCCGCAGATGGATCATAATCCAAAGCTGTAGCATAAATATCTGTAATCTTTTGGTAAAATTTGCGTTCTGAAAGACGAATTTCACGGATTTTTTCCAGCTGTTTTTCAAAGTATTCTTTTGTCAGCACTGTGCCGCCATTTTTTAGGCGTTCATCGTCCATAACCCATCCTTGAATTGTGTAATCCTTAACAATAGTGTTTGCCCATTTTCTAAACTGCACTGCACGCTCGTTATTTACTTTAAAACCAACAGAAATAGTCATTTGCAGGTTATAATGATTCACTTCACGGGCAACTTGTCGTGTTCCTTCCATCTGAACTATCCGAAATTTTCGGATAGTTGCTGACTGTTCTAATTCGGAATCAGAATATATTTTTTTGATATGATCACTTATGGTTCGTACATCTACATCATACAAAGTTGCCATCATTTTTTGGGTTAGCCAAATATTTTCGTCTTCGTAACGCATCTCTATGCTTTTTTCATCGTCGCCTGTAGAGGCGACAAAGGTTAAATATTCTGCCGCAGAAGATCGCACAGCAGAAACTTCATTTTTTCTTTTTCTCATAAGCCCACCTCAATTTCTGCGATTATTTTCGCTATTTCGTCACGCAAAACCTGCTCACGGGCAACGATTTGTTCAATCTCTGCGTTCAGCTTTACTATGTCGATTTTTTCACGCTTATCCTCCTGCTCTACATAGGTGCTGACAGATAGATTATAATTATTTTTGACTACCTCGTCATAGCCTGCCAAATGGGAAAAATACTGTTCCTCCTTATGGTTTGCAAATACGTCCACAATATGTGAGATGTTGGCTTCGGTGAGCTTGTTGTTGTTTGTAACCTTTATGCACTCTTCTGTTGCATCAATAAATAATGTCTTGTTGTCTGCTTTGTTCTTTTTCAGAACCATAATACAGGTGGCAATGCTTGTTCCGAAAAACAGGTTCGGAGGCAGTTGTATTACACAGTCCACATAGTTGTTGTCAATAAGGTATTTGCGTATTTTCTGCTCTGCTCCGCCTCTGTACATAATGCCGGGAAAACATACGATAGCCGCTGTGCCGTTGGACGCAAGCCATGAAAGGCTGTGCATTATAAAAGCCATGTCCGCCTTGCTCTTAGGCGCAAGCACGCCGGCAGGGGAAAAACGGGGATCATTTATCAAAAGTGGATTGTCACTGCCTGCCCATTTTATGGAGTAGGGTGGATTTGAAACTATAAGCTCAAAGGGTTCATCGTCCCAATGCTGCGGAGAAATAAGCGTATCTTCACAGGCAATATCAAATTTATCAAAGCCTACATCATGAAGGAACATATTTATGCGGCAGAGGTTATAGGTGGTGATATTGATTTCCTGCCCGAAAAATCCGTTGCGTATGGCATTTTTTCCCAACACCTTTTCAGCCTTCAAAAGCAGAGAGCCTGAACCGCAGGCAGGATCATATACCTTATTTATTTCTGTTTTTCCCACTGTACCCAGTCGGGTCAACAGTTCGGAAACATCGGCAGGGGTGAAAAACTCACCGCCTGATTTTCCTGCATTGCTTGCGTACATAGTCATAAGATATTCATAAGCATCGCCAAATGCATCAATGTCATGATTTTTCACATCGCCGAGATTCATTGCAGCCACACCATTAAGCAGCTTGACCAGCTTTTCATTACGCTTTGCAACGGTAGAGCCGAGTTTGTTGCTGTTTACATCGTAATCATCAAACAAACCTGCAAAGCTGCTTTCGGAGGAGCTGCCTTTTGCTGATTCTTCTATGTGGCGGAATACTTTTTCTAATGTTTCGTTAAGGTTTTCGTCCTGTGAAGCTCTTGCGCAGACGTTGCAAAAAAGCTCACTTGGCAGTATAAAAAATCCCTTTTCTTCTACCAGTCCCTCTCTTGCTTCATCCGCATCTTCATCAGGCATAGTCGTATAATCAAAATCTGCATTGCCCGCCTCTGCCTCGCCGGTGTTTATGTAACTGCACAGATTTTCGGAAATGTAGCGGTAAAACATAGTACCGAGAACGTAATTCTTGAAGTCCCAGCCGTCCACTGCTCCACGTAGTTCATCCGCAATTGCCCATATCGCCCGATGGAGTTCTTCCCGCTCCAGCTCTTTTTTATTGTCAGCCATAGCTCTATTCCTCCTAATACATTAAAAATTGCAAATAGCTTTTTATTAATTATACCACAAGGCTGTGCAAAAAATCTACATATATTGCACCTCTCAAAAAAAAATTGATAAATTTATTGAAAAAAGATATAATAAAATGTAAATTATACATACACCGTTTCTTAATCAGATTACCGACTTTACTTTTTATCAGGAATAATACGCTCCTTTATCCTCTTTGTTAGCTATATCCTTCCCTTCAAATAGATATAATTTTCGCATAAGAATTTGTTGAGTACATTTTTTTTAAGGCCAAACTTTTATAAATTAAGAAATTGACAAATTTATAAGCTATAATAATGAAATGGTTGTAAAGTTATTTTGCTTACAAGCTAATTATTATTTTTTTACTTTATTCGTGATACTACCAAGTGTTGTCTTGCTTGGTTGTGTATTTATTTATCAAAAAATAAAATTATAATTGTATTTACAGAAATTATAATTAACATCCGCTTTTTAAGCTGTTTGATAAATAAATATATATTAAATCTAAAATAAGCAGGCTCTCTGCTGTCAAACATTGACAAGCAGAGAGCCTTTATGCTATTTTCCCATCAAACTATAAAATTGTATTATTCTGATTTATAAATTGCCGTTTTGGTTTTGGCATCCCGGTCAACCTTTTACGCTAATAGCTGTTAATACTGTATACTGATTTACGGTTAGTGTCAGATCATTATAGTCCGAAAACATCAGATTGTTGATTGTTCAAGTGGGAATTTGTAAGATGCTCTCAGAACTTTATTCATTATTTCTTCAGCGTCTTTTGCTTCAACAGCCTTGTTTCCGTCAACGTCAGCTTTAACGTCATATTCTTTAGCTGCCGCCAGAACATAAGCCTTAGCCGCATCGTTGCTTGTAATAACTCCGTCGCCGTCAACATCGCCCAATCCTTCAGGAACAACAGGCATATCATCTAAATAAACAATCGTTACACCCTCGGGATAAAGTGAATAATTATCAGCTGTACTTCCCTTATAGCAATAAACTTTTTCAAGCATATTACAACTGTAAAATGAACTATCAATAATAAATGTAACGTTGTTGAGTATTGTTACTTCTGATAAACTGTTGCAGCCGTAAAATGCAAAATTACCGATATATGTTACACTGTTCGGTATTGTTATGCTTGTAAGTTTACTGCAATCGGCAAATGCAAAATTGCCGATAGATGTTACACTATCCGGTATTGTTATATCTGCAAGACTGCTGCAACTGTCAAACGCATAATCACTAATATATTGTACACTGTTCGGTATTATTACCTCTGTTAAATTCTGGCAACCGGAAAATGCTCCACTGCCCATAATATGTACATTATTTGGAATTTCATAAGATATAAAACTGCCCGGCACTGCATATAAAATATCAGCAGTCTTGTCAAATAAAACACCATTTATACTCCTAAAATTTTCATTTTCGTCTGCCACATTAATTGCCTTAAGATTATTGCATTGGCTGAATGCTCCGGCACCAATAGTTAATACACTGGCTGATATTGTTATTTCTGTTAAACTACTGCAACCGGAAAATGCATTATCTCCAATATTTCTTACTTTATTTGGTATTATTATTTCTTTTAGGCTGCTGCAATCTTCAAACGCATTACTATCAATATTTGTCACACCGTCCGGAATTGTTACTTCTGTTAAATCGTGACATTGAGCAAACGCAGATCGATTAATAAGCGCTACAGTAAGACCATTAATTTCATTTGGTATGTTTGCTTTTGTAATGGTTGTGTCAGCATCTGTGATAAAAGCATTGCTGCCATGTTCAGTGTAGTAAATATTTCCGCCCTCTACGGCATAAAATAAGCTGCTTTCTGCTATAGTGCTTGTATCATAAGACGGGATCATATCAGCCGGAACAACAATGGGCAGACAAGCTATTGTTATAGTGAGGGTTAAGCCGATAGCCATAATTTTTTTAAGTTTCATTTGTTCTCCTTTCATTGTATGAGGATTTGCGTAGGACAAGCCCTAAAAGGTTTTATACTTCTAAGTTTGTTCTACACATAATTATCTTTTTTAATTTCAAAGGACGAATGGTTGTAGATTATGACCTAAGATTTTCTCAGTGAATGATATTCAATACTGCCTTTTATACCGAGGTCATTTACTGAGTTTTGACTATAATGTAGGTTCGGGAACAGTCAAGACTTTCAGATTTATTCCTGCCACAAAGTATAAAGCTTGACTTGTTTTTATTTTCACTCAAAAAACATAATTGCCGTTTTAAGTATGTTTTTGCGTATATTGAACTTATTTTATAGGTTTTCTCCTCACCCATGGCAATTTTTACTACAACCTTTTTGTCCTTTTTAATAGCATCACCCCTTTCATATAAAAATATTGCTTATTTTTAAGGCGTTGAAAATTTCCTGTTTTATTAATTTAGCTGTTATAAAAGCTTTTAAAGTTCCCCAAAAGTATACTTTTTGGGAATATATATTTAACAAAAAAACGAATTATTTTTTTATTGACATTTAACCAAATATTTGCTATATTAGTTATGTATTATTTATAAAATTTTACTATGGTTATAAAAGTATACCTTATTGTGAAATTTTGATATTATTTAACATAGATCTCCGAAAAGAATTTTTTTTAGCTCTTTTACAATTCTGTAGTATGTTGTTTTGCATACTCCCATTTCTTTCATTGCTTCCTTTTGGGAAAGTTCTTGATGTAAAAAACGTATATAGATTTCCATAAATTTTTCAGCATCATATTTCCTCGGTCTGCCGAATTTTATGCCCTTTGCCTTTGCGGCGGCTATGCCTTCCGCTTGCCGCTGTCTTATGTTGACTCTTTCGTTTTCAGCCACATAGGACAAAAGTTGCAAAACTAAGTCGCTTATGAGCGTGCCGAGCAAATCCTTGTTTTGTGTAGTGTCAAGTATGGGCATATCAAGGACGACTATGTCAGCCTTTTTAACCTTTGTAATTTCCCGCCATTGGTTCAGAATTTCCTCATAGTTTCTGCCAAGGCGGTCAATGCTTTTAATTACTATAACATCACCGCACTTAAGCCGTTTTATCATCTTCTTGTATTCGGTTCTGTCAAAGTCCTTTCCGCTTTGCTTGTCTGTATATATTTTGTCAATCCTAATTCCACATTCGTCAAGGGCAATAAGCTGCCTGTCCTCGTTCTGCTCCTTAGTTGATACCCTCACATATCCATAATTCATAATAAATCCCTCCCTATAACACTTATTTTATCAGTTAAGGGGTGAGTATAAACTGACAAAATATCTGTTTATTTATTATGTTTTTGGGGTTGTTTTCTTTTGAGCAGGACTACGGTTTTGACGTGGGTTAGAACAGATTTCACATACAAAATGGAGTAATTATGTGGCAAGCCATACATTTTGAAAATTTTAAAAAAGTGTGTTGATTTTTATTCGGAAATATTGTATAATTATATTAGAAAAAGAAGGAGCGGGTACTGGTTATACCCACTCCTTCCAAATCGGCACCCACTTTAAAGGTGGTTGGTCGGCGAAATAATTTATGTAGGAATTTCACCTACACAATTAGACCGCTTTCCAGTTTGCGATTATGGAGCGGTCTTTTTCATTACAACGAGTTACATCTATATAGAATGACTATGTATTTCACATCAAGCAGAAACTGCTTTAATGCGAAGAAGCCATATATCAGATCAAAAACTGTCATAAGAGGCTTCACCTCCTTTGCAGGAAGGCTCGACCAACCACTCTTTAGCAAAGTGCCTGAAGTTATTATACAATAAAATTTGTCGAAAGTAAATATTTAACTTTCTTGTTTTTTTGCTGTTTTTGGCTGTTCTGAGGCTTTTATTATAAACTGATTATGGGGTTTATTACACACTGAAATTTCTGACTGCATCGGCAAGCTCTCTAATATGAACATAGTTTTTGCCGATTAATGGTTTTCTTTTATTCATCAATAAATCCATATATCTTTTTCAGAAATAGATTTAATCATTTCAAGTACAGTTGTATTATATCTTTTTATTTTTAATAATTCTTCCGGAGAGTGTACTTCTGTACTTTCCTTGTAAAACCGGCAAAAAGAAATTACTTGTTGACCATTTATTATTCCCTGTGTTATAGAATACATATTATCATTCCATTTAAATTCAATCTCGTGACCTGCTCTGATATAATCAAGTAAGGTTTGTTTATTCATTTATTAATTCCTCCTTTTGGTGAAATATCTCTTGTGGGATTTCCGTTCTCATAATATTCCAATCATTTTCTTTGCACCTCATAAGGCGAGTTGTACTTTGCTGATGTTATATGTTTTCCTTTTTTAAAGTGCTGATTTATTTCTGCAAACTTATCTTTATTCCTATAACACCGTATTTTTCTTGATCTTCTTTGGTATAATATTTATCCATATCATGGGGAGAGGCTGTTTTTAGATCCTTTTCTGTATATCCGCATTCTGAAAGGGGCAGCTCCGAATACAGGGCTTTAAAGGAATTGAAAATATACAAGTCGACTACTTTTACTTCTATCGTTTCAAGAGGATTATCTATATTTGTGAACAGTATATTGTCTCCTATCTGAATTTTTTGTCTTTTGCTGTCATATAAACGCAATTCGATGGTTTTGGTTCCGCTGCGTATCATATTGAAGGGTGACGGCATAAGCTTCATTGTATGTGTCATTTTTAACTTCCTTTCCGATCTTTGATTTAATGTTTTTGTTTTGCTTATTAACTATTGCCTTAGTTCTTCAAAAGGGAGGCGTCAGGCGGGTGTGATATACATATCCGTGATATACATTTTTGCTGCGTTGCATTTTTATATCCTTACTTATAAGCTCTTTTATTTTTTCAAAATTTTTTTATTTGGATTTATTATAACAGTCTTTTTGCATTATTTCAACTTTTGCTATGTGGGTTATCAATTAGGGTGCTTTGGTGTCAGATAAACGGCATATATAATACAATTATGGGGCTTTTTTGGATGGGGTGGAATTGTTGGTTAAAATAGTTTTTTTAATTTGACAAGCATATTGTATTTTGATATAATTAGTATTTATTAAAGACTTTTCAGATAAATTATATAATTGTGCGGCAAAAAAATAAACTACCCGGTATGAAGGCAGAGCCGAAAAGCTTATGTTACAAGCAAAAGACCTCTGTTTTCCATATGCAGAACAGTCGGACGTGAAACGCCGCAGCATTTGCACACCTGACCTACGGTAAATAACTTTTTCAAAAAAACACTCCCGACTATTGACTTGTTCACGGGTGGACATGTTAATATTATAATGTGAATAAATAAAAATGTCGACATATGAAAAAAAGCTTAAAATTATATAAAAAGGGGAAATTTGAAATGACTGATTGCAACAACAACAGACCCTGTCCTTGCACTTATGACTGCCCGAGGCACGGTAAATGCTGCGCCTGCGTGGCCCATCACAGGGACAATAATGAAGGTGTGCCGGGATGCTTTTTCTCGGCCAAAGCAGAAGCGACCTATGACAGAAGCATAGAAAATCTGGCAAGAGATAAGGGGCTTCTGTAAGTCATCGGCGGAGTTATTACTCCGTAAATGAATAATAAATTGTTAATAGAAATTTTGAATATAAATTACATAATTTTATATAGAAAGGGGATAAATTTTATGAATTGGGAAGATTTTTTACAATGTAAATGCAGTAATTGCAATAAGGGGGGGGGTATATTACATGTATTGTAATAACTCCCCATCAGAAAGTAATAATAAAATACGATACGGAGTAAGGGCGGCTGCGCTGTTTGTTTTTACTCTTGTTTTTTCTATGATCGTGTCAACGGCTGTTTTTGCCGAGGGTTCGAGAGATATTATGAACGGCGCATTTGAAAATTACAAGGCTGTCAAAAATACGGAGGCCGTGGAAACTGATATTTCAAGATGGACTTTTATAACTGACGGACCTCAGACGACTGTTAATTTTATGGGCGTAAAGCGTCAGCAGAAGGTTAAGTTTTACGCTTATGAGGGCGAGGTAGTGCTTCTCGGTTCAAGCGGCACAGGCAGAAGCGACGATATAAAAATTACCGCTCCCGATGGCAGCATTACAAATCTTGATGTAAAACCCACAAGCGGAGGCGTAAACGGCGCCGGCAACATATCCAAACGAACAGAAGAGCAAGCCGGCCCCAGAGGAGTTATATTCCCCGATTCCGACGGAAATTACACAGGCTCACCCGTAAGTACAAGCGGTTATACGCCTATTGAATATGAGGTAGAGCAGTCCGGCGTTTATGTGGTTGAATTTCTTGCGGTAAGCAGCGGCGGCAGCGGCGGCACCTCCGTATCTGTTGGCGCAACGAGCACATTTGCCGACACAAATAATCATGTTCAGGCTTGGGACGTTACCGTTGCGAAAAAGGAAGGCTCTAATTATCACGCAATAAACGGTCGTGTGTGGGCGGATGCTCTTGTGCTTCAGTGCCTTGGGGGCAACCATCTTTACGGACACGTATACGCCGTTACAAGAGACGGATATATATGGAATTTTTCTTTGAACGGTATGAACCCCAATACATTTGCCATGTACTGTAATTCAAGAGGCGGTATAGGTACGGGTACGAATGCTTCGGCTTATCATTCTGTTCATTCCCCTATAAGTAATTATACAGGCTTTAACGTATATAAAATGCTTAAGGATATAAACGGCAGCCCTGACGGTATTCAGATAATGGGCCCCGACAACGAGGTTACCGATATAGACTCTCCTTATCATATGTTTTTCAATTATCCCGATATGTCTATTCCCGAAAGCATAGTTTCTTCAAATGCAAAGTCTCCCGGACAGATAACGGGTCTGCGCTATGACGGACGTACAGGCGGAAACACCGACTCGGACGATAATTTCAGCGGCAGCGATGATAAGAACAACACTCCTGCTTATGTGGGCGTAGGCGGCTTTTTTGAAATAAGGACGAATGCCAGCTCTTACGAGGTCGTTCTTGATATGTCGAATATGTACGCTAAATATTATCACGGACAGAATGGGAACGACTGCGCTGCCGATAAGTCTATGAAGGGGGTTATATGTCTTAGCTCCAAGCCGGAGGCAGGCAAAAAAAGCAACTATAATTTCATATATTATGACAAGCAGAAATCAAAATGGTATTACATATATTCAAAGGATTCAAACCCCGATGCGCAGATAGAAGTTAACGAGGAAATGAATACGGCTACCATAAACGAGCATATTGCCTATGAGGAAATTCCGGAGGATGATCAGGCGCAGATAGTGAGTGACTTCAGAGATGCCTGTGGCTCGGGATATGCGGATTATGCAAAGCTTGGTATAGATTTTGGCGAATATAAGTCACTGGGAAAAGTCCTTCTCGGAAATGCGGCTGTTGAAAATACGGCGACTATTGACAGAATAAAGTGGAACGGCTGCGACCAGTACGGACGAGTTCTTCCTATGGGCTATTATTTCGGAAAAACAGGAAGAGGAACTATTACGGCTACAGCCAAGGCAGGTGAAATACACTTCCCCATGGGTGATGTCGAATCTATGGTATACGGTGTTGCTATATGGCTTGAAAACCCACAGGACTGGATGGGGCTTAGCGGAAAAGGCGAAGCTGAGCAGACACAGATGAGGTCTAAGCTTTATTACAACAATGCCGATAAGAGCAGACTGAGAGATTATAAGGTCACGTCGGCTGATAAGGTTATGCCGGGGGCAGACGGAAGCGACACCAGCATATTAAGCTCGACATATAAATGGGCAAACGGAAATGTGTCATGGTTTTGGAACCTTCCCAGAGATGTTAAAAACAGTGCTGCGGGCGAGGTGGAAACAAACGCCGATAAAACAGACGGAGAATGGAAAACGGGAAATCCTGTTTTTGAGGACTTTTCAATAGACGGTATTGCTTCATATGCATATGATGCTTCAAAGGCGGACCAAGGAAATAAAAAGCCCACTCTCAATGCCTCTGTTGCTAAAAGCGACGGCGTTGACCACGGTATTGCGGATATATGGTCTTATGCAGGTAAGGGCGAAGGCTATCAGCTTGACCAGCCCATAGAGATCTACAATCTTGTGAGCAGAAAGGAAGTAACGGGCTTCGTATTCCTTGATACTCCCGAAGTCAAGGGCGGCGATGGCGACTACGACAAAAACACAAACGACAGAGAGCTTCCTCAGGCTAATGTTGTGGCTTCATACGGCGACATGGGACTTCTTGAAGGCCGTGGCACGAGCGGCACTCCCGTTACATATACGACAAAGACAAACACAAACGGCTATTACAGCATACCTGTGGATATGAGAGCCTTCGGAACAGGTACTGAAGTTCCCAAGACGGTCACGCTTACTATTACATATAACGACCCGAGAGTCGGCACCGACTCCAAGGGCGATCCTCTTATCGTTACGCATATGGTAACGACCGTTGACGGCAGAACCATTGAGGGCGGCACAAAGTATAATAGTACAAACCATCAGCAATATGGAGACAAGCCCAATGTCAGCGTGCAGACGGTGGATCTTTCTTCCGACGGCGGCAATGAGGACTCCGCCAATCCCGGATTTACGGGGCTTAAGGAAATATATGCCGAGAATGTAGGCTATGTATATGATACGCCCCAGCCTTTGAGAATAGAAAACCATTGGCAGCCAAAGGCGCTCAAGGACGTTACTATGACGGCGAAGTTCAAGGTAGTAGGTGTTCTTGAAAGCGATGCAAAGGAAATTTATGAAAGTGTAGCCAAATTTTTCCCCGAAGTAAATGCCGAAGACTACAATATTCCTTCAGAGGCTTCCCGTAAGGAAACGGACGAGGCAATTACGGAAATGATAAACATACTCTATAATGACGAGTATGACGAGGGCACTGACTATGCAAGGGAATATATTGACAAGTACGGCGAAGCATATAAAGCAAGCCACCCCGGCAAAGAGCTTGATTATGACGAGCTGAGCGATCTTTTTGCAAAGGTTAAGACAGGCGTTCTGGGTCTTGGAGAAACAAGAAACAGAAAGGTTTATGAATCGGAGGAAATCGAAGTAGATGAGGCTATGGGCGGAAACACCATAATAAACTATCTTCCTCCCTTCGGTTTTAGTCTGAGCAGCTCAAATGCAGTTGAAAAAGGCGATAAAATCGTATACAGAGTAATACAGATAAAGGGCGGCGATTATCAGACCGAAATAACAAGGAGTAAGCTCAGTATAGTTACAACGGGAAGCGAAACCACAGATTATGACAACTGGTCATTTGTGAACAGCCTTTCCCCATCCTCACTCACCGAGAGTATATGGTATGACAAATATCAGAACGGACTTTTTGAAGAGGACGAAACGGGTATACTCAATGCAAAGGTCTATATAGCAAAGAGAAACGAAACAACGCCCCTGCCTTCAAACGGAGATGCGGAAGACGACAGCAGATATTATGACAGCTTCGGTATTATAAAGGAAGAATATGTATCCGACCCCGGAAAAATAACAGACGACGTTACGTCAGATCAGCTTTTCGAGCAGGTGAAAAAATCACAGGTATTTGAAATAACTGCCGGGCCTGACGATCCTATACCTACTGATATAAAGTGGAATCTCACGGCAGGTCATTACAGGGTGGTTATCATACTGCCAAGCGATGTTCTTTACAACACGGTTTCCTGTACGGGAGCAAGCTATGCGGATGCTCACGGAAATGTTGAAACTCAGGTTAAAAAGGCAAGAGACTTAAGCGGAATGGGTCTTGGATTTGAAGAAAACGATAATCCTGTGCTTATACAGTATATTGACGTAGGCCCCAGTGAGGAACAGCATGTTGGCGCAGGCTATGGCTTTATGGGCGGTCTTAGTATAAGAAAGCTTATTTCCATTTCGGAGGTTGCGGAGGGAGACCCCTTCGGACTTATAGACAAAATAGAAAAGGAAGATTTCCGTTTTGAAATCCAGTTTGAGGATCAGCCCAACGGAACCCTTGTAACAGAAGATAATATAGAACAGGAAAAGCTAAAGGCGGGAACGGAGGACATTAATGTAGGCGACTGTACCGTCAAGGTGGAAACCTTCGTACTTGACATAGACACGGGTACGGAAAGCTCTGCGGCAGAGGACAAGACCCTCGTTTTCAGAAAGAGGGAGGGTTATACCGAAAACAGGTGGGGCGCTGTGTTCGACCTTGACTCAGGAGAAAGAATAACCATTCCCAATGTGGACGCAGGCACAAAATATTGGCTGTGGGAGTATGACAACACAAACGAAAAGGATGCAGCCCTTGACAGCGCACAAAGAAACGGAAGCAGCACAAGCTATAGTGACGACGGTGCTCTCAGCTTTATGCCCAAGGGATATCATCTGGCAAGCACCTACGGCAGCAATAAATATCGTACAAGCAATGTTCCGCCTACTTCAAGAACGGTTCTTGTAAACTATACAAACAATTATACTCCCGTATCAGTTGAGGGCTTCGGCGGAGACGGCTCAACCGTTTATGTGGAGCACGACGGCTATACAAACCAGAGCGGAAAGTTTGACAGAATATCAAGCGAAGATAAAAATATAGACTACGGCTTAAATCTTAAGGGCAAGGTAGTCATAAATACAAAAGAAGGCGCATCAGGGGCAGATTATGCCCTGAAAGATGGGGATGAGTTCCGACTTCTTCTCGAGCCTGTTGACAACAACAAGTCCCCAAGCTTCGTGCAGAACGGTGCAACGGACAAGGCTGAGGGTGATGAGATAGACTCAAACTCTATGACTGTTGACTTTGACGACAACACTTATGCGGAGTTTACATCAACAGGCACATACTCATATATTCTCAGAGAAGCAAGACCCTTCTATGACGATGATATAAACGCCATACCGGGAATATCCTATTCTATGGAACAATACAGAATGGACGTTGAGATCATCGACAACTATCAGCAGCTTGCTGTTGGCAGTGTGAAATGGTATAAGCAAAACGGCGAGAGCTGGGACGTGGTAAGCCCTGAAAATATTGTGTTTACCAACACATACAGCCCCTATGAGCTCAGGGTTGCTTTTATGGGTACAAAGGTTCTTGACACAAGCGTACACGCCGATGGATATACCACTGAAAACAATCAGCTTGTAAGCGTAGGCGATGTTATGCCTTTCAGCTTTACAATAAGTCCGGCAGGCTACAGAGACCGTCTTTCCGAGACTGATGAATACGAGGTAGACCCGAACCAGCCTATGCCCGAAACTCTTGACGACCCATCGAAGACGGGCAATGACAGAAGCGCAACGGTTACCAACGCATCAAACGGAAGCATCGTATTTGACGGCTTGGAGTTTACGGCTGAGCAGGCTGGAGAAAATATCGACCACGCAAGAATATATAAGTATATTATCAAGGAGAATACCTCCAAAGACGGCGAAAACGGCATAACCTATGACAGCGACAATACGAGAGAAGTATATGTCAGAGTATATAAGAGAATGGTCGTTGAGGACGGAAACACAAGCCAGACACAGACTGTTTCTGTTGAAAACTGTTCTCAGACAGGTGCTGCCGTATCGGGAACAGACAATTTCACATTCACAAACAGCTATCAGGCAAAGGGCGAAATAAGTCTTGGCTCAGACGGACTGGGACTGGAGCTTGAAAAGACTGTGACAGGTGAGGGCGAAAGAGGTATAAAGGAAAGCGACTCCTACGGCTTTATTCTCGAATCCGCAGGCGGCGCTCCTCTTCCCGATGAAAATACGGTGGTTATGAAGGGAATAAAGAGCGAATTCGGCACGGCAAATAAGGTCGTATTCGACAATTCTCAGAAAATAACCTTCGACCAGACGGGTACTTATGAATATACCCTGAGAGAGCTTAATCCTCTTAAGGACACCACGGACAAGGTGAAGAATATAGCAGGTATCAGATATGATGATACCGTATATACCATAACCGTTTCGGTAACAAACAAAAACGAAGCCGAGAGAGAGGGCGAAACCGATTACAAGGGCAAGCTTGATGCCAAAATAACCAAAATTACCAAAATGAGCGCAGCAAGCGGCGATGTTGTGGAAACGCCCGTATACAGCGGCACTTCTCTTGGCGACAATAAATACGGTATTCAGTTTACCAATACTTATACCCCCGGCACAGCAGACGTGAGCGTTGTGGGAAGAAAGGTATTAAGCGGAGAGTCAAGCGTGCTTACAGGCAGCAACGGCACAAGCGTATCTCTTGACAGTGACTTCTTTAACAAATTCAGCTTTACGCTTACTGCGGCAGGCTCTGTTATGAAGGAGAAGGACACACTTGACGACGGAGATTTTGCCGAGGACGAAAGTCAGCCCCTGCCAAACGACTCCCATATGGAAGGAGATAAGGCTGTTTCCAAGACGGTGGTAAACGGCGTTGAAAATGACGGTGTAAAGGACGGCTCTACGGTGGATTTCGGAAAGATAACCTTTGATATGGACGATACCTCCAGCGGAACCCAGTCCACACCTATGATTTACAGATATAAATTAGTCGAAAATGAGTTTACGGATAAGGCTGTTTATGACAACACAGAGCAGTACATATATTTCAAGGTATATGTGCAGATGCAGTCGGATGATGACGACTATGTTGTGGCATCTCCCTGCGATAAGGACGGAAATGATATTTCCGGCGATCTGTTTACGTTTACAAACAAGTTTGACGCAGCAAGAGTTGACTACCACGCAAACGGCGGTCAGGGTGTAAATGCCTATGTAGAGGGAGATATATTCTACAGAAGTAATGAATATTACGGAAAGGGCGAAGAGGCAAAGCTTATGGCTCTTGAGGCAGAGGCTTATCCTAAGCCCGTTGATGACGTAAATCCCTACGGCAGAGAGCATGTAAGACGTGACAACGCCGTGCTTATAGGCTGGAGCGAAGAACAGCACGAGGACGTGCTTGAAGGTTCACCCGAAACAGAGGGCGTAAAGCTTATAACACAAATAAATATGGATACGTGGGTAGCAGGCAGCCCCGAAAACAAAATCGTCTACGCCGTATGGGCGGAGGATATGAACAATGACGGCGTGCCCGACTACGACCAGAGATATTCAATAACATACAGAGATAATACATATCCTTACAGCTATGAAAGAAGAATAGACGAAGGAGAGGACGAGCTTGTATGGAACGCAGCGGAAGCCTTTAACGGAGCGCAGGAACTGGAAAAAGCGAACAGTCTTAGCTTCCTTGCAGACGGCGGAACATACCCCGATGAAACGGCTCCTTCTTCAAAATCTGCCCTTACAAAGGCGAGATATAGCTATGTTGAACCAAACTCATCTGACTTTATAAAAGGCAAGGTTGTGACTGCCTCTGAGCTCAGAGGGGCAAACCTTACTCTTAATCTTGAAAGTGAAGTAACCGTAGACCCCAATGAAATAGACTCTACCCAGGCAGGCAAAAACAGTCTTGACGGAAAGAGGACCTACGAAGCGGGCAAATATATGCAGATAGGCTGGTCGGTTTACAGCCATGGCCCTGCACAGAGCTATACCGATGCTGAAAACTGGCTTATAAGCGAGCTTAATATGGACGAGTCTGCTGATGATATAATAATAGGCGGAAACTGGAACTGCGTGCCTGTATGGGCGCCGGATCTGGACAACAACAATCTTGCGGACTATACCCAGGTATTCTATGACGGAAATGTGCCCGAGGGCGACCCCGACAATATCACTGATGGCACTATACCTTCGGATACCAAATCATATAACAGAACGCCAATAGAAGGCGGCTATGAATATGAGAGCGTAAACGTACTTAAAGCGCCTCAGCGTGATGGCTATGTATTCCTTGGCTGGTCTCTTAACGATAAGGACGGAAACGGCAAAAATGAGGACGGCGAGCTTTATCAGCCCGGCGATGTATTTGTAAAGGGCGACAGCGAGGACGTGCTCTATGCTCAGTGGGCAAAGATAAGCTATGTTGACGTATATTATGACGGAGCGGACGTAACCGATATGCCCGGCAAGAGCGATGTTGTGACTTCGCCGGCTCTGACTGTTGCAACAAAAACTCCGGCTCATGAGGGCGCTGTATTCGTAGGCTGGATAACGGCTTCGTCAAAGCCCGACAAGAGCAAATGCTATTACAAGGAAGTTCCTCCCGGGGAAACAGTATTCTATCAGCCCGGCGCACTTTATCCTGATGCAGTGACGGGAGATATTACCTTCTATGCGGTATGGGCGGAGAATACACTTTATGATGCAAGCGGCAGACCTGACTATTATGAGGTAGAATATAATGCCGGTGCAGCAGGTTTGGATGCAAAAAATATGCCGACTGACGACCATGAGTATAAGACGGGAGATGCCGTGCTTATACAGGAGAGCGTTCCCGAATGGGATAAACACGTATTTACTGGCTGGCTGAGAACAAATCTTTACGCAAAGGGCGATTCTACACTTTATATGTATAATACACCTTACGCAAGCTTTTCAAAGACTGAGGAGAGAGATGTTCTTACGGCTCAGTGGGAAAACGATGAAGCAGGCGGCGGAGATGACGGAACACAGCCTGACGGAATACCCGACAGATATCAGAAGCAGGTTGTTTTGGAGGTTGAAAACGGCACATGGCAAAAGGGCGATGAGGGCTTTTTGTCCCCTGACGGCAGAACCTACACCTTCTATGTTGACTTAAGAGACGAGGGCGGCAATTATTCCGAAACGGGAGAGGGTGCGTTTACCGTTCCTGAGAGCATTCCCGATGAGGGATATTCCGAAGGTGCATGGCTTACCTCCATACCTACGGGAACAGTCTTTGACAACAGCCCCGTAAAATACAGGTTCAGCTATGCTCCTCAGGAGGTAGGCGTTTCCTATAAGGTTCCCGGTGTGGGCGGACTTCCCGTAATGAAGGAAGAGCCTGATGTTGCACTTTACAATGACAAAATATCCGTTGATCCCAACGGCGGAGAGTGGAAAAGCCCTGAAGACTTGCTGTCTTCAAGTTCCGTACAGACGGTCACTCTCAAATCAGACATTACCCTTGACGACCCCACAAAGACTAATGCAGTATTTATGGGTTGGGAGGCTGAAAAGGTAGGCGCTGAAGAAAGTGATTATACGGATAAAGGTATAGTATATAGATATAAGGCTTTATGGGAAGACGACAATAAAGGCGGCGACGACGGCGATACCCCTGACGGAATACCCGATATATATCAGAAGAAGATAACCTTCAAGGTAGAGCACGGCAGCTGGAACGAGCCTGCAAGCGGCAAGGGCGACATAGTTGTTGTTGCCGAGCTTAAGGACGCGGAAGGAAATTGGAGCAAAACAGGCAGTGCGGAGATAACACCACCCACAGCCACAGCCGATGCAGATTATGACTTTGGCTGTTGGATACCCGATTTCTTCAGCCCCGTAAGCGGAACGGAGGATGCGGAATATACATATACATTCTATCCTGACGGAAGTCTGTTTGTGCTTTACGACCGCTATACTCCCGGACGAGGCGTAAGGGGCGATGCTCCCGCTGACAGAGACCTTGTAGAGCTTAATGACGACATAGAAATAGAACTTGCAGACGGACACTGGAACAGTGGAGATTCTGCGCCAAAGACTACGGATATTACAGAAAATGTAACTATCCCAAGACCCGTAAGGGAGGGCTTTGTATTCCTCGGCTGGGATAGTGTAGCCCAAGACCCTGTTGCAAGCGGAGGCGTGGTATATAAATATACGGCAGTATGGGAGGCCGACACAATAGGCGGCGGCGATAAGGGCGATCAGCCGGATAATATACCCGACAAATATGAAAAGAAGGTTACATTCCACATACAGGAGGGCGGCTCATGGACGGGCGGCTCTAAGGAAGATCAGACTTTCTTTGTTGTACTGAGAAACAGTGACGGCACATGGGACGAAAGCGGCATCGGAACTGTGGCTGTGCCTACGGGTATGAGCCATGAAAATTCCACCCTCTATCCCGGTCCCGGACACTGGGAGACCTCTGACGACCCCGGTTATGACAGCACTCCTCTTGAGATAGTTGAAAATTCACTGGGACAGGCATCGGCAACGGTGAGCGGAAGTCTGCCGGCATACCACACTTTCATATTTGATGAAAAGAAATATACCATAGACTTTAATTTAAGTGAGGGATTTTACTCAAACGACAGATATCCTCATCTTTACGACCCTGTTCAGCTTACTCCCGATTCTGAATTTACCATTCCGGGAATATTGGACGGCGAACGTGTGCTTCCTCAGAGAGAAAACTATATGTTTATAGGCTGGAGAGCAAGCGTTGACAATGCTAAGCGCTATCAGCCGGGAGATACATATAAGGTCACGTCAGACGTTACATTCCATGCGGAGTGGGAGGCTGACGTAAACGGCGACAATATTCTCGACAAATATCAGAAGAGAGTCAAGTTTACCATTTTAAACGGAACCTGGGACGGTGTTGAGAGCAGAGAGGATAAGCTTTTCTGGGTAACTCTTACCACAGACGGCAAGCCCTTTACCTACGGTGACGACACCTCCAGACTTTCAGAAACAGGCAGTGCAAATCTCAGCGAATATGACATAATACCCGATGTAAGCTTGGCAAGCCCCGATGAGGGTTATAAAAAGGACGGAGCAGGCTGGCTTGGTACTACTCAGCCTGAAGATGTGGTAATTACACAGACTTCGCCTGGAGATACGGTATTTACTTATGCCTTTCTTGGTGACGGAACGGGACACAATGTATTCTTCAGAGAATATATACCCAACGGCGGACGTCCGAGGGATTCCGTTCAGTATACAAATGACGGAGCTGTAATAGTTGTAGACCCGCAGGGCGGAGAATGGACATATGATGACAATCTCTATACCACACTTGCTCCCGCACAGCTTACGGTGAAAGAGGACATCACACTTCCCGACCCTGTATGGAGTGACGGAGAAGGCTCGTCTTCCGGCTATGTATTTATGGGCTGGAAGAAGATAACAGGCGGAGCCGAGGGCGTAGCTTATTATTACAGAGCCGTATGGATGACAGACAACAACAATGACAGCATACCCGACAGATTCCAGAAAACCGTTATGCTCCGCATAGAAAACGGCTATTGGGGTGACCCGAACTTGGGAGAGATTGCCAAGGGCAGCAATTCCGTAAATGTGGAAAGCGAAACAGCCGACTGGAGCAAATATGACGGAATGATAACGGAGTTTGTGGAGCTGTTTGACGATGAGGGCAAGTGGAGTGCAAACGGAATGGGCTATCTGCCCTATGTGCCTACCACAATGACAGCCCATGACGAAAGCTATGCCTGGGGCAACTGGGACAGATTTAGCCCTGTTGTGGAAGGAACGGGTACTGAAGCCTTTACCTTCATATTCCATCAGGCAGGTACGAATACGGTTTCATACTCAAGATATGACACGGGAAGCACAAAGCCGAATACGGCTATGGACAGTGTTCTTATAGGCGACAATATAGCTGTCGTACCCAACGGCGGAACATGGCGCAATCCTATGGGCAGCGATGTTGTAAGTGCTGAGGTTGTTGAAATAAGCGGCGACCTTTCCGTTATGGACCCTGTAAGGGAGGGCTATGTATTCCTTGGCTGGAGAAGATTTTATACCGCAGGCGGAAATTATGAAGGCTATAACAATTCCTACACCAATTCGGAGGAGGATAATACAAACTGCGATGATAATTCCGTTAAATATGTGCCGAGAGACGGCGTAACTGTCAGATATGTCTACAAAGCTATGTGGCAGAGCGATGTTGTGGGACATTTCACTGACCACGACAACTACACAGGTGACGGCGTTCCCGATAAATATCAGAGACTTTTCGTGCTGAATATAGAAAACGGCTATTGGGTAAATACCGATGCTTCAAGCTTTGGCGGAAGCAGATATATAACTACCGATAAAGACAGCCAGTGGATAACATTCCTAAGAGACGGCGTATATTGGAGCCTTGACCCGACTGCCGAGGGCTATACTTATGTAGACGGCGAAAAGCTGCCAAACGACAGATATCTGAATACAGGTAAATGGTCAAAGACTGAGACAAAAGAGTCTGTAGAAAGTCCGCCGAGAAGAATAAGCCCCTCAGAGGAATATCCTTATAATAAAAAGATAGAATACACCTTCACCTACGACTTCCAAGGTTATACGGTTCAGTATGACCTTAACGGAGGAAAGCGTGATGAGGCGGCTTATCCTGATGAAACTTATTATGACGAGGATATTATATGGAACGGTCAGTCTCTTACGGCTAAGGCTGCTCCTGTAAAAACCGAGGAAGAGGACAACTACATATTCACAGGCTGGCTTGTATACATCGACCCCGAAAAGGACGGAGAATTTGCAGATAGCGGCAGAACCATACAGCCTCTTGAGTCTATGACCCCCGACGAAGAAACGGGAGATATAAAGCTTGTTGCTCAGTGGGCAATAGACAACAAGGGCGGCGGCGACGACGGAGAAGAGCCCGATTTGATACCCGATATATATCAGAAGAAGGTTACTTTCAGCGTTGTAAACGGCTCTTGGGTAGACAATACAAGGACGGATATAATTAAATATGCCGTTTTAAGAGATATTGACGGAAACTACAGCGAAAGCGGCAGTATGGATATGGAACTGCCCGCAGGTATGAAGGCTGACAGCGGCTATCTTCTTGGAAGATGGGTAAGCAGCGACCCCACAGGCGTTCTGCCAAAGGACGGCGGAAATACGGCGACAGTTTCCTCCAATAAGCCCGAAGAAGTCACATTTACATACACCTTTGAGCTTAACAGATATGAAGTAAGCTATGACCTAAGTGGCGGCGACGGAGCGGAAGGAGAAAGCTACAGCTCCGAATATGTAAGCCACGGCGACAGGGTAACGCTTAAGGCAGCTCCTCATAAGGCAGGAAGCTCATTTATGGGCTGGAAATATGAAATTGACCCTAACGCCATAGAGGTTGACTCCGACAACGGAAATATCTACTATCCCGGAGGCAGCAAGTCAATAGTAAGCAATGCAAAATTTACGGCACAGTGGAAGGAAAGCGGAAGCAGTGACGTAAAGAACGGATATGTAATAGAGTATTGGCTTGAAGACCTTTCATCAGGTGAATATACGCACGACAGCTCAAGTGACGAACATCCCGAGGACTTTGTGGGAGCTTATGTAACGGCTGAATTTAAGGATATTGACAACTATAAGCCAAATCCCGCTATGTCATCTGTTTCCGGCGTTGTTGTGGATGAAGGAAGTAATCTTGTTCTTAAGCTCTATTACGACCTTAATGTATACACAGTAAAATTTGATGCAAACGGCGGAAAAGCGCCCGAAGGCTTAAGCAGCGACCGCAGCTATCCCGATATGAGCGCTAAGCACGGCGGAAATGTCATTCTGCCCGTAGAGCCTGTTGAAAACACAGGATATCACTTCCGTGGCTGGACGTATGTGCCTGCCAATGCGGATGGCGGCTATGACAAGGGGCTTATAGACGAATATTCCGAAGCTATAAGTCCGGGTACACCATCTGCCGAAATTACGGAAGACTGCTGGTATGTTGCTCTTTGGGACAAAAATTACAGAGATCTGACGATACAGGTTTTCGATGACTTCGACAATGACGGTCTGTACGGCGGCACAGGCGGTATACTCGCTTTAGAGCCCGAAAATGTCAGCCTTACCGACAGCGAAGGAAACGAAATAAGAGGCCGTGGAGCTTATTCCGGCGGCGGAATTGAATTTGACGACATAGCCGCAGGAGAGTACAGCCTTACCGTTTCGTTAGAGGGCGAGTATGATGCCTATGACAGATATACGGGAATGGCTTATCCGAAAGGCGAGGAGATCGGCAGGGGACTTCCAGATGCCGAGCTTGGCGCAGACGGCGTTCTCAGAATAAAACACACCCTGGATGTGCCTGATGCTACATACAGCGGCGCTATACGCTACGGCGTTACAAGGCCTTATGAAATATCATACAGTATGAACGGCGCACCGACTACGGTAATGCTTGAGGGCGGCTATGTTCCCGACAGAGATTATGCCTATAATGCCGATGTAGCAGTTCCTTATCCTGACGGTTTTGACGGACTTGTTTCCCTTGCCGATATAAATGATATAACGGGACTTACAAAGGACAGCGACACAGGTATGGGCTATGATACATACACCGACGAGGCAGGGGTAGATCATAAATTCCTCGGCTGGAGCAGAAACCCCGCCGCAGAAGAACCCGATGTTGACGTTTCTATGGGAATGTCGGGAGATGAATACATGATGCCCCATGAAGATGTCGTTCTCTACGCCGTATGGGATATACCTTTCAGTGACGTAATGTTACATTTTGACGGAAACGGCGGAGAATGGCTTGACAGCGACTGGCCCGACACAGACGGTATGGCAGATCATACCGAGGCGCTGGAGAGAGATAGCCTTGTAAATCTTGCAAGTGATGAAATGTATGTGCCCGACTCGGAAGAGTTAAAACGCAGCAACGCAGTATTCCTCGGCTGGAGTCTTTCAAAGATAAATCAGCCTGTTGTTGATTACAACACCGTAAAGGATGCGCTTATTTCCGAAATGACAATGAACACATCCCGCACGGTTTACGCTGTATGGGCTCGTGACGTGGGCGGAAAGCTTGCGGAGGACAGAAACGGCAACTTTACAATACATACAAGCGACGGAATACCCGACTTCAAACAGGTATTCTACGATCTTAACCTTCCCGCAGGAGCTATAGCGGAACAGGCTTCGGGAAGTCTTGAAACCGAACCTGCCGAATATGACTTATATGCAAGCGGCAGCGATGAAAGGTGGATGGCTTCCTTTGCAAAGGACAGCTACAGCGAGAAGGATTTAGAGGCTATGACCGATTTGCCGGGAGACGGCGAGCTTACCGATAAGGTTTATGTAAGGTCAAGCGCACTCAGTGTTAAGAATTATGTATTTATGGGCTGGAGTCTTAACGACCCATCAGGCAATTCAAGCACTATAAGATATGACGGAGCCGGAAGCGGAACGGAAAATCCTTATTACTTCGTCAAGTCGGCTGGTGTAAACGATACGCTTTATGCGGTATGGCGACCTGTTGACCAGGCTTATGTAACCGTAAGACTTTTCGATGATGCAGACAGGGACGGAATACGCGACCCCGAAGAAAAGCTTATAGAGGGCTTTATGATAAACAGCCTTTATGAGGTAAGCGGAGAGCCTGAGGAAATAGGCGGTTATCCCGTAGATGATACGGAAAGCCCCGGTCATATATCCATTTCATCTCTTGAACCTGATTATTACGAGTTTACTCTTACGATAAACGATACTTCGGCAGGAGAAAGAAACGAAAACATAATCATATTAAGCCCCTCAGAGGCTGAGGGCGGCTATAAGGGCAAGCCTTATTATGATGCAAACAGCGGAACAGTTATAGACGATATATTAGCGATCTATTCAGGCGACAAGGGCAGAAGCGTTACTGTTAAATATTATGCGCCTGAGGGAGCTGTGGGTACTCTGTATATACCTGTAGCTGAGGGTCATTCGGTAACGTATGACAAAAACGGCGCACCTGAAGGTGTAAGCATGCCGGAAGGCTATTTCGGACTTTTCCAAGGCGAAAAATGCACGGTTAAAACTCTTAATGAGGATAACGGGCTGAGCTTTGAGTCTGAAAACGGCTTATGGTATTGGAGCGACCCCGAAACGGGAGTAAGAAATTATTTCCTTGGCTGGAGTACGGACAGACATGACACGGAAGCCGAATATCTGCCCGAGGGCACTCTTGACATAGGAGAGGAAAATGTTGTGCTCTATGCCGTATGGTATACTGACACATACAGAATACTCTATAATGTAAAGGGCGAAACTGCCGAGATAGATAACGGCGTTATAGATGTATCGGTTTATCCCGATTTTCCTGATTTCCGTGACAGAAGATATAGCTTTGGCGAAACTGCTGCACTTTGGATGCCTGTTTCACCTATGATAAATGATAATATGGTATTTGTGGGCTGGACGGATGATCCGAGTGAGGCTGACAAGACAGTCGAAACCATTGAAGAAGCAAGACAGCTTCTGACAAATGTCACAATACCAAACGAAAATGTAAACGTCTATTCGGTTTGGGCTAAGGACGATGACAGAGACGGCAAGCCCGACTATGCGGACGACAGACATCTGGTTAAATATCATTCAAACGGTGGAGAGCCAAGCCCCGAATTGCCTGAGGAGGGCATAATCTTCGCAGACTATACAAATTATTGTCTGCCGGGAGAAAGTGCCGAGCTTATGGACATAAACGAAAGCCGCAGACGTGTACATATGGAGGGCGCTGTTCTGGCAGGCTGGAGCCTTGAACGCCACGAGGATATTCTCAGATATACTGATGGCGATCTGTTTGAGGCACTGTCAGCCCGGAATGTTTTATTCGACAATGAGGATATAGTTGTATATGCTCTTTGGGCAGAAGATAAAAACGACAACGGCACACCTGATTTTGAAGAAACACTCTATACACTTGTATACGACTCCAACGGCGGCGAGGGAACAGCTCCCGACAGCGTGCCCGATCTTATTGAAGGCAGCATTGTAGAGCCTCTTGCAGAGTGCGGCGACCTTACAGTAGATAAGGCTGTGTTTGTGGGCTGGAGTCTTAACCCCCATACGGGAGAGCTTCCTTCCGACCAGACAATAACCGACATATTGCCGGGTAGCTATACGGTCGACCCGAAGGATGCCGATGAAAGCGACACCGTAAGGCTGTACGCCGTATGGGCAAAGGACGAATTCGGCGGCAGTGACGGCAGTGACGGAAAGCCTGACTACAAGCAGGTTAAATATGAGGAAAACGCTGACGGCGACCTTGTTGAGAATATGCCTTATGACGATAATGAGTATGAGGCGGGAGAAAAGGTAACCATTCCTGCTGACAAGATACCCACAAGAGATGGCTATGTATTTGTGGGCTGGAATCTTAACAACACAGGCGTAATATATGACGGAAGATATTACAACAATACCTTTGAAAAGGGCAGCCGTACGGATATACTCTATGCAATATGGAAGAGAGACTTAAACGGTGACGGAAACCCCGATGAGGATCAGTGGATAGTAAGCTATAACCTTAACGGCGGCACAGCTAGGGAAGGACTTGACTATACACCGAGAACGGTTGACGACAAAGCGGAAGTAATCGTTATGCCGGGTCCGACCTATGAAGGATATGCCTTTGACTGCTGGACAGATGCTGAGGGCAACCGCTATAACAATGGCGACAGAGTTATTGTTACAAAGGATATTGTATTTACGGCGGTCTGGGATACCGATGAAAAGGGCGGATATGATCCTGACGAGCCTGAAAAGGATATTCCTGACGGAATACCTGACAAATATCAAAGACAGCTCATATTTGTTGTTGAAAACGGCGTATGGGCTGACGACGGAACCACCGTTAAATATATGACTGTAAATCTTTACGGTCCTGACGGAACGACTTACAGCGAAGACGGCACAGGTAAGTACGAAATACCTGTTGGCGTGCCTGAGGTTGGTTTTGATAACGGAGTATGGACGACCGATCACGAGCCTACGGGAATAGAGCCTGACGGAACCGTCACAAAGGATTATCCCGATGTCAAGGTATATACATTTACCTACGGTTTTAAGGGCAAGCCTGTTATTAATTATGACAAGCCTTCCTTTGACGATGACAACGAGCCTGATCCCGATGTTATGGAAACGGAATATGGCAAGAACATAATAGTAAATCCCAACGGCGGTATATGGACTGCTCCTGATGGAAAGGTACATATCGACCCCGTTACACTGGAGATAACCGACCCCGAAACAAATATAACTGCACCTGTGCGTGACGGCTATATATTTATGGGTTGGGAAACAAAGACCGGTGAAAGCGATGATATAGAATGGGTATTTACTGCACTTTGGGAAGGCGACTCAAAGGGCGGCTATGACCCTGAGAATCCCGAAAGAGATACACCTGACGGCATACCCGATGTATATCAGAGACTTGTCATATTCAGAGTAGAACACGGCGTATGGAGTGACGGCACCGACGAACCTGAGAAGCAATGGCTGACCCTTGAGCAGGACGGCGTATGGAGCTTGGAAGGTACGGCTAAGGTCGACATACCCACGGGAATGACACCCAATGAGGGATATTTCGGCGGAGAGTGGAACGAAGCTCCTCCCGAGGTAATAGACAACAGCTTCACAAGCGGAACCGAGTACATTTACAGCTTTACGCCTAATGCGGAAACTGCCGATTATAAGACGGAATATTACCTCCAGAACACATCGGGACAGTATGAGTTATATGAGGATACCGTAGATAATGCAGTTGTGGGAGAAAAGGTAAAGGCTTATGAAAAGACATTCGAGGGCTATCACCTTAACAGGAGCATTTCGGTAACCGAGGGCGTTGTCCACAGAAACTTCCTTCAGGGTGACGGCGACCTTATGCTTACACTCAGACTTTACTACGACCTTTACGGCTGCACGGTCCGCTATGATTTTGACGGCGGACAACCTGCGGTAGGCGTGGAATATGACAGAGTAGTACCGGCAGGAACTGAAATAACCGTTGCTCACGAGCCTGAAAGAGAGCCTGACAGAACAAACTTCATATTTATGGGTTGGAGTACAGGCGCTGAAGTTTATCAGCCCGGCGATACTCTCATCATAAATGAAAATACTCTGTTTAAGGCTTATTGGGAGGCTGACGAAAATAACGACGACATACCCGACATATTCCAGAAGCTTGTAATATTCAGGGTTCTTAACGGAACATGGCAGGAAAACGGCGAGGACACATATGTTCAGCTTGCAGAGCTTTTCAATGAGCTTGGTATGTGGTCGGCAGAGGGAAGCGGCTATGTAACAGTGCCAAGCGGAATACCCGACTACGGCTATGAGGGCGGCGGCTGGATAGGAGCTTCTCCCGATATCATAAGCTCAGGCAGTGCTCTCGTAACAGGAAACGGTACGGTAGAATATACCTACGGCTACGGACGTATAGATAATCCTAACATTTCATACAACAGGTATGAAAACGATCAGCCGCCAAAGGGCGCTGATATGGACGTTTCATACGGGGCAAAGGTAAGGGTAGACCCCAACGGCGGAATATGGCGTGACAGCATGTTACCTGTAGAGCTTATTGTTGAGGAAAGCTGCATACTTGAAGACCCTGAAAGAGATGAATACATATTTATGGGCTGGACGGCAGAGCCAGGCAATGATGAGGAAACAGCATGGATATTCACTGCACAGTGGCTTGCCGATAAATACGGAAATGACCCGAGGGGTTCCGACTATCCCGACAACATACCCGATATTTATCAGAAGAAAGTAACCTTCAAAGTTGTAAACGGAAGCTGGGCTGACGGCTCAAAGAGGGATATAGACAGATATGTTACTCTTATCGACAGCAGCGGAAATTGGTCTGTTGAGGGCAGCGGTATTCTGAATACACCTGTAGGAATGACACCTGACGAAGGATATGAAAAGGGAAGCTGGGACAGCGTACCACCCGAAGTAGTATCCGGCAGGGACGGCACGGCTTATACTTATACATTTGATGAAATTATAAAGTATACCGTAAGCTATGACCTTGCAGGCGGAACGGCTGTAAACAATACGGATTATTCACCCGAAACCGTGAAGGCGGGAGAGAGCATAACCGCTAAGGCTGCTCCTACACGCGTGGGATATACATTCACAGGCTGGTCGGACGGAGCTAAAGTTTATCAGCCCGGAAATATAATTACACCCGATAAAGACGTCACGCTTATTGCAAACTGGTCACGTAACGGCGGCGGCAGCGGCGGTGGAGGCGGCGGCGGAGCTTTACGCTTCACCCTCAGATATGACTCCAACGGCGGAACCCGGTACGACGACGAAACGTATGCAAGGGGTAATGAAGTCAGTCTTGATAAAGTGCCCGAAAAGGCAGGCAGTGATTTCACAGGCTGGTATGCCGATAGGGAGCTTACGGAAAGAATAACAAGCATTGTTATGAATTCAAACAAGACTGTATATGCAGGCTGGAGCATATCAGGAAATGACGTTGCTGCATATGAGCCTTCCGAAGCCGAAAAACCTGTACAGCCCGCAGATGTTTCTACACCTGCCGACCTCAATGCAGACGATCACTTTGCATATATAGCAGGCTATGATGACGGCACAGTAAGACCCACAAGGGATATAACCCGTGCTGAGGTTGCAGCTATATTCTACAGACTGCTTAACGAGGACGTAAGAAAGGAAAGCACTGTTTATACAAACGACTTCACAGATGTGAGGGCAGACTCATGGTTCAATACGGCAATATCAACACTTACCTCCCTTAACATAGTTTACGGAAGAAGTGAAACCGTATTCGACCCCTATGCGCCTATTACGAGAGCCGAGTTTGCCGCTATATGCGCAAGGTTTGACTCCTATAAGGGCGAAGCCGATGACGTATTCACTGATATAGAAGGTCATTGGGCTAAGCAGGATATAAACAGAGCTGCCGCAAGAAATTGGGTAAGCGGCTATGGCGACGGTACATTCAGACCCGAAAACAATATTACCAGAGCCGAGGCGGTAAGCCTTATCAACAGAGTTCTTAAGCGAGTTCCCGAAACAAAGGACGATCTCCTTGAGGGAATGATCACATTCACGGATAATGCAGATGAAACCGCATGGTATTATCTGGCTATACAAGAAGCGGCAAACAGCCACGACTATGAGCTTAAGGATAATGACTATGAAAAGTGGATCAGTCTTAATGACAACTCTGTAGAATAACTATAGACCCATACAAATATTGCCTGTCTTTTCCGATTTTTTGGAAAAGGCAGGCTTTTTGTATGTATAAAATTTTATTGTCATTAATGCCTATCTGATATGGGGAATTTGTTTGAGGGTAAGAATATAGTTGAATATTTACAAAAAAACCTTCCAAAAAGCATACCTTATGGCAGAAAAATGACAGCCAAGGGGGTGTTTTTTTATGACAGTTCAAAATATTCCTATCACATAGACTGTATTGTTTCTATAAGGGTCAAAAGCCCCGAATGATTTTTAAATATGTAAAAAGGAGGTAAAATATATGAATCAGTCAATGGAAAACAATATTGATAAAACAACTAATATAAGTAAATATTTTTTTATTCCGGCAATAACTTTTTTAATATATTCTATATTGAGATGCTATTGTCTTATTCCTTTTTCAATGTATAAAGCAATGAATATACCCTCACATATTTTATTAATTATATCTGTTATTTTAGGTCTGTTACTTTTTGTGGGATTATTCATTAAAGGTCCAAAACTAATAGTAGGCGGGGCTTTTGCTCAGATTTTACTTGACTTGCTTTTTTTTATGATGATATTTTTTGTCGTAATATACTTTAAACTATTCGACTACGAACCTACTTCATTAATTGATATATATACAAAGAAAATGTCAATCATAATGTTGATTGAAGTAATATTTCATATACTGTCATATTGCATCCTTGGGGTTTTAGTATTAAAGGCTTTAAATCCCATCAAAGGTTGGTTTGTGAAAAAGATGTGGATTCTGCCTTTAATTTTCAACATATTATCTTATATCCTACTTTTATATATGATAATATATTTTAAAAACAGGGGCGAATCCTTAGAGGAAATAGAGCCATTTATTGAAATATTATCATTTATATGTGAAATTATCCCCTTTATAATGATCAGTATATGGGTTAAAGAAGAAGCTTCCACAACCAAGCCTATAAATAACACAGCAATAAACTATACAACTGAGAGTATTCCTGTACCTAATAAACAAATAAACTACACGCCGGCAAACTATACAACAGAAGGAGCTAAAGAAATGAACAGCAATTATTCAACAAATACACCTTTAAAAAATTTACTTTACAAAGATTTTACGCCTTTTGTATTACTGCTTATATTTACACTTGGAATATATTGCTTATATTGGACATATAAGGTCACAGAGGCTCTCAATATTGTTAAGGATGAGCCTTACAGAAAGCCTGCTACTAATCTTCTTTTATGTATGTTCTGTCCTTTTTATTACATATATTGGACATACAAAACAGCTTTGCTTACAGATAAATTAGCTAAAGAACATGGCATAAGCTCAGACCTTGGAGTAATATGTCTTATATTTTCAATTTTTATTCCCATAATTCCACCTATTTTTATACAGGACAAGCTGAATTCAATAGCTTTAAAGAGCGGACAGCCTCAAAGTGTCAGCTATACACAGCAAAATACTCAGAATATGGACTACAGCAGCAACAATGACGATCTGCCCGATTTATAATACTACGCATTAGAAAGGATGACTTAATTTGGAAAGATTTGAAATTATCAAAAATATCGAAAAAACCCTCTGGCTTGAAGGCTGTCCCGTGCAAGTGGAAAAATATAACATTCTTCACGACAACAGCAACGGAAAAAATGTTTTGCAGGCAAAATTAAAAAGCATTTCGGACAAAGCTGTGAACAACGTCTTTGCCGATATTGAATGTTACGATGCGGCAAATGACGAAGTAGGAACAGTAAAGGACGTTCTCTATACAGTCGGAGGTATTAAAAAAGGCGGAATATTCGGCGCAAAACAAGCTATTAACACAGGCTTTTCAAATGTGGGAAAAATAAAAATAATCATGACTAAGGTTGTTTTTGAAGATGAAAGCGTGTGGCGAAATGAAAGCAATCAGCCCTTGGAAGAATATGAAGGCGCTGAAGCAAAAAAATACTTAAATGACTACGCCCTTTATGAGCAGTATATGAGGGAATGTAATAAGATTAAAGCAGACAGTCGCTATGTGATCACGACAAAAGATGATGTGTGGATTTGCTCCTGCGGTCAGCCAAACCCCGCCTCGACAGACAAATGCTATATATGCGGAGCCGACAAGGCAGAGCTTATAAAAATAAGCGACAAAAACTATCTTTCCGAAGAGCTCAGAAAATACAATGAAAAGCAGGAAAGTATAAGACTTTATCAGGAAGAAGAAGCCCGCCGCAAAGAAGAAGCCGCAAGAGCTGAAGATAAGCGTCGTGCATTAATAAGAGCCGAACAAGAGCAACTGGCAGCGGAAAAAAAGAAAAAGCAGCTTAAATTATTAGCTGTTGGCGCAGCAGCTGTCTGTATCATAGCTGTATTAGCTTTTACTGCAAATTATTTTATGAAAAGCAGTAAATACAATAAAGCAACCGAGCTTATGGCTCAGGAGAAATATAGCGAAGCTGAGGATATTTTTACATCTCTTGGAGATTTCAAAGATTCACAAAAGCTTGCTTTTACAAATAAGGTAAAAATCAATAATTATCCAATTTCGGCAGGATTTTTCCATACAATAGGGCTTAAAGCTGATGGTTCTGTTGTGGCTATTGGTGCTAATAATCACGATCAGCGTGATGTATCCGACTGGTCTGATATTGTGGCTGTTTCCGCAGGGGCAGCTCATACAGTAGGACTTAAAGCTAACGGCACTGTTGTGGCTGTGGGTTATAATGATGATGGTCAGTGTGATGTGTCCGACTGGTCTGATATTGTAGCTGTTTCCGCGGGAGATTTAAACACAGTAGGACTTAGGGCTGACGGTTCTGTTGTGGCTGTGGGTTATAATGATGATGGTCAGTGTGATGTGTCCGACTGGTCTGATATTGTAGCTGTTTCCGCG
>CANRPW010000011.1 GCA_947632615.1 uncultured Clostridia bacterium | reverse complement strand
CGTAAATCTTAAGGGTCTTGGCGATGCTGACGGAGACGGAGTTATTACAAGTAATGACGCCGCTAAGGTTTATGCAGATGCAAGCACTGCTAATAATGCCGACGTAAACGGAGACGGAGTAGTAAATGCAGCAGATGCAAGCGAAATCCTTAACAAGGTATTAAGAGCATCATATAAGTTTACAGTTGAAAAACAGTTAGCATAATAATTTAAAACATTAATGAAGGAAAGAACATAGGTATAGGAGGCAGCCTTTGCCTGTAAAATTCCTTTACGTTTATACTATCTTCCCCTATATGTAAATGTAGGGGAAGTTTTTTATGCCCGTCAAAGACCCTTACGGGACGGGGCAGGGCGAATGAGCAGCAAAAAAGGCGGACTTGTCCGCCTTTTTTGCTGCTCATTCGCCCCACGGGACGGGGCAGGGGAAGGGCTGCTGCGCAGCCCTTCCCCTGCCCCGAGCGACTTCATATATTAAATATCTGTTCTATTTCATCTTCTGTCATAATACGGGCAGAGCCTTCTTTCAGGCTTTCATCAAGGGTCAGTCCGCCTAAGCTGAGCCTCTTTAAATATGTTACCTCAATACCTACCTTATAGAACATTCTTTTCACCTGATGATATTTACCCTCGCTTATAATAACCCTTAACTTTGCTGTTTCACCGCCACTTTCGAGTATTTCAAGCTTAGCGGGTTTAAGTCTGCTTCTTCCAAGCTGCATACCTTCTTCAAACATATTCTGAGCATTATCCGAAAGAGTGCCCTTACCTTCGGCATAATACACCTTTTCAATATGCTTTTTAGGTGACATCAGCCTGTGAGAAAAATCGCCGTCGTTTGTTATTATAAGAAGCCCCACCGTGTCTTTGTCAAGCCTGCCCACCGTGAATATATCCTTTCGCATAAGGTTTTGGGGAAGTATGTCAAATACGGTTTTTTCACCGGGCTCGCTGTTGGAGCAAACCACGCCGGCGGGCTTGTTCATAACAATATATATTTTTTTTGAGTAAGTCAGGGCTTTTCCGTCTATTTCGACTATGTCGCGGTTCTCGTCTATTTTAATGTCGGCATTTTTGCAGACTGAGCCGTTTAGCTTTATTCTTCCGCTTTTTATCATATTTTTTACGGTTTTTCTGGTTTCCATACTTAAGTCAGATATGAATTTATCCAGTCTTATCATAAATACTCCTTTGTTCATATTTTTTTAACCAAAATTTTAAAAATTCCCATATACAAAAAACAAAAAATTTGGTATAATCGTATTAGTGATGATAATAGGGGATAATATCCCTTGCTTTTTAATACTATCATAAATCAGGAGGAAAATCAAATGTCAGTAGTAGATGAAGGCATAAGACTTGAAGAAAATAATACTATCAGCTTCGGAAATTATGAGCTTGATGAAAAACTTAAGGTTGAAAATTTTAAGGTAGAAGAGGATCTGTATAAAGTAAGGACCCATAAGCTCGTTACGCGCTTTTCAAAGAATGGCCGTCTTGTTTTGGAGGCTGTTCCCGGTGCGGCTATATTTAATTTCACCTCAAACGAAAAGAGAACAAAGTTCAGAGCGGCAGGGCTTGGACAGACTCAGTTCACATTAGAGCTTGAAGACGATGCAAAGTACGACCTTTCAATAGACGGCGTTGTTATAGGCAGAGTTCACGCAAGATTTGCGGGCAAATTGAGCTTTTCCGCTTCTCTTAAAGATGAGCCTGTTGAGATAAAGCTGGTTAGAAAATAATGGCTAAGACAAAAACAAAGTTTGTCTGCGGCGCCTGCGGATATGAAACAGGCAAATGGCTGGGCAGATGTCCCTCATGCGGAGAGTTTGCCACCTTTATTGAAGAGGTGGTGACTGAAGATAAGTCACGCTACGCACGGGCAGATATTTCCCCGAGTACGGGACGGGGCAGCTCTAAGCCGCTTTCTGAGATATCCGAGTTAGATTCTGCGCATATAAAAACAGGCATTGGCGAGCTTGACAGAGTTCTCTCGGGAGGGCTTGTGAAGGGATCGTTTACTCTTGTGGGCGGTGACCCGGGCATAGGCAAGTCTACACTGCTTATTCAGCTTTGCAAAACTGCCGATAAGGAGAAGATACTCTATGTTTCCGGCGAGGAGTCGGCTGCGCAGGTGAAAATGAGAGCCGCAAGACTTGGCATAACCACCGAAAACCTGCTTATATTAAGCGAAACAAATTTAAAGACCATAGAAAACGAAATTATAAACGTAAAGCCTGAAATTGTTATTATAGACTCTATTCAGACAATGTATTCCGACGATATAACCTCAGCTCCCGGGTCCGTTTCACAGGTGAGGGAAAGCGGCTACAGACTTTTAAACATTGCCAAGCAAAACAACATTACCGTTATTATAGTGGGGCATGTTACAAAAGAGGGTCAGCTTGCAGGGCCTCGTGTGCTTGAACATATGGTGGACACAGTGCTTTATTTTGAAGGAGATAAAAATTTCTCTTACAGAATACTCAGGTGTGTCAAAAACCGTTTCGGCGGCACCAATGAAATAGGCGTTTTTGAAATGACAGAGGAGGGGCTTAAGGAGATATATAACCCATCGGAATATCTTTTAAAGGGTCGCCCCATAGGTGTGTCGGGCACTGCGGTTACCTGCTGTATGGAGGGCAGCCGTCCCCTTTTGGTGGAGGTTCAGGCGCTGGCGGCGTACACCGGCTTTCAGACACCAAGAAGAATGGCAACGGGCACGGACTACAACAGGGTAATAATGCTTATGGCCGTGCTTGAAAAAAGGCTCAACTTCTCACTGGCAAGCTTTGACATATATGTAAACCTCACGGGAGGTATTCGTCTTTCTGAGCCCTCTCTTGATGCGGCTATTGTGGCCTGTGTGGCTTCGAGCTATAAAAATATGGCTATCGACCCGTCTACCGTTATATTTGGGGAGATAGGGCTTGCAGGTGAGCTAAGAGGCGTGAGCATGTGTGAAAAGAGGATAGCCGAGTGCGTAAAGTTGGGTTTTACCAAAATAATAATACCTAAGGCAAATGAAAAAGAAATACCTGCCGAGCTTAAAAAGAATGTGAGAACGGCAGAAAATATAAATATGCTATTAAGCTTGATTTTATAATACAACGGAGGAAAATAAAATGGCGCTATATGAAACATGGTATATGACAGCATACACAAAGCAGGGTGGTATCAACCCAAGAGTATGGAATGACTATATGCCAAGAGAACAGAAAATATATGAGTATTTTCTTGAAAATAAGGTAAACAGTCTTAAAGGCAAGGTGTCAGAGCTTGCAGAGCGCTTTGATATGACACCTGTATATTTTGCGGGCTTTATTGATGGTATAAACGAAGCTCTTGACGAAAGCGTAAACCTTGAGGATTTTTCGGAAGACAGCGAAATAAGCATAAGTTTTGACTTTGAAAAGCTCTATAAGAAAATGGTTGAATATAAGGCTGAAACGCTTTATTCTCTGCCTCAGTGGGAGAACATATTTACAAGAGAACAGCTTGACGTTTTCTATAAGGAACAGAAAATATCAAAAACCGTATTTAAGGAAAAGAAAATAGGACGAAACGACCCCTGTCCTTGCGGAAGCGGCAAGAAATATAAAAAGTGCTGCGGAGCGCACAAGTCATGATAACGAAATATTGTAGGGCGGAAGACGAAAATGCCTATGTTGAGGCTGCCGAAATTATAAAAAGGGGCGGGCTGGTTGCCTTCCCTACGGAAACAGTCTACGGGCTTGGGGCAAACGCTCTTGACCCGGTTGCCGTTAAAAAAATATATGAGGCTAAGGGCAGACCGTCGGATAATCCGCTGATAGTGCATATATCCGCTCTTGACCAGCTTGGGGGAGTTGTTTCCGAAATTAACGACAACGCCAAAAAGCTTATGGATAACTTCTGGCCCGGGCCTCTTACAATTATTTTCAATAAGAATAAGGCAATACCCTTTGCCACCTCAGGCGGACTTTCCACTGTGGCTGTGAGATTTCCGCAAAACAAGACGGCGCAGAAATTTATAAGCGCCTGCGGACTGCCTATTGCAGCGCCCAGCGCCAACACCTCGGGTAAGCCCAGCCCTACCTCAGCGGAGCATGTGAAGGCTGACCTTGACGGCAAAATAGATATGATAATAGACGGAGGCAGCAGCGACTTCGGGCTTGAGTCTACCATAGTTGATATTACGGGCAAAGATGCCGTGCTTCTGCGCCCGGGCTCAATCACGCGGGAAATGCTTGAAAGAGCCATAGGCAAAATAACAACCGACAGAGCTGTTGTTGAAGAGCCTAAGGGTGATTTTGTTCCCCGTGCCCCGGGTATGAAATATAAGCACTATTCTCCCCTATGCAGCATTATTATAGTAAAGGGCGAAGATGAAAGCGTTAATAATAAAATACGCGCTCTTTTAGCGGAGGATAAGGCTAAGGGGATAAATTCGGGGCTTATTGCCACAAAAGAGGACTGCTCTCTTTTTTCGGAGCTTACCCTGATAGAAATGGGCAGCGACAAAGACGAGGCTGCCATGGCTTCGCAGCTTTTTAACGCCCTTCGCAGCTGCGATACATTAAAGTTAGACAAGGCATATGTAAAAGCCGTTTCTGAAGACGGGCTCGGACTCGCCATAATGAACAGGCTTAAAAAAGCCGCAGGCTATAACATAATAGAGGCATAAAAAACCACCGACTGATGATATTCAAGTCGGTGGTTATTTTTATGTTTTTGCCGTAATAGACTTTGTTGTCAGAACGGTTTTGGGGAAGATATCAGTAGTTTTCGCAGTTGATCTCGAAGAAGCTCTGTGGATGGTCGCATACAGGGCACTTGTCGGGTGCGCTTGTGCCTACTACGATATGACCGCAGTTGCGACATTCCCAAACCTTGACTTCGCTCTTCTTAAATACCTCTGCTGTTTCGATGTTCTTAAGAAGGGCACGATAGCGTTCCTCATGGTGCTTTTCGATGGCTGCTACCGCACGGAACTTCTTTGCAAGCTCGGTAAAGCCTTCCTTTTCTGCTGTGTCGGCAAAGCCTGCATACATATCCGTCCATTCATAGTTTTCGCCTGCTGCTGCTTCTGCAAGGTTTTCGGCTGTGTTGCCTATGCCCTGAAGCTCCTTGAGCCAGAGCTTGGCATGTTCCTTTTCGTTGTCGGCTGTCTTTAAGAAAAGAGCTGACATTTGCTCATAGCCTTCTTTTTTAGCTACGGAAGCAAAATAAGTATATTTGTTTCTTGCCTGTGATTCCCCTGCGAAAGCTGCCTGAAGGTTCTTTTCCGTTTCTGTGCCTGCATATTTGTTTGCGGGCTTCTGCTCGATAACCTCAAGCTTGTCGCCTGTTGCTTTACAGCGTGGGCATACTGCGTTGTCTGCTGCTTGGAAAATTTCTCCGCATACTTTACATTTGTATGTTTTCATAGTTTTGGTCTCCTTTTCTTTTTTATTTATATCAGCAGCCTCTCCGGCGTGCTTAATACCTGTGTATTTAGCTATTGCTTCGTCTGTTGTGATAAGGTCGTCTGTTGACAGTTCGTGAACAGAGGTGTGCCCCGTTACTCTTGCGAAGGTCTTAAGCTCCGAAAGAGAAACATTGAGATAATTTGCTGTGCGCTGTGCCGCCGCATCTATGTTAAGACGTTTTCTCAGCTCGGGGTTTTGTGTGGCTACGCCTACGGGGCAGTTGCCGCTGCCGCAAATGCGATATTGCTGGCAGGCTGCGGCTATAAGAGCGCCGCTGGCTACTGCTATTGCATCAGCGCCCATGGCAAGAGCCTTGGCAAAATCGGAGCTTACTCTAAGTCCGCCTGTAATAACAAGGGCAGCATCAGAGCCTACACTGTCAAGATATTTACGTGCTCTGTGAAGGGCGTAGATAGTTGGTACGGTCGTAGCTTCACGGAGGAAGAAGGGGCTGGAGCCTGTTGCACCGCCTCTGCCGTCTATTGTTATAAAATCGGGCTTTGCGTATACGGCATACTCAAGGTCCTGCTCTATATGACCTGCGGCAAGCTTTATGCCTATGGGTCTGCCTTCGGAGCGGTCGCGGAGCATATCTACCATTGACTTCAGATCTTCCTTTGAGTTTATCTCGGGAAATTTGCTGGGGCTTTGAATGTCCTCCCCGGGCTTTCTGCCTCTTATGGCAGCCACCTCGGGAGTGACCTTTTCACCGGGAAGGTGACCGCCCATGCCGGGCTTAGTACCCTGACCGATTTTGATTTCTATAGCATCTGAGTTTTTCAGGTTTTCATCGGTAACGCTGTATTTGTTGGGTATATATTCAAAAATGTATTTATACGCCTCTGCTCTCTCCTCGGGAAGAATGCCGCCCTCGCCGCTGCATACTGCCGTCTTTGCCATTGCCGAGCCTCTTGCAAGAGCTGTCTTTACCTCTTTTGAAAGGGCACCGAATGACATATGTGATATATATACGGGGTTATTAAGCACCATAGGCTTTTTGGCATTTTTGCCTATTACAGTTGTGGTATCTACCTCGTCGTGGTCGTTAAGGGGCGCAGGGTTTAGCTGCGAGCCTAAAATAAGTATGTCGTCCCAGCCGGGAAGGGGCATTTTTGTGCCCATGGCTGCACTTAAATATTTGCCCGTAACTGCCATTTCGTGTATCTCTGACATATATCTGTCTGAGGGGTCGTTTCTTGTGTATTTGTCGTCATAGGCAAGCTCTCCGCCGTATTCCTTTTTGGGGGCTTCCGGCTCGTCAATTCTTACAAATTTTGAAATAGGCTGTTTGCACACAGGGCAAGCATCTAATTCTGACAGGAGCTTTCCTTCCTTTTCTTCATCGAAAACAGCTCCGCATACACTGCACTTATATACTGCCATAAAAATCACCTCTCTTTAATTAAAATATTTAGCTTTTCTTCTGACAGTCGGAGCACACACCTTCAAATACGGTGTTGTGACACTCTATCTTAAAGCCTGTTCCCACCTCGGCGGCTCTGTCGTTTGCCTCAATATATTCTACAGGGGCATCATAGACCTTGCCGCATTGTGAGCAGATCATGTGATAGTGACGGTCTGTTCTGAAATCGTACCTGTCGGCAGTCGGCACTTTTATGTGGTTTATTTCGCCGTCTTCTGCAAGTATGTTAAGATTTCTGTACACCGTTCCCCGACTTATCCTGCTGTCGAGCTTACGAAGATAAACATATATCTCGTCTGCGCTCGGGTGGTTTGTAAGAGAATGAACTGCATCAAGTACAAGCCTTCTCTGTCTTGTATTTCTCTTTCCTTTCATAAAACAACACCCCGCACAAGCCCTTATTAGGACTTAATACTATTATAATCTTTTTACCTTATACTGTCAATATATTTTATATTAATAAAAACCTCTCCGCCTTCTTTTATAGTCTCCAAAAAAATATCTTCGTCTAATTCCGCTCCCAGATAATATAGTGCCTTGCGGAAATATTCGCCTGCTCTCTTGTCTGTATGTCCGTTTTTGGCGGCATTATGGGCATAAGGAGCAATTCCTTTAAGTACTGCCAAAAGAGTTGCCTTTAAATTTACCGTTTCCTCAGGCGCTTTTGTAAACTGCGACATATCGTAGTCTTCATTTCTGCCGCAGGGCGCAGCGCAGTAAAAGCAGTCGGGCACTAACTTCTTTTTTTCTTCTCTTACACGCTCATAAAGCTTGGTGTCTGCCCCGACTTCAGCCGAAAGCCCTTCAAACATTACCTCATATACCGAGGGGGTAATAAGGTGTTCGTTGCCCTCTGTTGCCCTTGCAAGACCGATAAGGGCACCTATCAGCTTGTCGTCCATAAACACCGCTCCTTTTTATAAAATGTCGCCCCTTGTGGATATTGTGACTACCTTAAAGGGTATTGACTTTCCGCTGTTAATTATTGCCTGCTTTGCGGCATGCTCTATACCTCCGCAGCAGGGCACTTCCATGCGCACTACGGTTATGCTTTTGATGTTGTTGTTTCTTACTATGTCCCCAAGCTTTACGGAATAGTCTTCATCATCCAGCTTAGGGCAGCCTACAAGTGTAATATGCCCCTTTATAAAATCCTCGTGCATATTTCCGTAGGTAAAAGCCGTGCAGTCGGCAGCGATAAGAAGCTCTGCCCCTTCAAAGAAATGAGCTTTCACGGGTAAAAGCTTTATCTGTACGGGCCACTGCATGAGCCTGCTTGGAGCATAAGCAGAAGAATTAGCATCATCATCTCTTATAAATGTCTTTAAGGCAGAGCCGGGGCAGCCCCCTGTACGGTGAGTATGTTTGGCCTTTGCCGCAAGAACAGCCGCCTCGTCATAAGCCGGGGCTTCTCTTTCTTCAAAGGAGATAGCGCTTTTAGGGCAGGAGGGCAGACAGTCACCCAGTCCGTCGCAATAGTCTTCACGGGTGAGCTTTGCCTTGCCGTCTATAATTTTAATTGCCCCTTCATGGCAGGCGGCGGCACAGGCACCGCAGCCGTTGCATTTCGCTTCATCTATTTTAATTATTTTTCTTATCATATTTCCTCCTTTAAATTCGGCAAAATTTACGAAAAATTTGGTATAAACAGTCTATAATTATATTATATTTTTTATGTGCCCTTATGTCAATAGACTTATTTTTCGGGGGGGGAGACAGACCTTTAGTAAAATTTATTTGAATATTTATTAAAAAAATTGTTGCAAAGTGTGAAAAATGGTGTAAAATATATTAGAAAGAACGCAAAAATATTCATAAGGAGCCGGATCATGACACGACAGGAAACAGTTGAAAAGATAGTTCGCAAATATGAAGGGCTTTTTGACATACACCCTATAGACAAGGATGACTTGGGGCTTGTGTGCAGATGCGATTTTCATGTCCACAACGAAAAATTTGTGATGGTGAAAAAGGCAAAGCTCTGGGAGGCGGATTGTCATGAATATGTTTTTGTTTTTTCTGCAAAAAGCTTTACGGAAGAGTATTTTCTGAAATGTAAGGAGTATGTTATTTCTCGGGGAGAGGAGCTTATCGACCCTAAGCCCGGGCATATGTATACATACTTAACGGCTGTTTTTGTATGTGACAACTATACGGAACAGGCGGTAAGGCTGCTTAAAAAGCTGAGATATGGCAAAAACTATCGTTTTTCACTCTATGGCTGGTCTGATCTGCGCGCTTTTATGGTAAAGGCGGATGACAAAACTCTGTTTTGTAATAAAAACCGCAAAGAATTTGCAAAATTCATAAAAAATATTTAAAGGAGGAATATTTATGAATGCAGTTGTTCTTTTAGCAATTGGTGTGGTTATACTTGTTTTGGGTTATTTACTTTACGGCAGATGGCTTGCAAAAACATGGGGCATCGACCCAAGCCGCAAGACTCCTGCTCATGAAAAGCAGGACGGCATGGACTACGTTCCCGCAAAAGCTCCTGTGCTTATGGGTCACCACTTTTCATCTATTGCAGGTGCAGGCCCTATAAACGGACCTATTCAGGCGGCAGTATTTGGTTGGGTGCCTGTTATGCTGTGGGTTCTTATCGGCGGCATATTTATAGGCGCAACTCATGACTTTGGCGCGCTTTTCGCTTCACTTCGCCACGGCGGAGCATCTATAGGCGAGGTAATAGCTTCTTCTATAGGCAAGAGAGCAAAAAGACTTTTCCTTATTTTCTCTTACCTTACACTTATATTGGTAGTTGCGGCATTCAGCTCTATAGTTGCAAATACATTCTGCGCTACATTTACGGAAGCAGGCGCAGTTGATGCGGCAGCAAGCGCAGCAAACGCTACAACAGCAATGGTTTCTATTCTTTTTATAGTTATTTCAATAGCTTTTGGCTTCTTCGTATACCGTAAGAATGCAAACCTTGTTGTAAGCTCTGTTTTGGGCGTTATAGGTATAATAATTTGTCTTATAATAGGTATCAACTTCCATCCTATATATTTAAGCTCCACTACATGGATGGTTATCGTAGGTATATACATACTTATTGCTTCGGTAACCCCGGTATGGATCTTACTTCAGCCAAGAGATTATTTAAGCTCTTTCCTGCTTTATGCACTTATGATACTTGCAGTCATCGGTATTGTCGGAGCGCATCCTAACCTTGACATACCCGCATTCACAGGCATTAAGGATACTATCTCAGTAGACTTCCTTCACGGCGGAGCTAACTTAGGCTACATCTTCCCCGCACTTTTCGTAACCATTGCCTGCGGTGCTATTTCAGGCTTCCACTCACTTATTTCATCGGGAACCACAGCAAAGCAGCTTGACAACGAAAAGGATGCTCTCCCCATAGCCTTCGGCAGCATGCTTATAGAGTGTGCCCTTGCTATAATATCACTTTGCGCTATTGGCTATGTATGGAATAAAATTCATGCCGGAGAGCTTGGCTTTGTTCCCACACAGGTATTTGCAGGCGGTATAGCTTCTATGCTCAGCACAATACCCGGTCTTGGCGGAGCTTATGACACAGCATATACACTTCTTGTACTTGCAGTTTCCGTATTCTGCCTTACATCTCTTGACACAGCTACAAGACTTGGCAGATATATGTTCCAGGAGTTCTGGCTTGACGAGGGTCAAACCTATAAGGACGTAACAGGCGCTAAGGCTATACTTGCCAACCCTGTATTTGCTACTCTTCTTACAGTTGTACTGGGTATTGCCCTTGGTCTTACAGGCTATGCCAAGATATGGGCACTTTTCGGAGCCGCAAACCAGCTTCTTGCTGCTCTTGCTCTTCTTGCCGTATGCGTATGGCTCGGCAAAGCAGGTAAGAACAATAAAATGTTCTTCATACCTATGTTCTTTATGCTTATAGTTACCGTTACATCTCTTGTACAGACTATAATGACAAACCTTTCTACAGTGCTTGCAGGCGCAGAGCTTGCAGATGCTCCCGTATGGTATTATATAAGAGCCATACTTGCGCTTCTGCTTGTTGTGCTGGCTGTCATACTTGCAGTGGAAAGTGTGAATGCTTTAAGAAAACAGCATAAATAATTGACTTTTTTCTCCCCAAAGCCTTGTACTTTGGGGAGTTTTATATTATAATAGGTTATATATATTTTTGTACCGGAGGAAGATGAAAATGAAGCTTAAAAGAATGACAGCAGGGCTGCTTACAGCCGTCCTTACCTTGTCTGCTCTTAGCTTTGGCTCTGTTTTTACGCAAGCTGCGGAAACAAAGCTTTCTGAGGGAGCATGGTTTGAGTCGGCATATATTGAGTGGCAGGGGCCTGCAAAAACAAGCTATGATGCCTATTATAAGGAAACATCTCAGGCTGACAGCGCTTATGTAAAGGTAGATGACCAACTTATAAGAGAGGAGTCAAGCGGAAACTACAGAGTTGACGTATTAGGTCTTAAGGGAAATACATCTTATGACGTAAAGGTAGTGGCAGACGGTGCCGGAGCAGAGGGCGCGGCAGTAGTTGAGACTACGGGCACACCTATGGCATATGACAGAACAGGCTATGCCTTTGATAACGGAACAATTCCGGGAGCATATAATGCAGACGGAACAGTGCCTTCTAATGCTCTTATCATCTATGTAACGGAAGCCACCAAAAAAAATGTATATAACGGAAAGGATGCAAAAAGTATTTTAGGCAGCCTTAACAGCTTAAACGGCGGAAAGCCCGTTATTATAAGAATTATAGGCAAGATAACGCCTGTGTCAACCTCAAGCTCTGACGGCAGTATGTGGAAAAACACCTGCGGAGTTACCATTGAAGGCGTTGGCCCGGAGTCGGGTCTTTCAGGCTGGGGAATAAGCGGAGGCGACAGCTCTGATACTGAATTCAGAAATCTTGTATTCGCAGACTACACCGAAGATGCCACAGGTTTTCAGAAGGCAAAATATCTTTGGGTACATAACAACACATACTACTCAGGCTGGAACCCTAAGGACTCTACAGCGGAGAGAGATAAGCTCCACGGCGACGGCTCCTGCGATTTAAGAGAATGTGACAGGGTAACATTGTCATACAATCATTTTGCGGGAACAGACAAAACATCTCTTATAGGCTCAAGCTCTACTAACGTAGAATCTGAAGGATATATAACCTTCCATCACAATTATTTTGACGGAACAAACCAGAGAACACCCAGAATAAGATGGCACGATCTTCACATTTACAACAACTATTACAGAGGAACAAAGTCTTACGGCGTAGGTGTTACCTGTCAGTCTAATGCATTTGTAGAATGTAATTATTTTGAAGACGCGGCTTCACCTATGGTCGTTTCGTCACAGGGTCACGGCAGCTTTTCAGACAATGAAGGCGGCAATATAAAGGCTTGGAACAATGTATTTGTCAACACAAGAAACAGCGACCCCGGAACCGACTTTTTCCAAGCTCCTTCAAGAGATTACAGGCTTACAGCCAAAGATCTTCCTGCAGTAAAGGGCGGATATACTTACAATAATTTTGACGCGAGAGGATATGTGGCTTCCTTAGTACCTCAAGACCCTGATGATGCAAAGACGACCGTTCTTGAATATGCAGGAGCGCAGAAAAAGGCAGCGATCACAAACACAGAGAATGTAACGCCTCCAAGCGCAGAGGGCAACGTGCTTAATACTTATTATTATGATGCAGCAGAAAGCGGCTCTACAGGCACAAGCTACGGCGGACTTAACGGAGAGGGAACTTTCTTTACGGGAGGCGGAACCTGCAAGGCAGGCACAGCATCGGGCTATAGGGGAACTTCAAGCTATAATTACAAAGGATGCTTTGCTGCAAGCAATAATATAAGCTTTACTATAGATCATGGCCCTGCAAAATTTATAATTGTTTGTGCTACTGACGGAAATACTCCTATAAGAACACAGCTTACAAACAGCGCCGACCCCGACTCCATATATCACGGATATTTCCAGACAGGCGCAAATAAAGGAAATGTTCTTACTGAAATAGACCTTTTAAGAGGCGGCACATTTACATTTAAGCCCGACTCAAAGATGGATATATATTATATGGCTGTAGAAATACTTGACGGCAAGGAAGTAACTACAGAGCCTGAAACACAGCCTACAGAACCGTCTACATCAGAGACAGAACCCTCAACAGGCGAAGAGCCTACAACAGGTGACGAGCCTACTACAGGTGATGAGCCTACTACAGAGGCAGCCCCTCCCGATTTTAAAGACGACAACAGCTTTACAGACTGGAACGACGAAAAGGGACAGAGCAGCAACATTGATAAAAACAATGCAGATGATGTAAACGGCAATAAAACACCTAAGATAGAGCTTAAAAACAAGTCTGTATTCAAGCCCCTTGACAACCCTGTAAGCAAGGGCAAGTACACGCTTACGGCAGACTTCTTAAGGCAGACAGCCGCAGGCAACTCAGCGGGAAGAACCTTTAGAATTTATCTTGAAAACGCCAAAACTCCTGCCGAAAATGGTGTAGGTACTGACGACTATGCAAGCGGAACACCCATATATCACCTTATGGACGTAGGAAATGAAATGTATCTTGTAACAGATACTGCTCTAAAGGACAATGTTTCTTCTTCGGCAGGCTGCACAAAGATAGATGGCGTTACACTTGCCGACGATCAGTGGTATAGAGTAGTGGTAGAAGTAGACCTTGATGCAGCCACACCCGAAGCAGTTACGAAGGTATATCGCCACGGTACAGACGGCCGCTATACCGAGTCTGAAGATATTGCAGACTATACCTTGTTGGGTACAGCCGAAACTCCCCTTATGAAAAGATCTAAAATGGAGATAGATCAGATAAGACTTGTAAGAACAGCCGATTCAACGGTATACTACGACAACGTAAGTCTTACAAGCAATGAAAAAGAAATACCTCCTACTCCGGGGGATGAAAAGCTCGGCGATGTAGACGGGGATGGAGATATAAATATGGTAGATGTTTTAACTCTTTCAAAACATGTAGCAGGCTATAAGGATATTACATTCTATGAAGCTAACGCCGATATGGACGGAAGCGGAAACATTGATATGCAGGATGTACTTGCTTTATGCCGAAAGCTCGCAGGCTATACCAAATAAAATTAGTTTTATAAAAAATTCATCTTCCCCTTACGGTAATAGCCGCATAGGGGAAGATTTTTTGCAGAATTTTCTATGATATAAATATGATATAAAAGATATAAAAGAAACAGAGGGCAGGAGGAGATGCTTTTGAAAAGAGAGCTTGATTATTTTTTGATAGAAGGTGCATACGGAGGCAGTCAGGATTGGTTTTCTGACCACTGGATGAAGCTGGGCGGCTGCGGAGCGGTGGTTGCCTGCGACAGCTGTATATATCTTGATATTTATAAAAATACGGGCGGGCTTTATCCTTACGTCAAAAGCAACATAACAAAAGAGGATTATATACGCTTCGGAATGAAGATGAAGCCATATTTAAGCCCTCGTATGACGGGTATAAACAGAACGGACATATATATTGACGGTTTTATGGAATATGTAAAAGATATGGGAGTAGACAGGGGCTTATCTCTTTATCCCTTTGAGGGCAACGAAAGCGTGGATGATGCCAAGAGGACAGTTAAGGATAGTATAGACAGGGGGTTTCCCGTGGCGAGCCTTACACTTCATCACAGAAACAAAAATATGGAAGATTATGTGTGGCATTGGTATTTGCTAAACGGTTATGAAGAGTATGAAGATAAGTTTATGGTGAAGGCTGTGACCTATGGCAATTGGCAGTGGCTTGATTTTGACGTGTTGTGGGACACAGGCTATAGCCGCAGAGGCGGGCTAGTGCTTTATGATATTTTATAGTATATTGCTTATCAAAAATATAAAAAAGTTGTTTCTTTTGACTTACAATTATGGTATAATATTAACATAAATCAAAAGATTATATGACAGGGAGGTAAATACATGAAAAAGAGACTTTTGGCGGCTTTGATGTCTGCCGTAATGGTCTGCGGAATGTTTGTTCAGACGGCTGTAGCTACCTATGCAAGGGCAAGCGTAACAGAGGACGAATATGACTACAGAACAACTACAGGCGTTGAGGTCGATAATGTTGGGACTAAGGTTGTTCTTACATGGCCTGTAGTCAGTGCAGACGGACAGCATTTATTAAATGAAAATCCGCTTAAGGCTTATGCCATGAAAGAAACTCAAACGCCTGTAGATGCTAAAGACCCTATGGCAAGCTGGTCTGTGCCTTACAGAGGAATGCTTATTGCTTATAATGGCTGGCAGGCAGGAAATTCAGGCTCAGCTTCTGTAAATGTTACGGGAGCAGAGAATGTTATAATGGGTATTGTAGACGAAAAGCCAAGCGCAGATGCGCCTGAGGTTTTGGATTATGCCAATTATGGTCAAGGCCCCAATTATCTGACGGGTACTACGGGTTATATTGATACTACGGTGGTATCTAATGGCTTTGCTTTAAAATATGAGATACAATATTCAGATGACAACGGAAGTACATTTAAGACGGCTGATACATTGTCTGTGCCGCTTCATCAGAAGAAGCTTCGTTTCCCCGACCCGGACGGAACAAGCACAAAAACCGATATGAACGGAAAAACATATATAGAGGACGGCAAGAACAGTGTTTTCCTTGTAAATCAGATGGTTGAGGAATTCCCCAAAGCTGACAGTCTTCTTGAAGAGGGCAAGTCTTATGTTGTAAAGGTAGTTCCTCTTGACAGCGCAGGAAAACCCATTACACTTGATCCTTCAATAGAAGACGGCTTTACAACAGAATTTACGGCAAGTGGAAGCGATGTTATAAAGGTTGATGCCTTCCCCGGAGTTGAGGGCGGCGGAAGATATGCAAGCGGCGGACGTTCCACAATGTCTACTGAAGGAGAGGTTTATGTAGTAACAAATCTTGAGGACAGCGTTTCTGAAGATATCCCCGGTTCCCTTCGCTACGGACTTAAGCACAGAAAAGTCAAGGGAAGCGAGAATGTTCCCCTTACTATTGTATTTTCAGTAGGCGGAACCATACATATAGACCCTAAGGCTACAAAATCCCAAAGACGTTTTGATATAGGCAGTAATACGACTATCGCAGGACAGACAGCTCCCGGCGGCGGAATTACTATTGCAGGAGGAACTTGTAATGTATCAGGGGAGAACATAATTATGAGATATGTTCGTTTCCGTACAGGCGAGGGATATGAGATAGACGGCGCTACCGCATCGGGCAAGAATATAGTTATAGATCACTGCAGCTTTGGCTGGGGTGTTGACGAGACCTTCAGCGCAAAGGAGCTTATTGACTCTACTATTTCTTATAATATAATTTCAAGCGGTCTTGCTATGGTAAATAAGAACGGCGCAAACAACACTGATGCCGAGCTTTTAGCAGGAGAAAACGAGTTTAAGCACGGCATGGGCTCTCTCCTGAACGGCTATGAAACTACTATAACTCATAACCTTTGGGCGCACAACGGAACAAGAAACCCAAGATTTGAGGGTGGCTTTGAGTATGGCGGAAAGAAATATGACAACCTTATGACTTATGCAAACAATGTTGTATATAACTGGGGTCATAATTCTTCATACGGCGGTGAAAGAGGCAACGCTCAGGTGAACTTTGAGGGCAACTATTATAAGGAAGGGCCTAATACTCTTGAAAAGGTTATTCGCAGAATAATGGACTTTGACTCTTCTGAAACTTCAAAGAGTACATACTATTTAAGCGGAAACTATATTAGCGGCCAAGCGGCAGATGACAGAGATGCCTTTGCATGGTATGAGAAGAGTTTGGCTAATTTTGTCGATACAAGATTTGCTCTTACAAATGATTATAAGGCAACCTCTGCACCGGCTGCATACGATGCAGTGCTTAACGGAGTTGGCGCAAGCTATGTAAGAGATGCTCAGGATGCAAGACTTATTGAAGAAGTAGAGAACGGCACAGGCTCATTTGTAAACAGTGAGAAGGAAGCCGGCGGATATGAGGATGAGGTTTATACTGACAATTCTGATGTGGATAAGAACGGTATAGAGGATTCTTATGAAGCAAAACTCAATATGCCTGCCGGCGCTAAGTCAACCACTCTTATTACAGATGAGGCAAGTCCTTTCTACGGATATACATATCTTGAGGTTTATATTAACGATATACTTGGCGCATGGGGCAGAAATGGTCTTGGTGTTAAGAGAGACACGGCTAAAAGAACGGTTTTAAGCAGCCAGCTTGATATAACAAGTGTAAAGGGTGAGGAAGGCGAAGCCTTCGATGATTTAAACACTGATATTATTGCGGGAACGGAATATACTATCGGTATAGCCGGCAGCGTTTCCGAGGAAAATTGCAGCGTGCTTATAGACGGAGAGAAGGTGGCTGAGTCACTTACGTTTACAGCGCCTACAGACATAGGAGCGCATAGCCTTATCGTTAAATATAAGGCGGCATCAAATAATAGTTATGCACCTATTACTCTGTCGGAGCCTATACAGATAACAGTTGTTAAATCTAAAAATACCAATGTAGATGGCTTTACGGCTGCTAATATAGGAAAAAGTAAGGGAAGCGTATCATATGATAACGGTTCACTTATTGTTCAGGGCAGCGGAGTTATAGGCAGACCCGATTCAACAGGCACTCAGGGAAATGACTCATTCTTCTTTGACTATAAGGAGATGGATGGCGACTTCGATATAAGCGCAAAGGTTGACACCTGGGCAAAGATAGATTATACACAGAAGGCAGGTCTTATGGTAAGGGCATCACTTACAGATGCAAAGCCTGAGTTTTATATGAATGCAGTGACATATCTTAAGGGTGAGGATTTTGAAAGCAATGTTGGCTCAGACGGAAATCCTATACGCGCTAAGAATATGGGACCGTTTGTAAGAACTGAAAATGGAATCAATGTTTCTACAATAACTAAGGGAAGCACAGACATAAGCAAGTTTATGAGCGTGCTTCAGACAAGGCAGGGCGAAGAGCCTAACTATCCTTGGCTCAGACTTGTAAGACAGGGTCAGATCATTACAATGTATGGCTGCTCTTACAATGCAGCTTCAGCAACTACTGCTAATTGGACAAAGCTTGCCGATTATATAACAACTCTTCCGACAACATGCTATGTTGGCTTTGCTGTTGATGCAGCTCAGGACACAACATATATCCAAAAGTATAACAAGGTCAGATTTTTTGATATAGATCTTGAAGGCAACGGCGAATTTGTAACTGATCCTGACGGAGATATAGACGGCGACGGTATTGTAACAAGTAATGATGCAGCTATTGCTTATCGCATTGAGTCAGGCGCACAGAACAGCGACTGGAGCGTTAAGAAGGGCGATGTTGACCGCAATGGTGTTGTAAACAGTGCAGATGCAGAGCAAATAATGAAAAAGGTGCTCAGAGCATCGTATAAATATGTTAAGGCTTCATAATATAATTTAAGCTTGTGGCAAAATTTAAGGGCTGCTCCTGTAGTTGGGAGCCGCCCTTTTATATTGCCGAAAGTTGTACTGTATAGCCGCCCGTGCCTCGCCCCACTTTTTTGCCGTCCGTAAAGATTTTCGCCAAGTGCAGCCTGTTGGCGCACCTGCCCGCCCACCCACCCCTCTCATGTTGTACCGCCGTGGCAAAGATAAACATCACCTTGCCGAAAGCTTGTGCAGGGGGTTCATGTTGTACTGCCGTGGCAAAGGTAAATATCACCTTGCCGGTAGTTTTTTGATTTGCAAATATTGCAATAACATTAATTTTTAGCCGACCAGACTGCGGACAGGGGGCAGAGCAGTGGCGACGTAGGAGTCACTGCTCTGCCCCCGACGGTCCGCCTCCAATATCGTTTCCAAAGGAACGATATTGGAGGCGGGGCAACCACTTAAACATCGTTTTTTCCATAGTGAAATATATTATGCCAAAAACACGGAATTTTTAAAATTCCCCAATATATAAAAGTCTTAGCCGACCAGACTGCGGGCAGGGGCAGAACAGCAGCGACGTAGGAGCTGCTGTTCTGCCCCGACGGTCCGCCCTCAATATCGTTTCCAAAGAAACGATATTGAGGGTGGGGCAAAAAAAAATACGGAAAAGCTGCAAAATTTCCAAAAGCGGTTTTGCAGTTTCCGTATTTGTTGATTTTATAAAGCTTGATCAAACAATCGTTTTTTCAAATTATCTAATTTTTTGATCGTATCGGTTGATCCTGTGATGCTTTGGTTGTCGGTGTTTATGTAGGCTACAAGGCCTTCGTATTTGGCATTTATTATTCTAAGCACAAGCTTTAGCTGATGCTCTATAAGGTCGAGCCTTTTTGTTGCTCCTCCGCCGGTTAAGAGAAGGGCAGCCTTTTTGTTTTTGCATTTTTTTTCGCTGAGATAGAAAAGCTGATATCTCGACAGAAAATTCATCATTACCCCCGTCATTGAGGAATAGTATATGGGAGAGGCAAAAACAATAACATCGGCGTTTATTGTTTTTTCGTAGATGTCTTTCATGTTGTCATCTATAATGCACGCCCCTGTGGCTTGACATTTTCCGCAGTCTTGGCAGGGCGAAAGGTTTTGTTTATATATGTCAATGACCTCGGCGTTCAGGTCTTTATTAAACATTTCTATAAGTTTTTTACATTCGCCGTTTTCTTTGACGGCTCCGTTAATTATTAAAGTATTCACAAAAAACACCTCCGTCTGAAAATCATAACATACCGCTGTTTATTTTTCAACACCAAATTATAACCTGATGGATTTACAACCCTTATAATATGTGATAGAATAAGTATAATTTGAAATGGAGGAAATATAATGAAGCTGCCTGAGGAATATATTAAAAAAATGAGCGAGCTTTTGGGGGATGAAAGCGAGGAGTATTTTAAAAGCCTTGACGAGCCGAGAGCCTATGGTTTAAGGGTCAATACTCTTAAAATTTCCCCTGAGGAGCTTAAGAATATTATTGATATCGAGCTTAGCCCTGTAAAATGGTGTAAAGAGGGCTTTTATTTTGATGGCAGTAAGCGCCCATCCAAAAGTCCCCTTTATTATGCCGGGCTTTATTATATACAAGAGCCTTCTGCAATGTGTGCGGCTTCTCTTTTGCCTATAAGCCCCGGGGACAGGGTGCTTGATCTGTGCGCTGCGCCGGGAGGAAAGAGCACTCAGGCAGCGGCAAAGCTTAAGGGCGAGGGGCTTCTTATAACAAATGACATCAGCGCAAGCAGATGTCGCGCCCTTGTTAAAAATATAGAGGTAAATGGAGTTCCCAACGCTGTAGTTTCAAACGAAACGCCTGAACATCTTAGGGAGAAGTTTCCTTGCTTTTTTGACAAAATAATTATTGATGCGCCTTGCTCCGGGGAGGGCATGTTCAGGAAAGACCCTGAGGCAGTTAAAAGCTGGGGGACTCACAAAACGGAAATGTGCGTAGGGCTTCAGCGTGACATTATAAAAAATGCCGCAGAAATGCTTGCTCCCGGCGGGATGATGTCTTATTCCACCTGCACCTTTGCTCCCGAAGAAAACGAGGCTATTATACAGGAGTTTTTAGACAATAATCCGGATTTTTCTCTTGTGGAAGCAGACAAGTCTTTAGGCTTTGACAGGGGCAGACCGGAATGGATAGCAAACGGAAGAGGGGAGCTTGAAAAGTGCGGAAGGCTTTTTCCTCATAAGGTTTTGGGCGAGGGGCATTTTTTGGCACTTCTTAAAAAATCAGGAGAAAAAGCCGAGCCTAAGCCCGAGGCTTTTCCGCCGCCCAACAAAAAGAAGCTCAAGGATTTTTATGATTTTTGCAGTGAATATCTCAACATAAGCATGGAAGGCTGTTTTGAAATTCATGGCACAAGTCTTTTTAAGATCCCTGCAAATATTGATTTTAAGGGAATAAGGCTTCAGCGTAGCGGGCTTTATCTGGGAGAGCTTAAGAAAAACCGCTTTGAGCCTTCTCAGGCGTTTGCTATGACACTTAAACCCGAGGATGTAAAAAATGTGATTTCATTTTCTGTAGGCAGCAGGGAAGTAATCAGGTATTTAAAGGGAGAAAGCTTTGAAGTAGAGGCAAATGACGGATGGAATCTTATTTGCATTGATAAATATCCTCTTGGCTGGGGAAAAATAATTAAAGGAAGAATGAAAAACAAATATTTACAGGGCTGGCTTATGCAGTAAAGGAGGTTTTTATATGTCTATTACGGAGCCGTGGCTTGGCTGGGCTGTGGAGCTTCAGGCTCTTGCTCAGAATGGCTTGACATATACCAAAAGCGTTTATGAAAGAGAAAGATATGAAAGAATAAGAGAGATAGCCGCAGAAATGCTCAGCTTTAAGGGGGACATTCCTCTTGAAAAGGTAAAGGATATATTCTGCAACGAAACAGGCTATCAGACACCTAAGGTATCTACAAGGGCTGTGGTTATAAAGGATGGCAAGATACTCCTTGTGCAGGAAAACAGCGGACTTTGGACTATGCCCGGGGGCTGGTGTGATGTCGACCAATCTGTGGGCTCAAACACTGTAAAGGAAGTGCGGGAGGAAGCCGGCATGGAGGTGGTCTGTGAGAGAATACTTGCTGTAGAGGACAGAAACAGGCACAACGAGCCTATAATGCCTTACGGTCACATTAAATTTTATGTGGATTGCAGGTATGTTTCCGGAGAGTTTAAGCCAAACTCCGAAACTATTGCCGCTGCTTGGTTTTCGCCCGACGAGCTGCCCGAAATGGATAAAAAGAAAACAACGGCTGAACAGGTGAGAATGAGCTTTGCTCAGCACAATGACATAAACAGTGGGACTATATTTGATTAAAAGTAAAAAAATAGCTGTCGCAATATGCTTTTGCGACAGCTTTTTAAATTATGCCAAAACCTTTTTGATGTAAGCGCTGATCTCTTCGGACTTACTGTTTTCAAAGAAATATTTTTTAAAGGGTTCGCCTGAAACCGCTTCTTTAAGCAGATTTCTATCTATCTCTTTAAGTATAGTCATAATATCCTTATGAGTTATTTCCTTTACGTTGTCAAGTATCTTTTTATTACGCTGTTCAGGCACAACTCTTTCCTTAGGATATCCTCCGCCGGGCTCTGTAGAGAAGAGCTTTTCAAATATGTATTCAAGATTTAACTCGGCACCCCAGCCAAAGCCCTTTGCAAAGGGTATGGCAACAGCATTGCCTGCGTTTATCTGTGAGAACATAAAAGCATCAGAAGGGTCTACAATGTGTCCGCAGAGAACCTTGGGGAAAACATTGCAGGCGAGCATAGCGCCTTCGCCTGTGCCGCAGCCTGTAATAACAAAATCCGCAGCCCCTGAATTAATAAGTATGGCTGTAAGAAGACCTGCCTGCACATAAGTAAGCTGATTTTCGTCTTCTGCCGAAAGCATACCATAGTTGTATACGGTATGACCCATAGGCTCAACAACCTTTTTTAAAGTATCGCAGATCAGACTGTTTTTTGCTGCCTGACTGTTTTCGTTTATTAATGCTATCTTCATATTACACCTCGTTTTGATTTTTTCGTTTTTTTCCAATTTGACCGAAGAGAAAGCCTTAAGCCTTCTAACCGTATTTTAATTCTACACCAATTTTTACAAGTTGTCAACAAAAAAGCAGAGAGCCGATGAATGTTTGCTCTCTGCTTATTATATTTGTTTATTTATCAGATTACGCTGCCCTTGGCAATTACAGCAGGCTCTTCAGGTGTTCCCTTGATTACCTTACCGTCGGAGATGATAACCTCCTTGTCAATAATAGCATATTCTATAACACAGTCTTTTCCGATATGAGTAGACTCTAAAATTATAGAATTTTTAACAACAGCGCCTTCAGAAACCTTTACCTTACGGAATACAACTGAATCTTTGATAGTGCCGTCGATAATTGTTCCGCCTGAAATAAGCGAATGTTTTACGTCAGCTGATACGTTATATTTAACCGGCGGATCGTCCTTTGGCTTTGTGTAGATGTAAGGCTCTGTAAGAAGAAGCATACGAGTATCTCTGTCGAGGAACTTCATGTTTGCGTCAAAATAAGCCTTTGTGCTGTTAAGAGTTACCCAATATGGCTTATACTCAAAGCCGTATATCTTGAGGGTGTTTTTGCCTGCCATGATGATGTCTTTAACAAGGTTATATTTACCCTCGGGTATCTTCTTTTCAAGCATATCAATAAGCACGTCACGGCGCATTACGTAAATACCCATAGAAGCTGTTGTTTTCTTTGGGTTTTCGGGCTTTTCTTCAAACTCTACTATTCTGCCGTCATCGTCCATATCGAGTATACCATAGCGCTTGGGCTGTTTGCTTGTGCCTGCAAGGTCTTTATATGCTATGGTTATGTCAGCACCCTTTTCTTCATGATAGTTGATTATATCGTTAAAATCCATCTTATAGATGCCGTCGCCTGATGCTATAACAACATAAGGTTCGTTAGACTTTTTAAGATAGCTTATGTTCTGATAGATAGAGTCTGCTGTGCCTCTATACCAGTTCTGATCTGTTCCGCTGGGGTATGGGGAGAATACGAAAAGTCCACCCTTTTTAGAGCCGAAGTCCCACCATTTTGAAGCCGAAATATGATCCTGAAGGGAGCGAAGATTGTACTGTGTGATAACAGCAACCTTATTTATGCCCGAATTTGTCATATTTGAAAGTGAAAAGTCAATGGCTCTGTAGCTGCCCCCGATGGGCATTGCGGCAACTGCTCTTTCCTTGCATAAGTCGCCTAATCTGTCGGAATTACCTCCGGCAAGAATAATACCTATGGCCTTCATTATAATTCCTCCTTCTCAACCACGCATGATTTTCCGCTGGGAAGTTCGCCGTTTTCATAGTCTGAAGCCTTTGAAGCTCCGTAGATCACGCAGTTTTTACCTATTTTAACTCCCTCGGGAACATATGAATCCTGTCCTACAACGGTTATGCCTGTGTTATAAATATTCGGCTTGTCCTCATTGACAATGTTTTCGCCTACGCCCATAGTTACGTTTTTGTCGATAACGGAATTCTGGTCGATGATGCACTTATAGATCTTTGTGCCTGCCTTGACTACGCAGTTTTCCATAATGATGGAGTCATGAACCTCAGCGCCTTCTTCTACAAGAACGTCCTTTGAAAGTACGGAGTTTTTAACTGTGCCGTAGATCTGACATCCCTCTGAAATGAGAGAACGCTTGATGTCACCGTCTGCTGCTGTGTACTGAGGCGGCTGATGATCGTTCTTTGTGTAGATCCTCCAGAATTTTTCGTAAAGGTTGAACTCGGGAACGGTGTCGATAAGCTCCATATTAGCTCTCCAATATGAGTCGATTGTTCCTACGTCCTTCCAATAGTCTTTAAATCTCCAAGCATAGAGTATGCTGCCTGAATTTAAGAATGCGGGAATGATATGCATACCGAAGTCAGAGTCAGCATGGATCTTATTGTCGGCAATAAGGGCTTCTCTCAGCTTAGACCATGTGAATATGTAAATACCCATGGAAGCAAGATTGCTCTTGGGATTAGCCGGCTTTTCTTCAAACTCATATATCTTGTCGTTTTCGTCAGCATTCATAATGCCGAAACGACTTGCCTCGTCCCAGGGAACTTCCATAACGGCTATTGTACAGTCGCATTTGTTCTTTTTATGGAAACTGAGCATTTCGGAATAGTCCATTTTATATATATGGTCGCCGGAGAGAATAAGCACATATTCCGGATTATAGTGGTCTATATAGCTTATATTCTGATAGATGGCATTAGCAGTGCCCGAATACCAATCGCCCGCCTCACCTGTTTTCTGATGAGGGGCAAGTATAGTGGCGCCGCCGTTTAAACCGTCAAGATCCCACGGTGTACCTATACCGATGTGCTGGTTAAGTGTAAGGGGCTGATATTGAGTAAGAACGCCCACCGTGTCTACGCCAGAATTGATACAATTACTTAAAGGGAAGTCAATAATTCGGTATTTACCACCAAATGCAACACCGGGTTTTGCCTTGTCTGTAGTAAGCACGCCCAGACGACTGCCCTGTCCGCCGGCTAAAAGCATAGCCAACATTTCTTTTTTACGCATTATTATCACCTCTTGAAAATATATATAATATTTACCTTAGGTTTATTGTAACATATTATTTAGTAAATTACAACAAGTAATATTAGAATTTTTTATTATAATTGTGAAAAAGTGGCAAGCAAAATATTATAATGTGATAATTTATATACAAAATACAGATAAATTGATATAATATGGGGCTTGATTTTTAACAAAATTTGTATCATAATATGATTAGCGGTATGTGACTACCGAGTAGAATATTATATTAATAAGGAATGAAGCTTATGGATCTTAAAAAATATAAAAACATCCACTTTATAGGAATTGGCGGTATAAGTATGTCGGCTCTTGCTGAAATACTTAATACAAGAGGCTATAACGTACAAGGCTCAGATTTTCAGACCTCTGATATGACAGAGCATTTAAAAAGCGTTGGCATAAATGTATTTTTCGGTCATGATGAAAAGAACATTTCTGACGTCACCGACCTTATAGTATATAATGCAGCTATAGGAGAAGACAACCCGGAAAGACAAGAGGGCAAAAGACGGGGTATAGACGAAATAGACAGGGCAGAGCTTATAGGCTGGCTTATGAAAGAATATGACTGTCCCGTTTCTATAGCGGGCACTCACGGCAAAACCACCACCAGCTCTATGATAGCCGAAATTCTAATGGCAGCAGAAGCAGACCCCACCGTTTCTATAGGCGGCATACTTCCCTCCATACACAGTAATTACCGTCTTGGCAGCAATAAGTATATCGTTTTGGAGACCTGCGAATACAGGGACAGCTTTTTAAAGTTTAATCCTGCCTGCGCTATCATATTAAACATAGACAGAGATCATACCGACTATTTTAAGACAATGGAGCAGATGTATGCTTCATTCAACACTTTTGTAAAGAAGATAACGGATTTTCTCGTTATAAACAACGAGATACCCAATATGGATAAAATAACAGAGGGCTTTAAGGGCAAAGTAATAACCTACGGCAAGGAAGGCGCAAACTGGACCTTTGAAGACCTGCAGATGGTAAAGGGCTTTGGCAAATACACAGCCTGCTTAAACGGCGAAAAGGTAATGGAGGTAGAGCTTTCAGTACCCGGCAGGCACAATGTATACAACAGCTTAGGCGCTGTTGCACTTTGCATAGAGCTTGGCATAAGCCCCAAGGCAATACATGACGGACTTAAGAAGTTTGCGGGAACAGGCAGACGCTTTGAGAAAAAAGGCGAGTATAAGGGAGCAGTTGTGGTTGACGACTATGCGCATCACCCAACGGAGATAGCCGCCACACTTTCAGCGGCTAAGGAAATGGGCTATGACAGAGTTATTGCTGTATTCCAGCCTCATACCTACACAAGAACCAAAGATCTGTTTGACGGCTTTGCAGACGCTCTTTCTCTTGCAGATGAAACCTATCTTATAGATATATATGCCGCAAGAGAAAAAGATCCCGGAAATATACATTCAAGCCAGCTTTCCCATAAACTCAGGGCTATGGGTAAGGTTTCCAGATATAGCGAGAGCTTTAACGCCTGTATAGAAAGCCTTAAGTCAGACCTTAAGGAGGGCGACCTTCTTCTCACCATAGGTGCAGGCACGGTATTTAAAATTGCCGACGAGCTTGTAAAAAATTAAATCAAATAAAAAAGGCTTCCGTTTATATATTGATATAAACGGAAGCTGTTTTTTGTATTTATTATTTAGCCTTTTTTTCAGCCTTTGCCTTTTCTTTCTTTTCTTTCTTTTTTTCCTTCATTTCCTGAGGGGTTTTATAACCTTCAAATGAAACTATATAAAGCCCTGCCACCTCAGCCTTTAATGTTCTTTTGGTAGGTATTGCATTGTAAAGGCTTTTGTCTGCAAAAAATGTGACTATCTGCGGACCTACCTTTGCCTTTATAAAATACATCTTCATTGCTTTGCTGAGCTTAGGAGTGTTTTCTTTTACTATTTTGGGAAGATTTACATTTTTGATGTTGTCGTGCTTTTTATCTATAACATACATCGTCACACGTTCCTTCATTCGTGAGATCTGCTCTTGCTGGTCGTCATATTTGGTGGTTGCCCATCTGTTAAGGAAGAACAGACCTGCTAAAAGAGCGGCAAGAACGACTACAAGAATAAGAAGTATGTCTGTGCCCGAAAGGTGAAAGCCTTTAGAAGCAGCTTCGGCAGCTTCTGTTACATTGGTAAGTAATATAGGTAGTTTAAACATTAATGTATCTCCTTTTCATATAGTAGTGATATAAGTATAACATATTTTGTATAAAAATGGAATAGTATTTTTTTGCTTCGCAGCACGGTCTTTAAGACCGTGCTGCGGAGCCGTGGGGCGAGGGGGAAGGGCGGCTGCGCCGCCCTTCCCCCTCGCCCACGGCTCCGCCTTTTCCAAACCGTCTGTGACGGTTTGGAAAAGCGGGGCAACAGCTATGAGCTTATGCAAATATGTTGGAAAGAATGTTTACAGCATCGTCTTTTATAATAGCTTCTCCGTGTTCGGTTATATATGCCTTTGCCACAGGCCCTGAAACCTGCTTTGTGCCATATTCTGAGAGCATAGCTTCAATATTGTCAGTGCCTATGCCTGTTCCGCTTAAGGGTCTGATGAGTATAAGATAGTAATGGTCTTTGTTTTTATAAAGAGAGCTTTTTCCTGAAAAAACGGGATGTATTCTTTTTGCGCTGTCAGCGGCATTGTCCATTGTTTCAAAGCTGTATATGGTGATTTTAGAGTTTTTGCTGTCTGTGTTTTCTTTTACAACGTCTTTAACATCTAAAAAATCATCTAACTTATATCGTCCTATGCCTTTGCTGTCAGGACGAAGGTCCAGCCCGCTTTTAAGATTTTCTGTGTTTTTCACCTTTGATATGATTATCATTATACCGTCTTCAACAGGCATTGCCTCTATCATAAGGGGCGTGTTGTCGGGTCTGAAATTGCAGGTGTTTTTTGCCTCGTCCAATATTTCTCTGAAAAGCTTTCTTGTTTTTTCTGATTCGTATGTAAGGTCGGTAATGTTGATATTTCTGTCTATAAGGTCTTTGGCTGTCAGTGTAAATTTGATTTGGGTGTCACTTATTTTTTCCATCTTCATTAAATATTCACATCCTTTTTATGGCCGCCTATTATTAATTTTATTCTTATATTGCATTTCCTGCGACCTTATTAATAGTATAAAGTTTTTTTCTCTTAATGTAAAGTGGATATTTAAGTTTATTTTTAGTTTTAATAAATTAAGACCGCTGCTTAAGCAGCGGTCAATATTATTTTAGTCGATCTGAGGTACGAGCAGACCGTATGTTCCGTTATTTCTTTTATAAACAAGACAGGTTTCGTCATTTTCAGAATTTTTGAAAATATAGAAGTTATGACCTAAAAGACCCATTTCAATAATTGCCTCTTCAGGATCCATAGGTTTAACAGGGAACTCCTTGATTTTTGATATTTTAGCCGATTCGTCGGGGAGAATTTCATCTGCGGGCAAGGTTTTAAGCTCTTCGGCAAAATCAACTGCCTTTTTGCTTTTATCCTTAAGGCGACCCTTGTATTTTTTAAGCTGTCTTTCAAGCTTGTCAACAACTAAGTCTACAGCTGTAGCCATATCGTTGTCAATTGCCTCTGCTCTTAATATTCTCTTATTGAAAAGAGGAATGGTGATCTCGAGCTTATTTGTGCCCTTTGTATTTGAAGCTGCAACATTTACTACAGAATTAGCCGGAAGCAGCTTTTCAAGTTTGCCTACCTTTGTTTCAACCTTTTCTTTTATTGAGGACCATATAGTGATATTTTTACCTACAAAATTAAAACGCATAATATCAACTCCTTCATTGGTTAGTGGAAGATATTATAATATCTCCTTATTAATATATTAGTCAAAACTTATGAATTTCCTTTTTTATATTAAAGTTTTTTGTATAATTTTATGAAAAAGGTTGCCCCCTCCTGAGTGACGATTAAAAATCGTCACTCAGGAGGGACCCGCGGGGCGAAAATCAGCGGCGGCTGCGCCGCCGCTGATTTTCGCTTTCTACATTGTGGGGTTTATACCGTCATATCTTCCGTTAAAATATCTGTAGGCATCAGAAGTATCTCTGTAAAACGGCCGTCTTGACAAAAACAGTTCCGTAAGCACAAGACTTTCTATTGCCGCCTTTAAAAGATCTTCCCGGCTGCGTCCCGCCAAAGCCGAATTGTCGTCCAGCATTATTTCGTTTGTTCCGTCATCTGCCATAACCGCCTTGTCGTATATGGAATTTACGATCTGACTTAATGACTCTCTGTCAAGCTCTTCATCTCTTATGCTGCCGTTTGCCATGGACTGTCTTTCAGCCAGGCTGTAGTCGTATACAGAGCTTCCCGAAAATTCCATATTGTTAAGCTCGCTCACTACTATAGGGTATAAAAATGAGTTTATATCACCGTAAAGGTTGTGCATGAGCCTGATATCTCTTTCATATATGCCGTCATAATTCATAGGGGTAAGCCTGCTTCTTTCTTCAGAAGGGGGAAAGGGCGTGCCGCCGTTTGGAACATAGCCCCCGAGCCCATCGGGGATCGGCGCCTCTGCGTTGTTTTCCTGACTGAATTGCGTATAATTGTTAAAGCCTCTTATAAGGTCATCTCCGTTTCTAAGCTCGGAGGAGGATATGCCTCTGCCCATTTCAGGGGATATTTTACCATCCTTTAACCATTTATCTATGCTGTTTGTTATATAGCTTCTGCGACGTGAGGTTCTGTAATACAAAAAGATCACTCCCAAATTGCATCTAATAAAATATATGCTTTCGGGAGTGATTTGTTTACTTTATAGAAACTGCTGGTTTGTATCAGTTAAGGCTTTTACCGACCAAACTGCGGTCAGGGGGCAGAGCAGCGGCGACGTAGGAGCCGCTGCTCTGCCCCCGGTGGTCCGCCTTTCCAACCTTCTCGTCAGAGACGGTTGGAAAGGTGGGGCATATTTCTTAACATAGCTTTAGCAACAGTACAATATTTTACATCGGCAGCACCGGCTTTTAAAAGCATACGGGTACATTCGTTTATAGTGCTGCCTGTTGTAAAAATGTCGTCGATAAGTAAAATGCGTTTGCCCTCAAAAGAGCCTTTCGTATCAAAAGCGTCCTTTACATTTTCGGCTCGCTCAGAAATGCCAAGATCGTTCTGAGGCGCAGTTTCCTTTATCCTTATAAGACCCGATGAATAGGGTATTTTAGTAAGGGCGCTAAGCTCACGGGCAATAAGCTCCGTCTGATTATAGCCTCTTTCTTTAAGTCTTTTCTCGCTGATAGGCACAGGCACTATCTCATCAAAATCTATAGGCATTTTGTTTTTAATAAATGCCTCATATAAAAGAGTGGCAAAAGACTTGCCGAGAGCCTTGTTTCCGTCATATTTGAGATGGAATATGGCTTTTCTTATTTCGCCTTTATATTCAAATAGAGAAAATCCTCTGTCGGTTTGCAAAGAGGGGTCTGCATAGGCGACATTCTTCATACAGTCTTCGCAGATCGGACCTTTGTCGCCGAAGCTTATTATATTGCCGCAAAGCAAGCAACGTTTTGGGTATATTATGTCTATAAGAAGTTGTAATGTTTGTTTCATTGTTAAATGTATTCGTTTAATTCCTTAAGTCTGTCAATAAGTGTAGAGTATCTGTTTACTTCGTTGTTGTTGTCTATCATTTTTTTGATAATATCGGCGTTTCCCACAATAACACAAAGCTCCTTTGCCCTTGTCACTGCTGTATAAAGCAGATTTCTCGACAAAAGAAGGGCGGGACCGTTAAATGCGGGGATTATGACGGCCTTATATTCGCTGCCCTGTGATTTGTGTATGGTGACGGCATATCCAAGCTCCAGCTCGTCAAGCTGAGAAAAGTCATATTTCACATATTTGTTGTCGTCAAATACCACCTCAACATATTCCCCCACAGGGTCTATTTTATTTATAATGCCTTCATCGCCGTTAAAAACCCCTGTGCCGCTGTCCTTTTCTATGCTGTTTTCTATCACATTCCAAATAAGGTTATAATCGTTTCTTACCTGCATAACCTTGTCGCCCTCACGAAAAACAGTATTTCTGAACTCTCTTTCGTTTTTATAGGGGCTTTTGGGATTAAATGCCTCTTGCAGCACAACATTGAGATTGCCGATACCAAGGGGCGATTTTTTCATAGGCGTCAAAACCTGTATGTCCTTTATTGCATCACAACCCAGATATTTAGGGAGTCTTGTTTTGTTAAGCCCCACAATTTCATTTACAACATCATTTATATCCGATCTCTTTATAAAGAAAAAGTCTGAGCTTTTTTTGGTAAGGTCGGGATATTCTCCGCGGTTTATCTTATGCGCATTAAGCACAATATCAGACTCTGCCGCCTGCCTGAATACCTCGCTGAGTACAACAGACTTTATACAGCCCGAACCGATTATGTCCTTAAGAACACTTCCTGCCCCCACAGAGGGAAGCTGATCCTTATCACCTACTATTATTACCTTTGTGCCATGGGGCACTGCTTTTAACAGATTGTACATAAGAAGAATGTCTATCATAGAGCACTCGTCTATAATAAGCACATCTGCCTCTATAGGGTTGTCTTCGTCTTTTTCAAATATCTGGCGGCTGTTATTTTCAGCTATATATGAAGTGCCTAAAAGTCTGTGTATGGTCTGCCCCTCAAGCCCGGTAGCCTCCGACATTCGCTTTGCTGCTCTGCCCGTAGGCGCTGCCAGCACTATTTCATACTTTTCCGTTTCCAAAAGCTTTATAATGGCATTTATGGTGGTGGTCTTGCCCGTTCCGGGGCCTCCTGTTATAACGACCACGCCCTGCTCCATAGCTTCCTTAACAGCCGTTTTTTGCTCATAAGCAAGCTTTATGCCATAGGTGTTTTCAAGATATGCCATATCCTCTTTGAAGTCAAAGGGGACACTCTGGGCGGTTTTATTAAGCTCTAAAAGCTTTCTTGCAGTGTAGTTTTCGGCATAATAATATATGTTGAGATAGACCCTTACCATATCATCCTTTTTTTCGCAATATACCATTTGCTCGGCAGCAAGCTGGGCTGTCATATCTCTTATCATGTCTTCGTCTACATTTAATATGGTGCCTGTATTTCTTATAAGACTTTCCAACGGAAGGTGAGTATGTCCATTCTGAGCTGCAAGATTTAGCACATATCTTATGCCTGCCTTTATTCTGTTGGGAGAGTTTTCGGCTGTTCCCATTTTAAAGGCTATCATATCGGCAGTCTTAAAGCCTATGCCCTGAATTTCATCAGCAAGCCTGTAAGGGTTCTGCTCTACGGTCTCAATAGTCCTTTCACCAAAGCGATTGAAAATTTTTATGGCATAAACAGGACTTATGCCATATTTGTCAAAATAAACAACAACTCGCCTGAGCTCTGCCTGTTCGTGAAAAACAGCACCTATAGCCATTGCCTTTTCTTTGGTTATACCTCTTACCTCAGCAAGCTTTAAGGGATTTTCTTCGATAACATCAAAGGTTTTGTCACCGAATTTTTTGACTATTCTCTTTGAAAGACCCGCCCCTATGCCCTTTATAAGCCCTGAGCCAAGATATTTTTCCATTCCTCGTTCGGTTTTGGGCAGAGTTTTGGTGTAAGAGCTGACACTGAGCTGTCGTCCATAGGTGGGGTGGTTTATTATATTCCCTGTTACCTTTATGCTTTCTCCTTCATGAGCATCGGGCAGATAGCCTACGCACACAAGCTCTCTGTCGTTTTCACTTTCATCGTCCGCCATGGAAAAAACGCAGTATCCGTTCTCGGGATTAAAATATATTATATTTTCAATAACGCCCTCGGTGGTGAGGGTTGTCGGAGCATTTTCCATATTTATCACCGTTTATCATCAATAGAGGAATAATGTTAATGCTATTATACTATATTACTACTTATTCTTTCAACCAAAAATTTTTAAGACCATGCCAAAATAAGCCCCACCCCGCAACAAAAGCCGCCGCAAGCGGCGGCTTTTGTTGCGGGGTGGGGCTTGCGGGGGCGAGGCAGGGGGATAGAAGGAAGAAAGGGCGGCGAAGCCGCCCTTTCTTCCTTCTATCCCCCTGCCTCGCCCCCGCGTGGGCACGCCCGCCCGCCGCCATAGGCGGCGGGCGTGCGTGCCCAAACTCATTTGGGGTTTACATGAACCATGCAATGCTTTACCAAAGGAAATTGATTTTCTATTTTTTTATGGACTCTTTCCGCTATGTTGTGAGAGTCTGTAAGCTTTAAGTCTTTATCGGCAGAAATCTCAATATCAACATATATTCTTGAGCCAAAAAGACGTGTTCTTATAAGGTCTAGCCCTAAAACGCCATCGGTTTCCAATACAGCTTTTTTCATAAGCTCGGTCGTTTCTCTATCGCATGATTTATCCACCATTTTGTCAACAGCATCCTTAAATATATCAAACGAAGCCTTTATTATAAAGGCGCAGATTATAATACCCGTAAGGGGGTCTAAAATAGGGAAGCCAAGCATTGCCCCGCCTATACCTATAAGACTGCCTATTGATGACAGGGCATCGGAGCGATGGTGCCACGCATCTGCCATTATCGCCGCCGAATTTACTTTTTTTGCCACATATGCCGAATATCTGTACATCAGCTCTTTTACAACTATTGATATCAAAGCGCCGAAAAGAGCAAGCATTGTAGGTGTCGAAATATTATCTGTATGCTCCGATATTTTAGCTGCGGCAGAAGCCCCTATACCAAGCCCTGCCATAAACAGAAATACGGAGAGTATGACAGCCGCAACACATTCAAGCCTTTCGTGTCCGTAAAGATGGTCGCCGTCAGACTTTTCCGATGCTAAGGCTATGCCTATTATAACAACGAAAGTGCTGAATACATCCGAAAGGGAATGAAGCGCATCGGAAAGCATTGCCTGAGAATTGCCCAGTATTCCCGCTATAAGCTTTACAAGTGAAAGCAGAACATTCACAACTATACATATATATGAAGTTTTTAGTGCCAGCCTCTTATTTTCCGACTCTTTATTTGACATATTATTTCTTTCCTTTCAGCGGGGGCTGTCTGTCCCCAAAGCCGTATATATACTTCTTATATTATATGCACAGGGGTGTGGTTGGTCAAGAATAACATTTGTTGCCCTAAGACAATCAGAAAATTATTTTTTTGGTATTGACAAAAAGCCTTGGGGTATGTTATCATTATACAAATGTTAATTTTAGACCATATGAAAACACGAAGAAAAGGAATAGTAGGTTGTCGGAAAGCTCAAGAGAGATATCGGTTGGTGGAAGATATTGCTGAAAGATGATCGAACTCGCCTTTGAGTGGCAGGGCTGAAAAATGAGTAGGCTCTGACGGAAAGCCGTCCGTTATTTATCGGCAGGGTATGAAAGTACCCGACATTGAGTGCATCTTTTTAAGGATGAATAAGAATGGTACCGCGGAAGTAAAGTGTAGTCTTTCGTTTCTTTAAGAAACGGGAGCTTTTTTTATGCTAAAAACAAAAAAGGAGAATGAAGCTATGGCAATGAATTATTACAGATACCGTCCTTACAAGCCTATTAATTTAAAGGATAGGACATGGCCCGACAACGAAATTACAAAAGCGCCTGTTTGGTGTTCGGTAGACCTTCGTGACGGAAATCAGGCACTTGAAAATCCTATGAATTTGGATCAGAAAATAGAGTTTTTCAAGCACCTTGTAAAGCTGGGTTTTAAGGAAATAGAGGTGGGCTTCCCCGCTGCAAGCGATACTGAGTTTGCGTTTTGCCGCGCCCTTATAGAGAAAAAACTTATACCTGACGACGTGACTATACAGGTCCTCACACAGAGCAGAGAGCACATTATAAGAAAAACATTTGAGGCAATAGACGGCTGCCCCAAGGCTATAGTACACCTTTACAACTCCACTTCAACTCTTCAGAGAGATGTTGTATTTAATAAATCCAAGGAGGAAATAAAGGAGCTTGCCGTTTTCGGCGCAAAGCTTGTTGACGAGCTTGCAGAGGAATACGGAAAGGATAAGCTGCTTTATGAATATTCCCCCGAGAGCTTCACAGGCACAGAGCCTGATTATGCCGTTGAGGTGTGCAACGCCGTGCTTGATGTATGGCAGCCAACTCCCGACAGAAAGGTTATCATCAACCTTCCTTCAACCGTTGAAATGGCTACACCTAACGTATATGCAGATCAGATAGAATATTGCCACAGAAATCTTAAATACAGAGAAAACGTAGTTTTAAGCCTTCACACTCACAACGACAGAGGCGAGGGCATTGCTGCAACAGAGCTTGGTCTTCTGGCAGGGGCTGACAGAGTTGAGGGAACACTTTTCGGAAACGGCGAACGTACGGGCAACTGCGATATAATGACGGTAGCTCTTAATATGTTCACACAGGGCATCGACCCCGAGCTTGACTTCTCAAATGTAATGCCTACCATCGAAATTTACGAAAATTCCACAGGCATGAGCGTAGACCCACGTCATCCTTATGTAGGCGACCTTGTATTCACAGCCTTTTCAGGCTCTCATCAGGATGCTATAAAGAAGGGTATGAAGCGCCTGGAGGAGCATCCCGACCGCTGGGAAGTGCCTTATCTTCATATCGACCCCGCAGACGTTGGCAGAAGCTACGATCCTATTATAAGAATAAACAGCCAGTCGGGAAAGGGCGGCGTATCTTACATTTTGGAGCACAATTACGGGCTTACTGTGCCACGCTCTATACAGCAGGCATTCAGTCTTGTTGTTACCGGGGAGTCCGACAAGCAGAACAGAGAGCTTACATTTAAAGAAATTTACGACCTCTTCTTTGAAACCTACGCAGTAAGCTCCCCTATAAGTCTTAAATATTATTATCAGTCGGGCAGCGGTGAAAACATTATCATAAAGTCTGATATACTCATAAACGGCGAATTTTCCAACATTACCGGCAAGGGTAACGGTGTGATAGATGCCTTCTGCGACTCAGTGAAGAACAAATTTGGCATAGACTTTGATATTGTTACTTATTCTCAGCACTCTCTTGACTACGGTAATAAGTCAAGAGCTATTACCTACATCCATATTTATGATGAAAACCAGAATTCATATTATGGCGTAGGTATTTCAACCAATACTGCAAAAGCATCCTTCAGAGCAATTCTCAGCGCTCTCAACCTTATAATCAAGGATAAGAAAATAGAGGTATAACGGAAAGGGAGTTTTTATATGATAAATGAAACCTACAAGGCAATGCTTGGCGGAAAATCCGTAATAAGAGAGCTTAGTGAATATGCAACGGCAAGAGGCAAGGAAATAGGCTATGAAAATGTATTTGACTATAGCCTGGGAAACCCCAGCGTGCCCTGCCATCCCGATTTTACAAAGGCTCTTATAAAAATGCTTGAAGAAAAAGACCCCGTGGCTATACACGGCTACAGCCCCTCACTTGGTATTACAAGCGTAAGACATACGGTAGCCGAAAGCCTTAAAAAGAGATTTGGTGTAGACTACAAAACAGAGCATATATTTATGACTTCAGGAGCCGCAGGCGCAATAGCCCATGCCGTAAGGTGCGTTACCAAACCCGGTGACGAGGTGCTCACATTTGCGCCCTACTTCCCTGAATATAACGAATATATAAACAAAACAGGGGCTATACTTAAGCTGGTGCCCGCAAATACAGAGAATTTTCAGATAAACTTTGATGCCTTTGAAGAAATGCTGAATGAAAATACGGCGGCAGTGCTTATAAACTCACCTAACAACCCTTCGGGCATAGTTTATTCCGAAGAAACAATTAAAAAGCTTGCTGACATACTTACCCGCAGGCAGAAGGAATACGGGCACGACATCTTCCTTATAAGCGACGAGCCATACCGTGAAATATTGTTTGACGGCATAACCTGTCCATACCCCGGCGCATATTATGACAACAGCCTTTCCTGCTATTCATTTTCAAAAAGCCTCAGCCTTCCCGGCGAGAGAATAGGCTATGTTGCCGTAAATCCCAAGTGCAGAGATGCCGAGATACTCTCGGTTATTTTCGGGCAGATAAGCAGGGGAATAGGTCACAACTGTCCGCCTTCATCCATACAGCTTGCAGTTGCAGAGGTGATAGACAAAACAAGCGACTTATCTGTATATGAGCGCAATATGAACCTTATATATGACAAGCTGAAAGAATTGGGCTTCGAGGTTGTAAGACCTGGCGGAACATTCTACATCTTCCCCAAGGCATTGGAAGAAGATGCAAACGCTTTCTGTATGAAGGCTAAAAAATACGACCTCATACTCGTGCCAAGCGACAACTTCGGCGTAAAGGGTTATTTCAGAATGGCATATTGCATAGACACGGAAAAGGTTGTAAGAAGCCTTGATGTGCTTGAAAAATTTGTAAAAGAAGAATACGGTAAATAAAAAAGCGGGTCGGCTCAATTTGAGCCGACCCGTATTTAGCTTTAATTATTTCATTGAATCTGCTGAACCGAGAACGTCTTTGATCTTGCCTTCTACAAGCTCTTGGATCATATCTCTTGCAAGTCCGCAATATCCTCTGGGGTCGAATGCCTCAGGCTGTTCTACGAATGACTTTCTGATAGCTGCTGTCATAGCAAGACGGATGTCTGTGTCCATATTGATCTTACATACAGCCATAGAAGCTGCCTTTCTGAGCATTTCTGCGGGTATGCCTGCTGCGCCCTTAAGGTTTCCGCCGTACTTATTGCACATTTCAATAACTGCGGGGTCTACTGATGATGCGCCGTGAAGAACGATAGGATAGTTATGATAGCCTGCTCCTTCAAGGAGTTCTGTTATCTTTTCAAGTCTGTCAAAAGCAAGCTTAGGCTCTCCCTTGAACTTATATGCGCCGTGGCTTGTACCAATAGCGATAGCAAGTGAGTCAACGCCTGTCTTCTGTACGAAGTCAAGAGCTTCGTCGGGGTCTGTGTAGATAGCGTCCTTTGAGTCAACCTTTACGTCGTCCTCAACGCCTGCAAGCTTACCAAGCTCTGCCTCAACAACTACGCCGTGGGCATGAGCATATTCAACAACTTCCTTTGTCTTTGCTACGTTTTCGTCATAGTCATAGTGGCTGCCGTCAAACATAACCGATGTAAAGCCTGCTTCAACACATTCCTTAACAGTGTCAAGATCAGGACCGTGGTCAAGGTGAAGTGCGATGTCGATGCCTGTTTCCGCAACAGCCGCATCTACCATACCCTTAAGATATCTGGGAGTAGCATACTTAAGAGCGCTCTTTGAGCACTGAAGAATACAAGCCGAGTTAAGAGCTGCGGCTCCTCTTGTTACGCCCTGAATGATCTCCATGTTGTTGATGTTGAATGCGCCGATGGCATATTTGCCGGCAAACGCCTTATCAAACATTTCTTTTGTAGTAACTAATGCCATTTGTAAATTCCTCCTATCGGTATAAATTTCTTATAGTCTTATTATACTATTAATTGAAAATTTTTGCAAGAGTAAATCACATTTATCAGACATATAAATTAAGAGTTTGCAACCGACCTGCGGAGAACCGAAGCGAGGGGGCAGAGGCGGACAGGGGAGAACGGGCGAGAGGGTGCTTGTCGCCCTCTCGCCCGTTCTCCCCTGTCCGCCTCTGCCCCCTCGCCCCGCGGGTCGCCTCGTAATAGCGGACTTTAGTCCGCTTGGAGAGGCGGGCATAAAAAAACCCAAGATGCCATTCCCTAATATTGACAACCTATCATGTGATAGGTGGGTTTCCGCACCGACGAGTTTGCCCTCCCCCGCCCAAAGGGAATTAGCTTGGGGCCCGACATTGTCGCCGGGATGTAAGAATCCCGTATTTGTTCTGTAGGTTCAATATAAAAAAGGTTAGCGCACATCTTAGGTTATTAACTTTACTCTGTACTATAATTATAATATATCCCAAAGATTTTTTCAATATACAAATATATTTTTTTTTGAACTTTTTTCAAATCTATGTTAATATAAATAGCTTGACTTTATATGATGATATATTGTAAACTATTACTATCTATACATAGGATGAATTATGAAAGACAGAGGTGGTAAAAAAAGAATGTGACGGCGGCCCTATAAATACGGTTTCAAAGGGCAAAGGGCCGGTTATGCTTATTGCCATTTATGTGTTGTCTGTTATATACATTATGTACATTCTGTAAAATTTAAGGAGGAAATTATGAAAAGAATAAATAAAAACGTACTGAATATAGTTATATTTCTTATAATAGCTTTTTTGGTCATATTTCTGAATGAGCTTTGTCACAGCTATTCCCATAAGGTGACCGATTTAAGAGAAAATCTTGAGGAGAGGGAGTTATCTCCCAAAGGGACAAACGGCATTATTGCGGCGAAATTTTCACTTGAAAAGGGCGACTACAATATTGATGTGACAGACTTTTCTGCCAAAGAGAATATGGACTACAGAATAGTTGACCTCAACAGAAATGACGGATATAACAGAAGCGGACTGGTTCTTGCGGAGGGCAGTATTGCCGAGGGAGCGGAGTCGCTTCATACGCATCTTACGGTGGATAACTCATCAACCAATATAGGCGTCATATTTGTGACAGATGATGACAAAATAGAATTTTCGGACAAGGCGGCGGCAAAGGTATCTCTTGTTGATGATGATTTTACCGATTGGATATTCATATATATTACAGTAGTGGCAATAGGGCTTTTTATATATTGGTGCATTTTAAAGGGCAGAAAGGATTATCTGCTTCTTACTGCCATTGTTGTGGTAATGACCGTGCCATTCTATTATGAAAAGCTCCTCGGTATATCGGGTCAGGACTGGACCTATCATATAAACAGAATTATAGGAATAAGAGATAACCTGAGAGCGGGAAACATACCTCCCAGATTAAATTATTATTTCTTTTACGGCACCGGCGACGGTTCGTCTACATATTATCCCGAACTGTTTTTATATTTGCCCGCAATACTTGGTGTTCTTGGGGTTTCTCCCATGATATTTTATAAGCTGTTTATATTGTTTATAAACTTTATGACGGCGTTTATAGGCTATTACAGCTTTACGGGACTGTTAAAATCGAAAAAGAAGGGGCTTTTGTGTGCGGTTCTTTATATTGTGCAGCCTTACCGCCTTGCTGACCTTTATCAGAGACAGGCATTGGGCGAGGCTCTTGCCCTTGTATTTCTGCCGCTTTTGTTTTACGGCGTTTACGAGATAATATACGGTGATGAAAGAAAATGGCTCATATCCGTTCTTGGCGCAACGGGTGTACTCCAAAGCCATATTCTCACAACTGAAATGGCGGCTATGTTTGTGGCTGTTTTTGTACTTGTTTCCCTGAAAAATCTTATAGGACGGGAATCTGTGGGAAGATGGATCTCCATAGGAAAGGCTCTTGTTGTGACACTGGCTCTTAATCTTTGGTTTTTAGTGCCTTTCGTTATTGAAATGCTCAGCGGACGGGATATATATATTGCCACATCATCAAGCATAAGCGGAACGGCAATATTTATATGGCAGCTTTTCGCAACATTTATAAAAATGCACGGCAGAACAATGCGGAATATTATGTCGGCGGATGAAAGACCGTATTCAATAGGAATAATACTTCTTATATGCGCCCTTATATACATATATTATAGGTTTATATCAAAGAAAAAATTTAGACCTGAGATCGAAAGGCTTGCGGATCTGTTTCTCATATTCGGCATATTCAGCTGTTATATGGCAACGACATTATTCCCATGGGAGCTTATAGACAAAAGCAGACTCTTGTCAAAAGTTTTTAATGTTATGCAGTTTGCTTCCAGAATGAACAGCTTTTCGGGCTTTTTCCTGACAGTCGTTTCCGCTGTGGTACTGTTTAAACTCTATGAGGAGAAAAGAAAGATTATTCTGTGCCTTCTGACGGGCATATGCTTGGTTGCCTCTGTTAATATTATAGACAGTACGGTTTTGGATATGTCTGAGGTTCAGGAAAGCAGAAATGAGGCTTTTGAAAATGTTACTATAGGATTTTATTATGATAAAGCCTTCAACACAAGCACATTTAAGCAAAACAGAGATCTGGTCACCACAGAGGGTGGAGAGCTTGATATAAGCAATTATTCCCGTTGGCTTTCCGATTTGGATTTCAGCTTCAAAAAAGGACATGAGGACTTAAAGGTTATGCTTCCGTATTATAATTACAGGGGATACAGAGTATATGTGAACGATAAAGAGGTAGACATAGACAAGGATGCATACCAGCTTGAGTTTGAGTTGCCGGGAAATATTACGGAAGGTTTTGTCAGGGTCGAATATTCTGAGGGCATTTTATACAGAATGTGCGAGGTCGTAAGTGTTCTGACGATAATACTGTTTATAGTGATGAGCTTAAAAAAATCGGGCAAATTGTGTTTACATAAAGGCAGATAGGTGTTATAATACTAAAATCAGAAAGTATGCAAAAATGTAGTATGCGCATAGATTTGGAGGATTTACAAATGGGAGTTTTTTTTGGCACAGACGGTGTAAGAGGCGTTGCTAACACAGAGCTTAACTGTCCTCTCGCATACAAGCTGGGCAGAGCGGGGGCTTATGTTCTTGCAAAGAAAAATAATCATAAGGCAAAAATAATCGTAGGAATGGATACAAGAATATCGGGTGGCATGCTTGAGGCAGCTCTTACTGCGGGCATTTGCTCGGTAGGCGCAGAGGTCGTCAGCTTAGGCGTAGTGCCTACACCGGCAGTGGCTTATCTTGTAAGACTTTACAAGGCTGATGCAGGCGTTGTTATTTCGGCTTCACACAACCCCGTAGAAGACAACGGCATTAAGTTTTTCAACGGCGACGGCTTTAAATTAAGCGACGAAACAGAAGAAGAAATAGAGGCTGTTATGCTGGGAGATGAAAGCGAGCTTCCCACGCCCATAGGCGTAGAGGTAGGCAGAAGAAGTGTTTGCGAAAAGGCAGTATACGACTATGCCGACTTTATTGCAGGCTGTGCCGATGATAAGCTTGACGGATTTAAAATTGTTGTTGACTGCGCAAACGGCGCCACATACAAGGCAGCAAAGCTCGTGTTTGAAAAGCTTGGGGGAGATGTGACCTATCTCAGCGCCGAGCCTGACGGAACAAACATAAACCTAAACTGCGGCTCTACTCATCTTGACAATTTAAGAAAAACAGTTGTGGAAGTAGGGGCAGACATAGGCATAGCTTTTGACGGTGACGGCGACAGATGCCTTTGTGTAGATGAAAAGGGCGATGTTGTTGACGGAGATATGATAATGGCAATGATAGCCTGCGACCTTAAGGCAAGGGGCAAGCTCAAAAAGGATACTGTAGTTGCTACGGTTATGACAAACTTAGGCTTTAAGCTCATGGCAAAGGAGCAGGGGCTTAATGTGGCAGTCACCACGGTAGGCGACAGATATGTTCTTGAAGAAATGCTCAGAAGCGGGTATAATTTCGGCGGCGAGCAGTCGGGTCATATAATAAATCTTGACAAAAACACTACAGGCGACGGCCTGCTTACGGCAGTTACATTACTTATGACATATAAAAAAGCCGGCGGAAAGCTCTCAGAGCTTGCAAGCATTATGGAGGTTCTTCCGCAGGTTCTTGTAAATGCAAGAGTAAACAACCAAAACAAGCATACATATATGGAAAATGATAGGATAAAAAAAGCCGTAGAGGAGCTTGAGGCTAAATTCGCTTCTGACGGCAGAGTGCTTATTCGCCCATCGGGTACTGAGCCTTTGGTAAGAGTTATGATAGAAGGTAGAGACCAGGAGCTTATCACCGCAGAGGCTGAAAAATTAGCTCAGATAATAATAGAGGAGCTCGGTTAAAAGACATTCCGGGAGGTGCTGTAAATGTGCGGAATAGTAGGATATATCGGTAATAAAAACGCGGTGCCCGTTCTTTTGCAGGGGCTTAAAAAGCTTGAATACAGAGGCTATGACTCTGCGGGCGTGGCAGTATACAGCGAAAGCGACGGCGAAATAGTAGTCACAAAGGCAAAGGGCAGAGTAGAAAATCTTGAAAACAAGCTCTATGACAATCCCATAAAGGGCAAGCTGGGCATAGGTCATACTCGCTGGGCTACTCACGGTGTGCCCTCTGACATAAATGCTCACCCACACTTTTCAAGCTCGGGCAAGGTGGCTGTTGTGCATAACGGCATTATCGAAAATTATATGGAGCTAAAGGGAATTTTACAGTCTAAGGGCTATGAGTTCGTTTCAGAAACAGACACCGAAACCGTGGCTCAGCTTATAGAATATTTCTATAATGACTCAGGCGACATAATGGACGCCGTATTCAGGGCTCTTGAAAAAATAGACGGCTCTTATGCTTTGGGTATTATCTGTAAAGACTTCCCCGACAGAATAATAGCAGCAAAGAAAAACGGCCCTCTTATCGTAGGGCTTGGAGAAAACGAAAACTTTATCGCCTCAGATATTACCGCCATACTTAAATATACAAGAAATACCTATGTTCTTGAAGATGACGAAGTAGCGGTAATATATAATGACGATGTTAAAATATACAACTTAGACAGAGAAGAAGTCGAAAAAGAGGTCTATGTTGTAAACTGGTCTATAGAAGCAGCAGAAAAAAGCGGCTACGACCATTTTATGCTCAAGGAGATATTTGAGCAGCCCAAGGTAGTATCGGACAATCTCAACCACCGCTTTAAGTCTGACGGCACGGGGGTCTATCTTGACGGCATAAACCTTGACTCCGAAGTGCTTAAAAACATAAACAAAATATACGTTGTTGCCTGCGGAACAGCTTATTACGCAGGTCTTGTAGGCAAGTTCCTTATGGAAAAGCTGGTAAGGATACCCGTTAATTCGGATGTTGCCAGCGAGTTCAGATATAAAGATCCTCTTATTGATGAAAACACGCTTGTTCTTGCCATATCTCAGTCAGGCGAGACGGCCGACACTCTTGAAGCCGTAAGGCTTGCAAAGCGCAAGGGTGCTAAAGTGCTTGCAGTAGTAAATGTGGTAGGCTCTACCATAGCAAGAGAAGCGGGAGATGTGCTCTACACAATGGCGGGCCCCGAAATATCCGTTGCTTCAACAAAGGCATTTTCGGCTCAGGTTACCGCAATGTTCCTTCTTACACTTCATATAGCTATGGAAGCAGGCAAAATGAGCTTGGAGGAATTTAAGAATATAAAACACGAAATGGAGCTTTTGCCCTCTCATATAAATACTATACTTGCCAAAGAGCCCATTATAAAGCGCTTTATGGAGAAGTATATAGGCTCGAAGAATGTATTTTACATAGGCAGAGGGCTTGACTATATAGTATGCAGAGAAGGCTCTTTAAAACTTAAGGAAATAGCTTACCTCCACAGCGAACCCTACGCAGCAGGGGAGCTTAAGCACGGTCCTATCGCCATGATAGAGCCAAGCACCTTAGTTATAGGCGTTGCCACACAGCAGGAGCTTTTCACAAAGACCTTAAGCAATATTAAGGAAGTAAAAGCAAGAGGGGCAAGAGTGCTTATGATAGCTATGGAAGGCAATAACGAAGTAAAGGAAATTGCCGACGACTATATTTTCATACCAAAGACTCACCCCATACTCACTCCGCTTCTTGCCAATATACCTCAACAGCTTTTTGCTTATTATATGGCTGTGGGTCTTGGCAACGATGTGGATAAGCCCAGAAACCTTGCTAAGAGCGTAACGGTAGAATAAATCGGAGGTTTGTTATGAAAACCATAGGAATTATAGGCGCAATGGACCTTGAAATAGAGAAAATACGCCAAGATATGAGCGTTATTTCCGTTAAAAACATAGTAGGTATGGACTTTATTTTCGGCAAGCTGGGAGAACTAAACTGTGTACTTGTTATGTGCGGAATTGGCAAGGTAAATGCCGCAGTCTGTACTCAGGTAATGATAGATATGTACGCTGTAGACCTTATTATAAATACGGGTGTTGGCGGTTCTTTAAGCCCTCAGCTGAAAATTGGCGACATTGTTATATCATCAGAGGCTATGCAGTACGATATGGACGTTTCTCCCTTGGGCTATGCCCCGGGAGTTATACCCGATATGACGACCTCTTTATTTGAGGCTGATAAGGAGCTTGTGGAGATAGCAAGAGAAGCTCTTGTTTCCTGCGGCATAGGCGGCGTTATAGGCAGAGTGGCAAGCGGAGATAAGTTTGTGGCTGATGATAAGCTGAAAAGCTACATACAAAACACTTTCGGAGCTGTATGCTGCGAAATGGAGGGCGGAGCTATAGCCCACACCTGCTATTTAAACAAAATACCCTTTGTTATTATAAGGGCAATATCAGACTCTGCCGACAGCTCGGGAGACCTTGACTACCCTGCATTTAAGGCTGTTGCTGCGCAAAATTCCGAAAAAATCGTAAGCTTTATGGCTAAGTGTTTAGTATAAGCACGGAGGAGAAAAATGTTAGATGTAATTAAAAAAGGCATTAAAAAATATTTAGGTCTTATAGTTATTATATTTGTTGCCATAATTTTATACAGATCCACCGAAGACTTTGACATCAATAATACCTTCAGCTGGATAGTTGTGCTTATGAAGCCTTTTATATACGGCATTGTTATAGCATATATATTAAACCCTGTTATAAGGTTTTTTAAGAACAATCTTTTTTCAAAAATAAAGGTTCTTGAGGGCAAAGACAGTATTGCCATGGGTATATCGATGCTGCTGACTTATTTTTTGCTTTTTGCCATCATATATTTTATGATAGTCAGCATTATACCTCAGATAATTTCAAGCTCTCAGAAAATAATAAATTATCTGTTTACGCTGCCTCCAAGGCTTACTGATCTGCTGCACAATCTGCTTGCAGAGTTTGAGGGACACGACCAGACGGCAAACAAGCTGTATGAAGGCATAAATCAGACGTTTACCACAGCCTTTGACACCTTTGTAAACAACTTAAGCGACGTTGTTTCTACACTTGTAGAAAGCACATATAACGTAGCAAGCTGGCTTCTCAATATGATAATAGGGCTTATAATATCCATATATATGATAATAAGTAAGGATAATCTTATAAATCTTGTCAAGAAAATATCCTATCTTGTTATGAACCCGGGAACATACAGGGCTTTCGGTCGCTTTATGAACGAAACAAACCGCACCTTTGAAAGCTTTTTCATAGGCAAGGCTATAGACTCTCTTATAATAGCCATTATTTTCTTCTGCGGCTGCTGCTTTATAAATAAAGACTACGCCTTGCTTTTTGCCTGCGTAATAGGCATAACCAATATGATACCCTATTTCGGTCCGTTTATAGGCGGTGTGCCTGTTGTTGCCCTTTGTCTGTTGCAAGCTCCCTATTCCGCTATATGGATGACCATATTTATATTTGCAATTCAGCAGTTTGACGGATATATATTAGGCCCAAGAGTTTTAGGCAACTCTATAGGCATAAAGCCCCTTGGCGTTATATTTGCCATACTTGTGGGCGGAGGTCTTTTCGGCGTTATGGGAATGTTTTTCGGCGTGCCCGTGTTTGCGGTCATTTCAAAGACACTGAATACCTATATTGACTCTAAAATAGAAAAAAAGATAAATTTGACAGCCGAAGAAACAGAGGAGGGCTCGGAATATGAGCAGCCCTAAAAAAATAAACAAATTGATTTTTCTGTATATACTGTTTGTCTGTACTATAGGCAATATAGCTATTTTGGCGGCAAGTCTGCTGATAGCCCTGCTTATGCCAAACCTGCCGACCTCCAATATGTATGTGGCTCTTGTAATAGTGCAGGATGTTATACTGCTGGCGCTGCCTATAGCCCTGCTGACATTTAAGTTTTCGGGAGATATACACGAGATAATACCCATAAAGCCTATTTCAGCCTGGAATGTGATATTTGTCGTTATGACGGCGCTTCTTACTATGCCTTTAATGACAATTATAGCTGTGCTGACATCATATTTTGCGCCTGACAGTAATGCAGAGATCACTGCCGAAATATTAAGTGCTCCCCCTGTAATGGGCTTTATTATAATGGCGGTGTGTCCTGCCATAATGGAGGAGTTTATATTCAGAGGCTTTATTTTCGGCTCTTTAAAAAGGTTTGGCACAAAAAAAGCCATTATGCTTTCTGCATTTTATTTCGGGCTTTTACATATGAACCCATATCAACTGCCCTATGCCTTTTTCGCAGGAATAATTCTTGCCTTGGTGGTATATTATACGGGCAGCCTGATAGCTTCATCAATAGTTCATCTTATTATAAACGGCTCTCAGGTGTTGTCTTATTATTCAATGTCAGGGGCTGCAGGCGCAGAGCTTCAGTCATCTCAGGAAGCATTGGCACTCACACCGGAAGCATTGATAGTCTATGGCATAGGCATAATAATATTCGGCGGGCTTTTGGCTCTTATGCTAAGGAGCTTTATAAGATATAACAAAAACGCAGGTAACGCACAGCCGTTTTTAAAGACAGAGCATAAATTTTTAGATGTTTATGTTCTTTTATCAATAGTTCTTATATTTGGACAGTATATGATTTTAAACTGAAAACTTGGGATATTTACTATCCTTTATAAAAAAATATAACAAAATAAGCTTAAAATGAAAAAAAGACTTTAAATTTTTAATTAAATGTTGTAAAATAATAATAATTACTGCCCGAAAGGTGCGGCATACTTTAGGAGGAATCAGATGTATATTCAAATTACCCTACAGCTGTTGAGAGGAATGGTTCAAAAAGACCCCGGTACGCTTACAGGCGCTATAGCCTATGTGCTCGGCATACTTATGAATTGGATCTATAATGGCATTTACTTAGTGTTTGGCGAAAAAAATTCGTTGGGTCTTACCATAATTTTCTTCACACTTGTTGCAAGAATACTTATGACACCCCTTGCCTACAAGCAGCAGAAGTCTATGTATGTAATGAGAAAGATCCAGCCTGAGATAAATAAGCTTCAGAAGAAATATGCAAATGCTTCAAACGACCCCGAAGTACAGAAAAAACTGGCTGTAGAAACTCAGAAAATATACAGCAAGCATAAGTATAATCCCTTTGGCGGCTGTCTGCCTCTTATAATTCAGCTTCCTATATTCTTTGCGCTTTATTATATTATGCAAAATGCTTTCCTTTATATAAACCATATATCGGATATTTACAACCAGATCGCAAATATAATAATATCCAACGCAGACCAAAACTTTTTCGACAACGTTTTGAAGGGCATAACCCTTTCCAAAGTCCCCGAAAGTCTTCAGGCAAACTTCCACGTGCTTACCAACCCGTCGGATCTTTGCAAGCTTCTCAATAAAATAGACCCTGACCAGTGGAAGGCTATTGTAAACGCTCTTCCCTCATCAGTGACCGAGAGCCTTAACAGCCTCTACGCACAGCAGTCAAGCATTGAAACCTTCTTGGGCATAAGAATGACCGAAAGGGTAGGCTTTGATATAGGAAATCTTTTTACAAACTTTACAGACGTTAAAAACCTTAAGCTGATAATACCTGTTCTTTCAGGCGCAACTACATGGTTTTCAAGCTATCTTATGACAAGCAAAAACAGTGTAGACAATGCCCAGCTTGCACAGCAGCAGAAAATAATGAATATCATTATGCCTCTTATGATGGCATGGATAACAATATCGCTGCCCGCAGGTGTTGGCTTATATTGGATAGTAGGTAATATATTTATGGTTATTCAGCAGCAGCTTTTTAATGTGTATTTTGACAGACTTGCCGAAAAGGACAAGATCAAGGAGGGGATAATATAATGGATTATATCGAAATGACCGGGAAAACCATAAACGAGGCAGTAGATAATGCCAAAGAGGTTCTCGGTTTGGGCTATGATGAAATTGACTACGAGGTTTTGGAAGAACCGAGAAAGGGCGTTTTTGGCATAGGCGCAAAGCCTGCCAGAGTTCTTGTAAAGAGATTGGGCTTTGATGTAGAAAAGGCTAAAAGAGAAAAGGCAGAAAAGGCTAAGAAAGAAGCCGAAAAATTAAAGAAACAGCAGGAGAAAGAGGCTGAGCTTGCAAAGAAGAAGGCTGAGAAGGAAGCCGAGCTTGCAAAGAAGCATCAGGAAAAGGAAGCAGAGCTTGCAAAAAAAGCAGCCGATAAAGCAAAGAAGGAAGCTGAAAAGGCTCAGAATAGCCCTGAGCCCGTAAATGACGAAGCGCCGGCGCTTGCGGCAGAAGAGCCAAAGATAAATACCGACAAGGCAGTTGAAGACGCATCTGAATTTCTTAAAGAGGTATTCAAAACAATGAACCTTGATGTAGATGTGGAAAAGCAGGACGAAAACGGACGTCAGCTCTATCTTAACCTTACAGGTGACGATATGGGAGTTATTATAGGAAAAAGAGGACAGACTCTCGACTCTCTCCAATATCTTACAAACCTTATTGTAAATAAAGGAAACAGCCCATATATAAGCGTACACCTTGACACAAAAGACTACAGAAAGAAGAGAAAGGAAACTCTCGAAAACCTCGCTAAAAACCTTGCCAAAAAGGCAAAGCACATAAGACGTAACGTAACCTTAGAGCCTATGAACCCATACGAACGCCGTATAATCCATTCAGCTCTTCAGAACGACCGCTATGTGACCACCTTCAGCGAAGGAGAAGAACCCTACAGACACGTAGTCATCTCCCCAAAATATAAATAAATATCCCGCCCCAAAACAAAAGGGACGAAAAAAGCCGACTGTTTAATGCCGGCTTTTTTTATTTTAATTTGCATTAAAAAACCCTTGACAATTTTTTACTTAGGATATATAATTGTTGGGTGTTTAATGTTCAGATTTAAGCATGACAAAAGTATTTTTTTTAAGGAGGTGCAGGAAATTGCCTACATTCAATCAGTTAGTAAGAAAGGGTAGAAGCACAAAGGTTACTAAGTCAACCGCTCCTGCTTTACTTAAGGGTCTTAATACCTTAAAGAAAAAGCAGACAGATACAACTTCTCCTCAGAAGAGAGGCGTTTGTACATCTGTAAAAACAGCTACTCCCAAAAAGCCTAACTCGGCTATGAGAAAGATCGCCAGAGTACGTCTTTCAAACGGCATCGAAGTTACTTCTTACATCCCGGGCGAAGGTCACAACCTTCAGGAGCACAGCGTTGTTCTTATCAGGGGCGGAAGAGTAAGGGATATCCCCGGTGTACGTTATCATATCATCAGAGGTACTCTCGATACAGCGGGCGTTGCAGACAGAAAGCAGGCTCGTTCAAAGTATGGCGCTAAGCGCGGCAAGAAAAAATAATAACTAAATTTGCCATGTATCTCCCTTGACAGCAAAAGCTGTCGGCTTATACTTTTGTCATTATATATAGATCATAAAGTACAAGGCAGGGACAGTACAGGGCATGAACGCAGGTGAATGATCACCTGAGAGTACCTATGAATTAATATTTTGTGATTAAGGAGGGAAGAACCGTGCCAAGAAAAGGACATGTTTCAAAAAGAGAAGTACTGCCCGATCCTATGTACAACAGCAAGACGGTTACTAAGCTTATAAATTCAATTATGCTTGACGGCAAGAAGGGTACTGCACAGAAAATCGTGTACAGTGCATTTTCTATCGTAGAAGACAAGACAGGCAAGCCGGGTCTTGAAGCTTTTGAAACAGCTTTAAACAACATTATGCCCGTGCTTGAGGTAAAGGCTCGCCGTGTGGGCGGTGCTACTTATCAGGTACCTATGGAAATAAGAGCTGAAAGACGTCTTACATTAGGACTCAGATGGCTTACTCTCTATGCAAGAAAAAGAAGCGAAAAAACTATGGACTTAAGACTTGCAGGCGAAATTATGGACGCCCTTAAATCAGAAGGCGGCGCATGCAAGAAGAAGGACGAAACTCACAGAATGGCAGAGGCTAACAAGGCCTTCAGTCATTTCAGATTTTAATTTGTCCTTGTCAGTTATTTAAGGAGGAATTTGGGTGGCAGAGAACAGACAAGTACCACTGGAACTCACACGTAACATTGGTATTATGGCCCACATTGATGCCGGAAAAACAACTCTTACGGAACGTATACTTTATTATACGGGACGAACCTATAAAATAGGCGATACTCATGAGGGTACTGCCGTAATGGACTGGATGGAACAGGAGCAGGAAAGAGGTATTACCATCACCTCCGCCGCTACTACGACTATGTGGCATATAGGCGACGGCCCTAAGCACCGCATCAACATAATAGACACACCGGGACACGTTGACTTTACAGTGGAGGTTGAAAGATCTTTAAGAGTTCTTGACGGTTCTGTTGCGGTATTCTGTGCAAAGGGCGGCGTTGAGCCTCAGTCGGAAACAGTTTGGCGTCAGGCTGAAAAATATCACGTTCCCCGTATGGCGTTCGTAAACAAGATGGACATTATGGGCGCCGACTTCTATCGTGTTGTAGACATGATAAAGACAAGACTGGGAGCCAACCCTGTTGTATGTCAGCTTCCTATAGGCGCAGAAGACCTCTTTGCAGGTGTTATCGACCTTATGGAAATGAAGGCTTATTATTATGAGGATAAGCTGGGAACAGATGTAGAAATAAAGGATATCCCCGAGGATATGCTTGAAAAGGCCAAAGAATACAGAACAGAGCTTGTTGAGGCAGTTGCCGAAACAGACGAGGCTCTTATGGATAAATACCTTGAAGAGGGCGACCTTTCCATTCCCGAAATGAAGAAGGCTCTCAGAAAGGCTTGTATAGCCTGCGAGGCTGTGCCTGTGTTCTGCGGTTCAGCTTATAAAAATAAGGGCGTACAGAAGCTCCTTGACGGAATTTTGGAATATATGCCCGCTCCTACAGACATACCTGCTATAAAGGGTCATCTTCCCGGAGATGAAGATACGGAGATCGAGAAGCACGCATCAGACGAAGAGCCTTTTGCAGCTCTTGCTTTCAAGATCATGAACGATCCTTATGTAGGAAAGTTGGCATTCTTCAGAGTTTACTCAGGTACGCTTGAGTCAGGCTCTTATGTATATAATTCTGTAAAAGGCAGAAAAGAAAGAGTTGGACGTATAATTCTTATGCACGCCAACACAAGACAGGAGATAGACAAGGTTTATGCAGGCGACATCGCAGCAGCAGTTGGTCTTAAAAATACAACTACAGGTGATACGCTCTGTACGGAAGAACACCCTGTCATTCTCGAATCAATGAACTTCCCCGACCCTGTTATTTCGGTTGCTATCGAACCCAAGACAAAGGCCGGGAGAGATAAAATGGGCATTGCTCTTGCAAAGCTTGCAGAGGAAGACCCCACATTTAAGACTTATACCAATCAGGAAACGGGAGATACTATAATCGCAGGTATGGGTGAGCTTCACCTTGAGATAATAGTAGACCGACTTCTCAGAGAGTTTAAGGTAGAGGCAAACGTAGGCGCACCTCAGGTAGCCTACAGAGAAGCCTTCGGCAAGAATGTGGACGTTGAATGTAAATATGCAAGACAGTCCGGTGGACGTGGACAGTACGGTCACGTTAAGGTTAAATTTGAAACTATGGAAGCTAACGCTGAAAATAGCTTTGAATTTGTAAACGAAGTAGTCGGCGGTGTTGTTCCTAAAGAATATATACCGGCTGTAGAAGCAGGTATAAAGGAAGCAATGCAGTCAGGCGTTATTGGCGGCTATCCTGTTGTGGGCGTAAGGGCAAGACTTTACGACGGCTCATATCATGAGGTAGACTCCTCAGAAATGGCTTTCCACATTGCAGGCTCTATGGCGTTTAAGGACGCTATGAGAAAGTCGGCACCTGTACTCTTAGAGCCTATTATGAAGGTGGACGTAACCGTTCCCGAGACATATATGGGCGACGTTATCGGAGATATGAACTCTCGCCGAGGCAAAATAGAGGGTATGGAACCTGAAAACGGTCTTCAGATCATCCACGGATACGTTCCCCTTGCGGAAATGTTCGGATATTCAACAGATCTCAGGTCTAAAACTCAGGGTCGAGGCACTTATGTAATGGAAGTTCATCACTACGAGGCTGTTCCTAAGAGCATACAGGAGAAGATAGCTTCCGGTAAACTTTGATTTTTTTACTAAAATTTGATTAAATTACAATAAAACACTTGCATTTTATTGCAAAATTTAATATAATAGTCTAAATGCTTAGTTTAGTTAAAGCTATAAGAACTATTATCAAATTTATTTAATTTAAGGAGGAAACTTCAAAATGGCTAAAGCTAAATTTGAAAGAACAAAACCACATGTAAATATTGGTACAATCGGTCACGTTGACCACGGTAAGACAACTCTTACCGCAGCTATCACAAAGACTCTTCAGGAAAGATATCACCTTGGTGAAGCTGTTGCATTCGACAACATCGACAAGGCTCCCGAAGAAAAGGCAAGAGGAATCACTATCAACACAGCTCACGTTGAATATGAGACTCCTAACAGACACTATGCACACGTTGACTGCCCAGGCCACGCTGACTATGTAAAGAACATGATCACAGGTGCTGCTCAGATGGACGGCGCTATCCTCGTAGTTGCTGCAACTGACGGTCCTATGGCTCAGACAAGAGAGCACATCCTTCTCGCTCGTCAGGTAGGCGTTCCTAAGATCGTTGTATTCATGAACAAGTGTGATATGGTAGACGACGAAGAACTCCTTGATCTTGTAGAGATGGAGATCACAGAGCTTCTTGACGAATACGGCTTTGAAGATTCACCTATCGTTAGAGGTTCAGCTTTCCAGGCACTTGAAGACTGCTCAGGCGAATGGGGCGACAAGATCATCGAACTTATGGAAGTTGTTGACAAAGAGATCCCAACTCCTGAGAGAGATGCTGACAAGCCTTTCATCATGCCTGTTGAGGACGTATTCTCAATCACAGGTCGTGGTACAGTTGCTACAGGTAGAGTAGAAAGAGGTATGCTTAAGGTTTCTGAAGAAGTAGAAATCGTAGGTATCAAGGAAGAAGCTCGTAAGGTAGTTGTAACCGGTATCGAGATGTTCCGTAAGCTCCTTGACTATGCTCAGGCAGGTGACAACATCGGTGCACTCCTTCGTGGTGTTCAGAGAACAGAGATCGAAAGAGGTCAGGTTCTTGCTAAGCCCGGTTCAATCACACCTCATACTCACTTCAAGGGTCAGGTTTACGTATTGACAAAGGACGAAGGCGGACGTCATAAGCCTTTCTTCTCAAACTATCGTCCTCAGTTCTATTTCAGAACAACTGACGTTACAGGCGTTATCACACTTCCCGAAGGCACAGAAATGTGTATGCCCGGTGACAACGTAGAAATGGAAGTACAGCTTATCCAGCCTATCGCTATGGAAAAGGGTCTTCGTTTCGCTATCCGTGAAGGCGGCAGAACAGTTGGTTCAGGCGCAGTTACTGAGATCATCGAATAATTAAAAAATTCATCCCCGGAAGGTCTTCCGGGGATTTTTTTGCAAAAAAAATCATCCCCGAAAAAAAATCGGGGACTTTTTTATAGAAAAGTTTAGGACATCTAAATACGCTTTAAACTGCCGAAAATAAGCATAACGTGTGCTTTGTTTTTTGACAGAATTGCGGTTTGGGTCGTTTTAAGGACCATTATTCGGGGTTTTTTACCGCTTTTCTGTCAGGAAGAGTTTTTTGTATATGCTCAATATACATAAGATAAGTCTGAAAAGGCTTTGTCTTTTTCCAGCTGATCTATGCATAAATATCTTTTCGTTATCTCAAAGGTAGAATGGTTATATATTTTCATAAGAAGAACCTGCGACTCCCCTTTAAGATAAAGGTGATAGCCAACGGTTTTTCTCAGTGAATGACAGCTTATTCTGCCCCTTATTTTAAGGGCATCAACTGCCTTTTTAACTATTCTGTATGCTTGTGTACGGTGAAGACAACCTGACCTGCCTTTAAATATAAAGCCTGTTTTGTCATCTTCTTCTGTGGCAAATTGTGCGATTGCTGTTTCAAGCGTTTTATTTACATATACGGAGTTGTACTTTTTAGTCTTTTTCTCCCTTATGGTTATCATGTCCACAACCATTCCATCATCGTTAAGAACATCACTCCACCTCATGCTGAGAATATCGCTTATGCGAAAGGCAGTAAACAACCCAACTGTAATGAGGAGATGATTTCTCAGGTTGAAGTTTTCCTCCGTCAAATAATAATTTAATAGTCTGTTTACGTCCTTTTTGTTTTTAATAGGATCAGTCATCTTCATACGGCTTACCTCCTGCATCAGCTAAACTAAATATATTATTGTGTTGCATTGAGATTTTTATACATAATAGCTTTTTTGCCGAGAAATATAACAAAACTTTTAAATCATTAATTCAACTTATAATATTATAATATAAAACTTATGAAATGTCAATTTTAATTTTATGAGAAAACTGCCGAAAATCTACCCTATATATGCAACACAATAATATAATGTGCTGCATATTAAAAAAATCCGTCCTATATGGATGGATTTTTTTGTTGCTATATCTTTCAAAAAAGTTTGCGGCATTTTAAGCCGCAGATATATGTTTAATCTTCTGAGAATTTTAATGAGCCTATGAATGGGAGATTGCGATATCTCTGAGCATAGTCAAGTCCATAGCCCACAACAAATTTATTGGGTATTTCAAAGCCGACATAATCGACGTTTATTTCAAAATCTCTTCTTACGGGCTTGTTTAAAAGAGCCGCAAGTTTTATAGAGCTGGGCTTTCTATTTTCCAATCTATCCATAAGCATATATAAAGTTCTGCCTGTGTCGATTATGTCCTCTACTATGAGAACATGCTTGTTTTTGATGGATATGTCAAGGTCGAGGTTGATCTTAACGTCGCCCGCAGACTCTGTTCCGTCATAATAGCTGGATACATCCATAAAACACATCTGAACAGGCATAGTAAGCCTCTTTGCAAGGTCAGTCATAAAAAATACCGAGCCTTTAAGTATGCCTAAAAGTATGATGCTTTCTCCGTTATAATCCTTGTTTATCTGAGCCGCTACCTCGTCTATTCTTTTTTGAACATTCTCTTCCGAAATTAAAACAGATACGCTTTCTGCCACTAAGAAACACCTCCCAAAAAGCTGTGTGCTAATTTAATACGCTTTAATTATACTACGATTTTCGTATGTTTTCAACAATTTTACAAAAAATATGTACTTTTTTTGATTTTCGCCGACCAACTTGCGGTTTGGGTGGCGTGGGCGAGGGGGTGAGGGCGGAGCAAAGAGGCAAGGGAGAGGGCTTGCCCTCTCCCTTGCCTCTTTGCTCCGCCCTCACCCCCTCGCCCACGCCACCCCGCGGCCCCCTGCACTCAAACAGCCTTCGGCTGTTTGAGTGCAGGGGGCAACCCTATTTTTAAATTGCTGATTTACCTAATTTAAGTGAAAAATCTTGACAGGTCATAGAGAAAATAATATAATATATTTAGTAATGTTTACTAATTGGCTTCTTGTGGATCATTGTCATTCTGCTTTTTTGTGGAAGCAAGAATGTTTTTTTATATTTTGCAAAGGGAAGGGGATCGCTTTGAAAAATACACCGCATATTAATCAAACGGCTGAAATAAGCGATATATGCCTGCTCCCCGGAGACCCTCTGAGAGCGGAATTTATAGCAAGAGAATATCTTTTAGAAAGCAAATGCTTCAATCGCATAAGGGGAGCTTTGGGCTTTACAGGCAAATATAAAGATGTAAATATTTCCGTGTTCGGCACGGGCATGGGAATACCGTCTATGGGCATATATTCTTACGAGCTTATTAATATTTTTGGAGTAAAAAGCCTCATTCGCATAGGCAGCATGGGCGGCTATGCAGAGAGTCTTAATGTAAGAGATTTAGTTATTGCCTTAGGGGCATCTACCAATTCGGCATTTGCAGGGCAGTATGGCTTAAGAGGCTCATACAGCGCCGTTGCCGACTTTGAGCTTGTTCAAAATGCGGTAAAGGCTTGCGAAATAAAGGGTATAAAGCCTGTAGTAGGCAGCGTGCTTACAAGTGATACATTTTATTCCGACACAAACGAAAGCGACAGCTGGAAGAAGATGGGAATTCTTGGCGTAGAGATGGAAACCGCAGCCCTTTATATGACGGCAGCAAGATATGGGGCAAGAGCGCTTTCTCTGCTCACAGTATCAGACCATCTGTATAAAACCGAGGAGCTTAGCGCGGCAGAAAGAGAAACTTCGCTTAACGAAATGATAGAGGCTGCCCTTGAAACGGCAGTTCTTACAAAGAGGGAAGGAGCAGTGAAATAAATGAGTTTTATTTCTTATATTATAAACGGACTTAGCTTAGGGGCGGTATATGCTATTATTGCTCTTGGCTACACCATGGTTTACGGTATTGCAAAAATGCTTAATTTTGCTCACGGTGATGTAATAATGGTGGGCGCTTATGTTGTTTTTGTGTTGGTAAGCGGACTGGGTCTTGCTCCGCTTATAGGTATATTTGCTTCTGTTGCCGTATGTACGGCTGCGGGTGTACTTATAATGATGATCGCATACAGACCTCTTTTGCAGGTATCGAAGCTTGCCGTACTTATAACGGCTATAGGCGTAAGCTATTTCCTTCAGAATGTTGCGCTTCTTATATTCGGTGCTGACACAAAGTCATTCACATCTGTAGTAAGCTTTAAAGGCTTTACGCTTGCAGACGGTCGTATAAACGTAACCGGAGAAACGGTGGTTACTATAGCAGCCTGCATTATTATTATGATAGTGCTTACATTGTTTATCAAATATACAAAAGCAGGCAGGGCTATGCTTGCCGTATCTGAGGATGCAGGGGCAGCACAGCTTATGGGTGTCAACGTAAACGGAACTATCGCCCTGACATTTGCCATTGGCTCGGCTCTTGCGGCTGTTGCAGGCGTTCTGCTTTGCTCATCATACCCCTCTCTTACACCCTATACAGGCTCTATGCCCGGCATAAAGGCATTTGTTGCCGCAGTATTTGGCGGAATAGGCTCTATTCCCGGGGCATTTATAGGCGGACTTTTGCTTGGTATAATAGAAATTTTGGGTAAAGCATATATTTCATCTCAGATGGCTGATGCTATAGTTTTTGCAGTTCTTATCGTAGTTTTGCTTGTAAAGCCTACAGGTCTTTTAGGCAAAGAAGTTCAGGAAAAGGTTTGAGGTGGGGTATATGAAGAAAATATTTACAAAGGACAACAGTACATATATCATAGTCATATTGGCATACATACTTGTTGAAGTTCTTATAAATACAGGACACCTTTCAAGTCTTATGAAGGGACTTTTAGTGCCCCTTTGTGTTTATGTAATTCTTGCCGTTTCACTTAATTTAACTGTAGGAATATTGGGCGAGCTTTCTTTGGGACACGCCGGCTTTATGTGCGTAGGCGCTTTTTCGGGAGCTATATTCACACAGATAATAGGCGACTCTATGAATGGAGGCTTAAGATTTTTTATTGCTATTATAATAGGAGCTGTGGTTGCGGCGATTTTCGGCATAATCATAGGCATACCTGTTTTAAGGCTGAAGGGCGACTATCTTGCTATAGTTACACTTGCTTTTGGCGAGATAATCAAAAATATAATAAACATACTTTATTTGGGAGTTGACGATAACGGATTTCATTTATCCACTCAGAATGCAGCAGCTCTTGGCTTAGATCCCGACTCGGGACGTATAATAATAAAGGGCGCTCAGGGCATATCGGGAACGCCTACAAACTCTAACTTTACCATAGGCGTTATACTTGTGCTTATTACATTGTTTGTTACTCTCAACCTCATTCATTCAAGAACAGGCAGAGCTATCATGTCAATTCGCGACAACAGGATAGCCGCAGAGTCTATAGGCATAAACATAACAAAGTATAAGCTTCTTGCCTTCACTATATCCGCAGCCTTTGCAGGTATAGCAGGGGTATTATATGCTCATAACCTTTCATCTCTTACAGCCCTTCCTAAAAACTTCGGATATAATATGTCTATTATGATATTGGTATTTGTAGTTTTGGGCGGAATGGGAAATATAAGAGGCTCAGTAATAGCCGCTGTTGTGCTTACGCTTTTGCCGGAGCTTCTGAGAGGTCTTAATGAATACAGAATGCTCATATATTCTATTGTATTGATAGCGGTTATGATAATAAGCTGGAGTCCTACGGCTAAAGCCTTCAGAGAAAGATACTTTGGCTTTTTGTTCAAGAAGAAAAAGGGGGTATCTTAAATGGCGCTTTTGGAAGTTACAGGACTGGGTATATCCTTCGGCGGTTTAAGGGCCGTTGACGATTTTAATGTTATAATAAAAAAAGGTCAGCTTTATGGACTTATAGGTCCTAACGGAGCCGGCAAAACAACTATATTCAATTTACTTACAGGGGTATATAAGCCCACAGACGGACACATCATACTTGACGGCGAAAACATAACGGGAAAGAAGACGGCAGATATATGTAAGGCAGGCGTCGCAAGAACCTTCCAGAATATACGTCTTTTCTCGGAGCTTTCTGTTCTCGACAATGTCAAGGCAGGGCTTCATAATGAGTTTAAATATTCTACCTTTGCAGGAATATTCCGCTTGCCGAGCTATTTTAAAAATGAAAAAAGCATGAATGAAAAGGCTCATGAGCTTCTTAAGGTTTTTGAGCTTGATGAGGAAGCGGATGTACTTGCATCTAACCTGCCATACGGTAAGCAGAGAAAGCTGGAAATTGCAAGAGCATTGGCAACAGACCCCAAGCTGCTTCTTTTGGATGAGCCGGCAGCGGGTATGAACCCAAATGAAACCGCAGAGCTTATGGATACTATAAAATTTGTCAGAGATACCTTTGATATGACCATTTTGCTTATTGAGCATGATATGAGGCTTGTTTCGGGAATATGCGAAAGACTTACAGTGCTTAATTTCGGACAGATTCTTGCACAGGGAGATACGGCGAAGGTTCTTAACGACCCCAAGGTTATAACAGCCTATCTCGGTGAATAAAGGAGGAAACTGCTATGGCTATGCTTGAAGTAATGGATTTGAAGGTTTATTACGGTATGATACAGGCTATCAAGGGAGTTTCCTTTGAGGTCAACAAGGGAGAGGTTATTGCTCTTATAGGAGCAAACGGAGCAGGAAAGACTACTATACTCCAAACCATAACGGGACTTATACGCCCCCAAAGCGGAAAGATAATGTTTAACGGCAAGGACATTACCAAAATCCCCGGCTATAAAACAGTTGGTATGGGTATGGCTCATGTGCCGGAGGGAAGAAGAGTATTTGCCAATCTTTCCGTACTCGACAATCTTAAAATGGGAGCATATACAAGAACTGATAAGAAGGAAATAGAAGAAAGTCTGAAAATGGTATATGAACGCTTCCCTCGTCTTGAAGAAAGAAAGTCACAGCCGGCAGGTACACTTTCCGGCGGCGAACAGCAGATGCTCGCTATGGGCAGGGCGCTTATGTCAAAGCCTGACATTCTTCTTATGGACGAGCCTTCAATGGGTCTTTCGCCTATTTTTGTAAATGAAATATTTGATATAACCGAAAAGGTAAGCAAAGAAGGAACAACAGTCCTTCTGGTAGAGCAGAATGCTAAAAAGGCTTTATCTATCGCTGACAGAGCATATGTTCTTGAAACGGGAAAAATAGTGTTATCCGGAGATGCAAAAGAGCTTATGGATAATGAACAGGTCAAAAAAGCTTATCTGGGAGAATAACAAGTTTTTACCGATCCGTAAAGATATGTTAGCCACCCCCAACCAAACCATCGTAGATGGTTTGGTTGGGGGTGCCCGCGGCTCGGGGTCAGGGCGTGACAAGCAACAAAAGAGAGGGCACATTCGTGCCCTCTCTTTTGTTGCTTGTCACGCCCTGACCCCGAGCAGACTTGTGATGAAGATGTTTGCCGCCCCTGTCAAACCATCGAAGATGGTTTGACAGGGGCGCCCGCGGGTCGGTGCCGGGGCTTGGCAAGCGGTAAAGGAGAGATGGCGCATTTGCGCCATCTCTCCTTTACCGCTTGCCAAGCCCCGGCACCGAGCAGTCACCTTAGATTTATTTGGGAACACTTTATTATTGGCAAGTGTATTTATTTTGATATGTTAGCCACCCCCAACCAAACCATCGCAGATGGTTTGGTTGGGGGTGCCCGCGGGGCGGTGTCGGGACGTGACAACCAACAAAAGAGAGAGGGCGCATACGCGCCCTCTCTCTTTTGTTGGTTGTCACGTCCCGACACCGCGCAGACTACGCAGCTTGGTCAGAAAATAGGTTTATTATCAGCGAGTATGAGCATTTCATCAAAGGTGATGGTGGGGTCATACAGCTTATATTTATCATAAAGAGAATATAGCTTATTCATGTTTCCGCTTTCAGAATATCTTGAGGTGAGAGTCAGTATTATTTTGCTGTATTGTGGATTTTTAGGGGTTATATTTTCTAAAATATATTCCAATACATCATTTGACTTGTCTGTTTGTGAATTGAGCTGATAAACTGAAGCCAATAGCATGGCATCGTCTAAATATTCTTTTTCATCTACGGAGATCACAGAGCTTTTTATATCAAGATCTCTTTGAAGATAGGTTATAGCATCGCCATAGGCGTTGTTTTTTTTATATATTTTGGCTATTTCCCTCAGACAGTTGGCATAAAACATATTTTTGCTTCCCACCTGTGCCTCAAATATATTAAGGGCATTAATACGAAGCTCTAATGCCTTTTGGTCATTTCCCATTTCAAGATACAGCTCGGCTGCTTTGTTCATTATTTCGCCGCAATAGGGCTCTTTGTCGAGCTTTTCTTTCTTTAATATATACAGAGCCTTTTCATAATAAGTAAGAGCATTGTCATACTCCATATTTTTTTTATAAACAGAGGCAAGATAACATATATTTGCGACATAGTCATTTTTGTCGGCATTGTTTGACATCATAAGCTTGACGGCTTTTTTAAGATAGTTGATCGCCGAGGGATAACGCTTGACTTTTTCGCAGTCATAACCTACAAGGTTTAGGTTGTTTATATATTCTTCGCTGCCTATATCGCTGCGGCGCATCAGAGCATCTCTGTGAAATTTGAGCGCATCATCATATTTGCCAAGCTCATAATATGTGCTGCCTATATTAAGAAGAGCATCACAAACCCTCAGATCGTCGTGGTCTAACTCATTTATACGTATGCTGTAGCTCTTTTTAAAAAGCTCCATAGCTCTTTGCTTTTCTCCCTTCAGAGAGTAGGCTACGGCGAGGTTGTTTATAAAGGAGGTGTATAAAATAGGGTCTTTTGAGCTTTCCATTATGTCGGCAGCTTCTTTGCCTGATAATATGGCGGATGTATAATCTTCTATGTCTACAAAATACAGACAAAGATTATAGAGATGGCAGGCATAGCTTTCTGACTTTGTCATATTATTTCTTTTATAATATTCAATTATTTTGTCGCTTGTGGGTTTTATTTTTTCATATTCTTCATTTTCCCAATATTCTTTAAAGCTTTTCAAAAGTCTGTTTATATCTGAATTTACCGCCATCAGTAATCAACATCCTCCTCTTGATTTTTTTCAAAAATATATTCATCGAATGCCTCTTTAGAGCGCTCGTATGGAAAACCACGTCCGTAAAGATATGAATATAGCTTTTGTATTTCCCGCTTGTCGGTTATTATTTGTCCTTTGAGCTTTTTTTCTATTACCTTTTTTATGTCGTCGGTATCATCGCATAAAAGCTCATCAAGGCTGTTAAGTATTCGGCTGTCTATGCCAAGACCTGAAAGCTCATAACGAATTTTTATGCTTCCGAAGCCCTTGAGTTTTTTCTTATCATTTATATATGCCTTTGCAAACTCCTTGTCATCAATGTAACCGTAATTTTCTAAAAAATCTAAGGTGTAATCTATGATCTCATCTGAAAAGTCCTTGCTTTTAAGCTTATCAACAATTTCCTTACGGCTTCTCATTCTATAGCCTAAAAAGTTAAGGGCTATTTTTTTTGCAGAAGCCACAGCATTGTTGTAAAGTATTTCATTTACCTTTTCTGCTGTGATAGCTTCGCCTGTCTTTAGCTTATAATATAAAAGGTCTATATCGGTTACTGAAAAAGCGTATTCTCCGTCAAGAAAGACAGAGAAACGCTTATCATTGTGCTTTTGTTTTTGTATATCCGTTATTATCATTTTTTATTCGTCAATATCATCAAATGCTTCGTCATCAAAGGTAAAAGCATCATCATCGTTAAAATCAACATCACCGGCTGCTGCGGCTTCTTTTTTAGGTGCAGCAGTCTTGTCTTCGTCAGCATTAGCCTCTTCGGACTTTGTTCCGTCGTCTACAAGACCAAAATGTTCTCTGACCTTTCTTTCTATTTCATCGCAAATGTCGGGATGCTCTGCAAGATATTTCTTTGCGTTTTCCTTACCCTGACCAAGTCTTTCGTCATTGTAGGAATACCATGCGCCGCCTTTTTTGACAATGTCTACCTCTGCTGCGAGATCGAGAATGTCGCCTATTCTGGATATGCCCTCGCCAAACATAAGGTCGAATTCGGCAGTCTTGAACGGAGGAGCTACCTTGTTTTTAACTATTTTAGCCCTTGTTCTGTAGCCGATTATCTCGGAGCCGTTTTTAATAGGGTCTGCCTTTCTTATGTCTATTCTTATAGAAGCATAGAACTTAAGCGCACGTCCGCCTGTGGTTGTTTCCGGGTTTCCGAACATAACGCCGATTTTTTCTCTGAGCTGGTTTATGAATATAACCACGCAGTTGCTCTTTGCAGCAACGCCTGCAAGCTTTCTGAGAGCCTGCGACATAAGACGGGCGTGAAGACCCATATGTGAGTCGCCCATTTCACCGTCTATTTCTGCCTTAGGAACAAGGGCTGCAACAGAGTCTACTACTATAACATCCACAGCGCCTGAACGTACCATTGTTTCGCATATTTCGAGAGCCTGCTCGCCGTTGTCAGGCTGAGAAACGTATAACTCGTCTATATTTACACCTATTTTTGCAGCATAAACGGGGTCGAGAGCGTGCTCTGCATCTATGAAGCCTGCAATGCCGCCTTTTTTCTGCGCTTCGGCAATTATATGAAGGGCTGTTGTGGTTTTGCCGCCTGATTCGGGCCCGTAGATCTCAACTATTCTGCCTTTGGGAAGTCCGCCTATACCAAGGGCTATGTCTAAGCTTAAGGAGCCTGTGGGAATTACATCTGAAGAAAGATATTTCGCCGTATCCCCAAGCTTCATAATGGCGCCCTTGCCATAATTCTTTTCTATAGTGGTGAGAGCCGCTTTAAGGGCTTTCTCCTTTCCCATTTCTAAATTATCCATAACGCTTTTTTTTGTTTTTTTCTCTGCCATATGTAAAACTCCTTTATTCTTTTTTTATAATTATAAAGAACGCCAATGTAAAAAAATCTACATTAATTATATTATATTAATACTTTTTTTACAATGGGTTTTTTAAAAATAATTGAAATGAATAGTGTTATGTGGTAATATTAATATACAGAATAAAAGGGGAGGGATATTATGAAAAGGAATATTTGTGCATTTATTATATGCGCTATGGCCGTTTCGCTTTGCGGCTGTAATAATAGCGGCGAAAAAACCGAGGTGGAAGCTGCCGCAAATGCTGTAATTGAAGAAACCACCAAAACTGAAACAGAAGAGCTTACAACTGTGGAGGAAACCAAGCCGGCAGACACAGAAAAGCCAAATGATAATGCCGAAACAAGTGCACCTGCAAAAAATCTGTATACTTACACAAACGAGTATGGCTTTACAATGGAGTACGACGGCGATGTGTTTGAAAAAAGCGTTAACGGTGAGGAAGGCGTTTATTTCATTTACAAGGGACGAGGCTTTGATGATGAAGGAGTCCCTGTATATCTGAGTGTAGGCGTTATGTCGGATTATGGAGTTGATGGTGTCAAAACAGATCTGGACAGTCACAGTGCCAAGAGTGATAGCGCTAAGATAGGCGGCTATGACTGTGAAGTGTGGAGTTATACCGAAGAAACAGAAAAAGGAACGGAAAGTCATAAATTCTATTTTGTGCCTATGAGAGATGGACTTACAGCTGTTATGGATATGTGTATGGGCGGGGACGACAATTCTATAAGGCCTCAGCTTGAAAATCTTGCAGACAGCTTTAATAAGGGGTAATGTGATGTATTTAAAGGCGTTTGATATTGATTTTACGGTTTGTAGGCTTAAGGATGCTTCCGAAGTGGATTTTGATGATGAATTTTGCTTTTTTGCAAAAACGGATGAGGAATTGTCGCTGGTCTGCCCTACGGAAAATGTGCCTGAAAATACAGAAAAAAGAGAGGACGGCTGGAAATGTTTTAGAATAGATGCTGTGCTTGATTTTTCTCTTACGGGCATACTTGCTGATATATCCAACCTGCTTGCCGAAAATGGCATAGGTATATTTGCCGTGTCTACATATAATACGGATTACATTTTTACTAAAGAAGAAAATTTTGAAATTGCCTTAGATCTTCTGGGTGACCACGGTTATGACCTTTTTTGACAATGCTAAAAATCGGGTCGACAAAGCCGGGTAGCTGACCAATGGGCGCGGGGCGTAAAGCCAAAAAGCAAAGGGAGAGGACTTGTCCTCTCCCTTTGCTTTTTGGCTTTACGCCCCGCGCCCATTGGTCGGCATTTTTGTCGACATCGCATACGCGATGTTAGACAAAAATGGCGGGCAGTTATCATTTATCTGTAGATATGTTCTTGTCCTTAAGTACAACGTCATGCGCTCCGCCTTCGACTATACTTGTAGATGATACAAGAGTGAGCTTTGCTTTACGCTGCAGTTCCGGAATAGTTAAAGCGCCGCAGTTGCACATGGTGTGCCTTACTTTAGAAAGTGTTGTTACGATATTGTCGTGGAGATAGCCTGCATACGGCACATATGAGTCTACGCCTTCTTCAAAGGCAAGCTTGCCTGCTCCGCCTATGTCATATCTTTGCCAGTTTCTGGCTCTTGCAGAACCTTCGCCCCAATATTCCTTCATATAATTGCCGTTTACAATTATTTTATGAGTCGGAGCTTCTTCAAATCTTGAAAAATATCTTCCCAGCATGCAGAAATCAGCGCCCATGGCAAGGGCAAGTGTTATGTGATAGTCGTGTACTATGCCGCCGTCAGAGCAGATGGGCACATAAATGCCTGTTTCTTCAAAGTATTCATCTCTTGCCTTTGCAACTTCTATAACTGCTGTGGCCTGTCCTCTGCCTATGCCCTTTGTTTCTCTTGTGATGCATATAGAGCCGCCGCCTATACCTATTTTTACGAAGTCAGCTCCTGCTTCTGCTAAAAATCTGAAACCGTCGCGGTCTACTACATTGCCGGCGCCTACCTTTACACTGTCGCCGTACTTTTCTCTTATCCAAGCAATTGTGATAGCCTGCCAGTCGGAATAGCCTTCAGATGAGTCTATGCAGAGCACATCTGCCCCTGCTTCTACAAGTGCAGGAACTCTTTCCTCATAGTCACGGCTGTTTATGCCGGCGCCTACGATATATCTCTTTGAAGAGTCAAGAAGCTCTAAAGGATTGTCTTTATGAGAAGCGTAGTCTTTTCTGAATACGAAGGCTACAAGTCTGCCTTCTTTGTCTATTATGGGAAGTGAGTTGAGCTTGTGATCCCAAATTATATCGTTTGCTTCCTTAAGACTTGTGCCTTCGGGAGCGGATATTATTTTTTCAATAGGAGTCATGAAGTCGGAAATTGCTGTTGTAGTTTCCATACGGCTTATTCTGTAGTCTCTGCTTGTTACGATACCCACAAGTCTGCCCATTGCTGTGCCGTCTTCAGTTATGGCGATGGTGGAATGACCGTTCTTTGCTTTAAGGTCTATAACGTCCTTGAGAGTATCTGTGGGCTTGAGGTTTGAGTCGCTGGTAACAAAGCCTGCCTTATAGTTTTTGACCTTTCTTACCATTTCAGCCTGTTGCTCTATAGTCTGAGAGCCGAATATAAATGAGATGCCGCCTTCCTTTGCAAGAGCGACAGCCATTTTATCGTCAGAAACGGATTGCATTATGGCGGAAACGAGAGGTATATTCATAGTAAGTGAGGGTTCTTCTCCTTTTTTATATTTAACAACGGGAGTTTTTAAGGATACTGCTGAAGGTATGCAATCCTTCGGAGTATGACCGGGTACAAGTAAATATTCACTGAAAGTATGAGACGGTTCACTGTAGTAATAAGCCATAATTTTTTCCTCCTTAAATGAAATTTTATCTTATTTTCTGAAGATGTAGTTAAAAATTATTTTATCAAAAATAAATAATAAAATCAATATAAAATCACTTTTTTTACAAATTTTCCGTTTTGCTTTACTTTTAGATAATTATAAGTGTTATTTTGTACAATATGATTATTCTGACCGGGTAAAGTAAAAGGAGAGCCGTGGGGGAAAATCCCAACAAAGCGCCGCAGGCGCTTTGTTGGGATTTTCCCCCACGGGTCGGGGCGAGGGAGTGACAACCAACCCCCAAAGGGCGGGCCCGCCCGCCCTTTGGGGGTTGGTTGTCACTCCCTCGCCCCGAGCTCAGCCCTATGTGGTCGGCTTTAAGTTTTTTGCTTTGTTGTTTACACAAAATGTAAATTGTGTTATAATAAAATAGATGAAATATAAGGTGTGGAGGTAAAGGCTTTGATAGAAAGCAGATCCAACAGTATATTTAAAGAAGTCGTTAAGCTTAAGGAAAAAAGAGGCAGAGATAAAAGCGGTCTGTTTTTTGCCGAAGGCGAAAGACTTGTTAAAAGTATACCGAAAAATGTTAATATAAAATATTATATATTCAGAAAATCGGTAAGTGAAGAATTTATTAAAGGCTTTGATGTGGAAGGGCATACGGTGTATGTTTTTGCAGACAGGCTTTTTAAGGAAATAAGCGACACAGTAAGCTCTCAGGGGGTATTATGTGTATGTGAGAAGCTCAGCACGGATGTAGAAAAGCTTTTTTTGAATTCCCCGGCATTTATTGTTGTGTGTGAGGATATACAGGACCCCGGAAATTTGGGGACTATAATACGTACTGCCGATGCAGGCGGGGCTTCAGGAGTTATACTTACCAAGGGCTGTGTGGATATATATAGCCCAAAGGTATTAAGGAGCGCTATGGGATCGGTTTTTAATGTACCTGTTATTGTGGGGGCAGATATAGACGAGGTAACTGAGCTTCTTAAGAATAGGGGCATACTTACAGTATCGGCACACCTTAAAGGAAAGATAACGCCTTATGAGGTTGACTTTAAGACGCCTGCCGCTATATATGTGGGAAATGAGGCAAACGGACTTAAGGAAACGACTGCAAAAAATACGGATGTTCTTGTAAAGCTGCCTATTCTTGGCGGGGCTGAGTCGCTCAATGCTTCTGTTGCCTGCGGAATATTGATATATGAGGTTGTTAGGCAGAGGTGTGGTTATGAAAAGGCGTGACATAGAAGATTTTTGCCGACAGCTGGAAAAAGGTCTTGACTGCAGCGAATATGCCTCTAAACTTTATATGGCGTTTCCCGAAGGAGATGTGCTTTGTCTTAAGTGCAGGGACGTGCCTATATTTGTTGCAAATATGGATGGCACCGATCAGGGCTTTGAATATTGCTGTCACTTTGTTTATGTATGTGACGGCGTGGTTTATGACATATTACACAACAATATTGGGATAGATATTAAAAGATATATAGAAAGGCTTGGCAAAATGAACAGGGAGTCTATTATGGCTGATGCGAAGCATAGCACTTGCATTTTCGGGCTGCCTGAAGCTTAAGGGGGATATTTAAAAATGGAGAGAATAAGCTGGAATGAGTATTTTATGGAAATGGCAGAGCTTGCAAGCAGGCGTTCTACCTGCTTAAGACGTAAGGTTGGGGCTGTTATTGTAAAGGACAATCAGGTTTTGGCAACTGGCTATAACGGTGCGCCAAAGGGACTGCCCAATTGCTGTGATATGGGGACTTGTCTTCGCCGTGAGCTGAATGTGCCCAGCGGTGAGCGGCACGAGCTTTGCAGGGCGGTGCATGCAGAGGCGAATGCTATTACTCAGTGTGCCGTAAATGGCGTTTCGTGTAAGGGCGCTGTGCTTTACGTCACCGACTCGCCCTGTGTTATGTGTCTTAAGCAGATCATAAATGCGGGCATTGTCAAAATTTATGCCAAGAGGATCTATCCCGACAAGCTCAGTGAGGATATGCTTATGCAAAGCGATATAGAGCTTGTCAAATTCTCAGGGAAAGAGGACTGATTTATGGACAAAATAATTCTTATAGACGGAAACAGCATTATAAACAGGGCTTTTTATGCTTTGCCTGCGCTTACAAACAAAAACGGTGACTATACCAACGGGGTATACGGCTTTTTTACTATTCTTTTTAAATTTCTGAATGAAGAAAAGCCTACGCATATTGCCGTTGCTTTTGACGTGCATGCTCCTACCTTCAGGCACAAGACCTACGAGGCATATAAGGGCACAAGAAAGCCTATGCCCGAGGAACTTCGTCCGCAGATACCCCTGCTTAAGGAGCTGCTTAAGAAAATGAATATAGCCGTGTGCGAAATGGAAGGGTATGAAGCTGATGACATATTGGGCACACTTGCAAAACGCAGCGAGGAAGCAGGAGTTTTGCCGGTTATCGTGTCGGGGGACAGAGATCTTTTGCAGATAGCTACGGAGAAGACCAAAATAAGAATACCCAAGACCAAGGGCTTTGGCACAGAGGTGGAGGACTATTTTGCAAAGGATGTTGAAGAAAAGTACGGAGTCACACCTAAGGAATTTATTGAGGTCAAGGCGCTTATGGGAGATAGTTCCGACAATGTGCCGGGAGTGCCCTCTATTGGTGAAAAAACGGCTATCAAGATAATACAGGAGTATAAGACCGTTGAAAATGCCATAGAAAATGCTTCTGACATAAAGCCCAAAAGAGCGGCTGAGAATTTAGCTGAATTCAAGGAGCAGGCAATGCTCAGTAAGTTTTTGGTTACTATAAATACAGATGTGCCTGTGGAATATAAGCCGGATGAGCTTAAAATAAATGATATGTTTAACGAGGAGGCAGGTCGTGCTTTTGCTTATAATGATTTTAAGAGCCTGCTTTCTATGTTTAAAACAGAAGACAGTGGAAAAAGAGCTGAAAATATAAGCATTATAAAGACAAAGGACGAGGCTGCTGAGCTTGCGAAGGGGCTTAAGGGACTTTGTGCCTATAAGACTATTATAGACGGCGGTGTTTTCTGTGGCTGTGCCTTTTCTGACAATGAGGAAAATATTTCCGTTGTCCTTGTGGATACGGAAATAAGTCTTCTTGGAGAGGGATTTACGGAAAAGGAATTTGTAGAAACATTCAAGGACTTTTTTGAGGGAGAAGCAAAAAAGCTGACCTATGATGCTAAGGCTGACATTGCATATTTCAATGGGAGAATGGAAATAAACAATATAGCCTTTGACACTGTTTTGGGAGCTTATATACTTGATCCTTCGGCATCGTCTTATGAATATAACGAGGCGGCATTTAATTATTTGGGTATGAGCCTGCCTTCTCTTGAGGATGTGTTTGGAAAGGGTAAGAGCCGTACGCCATATTATAAGGCGGATGAGGAAAAGTTAGCTTCGGTGTTTGCCGATTTTGTATATGTTATAGCAAAAACCTATCCTGTTATAAATGACAAGATAAAGGAAAGCGGACAAGAATGGCTTTATTATGAAATAGAGCTGCCCCTTGTGTATGTTCTTGCGGATATGGAATGTGCGGGAATGAAGATAGACAGGGACGAGCTTTTGGCGTTTTCAAATCAGCTTGATGAAAAGCTGGAGGAAATACAGAAGGATATATATTGGCTTGCAGGAGAGGAATTTAATATAAATTCTCCCAAGCAGTTAAGTGTTATACTTTTTGAAAAGTTAGGGCTTAAGGGCGGAAAAAAGACCAAAACAGGCTGGTCTACCTCTGCCGATGTGCTTGAAAAGCTGAGAGATAAGGATGAAATTATAGACAAGGTGCTTACCTACAGGACTTATGCTAAGCTTAAGTCTACTTATTGTGACGGACTTCTGGAGGCACTTGATAAGAAGACGGGAAAGGTTTATTCTACCTTTAATCAGACTATCACGGCAACGGGAAGGATAAGCTCTACTGAGCCTAATTTGCAGAATATCCCTATAAAATTAGAGCTGGGACATTTGCTCAGAAAGGCGTTTGTTCCCTCGTCTTCGGAATATGTTTTTGCTGACGGAGATTATTCTCAGATAGAGCTCAGAGTGCTAGCTCATCTTTCAGGGGACGAAACACTTATAAATGCCTTTATAAATGGAGAGGATATACACAGGCTTACGGCATCTCAGGCCTTTGGCATACCTTATGATGAAGTAACGCCTGCTCAGAGGTCTAACGCCAAGGCTGTTAATTTTGGTATAGTTTACGGTATAAGTGCCTTTGCTCTTAGTGAAGACCTTAAAATATCAAGGGCAGAGGCCAAGAGATATATTGACGGATATTTTGAGAAATATCCTAAAATAAAGACATTTATGGAAAACTGTGTTAAATCTGCAAGGGAAAAGGGTTATTCTGTTACTATGTTTAACAGGATAAGAAAAATACCCGAAATTTCCGCAAGCAATTTTAATCTGAGAAGCTTTGGCGAGAGGGCTGCCATGAATGCTCCTGTGCAGGGAACGGCGGCGGACATTATAAAGCTTGCTATGATAAAGATATGGCGCAGGCTGAAGGCCGAGGGGCTTAAGTCGCGACTGCTTTTGCAGGTGCACGACGAGCTGCTTATAGAGGCTCATGTGGATGAAGTGGATTATATAAACAAGCTTTTGAAGGAAGAAATGGAAAATGCCGCAGAGCTTAAAGTGCCTTTAAGTGTTGACGTCCACAACGGCAAAAACTGGTATGAGGTCAAGTAAATGAAAATTATAGGACTTATGGGAGGAAGCGGCGCAGGCAAGTCTACTATTGCCGCTGCACTTTCGGAAAACGGCTGTTTTATAATTGACTGCGACAAAATAGCTCATGAGGTAATAATGCCCGGAAGAAAGGCATATAAAGAAATAGTTTCTCATTTCGGCGAGGGCATACTTTTTCCCGATAAGAGCATAAACAGAAGAGCTTTGGGAGAAATTGTGTTTTCTGAGCCCGAAAAGCTGAAAAGGCTTGAGGAAATAACCCATTTTTATATTAAGCAGGAAATTTTTGAGCTTTTAAAAAGCGCTGAAGAAAGCGGAGTAAAGACCGCTGTTATAGATGCGCCTCTGCTTACGGAGGCAGGGCTTGACAAAGAATGTGATGAGGTCTGGCTGGTGTATGCAGAGCCTGAGGTAAGGCTTAAAAGGCTTATGAAGCGGGATGGGCTTAGCGCAGAGCAGTTAAATAAGCGGCTTAAAATTCAGACGGAATTTGAAAAGCTTAAGGGTATGTCAGATGTTATAATTGACACCGGCAATATGGATATAAAGGATATGTTTGAATTTGTAAAGGAAAAAATATAGGTTGCCTGCCTGTTTAATACGTTTCTACGGAAACGTATTAAACAGGCAGGCGGGGGCAGGCGAAAATCAGCGGCGGCTGCGCCGCCGCTGATTTTCGCCTCGCCGGGAAGATAAAAAATTAAAAGGAGAAGAATTTATGCACAGCAGAATAAAAATATTGGGTTTGATTTCGGCTGTTGGTTTGATATTGTTGATAGGAGCGGTGAGCATTTTTCTCAGATGCTATCCATTGAGATATCCCGGGCTTATATATGAATATTCTAAAAAATATGATCTTCACCCCGAGATGGTGTGTTCTATCATAAAAACGGAAAGCGGATTTAAGACAGATGCCACTTCAAAGGCAGGGGCAAAGGGGCTTATGCAGCTTATGGAAAGCACTGCGGACTGGGCTGCAGAGGAAGCCGGCTTAGAGGACTATTCTTATGACAAAATAACTGACCCCGAGATCAATATAGAGCTTGGCTGTTGGCTTTTCAGCAGTCTTATGAAAAAGTATGACGGTAATTTTGAAACGGCGCTTTGTGCCTATAATGCGGGAAGCGGTAATGTTGATAGGTGGCTTAGCTTTGAAGATGGCGAAAGCCTTAACTCCATTCCGTTTTCGGAGACGGAAAAATATTTATATAAGGTAAAGAGGCACATGGCGGCGTACAAACTGATTTTGTCGGTTATCGGAGGAAAATATGAAGTTTAGAGGTTTTTTGGCTTTGCTTTTGATATTTCTTTGCGGCTGCGGACATTTTTCGGGAGATATAAAGACAGGGGACGAAACTGCAAGGATAGCTGTTCTTGATAAAAACCAATATGGAAATGCAGGAGCGGAAAGGGAGCTTGTTATTTCAATGAGAAAGCCCCTTACTCTTAATCCGCTGCTTAATGAAGACCCAACGGTGGACACCGCCCTGAAGCTCATATTTGAGCCGCTTTTTAACATAAGCGAGGAACAGAGCGTTATTTCAAATATAGGGGAGAGCTTTACTGTTTCTCCTGATGGAACGGAGCTTACTGTGCGCCTTAAGGATGGACTTAAGTGGCATGACGGAGAGGCGATAACCGCTGAAGATGTGGTATATAGCTTAGACACTATAAAAAGAGCATCGGACAGCTCTATTTATAAGGGTTGTATTGCAAATGTGTCGGGGTATGAAAGCGTTGACTCCCTTACGGCGGTTATTTATTATAATTCGCCATATTCAATGGGTTCTTACAATCTTTGTTTTCCGCTGATACCCAAGCACTATTACAGAAATGAGGATGAGGCGGACTTTAACCCCTTAGGTGACGGAGCTTACAGCATATCGGACAGCACCACTAATGAATATAGCCTTGTGGCGGCATCCGGCATAAACGGCACGCCCAAAATAGCAAGTGCAAAAATTATTATTTCACCTGACAGAAATACAGACTATGATGCTTTTGAGCATGGCATAACATCTGTTTTTAACACTAAAGATTCCCGGTGGCTGGGAAGATTTTCGGGAAGCAGCTGTGAAAAGGTGGTTTATTCCACTAATTGCTTTGAATATTTTGGTTTTAACAATCAGAGAGAAATGTTTAAAAATCAAAGTGTAAGGCAAGCCATAGCCTATGCTATAGACAGAGAAGAGATAGCCCGTGACATATATATGGACAATATGGATGCTTCACTTACACCTGTGAACCCTACGGCATATATGAGCAATGAGGACAGTGTGGCGGCTTATGACTATAGCCCTGACGAGGCGCTTAAGACTCTTTGGTCAGCAGGGCTGTCGCCTTATAATTACAGCTTTTCTATACTTGTGAATGAGGATAATGCCGAGAGGGTAGAAACGGCAGAGATAATAGCGGAGGACCTTAACAGAATAGGTATGAAGGTTTCGGTTGTTAAAAAGCCATTTGAGGAATATCAGCAGCTTATAAATGCTGATGAGTTTGATGCTTTTATTGGGGGAACGGACTTCAGAAGCGGCTTTGACTTAAGAGATTTTCTGTTGTCATCTTCTGTTTATTCGGGCACAAACTATGTGAATTTCAGTGATGAAATGATGGATACGCTTCTTAACGCCGAAATAGCGGCAGTGGGGCAGGACGCTCAGAAGGCGGCGCTTAAAGAGGTGGAGAGGTATGTTTCTCTCCAGCTTCCCGTTATAGGAATAGGCTTTAGGTATGGAGTCTTGCTTACGTCTTCGGATATATCGGGAGTGACCATACCTTATATAAACAACTGTTTTGCCGGTGTTGAAAATTGGAGCTTTGAAAAATAATGTCGCCCACCCTGAAATACGTCTTTAACAAGACGTATTTCAGGGCGGACGCGCGGGGCCGAGGGGCGAAGGTGATGGAGAAGGGAAGAACGGCTCCTACGTCGCCGTTCTTCCCTTCTCCATCACCTTCGCCCCTCGGCGTGCCTCCGGCAGTTGGTCGGCTAAAATATACATTATACCCCCGAAGGAGGATGGTTTTGTATGATGAAAAAGAATTATCTTACAGGAAACATTGTGTATTATGCTGAGGAAAGACTTAATCGCCCTCACAGCCGTACCGATGTGGGAAGGTATAAAAACAGCAAAGAGGGCTGTCCCTTTTGCCCGGAAAACAAGGGTATGACCCCCGAAGCGGTGTATGATGACGGAGTAATAAGGATAGTGCCCAATCTATATCCGTTTTTATCGAAAAAAAGCGGCTCGGGATATCACGAGGTGGTTATTGACACCCAGGACCATTTTGAGAATATATGCGATTATACCCCGGATCATATGTTTATGCTAATGAAGGCTTTAAAATATAGAAGCCTTTGCCTTGAGAAGCATGAGAATATAAAATATGTACAGATATTTAAAAACAACGGACTAAGCGCAGGGGCGAGCCTTTATCATTCTCATTGGCAGATGGGGGCGCAGACTATCATTCCGCCAAAAATAGAATATATGTTGAAAGCGGCTTATGAATACAAAATGAAATACGGCAAAAGTCTGTTTTCATCTTCTGAAAAATATATTGTACTTTATGAAAACGAACATTTTAAATTGGCGGTGCCCGATGACAGCTTGTTTACATACGAAACCCATATTATTTCAAAATCGGAAAAGAGCTCTCTTACAGAGCTTGATAATGAGGAGTTAAGGGCTTTGGGCGACATACTGAAAGTCCAGCTGAATATGTACAAGGGGCTTGACGAGGGGCTTTGCTATAATATTTGCTTTTACAGCGCGCCGAATGGGCTGCGCTCGGCAAATGGGCTGCGCTCTTATGAAGGTTTTTCGTTTTTTGTGCAGCTTATTCCCAGACTTGGCAATATGGCGGGGTTTGAGTTTTCTACCGGGTGTTATATAAATTCCGTTCTGCCGGAAAGGTGTGCGGAAATTTTAAGGGCTTATTTATGAGTCGCCCTGCAACTTGACTTTTGTAAGCAAAACAAGTATAATTTGATTTGATATACTTTATGAGGTGGGGCTTATGTTTAAAATATTTTATCCTAAAGAATATATTGAGTCGGTTTTTATGCTGACACCCGAAAAGCTCAAGGGGCTTGGCATTGATACTATTATGTTTGACATCGACAACACACTGGTTCCGTTCTATATAAGAAAAGCGACGGATGAAGTGAAGGAGTATTTTGAAAGCCTTGCCAAAGAGGGTATAAATGTTTGCATACTATCCAACAGCAAACGGGAGAGAACCGAGGATTTTATCTGCGGGCTTGATATACCGTATGTTTACAGAGCAAGAAAACCGCTGAATAAAGGGCTTAACAAGCTTATTAAGAGGATGGGAGTTTTGCCCTCTCATTGTCTTATTGTGGGGGATCAGATATTTACGGATGTTCTTGTAGGAAACCTTAACGGCATTTACAGTGTGCTTGTTAAAAAGGCGGATAAAAGGGACGAGTGGATAACGGCGGTAAAACGCCCTTTTGAAAAAATCGTACTTTTTTTCTACTTCAGGAGTTTGAAAAATGATAAAAAATAGCATTACAGGCGGCAGCAGGGTTTACGGCGTAATGGGAGACCCTGTGGGACACAGCTTTTCACCTGAAATACATAATTTAATATATAAGTATATTGACGAAAATGCTGTTTATGTGCCCTTCCATGTTTTGCCCGAGGGACTAAAAGAGGCTGTAAAGGGTGCTCATTCGTTGGGTATATGCGGCATAAATGTTACACTTCCTCACAAGAAAGGGGTCTTAAAATATCTATGCGGCATTGACGAGGCGACTGCTGAAATAGGGGCAGTCAACACTCTTAAATATACGGCTGAAGGGTATAAGGGCTATAACACCGATGTTGTGGGGGTTGAATATACATTTTCGGCAAGAGAAATGACCCTTAGCGGGCGCAGCTGTCTTCTTCTGGGAGCAGGCGGAGCGGCGGATGCCATTTGTTATGCGCTTATAAGAAACGGGGCAGATAAGATATATATTGCCAACAGAACGGTTTTTAAGGCCCGGGAGCTTAAGGAAAGATTTAAGGGCTTTGACACGGAAATAATACCCATAGCTTTGGCAGATGCTGACGGGGTAAAGGGCATTGACTCTGTTTTTAATGGAACCACCCTTGGTTTTGAAAAGAATGAGGGATTATCACCTGTTTCTGAAAAGCTTTTTGAAAACAACGAAATTGAGGTTTGCTTTGATGCCATATATACTCCATGGCAGACAGAGTTTTTAAAAATCGGAGAAAATGCCGGAGCAAAATGTATAAACGGTTTTGATATGCTTATTTATCAGGCTGCGGCAGCGGAAGAAATCTGGTTTGAAAGAAAATTCAACAGAGAATTTTTATATAAAATAAGAAACGAACTTAAAGAGATTTTTATTAATAAGGAAGGAAAAAAGAAATGAGCAGAATTTACACGGAAAAAAACATTGTACTTATAGGCTTTATGGGCAGCGGCAAAACCACGATCGGCAGAAGAATAGCCATGACACTTAAAAGAAAATTTATAGATATGGATCTGCAAATACAGGATTTTTACCATATGTCTATAAACGACATTTTCAGAGAATACAGCGAGGAGTTTTTCAGAGAGCAGGAGACCACACTTTGCCAAAATTTAGGCAAGGCTTATAAAAAGGTAATTGCCACAGGCGGCGGAGTTGTCAAAAAGCCCGAAAACATAGAAAGTCTTAAAAAGAACGGAATAATAGTATATTTAAAGAGCACGCCCGAGAGCATTTATGAAAACACGAAATATGATAAAAACAGACCGCTTTTAAATGTGGAGGATAAGCTGGGTGAGATAAGAAGGCTTTTGGAAGAAAGAGAGCCTATGTATGAGGAAAGCGCAGACCTTATTGTGGACGTATCGGAAAGAAACATTGACAGATGTGTTCAGAATGTGATCGACTCCATAGCGGAATATCTGAATGAGGTCGAAGGCGGCGAAGCAAACGGACTCAGGAAGGTAAGAATTATAAACGGACCCAATATTAATTTTACGGGAATAAGAGAAAGAGGTATTTACGGCAATCTCAACTACAGACAGATAATGGACAGAGCAAGAGATAAGGCTGTGGAGCTTGGTTATGACATTGAGATATTCCAGTCTAACCACGAGGGTCAGATAATAGACTATATACAGAAATGCTATTTTGAAAAGGTGGAGGGCGTTGTTATAAATCCCGGGGCATTTACTCATTATAGCTATGCTATAAGGGATGCCATAGCTTCTGTGCCGGAAATACCGTTTATTGAAGTGCATATGAGTAATATTCATAAGAGAGAGGAATTCAGACACACCTCTGTAACTGCCCCCGTGTGTGCAGGTCAGATGTGCGGCTTTGGCTCTTTAGGCTATGAACTGGGGCTTATAGCACTTAAAAGTATGATGAAACAAACCGAGGAATAAAGCCTCGGTTTTGCTTTTTTTATTGCCTTAAAATTTTTGGTTTATTTTTTGAAAAAATTGAAAAAAAGGTGTTGACAAGAATTTTTATTTGTGCTATTATAATTAAGCTGTCGCTAAGAATTATGACAGCATTTCTGAACATTGAAAACCGAATAAAAGAAAGACGAAATTACAATAACCCGTAATTCCTTAAAAGAATTACAAAGCGAAAA